>NZ_JBSWYP010000035.1:0-651 GCF_056161185.1 Ruegeria sp. ABV3_008 | reverse complement strand
TGCCTCTTTCAAGTACTTTAAAACCAGTCCCGAAATCATTCGTCTTGCGGTGATGCTGTACATCCGTTTCCCGCTCTCGCTTCGGAATGTCGAAGATCTGCTGCACGAGTGAGGCATCGACGTGAGCCACGAAACTGTTCGATATTGGTGGAACCGGTTTGGCCAGATGTTTGCTGCTGAGACAATGCGGAAGCGAGTTCGGCAGTTGCGCGCGTTCTCCAAATGAAAGTGGCACGTGGACGAGGTTCCTTGAAGGTGAATGGCAAGCGGCGTTTCCTCTGGCGGGCTGTTGATCATGAAGGTGAGGTACTGGAAGCCGTTGTTACCAAACGCCTAAACAAAGCTGCAGCACTGAAATTTCTCAGGAAATTGATGAAGCGATACGGTAAAGCGGAAAACGTCGTCACGGATTGCTTCGCATCGTACCGGGCCGCTCTCAGAGAGCTTGGTGCTATCGAAAAACAACAGACGGGCAGGTGGCTCAATAACCGCGTCGAGAACTCGCACCTGCCGTTTCGACGGCGTGAACGCGCGATGAAGCGTTTCAGGGACATGCAAAGTTTACAGAAATTCGCTTCCGTCCATTCCTCCGAATACAACCACTTCAACCAGGAAAGATCGCTGACCAGCCGAGACACCTTCAAGTTGACA
>NZ_JBSWYP010000034.1:0-1227 GCF_056161185.1 Ruegeria sp. ABV3_008 | reverse complement strand
GGCTCGATCACGTCCGAGCTGGGCCGTCAGCGCGACGAGATCGAGCTGATCGCGTCGGAAAACATCGTCTCTGCCGCCGTGATGGAGGCGCAGGGCTCGGTGATGACCAACAAATACGCCGAAGGCTATCCCGGCCGTCGCTACTATGGCGGCTGCCAGTTCGTCGATATCGCCGAAAACCTGGCCATCGACCGCGCGAAAGAGCTGTTTGGTTGTGGTTTCGCCAACGTGCAGCCGAACTCGGGCAGCCAGGCCAACCAGGGCGTGTTCCAGGCGCTGATCCAGCCCGGCGACACCATTCTGGGTATGTCGCTGGATGCCGGTGGTCACCTGACCCACGGTGCCCGCCCGAACCAGTCGGGCAAGTGGTTCAACGCCGTGCAATATGGCGTGCGCAAAGAAGACAACATGCTCGACTACGATCAGGTCGAGGCGCTGGCAAAAGAACACCAGCCCAAGCTGATCATCGCAGGCGGCTCGGCCATCCCGCGTCAGATCGACTTTGCCCGCATGCGCGAGATCGCCGACATGGTTGGCGCCTATCTGCACGTGGACATGGCGCATTTCGCCGGTCTGGTGGCCGCAGGCGAGCATCCCAGCCCCTTCCCGCACGCGCATGTCGCGACCACGACAACCCACAAGACCCTGCGCGGACCGCGTGGGGGTATGATCCTGACCAATGATGAAGATATCGCTAAGAAAGTGAATTCAGCGATCTTCCCCGGGATTCAGGGTGGTCCGCTGATGCATGTCATCGCAGGCAAGGCGGTTGCCTTCGGCGAGGCTCTGCGCCCCGAGTTCAAGACCTATATCAGCCAAGTCATCACCAACGCGCAGGCGCTGTCGGATCAGCTGATCAAGGGCGGTCTGGACACGGTGACCCATGGCACCGACACCCATGTGGTGCTGGTCGACCTGCGCCCCAAAGGTGTGAAGGGCAACGCGACCGAGAAGGCCTTGGGCCGCGCGCATATCACCTGCAACAAGAACGGCG
Source organism: Ruegeria sp. ABV3_008 (assembly GCF_056161185.1). NCBI lineage: Bacteria > Pseudomonadati > Pseudomonadota > Alphaproteobacteria > Rhodobacterales > Roseobacteraceae > Ruegeria > Ruegeria sp. ABV3_008. Next base: position 233 of record NZ_JBSWYP010000034.1, on the reverse strand, counting down.
TACCGTTTGATCCAGAGAAGCCGACCATCACCTCGGGCATCCGTCTCGGCAGCCCCGCCGGCACCACGCGCGGCTTCGGCGAGGTCGAATTCCGCCAGATCGCGGATTGGATCATCGAAGTGGTCGACGGTCTGGCCGCCAATGGCGAAGACGGCAACGCCGACGTCGAGGCCAAGGTCAAAGCAGAAGTCGCTGACCTCTGCGCCCGCTTCCCTATCTATCCGAACCTGTAA
>NZ_JBSWYP010000033.1:0-1305 GCF_056161185.1 Ruegeria sp. ABV3_008 | reverse complement strand
AACGACTGCTTCGAGCCCAAAGCAGACGTCCAACTTTGGAATGAAGTGATTTAGTTGTACCATGGAATGCGTCAGCAAGTCGGAGGAAGCTGTGCGTCTAAGATTACTACCGGCATTGAGTTTTTTATTTGCATCGATTTGCTGCGGCGCTGCTTCAGCTGGTTCATCCGGAGAGAGAAAGTTCTATTATCCAAACACAGAGCCGCTCGGCGAAGCGGAGATGCGAGTTATCTCGCTGGGAACTGGAACACCTAATTTTCGACACTCCCAAGCGTCAGCGTCGTGGTTGGTTGAACTTGGCAATGGCGACAAGTTCCTATTCGATGTCGGAACCGGTTCGTTAGCCAATTTGGCCGCATTGGAAATCCCATACACTTATCTCGACAAGGTGTTCATTAGCCACCTGCACGTAGATCATATTGGAGACTTCGATGCACTTTTTGTGGGTGGCTGGGTGTCAAACCGAACCGTTCCACTGCGGGTTTGGGGACCAAGTGGCTTAAAGCCAGAATACGGGACCGCAGCGGCCATGGATGGCCTCCTGAAAATGTTGGCCTGGGACGTGGCAGGCCGGCGCGGGAATATGCCCTCGGCAGGCGGACACCTTTCGGTGACTGAGTTCGACTATTCTCAGACACAAGTAGTTTATGAAAGCGACGGTGTCGTCATTCGATCTTGGCCCGCGATTCACGGCATAGATGGTTCAGTGTCCTACAGCTTGGAGTGGAAAGGACTAAAATTCGTCTACTCGGGTGACACCAACCCGAACAAGTGGTTCGTGGAGAACGCTAAAGAAGCGGATCTTGTCATTCACGAATGCTACTTAACGATCCAACAATTTATCGATACCAAAAACTACGACCCTGAACGCGCCCGATTAGTGGCAACGGTGGTTCACACGCCACCAGACGCGTGCGGAAAACTATTCTCAATGATCGAGCCGCGGCACGCGATTGCCTACCATACATTTGCCGACTTCGATATTGCTCCTGACACAATTGCTGCAATCCGAAAGACTTATGACGGCCCGCTCACTTTGGCTCAGGACTTGCTTGTTTGGAATGTTTCGGAAGATACCGTAAGTGTTCGAGCGATTGTCGGATCAGACAGTCCATTGCCTGTTGACCCTCCAACTCCTGCGGGCCCACCTGACCCTAACGAAAGAACAGAGTTGTCAGATTGGCTTAATGCAGGTCGCCTAAATCTTAGCGAAGACTAGCCTGCAATGTGCAATAGTGAATCTATCGGCTGCTTTGACTGCAAAGTAGACTTTGAGCAGAATTCACTGACTGACCGGTATAAGCC
>NZ_JBSWYP010000032.1:0-1306 GCF_056161185.1 Ruegeria sp. ABV3_008 | reverse complement strand
CTTCAACGTGGAAAGTCAGTGCACGCCGTCCCGCGCAGCGACCATGACAGGACGATATGGCATCCGGAGCGGAAACCATACAGTCCCACTGGGAGGCGGCGTTTACGGTCTGACTCAGTGGGAAATCACGATGGCCGAGATGCTCAAGGAAGCAGGATATAACACGGCCATGTACGGAAAATGGCACCTTGGATGGACCGAAGGGCGCTATCCAACGAATCAAGGATTCGACGAATTTTACGGTGTTGAAACCACGGACGTTACAGTCTGGCGCACGCTTCCGGGATTTGCTGAAGCCAACATGGAAGAGCCTGTTGTGATGCAGGGAGTTGCAGGGCAGCCAGCAACCATCGCGCGGGACTATGACTTGGACTACCGCGGCGAGATAGATGGCGACCTGACTAAGAAAGCCATCGATTTCATCGAAGCTAAGAGTGGGGAAGATGCGCCGTTTTTCATCTATCTTGCATATACGCAGACCCACTATCCAAACATCGCGTCCGACGAGTTTGATGGCGCTACTGGAAACGGCGTCTGGGCCGACATTCTACTTCAAACAGATAGCTATATTGGACGTATCGTTGATGCGATCGAGGGGGCAGGTGTTTCCGACGAAACCGTGGTGATATTTACTGCAGATAACGGCCCCGAAGCTCTTCCGGTTGGAAACGCCAATGTCTCGCCGGTTCCTGCGGTACATGGTACTGCAGGACCATGGCGCGGTACTCTGTTCACCAGCCTTGAAGGAAGCATGCGCGTGCCTTTCGCCATCAAGTGGCCGGGGAAGATCCCCGCTGGTTCAGAAAGCAACGACGTTGTCCACTCGATGGACCTTTTTCCAACACTGGCGGCATTTGCAGGAGGCCAAGTGCCGGACGACCGGGCATTTGATGGCATCGACCAGTCCGAGTTCTTTCTAGGTGTCCAGCCGAGATCGAACCGAGAAGGCGTGATCGTCTACATGGGAGAACAGATATTCGGTGTAAAATGGAAGGACTGGAAAGTTCTGTTCAAAGAGAACACAACGGCTTTTGGCGCGACGGAGTCTTTCGACACACCAAGGGTCTACAACCTTCTGAATGATCCGCACGAGCGCGAAAGCGTTCTCTTCCCGCACACATGGGCGGCAGAAAAGGCGTTGCCGCAGTTGCAGGAGCACATTGCTACCTTCGAGGAGTTTCCTCCGATTCCCCCAGGAACGCCGGACCCCTACGAACCACCCACTGACTGAAGGGCGGCTTTGTCCGAGCAATAGGCCTTGATGAAACACGTGGCGAAGGTCCGGATCGAACCCACTTTGCCTGAA
>NZ_JBSWYP010000031.1:0-1785 GCF_056161185.1 Ruegeria sp. ABV3_008 | reverse complement strand
AGTAAGGGTGTGATGGTAGCCCTTGTGCTTTGGGCGCTGATTTTTCCGGCGAACGCGAACAGCACTCTGGGCAGCTGGAACTCTCAGATTCTGGAGGTCTTCAACAGTTTCTACGTGGTCATCGTAGGTCTGTTTTTCTTCTTTCTGGCCATCGTTGCGCTGCTGCCGGCCACCGGCAAGCGGGTGATGGGCACGCACGGCGAAAAGCCCGAGTTCTCGAACTTCTCATGGTTCTCGATGATGTTCGGGGCCGGTCTGGGTGTGGGCCTGATGGTGTTCGCCACCGCCGAGCCTCTGGGCCTGTGGGGTTCCAACCCCGTGGTTGTTGCGGGCGACGTGCCCGGCAATGAGCCCGAGGCGGTCCAGTCGGCCTATCGCTACACCTATCTGCACTATGGCTTCCACGCCTGGGCGATCTACGTGGTGACCGGCCTGTCGCTGGCCTATTACGCCTATACGCGCAACATGCCGCTGACCATCCGCTCGGCGCTGACGCCGCTGTTTGGCAAGCTGATGAACGGTTTCCTGGGCCATGTGGTCGACGTTCTGGGCGTTGTGGCAACGATCCTGGGTGTGTCGGTCACCATCGGATATGGTGTCAGCCAGTTCATCGACGGTGTCTATGCGATCACCGGGATGGAGTGGATCATGGACCTGAGCGGTGAGGTTCCGGCCCCGTCGAAAGTTGGCCTGATTGCAGGTCTGCTGGTGATCATGGGCCTGTCGATCATCTCGGCCGTGTCGGGTGTTGGACGCGGTGTTAAGTACCTGTCGAACCTGAACCTGGTGCTGTCGATCATTCTGCTGGGTACGTTTGTCGTCTTCGGCTCGTTTGTCTTTGCGATGACCACCTATGGCACCGCGCTGGTGGACTACATCCTGCACTTCCTGTCGCTGAGCTTTGGCGCCTACGGCCCGCTCTCGGCCGAGGCGTTTGCGGCAGCTCTGCCGGCCGAGGCTCAGGCCCATGCGGATGCCCTGATGGGTGGCGCGACCAATGCCTGGGGCAGCTATGACGGCTTCAAGAGCGGTCTTGAAGGCGCAGCAGCGGAACTGGATGAGGCCACTCTGGCCGCGGCCTATGCCGCCGGTGAGCAGGGTCGTCAGTTTGGCTGGCAGGCAGGCTGGACCACGTTCTACTGGGCCTGGTGGATTGCGTTCTCGCCCTTTGTGGGCCTGTTCCTGGCGCGCATCTCGAAGGGTCGCACCGTGCGTGAGTTCATCCTGGGCTGTGTCTTCGCACCGGCGCTGGTCTGCTTTGCATGGATGACGGTTCTGGGCGGCACCGCGATCGATCTGGAACTGGCCGGTGAAGCCGGAGGCGCTATCATCGGGGCATCGAACACCAACAAGCTGTTCGTGACGCTGTCCTACATGATCGACGGCGGTCTGTTGTCGATGCTGAACGTGATGTGCGTGATCCTGATCATGACCTTCCTGGTGACTTCGGCGGATTCGGGCATTCTGGTGATGAACACGATCATGTCGGGCGGCAGCCAAGAGACGGGCATCAAACACCGCATCATCTGGGGTCTGATCCTGTTGGCGGTGATCGGCGCGCTGATCCTTGCAGCGGGTGAGAACAACCCGATGGACGCGCTGCGCAACGCGATGATCATCGGCGCGCTGCCCTTCACCATGGTGATGGGTCTGATGATGGTCGCCCTCGCCAAGGCGCTGTTCCGCGACAGCCAGCGTGACAAACACGCCGAGGCACCACAGGCCGCAGAATAAACCCACCAAAACACAAACAATCCAAGCGCCGCCCAAAAGGGCGGCGCTTTT
>NZ_JBSWYP010000030.1:0-2504 GCF_056161185.1 Ruegeria sp. ABV3_008 | reverse complement strand
TGTCAACGGCGGTGAGAAAGTCGGCCACGGGGCGGAGCAAAAGTCGTCCATTGCTTGGGTGGCCGACGCCTTGGCAAACGCGCTCCCAAATAGCTGGCGGTTGCCAAGGCGTCTTGGTCCGTTAGGACCAATCTTTTCTGTGTATTAGGAGTTCTGCCGAGCCCTGCTCTGTGCCAGGCGATAGCTTTCTCCGTTCATCTCCAGAATGCTGACGTGGTGGGTCAGCCGGTCGAGCAAGGCACCGGTGAGGCGCTCGGAGCCGAAGGTTTCCGTCCATTCGTCGAAGGGCAGGTTCGAGGTGATCAGGATCGAGCCGCGCTCGTATCGTTGGGAGATCAACTCGAACAGCAACTCAGCGCCGGTCTTACTGAGGGGCACGAAGCCCAACTCGTCGATGATCAGGAGCTTCTGTTTCACGAGTTGCTTTTGAAGCCTCAAGAGTTGGCGCTCGTCGCGGGCCTCCATCAACTCGTGGACGATTGCGGCAGCGGTCGTGAAGCGAACCGCCAGGCCTTTCTGGCAGGCGGCCAGACCGAGGCCGAGCGCCACGTGGGTTTTACCAGTGCCGCTGGGACCGAGAGCGATGACGTTTTCGCAGCGGTCGATCCATTCACCGCGCGCCAGTTCCAGCACCTGCATCTTGTTGAGGCTTGGGATCGCCGTGAAGTCGAAGCTGTCGAGACTTTTGGTGGCAGGGAACCGCGCTGCCTTGATCCGGCGTTCGATCATCCGCCGTTCCCGGTCGATGAGTTCGAGCTCGATCAGACGGGCCAGGAACTGGACATGGTCGCGGCCCTCGGCGGCACAGAGCCGAGCCTGTTTGTCGTATTCACGCAGGATGGTCGGCAGCTTCAGCTTTTTGAGTTGGTGGTTCAGCAGGATCTGTGGTGTCTCCGTCATGTCGAGGCACCTGTTGTCAAGCACATGTAGCTGGAGGGTGACGTCGTCGCCACCTTGGCCCGTGGCAGATACGGATAGACATCCAGATCGAGCCTCGGCGGCCGCCGCTCCACCCGACACAGCACCAGATGCTTCACGGCATCAAAGCTGATTGCTCCCAGCTGGAGAGCCGTCTTCACGGCAGCATGAACCTCTTCCATCTCGAAGCTTTCGAGCAGCCGTAGGACCTGCACGTATTCGCGCCGTCCGGCTTTCAGCATGCGCGCTTCCATCAACTTCTGAAGGGTGGTGAATGCCTTGGGCAGTTCCCATCCAGTCAGAGGAGCCGCCTGTTCGAAAGCGTTTATCTTCTTCTCAATCAGCGGCAGGTAATGAACCGGATCGAAGACCATGTCCTCGCGGTTGTAGCTGCGAACATGCCGCGCGATGGCCTCACCACCACACCCGATGACCACCCGGTCAACATAGGCGCGGATCCAGACATCGCGATGGCCGTAGGCAACCGGCACGGAATAGTCGTTGGTCTTATAGCGCACGAGGGCAAGAGAGCTGACACGGCCCGTGGCCTGGTCACAGGCCTCGAAGGAACGGGCGGGAAGCGGCGTCATGATCTCCAGATCGCGTTGAAGCCGCTCTCCAATCGTCTCATTGTGCCCGCGCAGCTTATCGTATTGGCGCTTCCGGCACTGCTCTTTGAGCCAGTTGTTGAAGGCATCCCAAGTCGGAAAACTCGGGACCGGCACCATGAAGTTGCGCCGGGAATAGCCAACCAGCCCTTCGACGGACCCCTTGTCGTTGCCCTTGCCAGGACGCCCGTAGCGGTCCCGGATCACGTAATGAGACAGCATCTCGCTGAACAGCCGCGCGCGTCTGCGAGTTCCGTCGGGCTCGATCTTCGCCACAAGGCACCGGTCGTTGTCGTACAGGATCGACTGCGGAACCGCACCGAAGAACCCAAACGCATGGACGTGCCCATCCATCCAGGCCTCGGCCGTCGCCGCTGGATAGGCTCGAACGTAACAGGCATCGCTGTGCGGCAGATCCAAGGCAAAGAAGTGAGCCTTCTGCTCAATGCCACCGATCACCACCACTGCTTCGCCGAAGTCGGCCTGAGCATGGCCCGGTGCATGGTTAAGCGGTACGAACATCTCACGATGCCGTCGACCATGCTCCCGAACATAATCCTTGATGATGGTGTAACCACCCTCGAAGCCATGCTCATCGCGCAGTCGCTCGAAGATCCGCTTGGCCGTATGCCGCTGTTTGCGCGGTCGTTGCCGATCTTCTGACAACCATTGGTCGATGATCCCGGTAAAACCATCCAGCTTGGGCCGCCGGATCGGTGCTGACCGCCGGTATCCAGGTGGGACCGAGAACGCCAAGATCTTGCGAACGCTGTCACGAGATATCCCAAAATGACGGGCCGCTTCTCGTTGGCTCATGCCCTCGGCACAAGCCAGACGAACTTTACGATACAAGTCCACGGTGAAGATCCTCCCACCCTCCCTCCGTCAAAAGAAAGGGCAAAGATGGACGACTTTTACGCCGCCCGCAGCAGGGTCATCCCGCCGCTACCGTGGTCGACTTTCTCACCGCCATTCTCA
>NZ_JBSWYP010000029.1:0-2877 GCF_056161185.1 Ruegeria sp. ABV3_008 | reverse complement strand
ATATCGCTGACTGTGAATGGCATGTCTGTGAGCGGTGAAGTTGAGGGTCGGACGTTATTGTCTGGTTTTTTGCGGGATCATTTGTCTTTGACGGGGACGCATGTTGGCTGTGATACGGCGCAATGCGGGGCCTGTGTGGTGCATGTAAACGGCGAGGCCGTGAAGTCGTGCAACATGCTGGCGGTTGAGGCCGACGGTGCCGAGGTCGGCACGATTGAGGGTCAGGCGGCCGAGGATGGGACGCTCAACACGATCCAGCAGGCGTTTCAGGATCACCACGGGCTGCAATGCGGCTTTTGCACGCCAGGCATGGTGATGAGCGCGGCGGCCTTGCTGAAGGACAATCCGCGCCCGTCCGAGGGTGAGATCCGCAAGTATCTGGAAGGCAACCTGTGCCGCTGCACGGGCTATCACAACATCGTCAAGGCGATCATGGCCGCTTCGGGCCAGGACGTCAGCAGCATCGCCGCCGAATAAGCGGCCCGAGGGAGGAGAACAAGCAATGCCCAAAGACAGTGGCATCGGAGCCAGTTCCAAGCGGCGCGAGGACGTGCGCTTTCTGACCGGAGCAGGCAATTATACCGACGACATCAACGTGGCCGGACAGGCCTATGTTCATTTCCTGCGCTCGGATATCGCGCATGGTCGGATCACCAGCCTCGACACCTCGGCGGCGGCAGCCATGCCGGGTGTGGTCAAGGTGTTCACCGGCAAGGATTTTGAAGGCGTGGGGGGCATGCCCTGCGGCTGGGAGGTGACGGACAAGCACGGCGCGCCGATGCAGGAGCCTCCGCATCCCATTCTGGCGCAGGGTAAAGTGCGCCATGTGGGCGATCCCATTGCCGCCGTTGTGGCCGACAGCCTGGAACAGGCGCGCGATGCGGCCGAGGCGATCGAGGTGGACATCGAAGAACTGCCCGCAGTGATCGACATGAAGGCCGCAGCCCAAGAGGGCGCGACGCTGGTCCATGACGATCTGAAGAACAACATCTGCTATGATTGGCAGCTGGGTGAAGCGGATGACGCCAAGGTCAATGAGGTCTTCGCAAATGCGGCCCATGTGACCACGCTGGATCTGGTCAACAACCGCCTGGTCGCCAACCCGATGGAACCGCGCGTGGCGGTGGGTGAGTATAAGCGGGGCACGGATGAGTACACGCTCTATACCACCTCGCAGAATCCGCATGTGATCCGCCTGCTGATGTGCGCCTTTGTGCTGGGCCTGCCCGAGCATAAGGTCCGCGTGGTGGCCCCGGATGTGGGCGGTGGCTTTGGCACCAAGATCTTCCACTATGCGGAAGAGGCGTTCTGTACCTTCGCCGCCAAGGCCTGCAACCGCCCGGTGAAGTGGACCTCCAGCCGGTCCGAGGCGTTCATGTCGGACGCCCATGGCCGGGATCATGTCAGCAAAATCGAACTGGCGCTGGATGCAGACAATAACTTCATCGGGTTGCGGACCAACACCTACGCGAACCTTGGGGCGTATCTGTCGACCTTCTCCAGCTCCGTGCCCACATGGCTGCACGGCACACTGATGGCAGGCAATTACAAGACGCCGGTCATTCAGGTGAATGTGAAGGCGATGTTCACCAACACAGTGCCGGTGGATGCCTATCGCGGCGCGGGCCGGCCCGAGGCGACGTTCCAGTTGGAACGCGTGGTGGATAAAGCTGCGCGCGAGCTGGGAGTCGATCCGATTGCCCTGCGCCGTCAGAACTTCATCACCCAGTTCCCCTATGACACGCCGGTGGCGCTGACCTATGACACCGGGGATTACAACGGGACCATGGACAAGCTTGAGGCCGCCGCCGATCTGGCAGGCTTTGCGGCCCGCCGTGCGGCGAGCGAGGCCAAGGGCAAGCTGCGGGGTCTGGGCATCAACTGCTATATCGAGGCGTGTGGCATTGCGCCCTCGAACATCGTTGGCATGCTGGGGGCCCGGGCGGGTCTCTATGACGCGGCCACCGTGCGGGTGAATGCCACCGGCTCGATCAGCGTCATGGTTGGCGCGCATAGCCATGGGCAGGGGCATGAGACCGCCTTCCCGCAGGTTGTGGCCGACATGATCGGTATCGACGAGTCGATGGTCGAGATCGTGCATGGCGACACTTCGAAGATCCCGTTCGGCATGGGCACCTATGGCTCGCGCTCGCTGGCGGTCTGTGGCTCGGCCATGGTGAAGGCCACCGAGAAGGTGATCGACAAGGCCAAGAAGATCGCAGCCCACCTGCTGGAAGCCTCCGAGGCCGATATCGAGCTGAAGGACGGTCAGTTCAGCGTCGCGGGCACCGACAAGTCGGTGGCCTGGGGCGACGTGACCCTGACAGCTTATGTGCCGCATAACTTCCCGCTGGAGGTTGAGCCGGGGCTGGAGGAGACCGCGTTCTACGACCCGGCCAACTTCACCTTCCCCTCGGGCGCTTATGCCTGCGAGGTTGAGGTTGATCCCGAGACCGGTCAGGTCAGCATTGAGTCCTTCACCGCCGCCGATGACTTTGGCAACATCGTCAACCCGATGATCGTGGATGGCCAGGTTCATGGCGGCATCGGTCAGGGTATCGGCCAGGCTCTGCTGGAGAACTGCGCCTATGATGAGAATGGCCAACTGTTGAGCGCGTCCTTCATGGACTACGCCATGCCGCGCGCCGATGATGTGCCCTTCTACGGCGTGGATCATTCCAGCCAGACTCCCTGCACGCACAACCCGCTGGGGGTGAAGGGCTGTGGTGAGGCCGGGGCGATTGGCTCTCCGCCGGCTGTGGTCAATGCGGTTCTGGATGCGATGAACTCGGGCGGCAAGGCGGTGGATCACATCGACATGCCGGTGAGCCCGTCGCGCGTTTGGGCGGCGATGAACAGCTGAGTTGAGAGGGTGGA
>NZ_JBSWYP010000028.1:0-4471 GCF_056161185.1 Ruegeria sp. ABV3_008 | reverse complement strand
CACCGAAGCGCACTCCACTTTACTCTCTTCATGTTGAGTTGGGTGGGAAGATGGTTGATTTTGCGGGCTGGGAGATGCCTGTTCAGTATCCGTTGGGGATCATGGGGGAGCATAAGCAGTGTCGTGAGAAGGCGGCTGTGTTTGATGTGAGCCATATGGGGCAGGTGATCCTGAAGGGCGAGAATGTGGGCGAGAAGCTTGAGGCGCTTTGCCCGCAGGCCTATGCAACGCTGAAGGAAGGCAAGGCGCGGTACGGGTTTTTTACGAATGAAGACGGCGGGATCATGGATGACCTGATCGTGTCGAATGCGGGGGATCACTATTTTGTGGTGGTGAACGCGGCGCTGCGCCATCAGGACATCCCGCATATGCAGGCCAACCTGGACGGCGTTGAAGTGACCGAGATCTTCGACCGCGCGCTGGTCGCCGTGCAAGGCCCCGCAGCGGAGAACGTTGTGGGTGAGCTTTGCCCGCCCGCCCGCGATCTGAAGTTCATGGAAACCACCGTGGCCGATATCAACGGCGTCGAATGCCGTATCTCACGCCTGGGTTATACCGGTGAGGACGGGTACGAGATCTCGATCCCCGAGGACAAGGCGATTGAGATCACCCGCGCCTTCCTGGCGCATGAGGATTGCGAACCGGCGGGTCTGGGCGCGCGCGACAGCCTGCGGCTTGAAGCGGGGCTGTGCCTCTATGGCAATGACATCGACCAGAGCACCTCACCCATCGAAGCCTCGCTGAGCTGGGCGATCCAGAAGCGCCGCAAGGAAGAGGGCGGGTTCCCGGGGGCCGAGCGCATCCAGAGAGAACTGGCCGAGGGCGCATCCCGCAAGCTGGTGGGCATCAAGCCCGAGGGCCGCGCGCCTGCGCGTCAGGGCGTTGAGATCCAGTGTACGGAAGGCAACACCATTGGCCAGATCACCTCGGGCGGGTTTGGCCCGACGGTCGGTGGCCCCGTTGCGATGGGCTATGTGTCCGCAGGCCATGGTGAGCCGGGCGAGACCGTCAATCTGATCATTCGGGGCAAGCCACAACCGGCCGAGATCGTGGCGCTGCCCTTCGTCACCCAGAATTACAAGCGTTGAAGTCAGGAGAGAGACAAGATGGCAACCTATTATTCCGAAGAGCACGAGTGGATCGACGTGAACGGCGACACGGCCACTCTGGGCATCACCAAACATGCCGCCGAGCAGCTGGGCGATGTGGTCTTCGTGGAACAGCAGGAAGTGGGTGACGAGTTCGAGAAAGACGGCGAGATCGGTGTGATTGAATCCGTCAAAGCGGCCTCGGAACTCTATGCCCCGGTTGATGGCGAGATCGTCGAGGTCAACGAGGCGCTGGCCGACAATCCTGGCGCGCTGAACGAAGACCCCGAAGGTGAGGCATGGATCTACAAGATCAAGATCACCGACGCGTCGCAGCTGGAAGATCTGATGGATGAGGCCGGCTACAAGGACTTCATCGGCTGATCCAGACCGGAGCCCTGAATGGGGCTCCGCCCGTTCGGGCCGGACCGGCTCGTGATGATGTATCGGAGGCCTGCGCGGTCTCCGCCCGACCTGACTTATTCATAGGAGCGCTGCAATGGCTTTCAAACTGACTGACTACGAAGCCTATGACTTTGCCAATCGCCGCCATATCGGTCCCAGCCCGACCGAGATGCGCGACATGCTCAAGGTGATCGGCTTCAAGACGCTGGACCAACTGATCGACGCCACCGTCCCGCCGGCGATCCGCCAGAAAGAGCCGCTGGACTGGGGCCCGGCGATGACCGAGCGCGATGCGCTGTTCTACATGAAAGAGGTGGCGAGCAAGAACAAGGTTCTGACCTCGCTGATCGGTCAGGGCTATTACGGCACCACCACGCCGGCGCCGATCCTGCGCAACATTCTGGAAAACCCGGCCTGGTACACCGCCTACACGCCCTATCAGCCCGAGATTAGCCAGGGCCGTCTTGAGGCGCTTCTGAACTTCCAGACCATGGTCAGCGACCTGACCGGGCTGGACGTGGCGAACGCGTCCTTGCTGGACGAAGCCACAGCGGCGGCCGAAGCCATGGCGATGGCCAAGCGCGGCGGGCGTTCGAAAGCCAACAACGCGGCCTTCTTTGTTGACAAGAACTGCCACCCGCAGACCATCGCAGTCATCAAAACCCGCGCTGAGCCTCTGGGCATCGACGTGCAAGTCGCCGATCCGGACACGCTGGATGCAGGTGCCGTCTTTGGCGCGATCTTCCAATACCCCGGCACCCACGGCCATGTGCGCGACTTCACCAAGGAAATCGCAGCGCTGCATGAGCACAAAGCCATCGCCATCGTTGCTGCCGACATCCTGTCGCTGGCCCTGCTGAAGTCACCGGGTGAGATGGGCGCGGATATCGCCATCGGCTCGACCCAGCGCTTTGGCGTGCCGATGGGCTATGGCGGCCCGCACGCCGCTTACATGGCGACCACCGACAAGCTGAAGCGGTCCATGCCGGGCCGGATCATCGGCGTCAGCATCGACAGCCGCGGCAACAAAGCGTATCGCCTCGCGCTGCAAACCCGCGAGCAACATATTCGCCGCGAGAAAGCGAACTCGAACGTCTGTACTGCGCAGGCGCTGCTGGCGGTGATTGCCTCGATGTATGCCGTGTATCACGGCCCCGATGGCATCAAGGCCATCGCGCAATCGGTGCACCGCAAGACCTCGCGCCTGGCCGCTGGCCTGGAAGAGGCGGGCTTCTCGGTCGAACCCGAGGTGTTCTTCGACACCATCACCGTTGAGGTCGGCCACCTGCAGAAGACCGTCATGGAGGCCGCAGTGGCCCGGGGTGTCAACCTGCGCAAGGTCGGCGATACACGCGTGGGCATCAGCCTGGACGAACAGACCCGGCCCGAGACCATCGAGGCTGTCTGGGGGGCCTTTGGCATCGACAAGACAGACGACAGCTCGAACAAGCAGTACCGCCTGCCGGACTACGCGCTGCGCGAGACGCCGTATCTGACCCACGAGATCTTCCACAAGAACCGGGCCGAGGCCGAGATGACCCGCTATATGCGGCGTCTGGCCGACCGCGACCTGGCGCTGGACCGAGCGATGATCCCGCTGGGCTCGTGCACCATGAAGCTGAACGCCACGATCGAGATGATCCCGGTCACCTGGCCCGAGTTCGGCAATCTGCATCCGTTCTGCCCCGACGATCAGGCGCAGGGCTATCACGAGATGATTGCCGATCTGAACGACAAGCTGTGCCAGATCACCGGCTATGACGCGATCTCGCAGCAGCCCAACTCGGGCGCGCAGGGCGAATATGCAGGCCTGCTGACCATCCGCAACTATCACTTCGCCCGCGGCGAAGGGCACCGCAATGTCTGCCTGATCCCAACCTCGGCGCACGGGACCAACCCGGCCTCGGCGCAGATGGTGGGCTGGCAGGTGGTTCCGGTGCAGGCGGATGAGAATGGCAACATTGATTTGAACGACTTCCGCGCCAAGGCCGAGAAGCATTCCGATCATCTGGCCGGCTGCATGATCACCTACCCCTCGACCCATGGCGTGTTCGAAACCACCGTGCAGGAGGTCTGCCAGATCACCCATGATCACGGCGGTCAGGTCTATATCGACGGCGCCAACATGAACGCCATGGTGGGTCTGTCGCGTCCCGGTGACATTGGCGGTGACGTCAGCCACCTGAATCTGCACAAGACCTTCTGCATCCCGCATGGCGGTGGTGGCCCCGGCATGGGGCCGATCGGCGTCAAGGCGCATCTGGAGGAACACCTGCCCGGCCACCCGGAATACGGCACCGCTGTGGGTCCGGTCTCGGCGGCGCCCTTCGGGTCTCCGTCCATTCTGCCGGTCAGCTGGGCCTATGTGCTGCTGATGGGCGGCGCGGGTCTGACGCAGGCGACCAAGGTGGCGATCCTGAACGCCAACTATATCGCGGCGCGTCTTCAGGATGCCTATCCGATCCTCTACACCTCCGAGACCGGTCGTGTGGCGCATGAATGCATCCTCGACACCCGTCCGCTGGACGAGGCGGCGCATGTGACCGTGGATGACGTCGCCAAACGTCTGGTCGACAGCGGCTTCCACGCGCCGACCATGTCCTGGCCGGTGGCGGGCACCCTGATGGTGGAGCCTACGGAGTCGGAGCCCAAGGACGAGCTGGACCGCTTCTGCGACGCCATGCTGTCCATCCGGGCCGAGGCGCAGGACATCATCGATGGCAAGATCGACGCGGAGAATAACCCGCTGAAAAACGCCCCACACACGGTGCGCGATCTGGTCGGCGACTGGGACCGCCCCTACACCCGCGAACAGGCCTGCTTCCCTCCGGGCTCCATGGGCGTCGACAAATACTGGTCCCCCGTCAACCGCGTCGACAACGCATACGGAGACCGAAACCTCGTCTGCACATGCCCACCAATGGAAGCTTACGAAGAAGCCGCAGAATAAAACTAAAAGACCCCGCCGAAAGGCGGGG
>NZ_JBSWYP010000027.1:2500-5929 GCF_056161185.1 Ruegeria sp. ABV3_008 | reverse complement strand
ACACTGGTTGCGGGAGTAGGATTTGAACCTACGACCTTCAGGTTATGAGCCTGACGAGCTACCGGGCTGCTCCATCCCGCGTCAGAGTCAGATTTGTATCATCGTTAGAGAGACTGTGGGCTTTTACTAGGTTTGGCGGTGACCTACTCTCCCGGGGCTTAAGCCCAAGTACCATTGGCGCGGCAGTGCTTAACTTCCGGGTTCGGGATGGGACCGGGTGTTTCACTTGCGCTATGACCACCAAACCGAGGAAAAGCCCATGTCGACTTTCTTGCTGTGCAAGAAAGCGACGAGGTGGCAGGCAGCGTATGTGCGTTGCCACTCGGTTGTGTTTCAATCAACGTTGTCCAACTCAAGGTCGGTGTATGCTTCTGGTTTGATTTGTCTTTCTGTTACTGGATCAAATCAAGCCTATCGGGCGATTAGTACCGGTCAACTGAACGCATTACTGCGCTTACATCTCCGGCCTATTGACGTGGTGGTCTTCCACGGCCCTCAGGGAGACCTTGTTTTGAGGGGGGCTTCCCGCTTAGATGCCTTCAGCGGTTATCCTGTCCGATCATAGCTACCCAGCACTGCCGTTGGCACGACAACTGGTCCACCAGTGGATCGTTCACCCCGGTCCTCTCGTACTAGGGGCAACTCCTCTCAAGTCTCCTACACCCACGGCAGATAGGGACCGAACTGTCTCACGACGTTCTAAACCCAGCTCACGTACCTCTTTAAACGGCGAACAGCCGTACCCTTGGGACCTGCTCCAGCCCCAGGATGAGATGAGCCGACATCGAGGTGCCAAACACTGCCGTCGATATGGACTCTTGGGCAGTATCAGCCTGTTATCCCCGGCGTACCTTTTATCCGTTGAGCGATGGCCCTTCCACTCGGGACCACCGGATCACTATGGCCGTCTTTCGACTCTGCTCGACTTGTCAGTCTCGCAGTCAGGCTGGCTTCTGCCATTGCACTCAACGAGCGATTTCCGACCGCTCTGAGCCAACCTTCGCGCGCCTCCGTTACGCTTTAGGAGGCGACCGCCCCAGTCAAACTACCCGCCACGCAGGGTCCCGGATCCGGATAACGGACCGCGGTTAGACATCAAGAGTGCGAAGGGTGGTATCTCAAGGGAGGCTCCACGGATACTTGCGTTTCCGCTTCAAAGCCTACCACCTATCCTGCACATCACAATCCTGATGCCAGTGCGAAGCTGTAGTAAAGGTGCACGGGGTCTTTCCGTCTAACCGCGGGAAGCCTGCATCTTGACAGGCAATTCAATTTCGCTGAGTCGATGTTGGAGACAGCGGGGAAGTCGTTACGCCATTCGTGCAGGTCGGAACTTACCCGACAAGGAATTTCGCTACCTTAGGACCGTTATAGTTACGGCCGCCGTTTACCTGGGCTTCAATTCAAGGCTCTCACCTCTCCTTTTAACCTTCAGGCACCGGGCAGGCGTCAGACCCTATACGTCGTCTTGCGACTTCGCAGAGCCCTGTGTTTTTAATAAACAGTCGCCACCCCCTGGTTTGTGCCCCCAGCCCCTAGTTGCCTAGGAACCGGGCCTCCTTCTCGCGAACTTACGGAGGTATTTTGCCGAGTTCCTTCAACATCGTTCTCTCAAGCGCCTTGGTATGCTCTACCAGTCCACCTGTGTCGGTTTAGGGTACGGTCTGATGGAGGGCTATTTCCAGGAACCACTCAGCAGCCCAATCAATCCGATAAGATTGAACTACACCTGTGATCCGTCACATCCTCCTGGCCTAGGAATATTAACCTAGTTCCCATCGCCTACGCCTTTCGGCCTCGGCTTAGGGGCCGGCTTACCCTGCTCAGATTAGCTTTAAGCAGGAACCCTTGGACTTTCGGCGAGAGTGTCTCTCACACTCTTTGTCGCTACTCATGTCATCATTCTCACTAGTGATCTCTCCACCGGATGGCTCACGCCCCGGCTTCATCGAAAGAACTCGATCCGTCATTACATCCAGGTGGATGCAAATACGGATGAGTTCTATGTCACACTACGCTCTGCTACCGATGCTTACGCATCCCTAGACTTCGGCTCATGGCTTGAGCCCCGTTACATCTTCGCCGCAGGACAACTTATTTAGACCAGTGAGCTGTTACGCTATCTTTAAAGGATGGCTGCTTCTAAGCCAACCTCCTGGTTGTTTTGGTCGTCCCACCTGCTTTCCCACTTAGCCATGAATTGGGGGCCTTAGTCGTAGGTCAGGGTTGTTTCCCTCTCCACTACGGACGTTAGCATCCGCAGTGTGTCTGCCATCTAGTACTCCCGGGTATTCGGAGTTTGGTTAGGATCAGTAAGCCTGTGGGGCCCCATTACCCATCCAGTGCTCTACCCCCCGGGGTATTCGGATGACGCTCTACCTAAATAGATTTCGCAGAGAACCAGCTATCTCCGAGTTTGATTGGCCTTTCACCCCTAGGCACAGCTCATCCCGATCCTTTTCAACGGATGTGGGTTCGGTCCTCCAGTAAGTGTTACCTTACCTTCAACCTGGCCATGCCTAGATCACTCGGTTTCGGGTCTGATCCCACGAACTCATGCGCCCTATTAAGACTCGCTTTCGCTACGCCTACACCTAACGGCTTAAGCTTGCTCGTGAGACCAAGTCGATGACCCATTATACAAAAGGTACGCCGTCAGATCTCGAGGATCCTCCGACTGATTGTAGGCGTTCGGTTTCAGGTACTGTTTCACTCCCCTCGTCGGGGTGCTTTTCACCTTTCCCTCACGGTACTGGTTCGCTATCGGTCAGCAAGGAGTACTTAGCCTTCGAAGGTGGTCCTCCGATCTTCAGACAGAATTTCACGTGTTCCGCCCTACTTAATACGTCCATCAAAGCTTCCTATACGGGGCTGTCACCCGCTATGGCCACGCTTCCCAACGTGTTCTAGTCACTCATCTGGCTCGGCTGGTCCCCGTTCGCTCGCCGCTACTAGGGGAGTATCAATTGATTTCCTTTCCTCCGGGTACTTAGATGTTTCAGTTCCCCGGGTTTGCTCTTAAAACCCTATGTATTCAGGTCTTAAGTACCTGTTTAAACCCCATATTGAGTACCAAAGATAACAATATGAAGCTTTCAGGTGGGTTGCCCCATTCAGAGATCCATGGATCAAAGCTTATTCTCAGCTCCCCATGGCTTATCGCAGAGTATCACGTCTTTCATCGCCTCTTGCTGCCAAGGCATTCACCAAACGCCCTTCTCGCGCTTGATTTGATCCAGAAAGAGAAAGACACACGATATTTGTGCTACCGCCTATTCGGCTACTTGAGCACAAGTATGTCAATCGCGACCGCCCAGCTGGTAACTAAAGGCGATCTTTCTTCTGAACCAAAAGCATACTTTCCCGCCTTCCATCCTGGAACCCGCGCTGCCGATGTCGGTCGGCCCCACGCAGAGGATAGAAGACAAT
>NZ_JBSWYP010000026.1:0-8183 GCF_056161185.1 Ruegeria sp. ABV3_008 | reverse complement strand
GGAGACCGAAACCTCGTCTGCACATGCCCACCAATGGAAGCTTACGAAGAAGCCGCAGAATAAAACTAAAAGACCCCGCCGAAAGGCGGGGGTCATTGAAGGGAACAATGTTTCTCTCACCTGACCCAAAAAAACCAGTTGGTGGTTCTGATGAAGCATTATGTCATACAAAATTGTCACGCAGGTGCACCTCAAATCGCCAACGTGGCAAAAGATCGCCCTCATCACATCGAAGTCATTTTGCGCTGCCAAGAGGATAGGGCATCAGCAGAATTGGTCGTGGAGTTTTTCCATGCGTTGAACACATTGATCGCTAAAAAAGCCTATGTGGTTACAGCACGTGTTGTTGCTACCGACAAAGTTGGTGGACCACTTGATTGGGCTGGGCGGACTGCGGTGTTCTGGGGCGATTTGGAGACTGCATGGTGTCCCGCAGGAGACCAGAAGCTTTGGGTTTCGCAAGTGATGAATCTGTCACCCAGAGTGATTTTGGTCGGCGGCGCCGTGATGTTGCTGGCACAGATTGCAGGCTCTGAACCTAGGGCGGCTGCAGTGCATGCCACTTTTGAAGCGGCTGCTTTTGAACAGGGAATTGTCAGCTGCGGGGCATCAACTTGCCTGGCGTCAGATGGTCGATTGCACAGCGCCAATACCCGCATCAGTGCTCTGGGATTACTTTCTGAGCTCGTTTCGGATGATCACGGTCAACATATAGCTGATGCGCTACGCAGATATGTCGGTTTGAGCGAGCCAGGGAAGAAAACCGAGAGTCAAATTGCCAATCGGCTCATCGGCGAAGCCAAAGGGGACGAGGTGGTCATTCATACGCTGGCGACCATGATGAAGCATATCGAAGACCCGTTGAGCATTTCAGAACTTGCCGCGACAGTCGGTACGTCTGTCCGGCAGCTTCAAAGAAGATATCTCAGCAAAACAAATGCGAAGCTTCTGGACACTTACAAAGAGTTGCGTTTGGAGCGGGTTGGGATCTTGCTTAAATACACGGACATGCCCTTTGCAGAAGTTGCCGCCGCGACTGGGTTTTCGTCTCGTGCCGCCATGTCCCGGAGCTTCTTCAAACATTGCAAATCTACTCCCGAAGAGAGCCGGAAGCGGCGGTATCTTGGGTGTGAATAGAACAAGAGCTCTCAATTCAGCGTGTAGTTTCTGGATGCGCAAAAGCACCTAATAGCGAACAGTCTGGCGTTCAAAAACGAGGGCGTGGACGCCTGATTGGCTGCGCCTATCGTGGCGCGAAGATGAAGTAGCACGATATCTGTGATAGCCAAGGGCATCCGGTAAACCTTTTTTACTGCTGGGCACGCTAGCGACTAAATCGGCATTCGGGCCTTGCTTAGCAGCGTGTCAGATGTTGACTGGCTGATTGGAGACCGTGGCTAAGACGCTGACCGGCATCTGATATGCGTCGAAAGAAAAAGGGATGCAGGCCTGTTTCGAAGGTCGAAGGCGACGCAAGCCGGCTGTCAAATACGACCAAGGTCACTACAAAGGGCGTAACTGGAACGAAATCATGCTCTGCAGATCCAAGGATTTGCGGCGTGCCGCAATCCGCTACAACAGATATCCTAAGATATTTCTGCCCGCCATAGAACTTGGTTGGGGGTCACGCTTTGCGATAGATGAAGTCTCTTTCAGGATTGGCTGACATGGCGTCCAAAACGTCTTTGACCCGGCTATTCAGCGGTGACTTTTTGCAAACGGGATCGGTGGCTTCGGCATCTTGCGCTAACGCCATCGCCTGACAACGACAACCTCCAAAGTCGATCTCTTTGCGTTCGCAGCTTTGGCAGGGTTCGGGCAACCAATCGGTCCCCCGATACGCGTTGAAGGCGCTGCTGTGGTTCCAGATGTCCGATAAGCGTTTATCGCGCACGGACTCGAATTCCAGATGGGTGATCGTCTGCGCCGCATGGCAGGGTAGGACGGTGCCGTTGGGCGTGATATTCAGACCCGTGGAACCCCAACCGCCCATACAGGCTTTGGGATAGTCCGAGTAGTAGTCGGGTGGCACGAAGTCGATGGCCAGGACGCCTCGCAAGTCCCTGCTGGCGCGGGCAACGGTGTCTTTCACGGCCTGGGTCTGCTCAAGCGTCGGCAGCAGTGCGGCGCGGTTCGGCAGAGCCCAGCCGTGAAATTGCACGCAGGCGACCTCGAGTCTTCGGGCACCCAGCTCAACGGCCATTTCGATTGTGCGATCCAGATCATCCAGGTTGTGGCGATGCATGACCGCATTCAGGGTCAGCGGGATGCCCCTGTCACCAATCTCCTTGGCGATGACCATCTTTCGGTCAAAGCCGCCGCGATAGCCGCCGATGCGATCGGCCAGAGCGGCGTTTGTGCCCTGCAAGGACAGTTGGATGTGGTCCAGCCCTGCCGCCTCGAGCCGGTCCAGCCGTTTGGGGGTCAGCCCGATACCGGAGGTGATCAGGTTGGTGTAAAGTCCGATACGGGCGGCCTGCGCGGTCAGGTCTTCGAGATCGCGGCGCGAAGCGGGTTCGCCCCCCGACAAGTGCAGTTGCAAGACGCCCATGTCGAAGGCTTGCTGGAATACATCCACCCAGGTCTGGGTGTCCAGTTCTGTCTCTTTGCGTTCAAGCTCGACCGGGTTGCTGCAATAAGGGCAGCTGAGCGGGCAGCGGTGGGTGAGTTCGGCCAAAAGCGCGATGGGGGCTGGGGCGGTCATGACTGCACCAAAACGTAGAGGCGGCTGCGCAGGGCCTGCAGGAAGTGTTGAACATCGGTTTCGACCTGATCGGCAGGGGCGCCGTAAGCGGTGGCAAGATCAGTGACGATCTGGCTAAACGAGGTCTTCCCATCCACCCGCGACAGGATGGCGACGCCGATATCGTCCAGTTCGATTACCTTTTCCGGGGCCTGCAGGACCATGCGGTCACGCACCGTGTCGCGCTGAACCCGCACGCCGCGCGGCAGGTAGGGGCAGTCGGTCTGGTGCAGCTCAAGCGTCATAGCAGGCCTTCCCCCGGTTTCCACGCACCGGGCGGGACTAGGCCAGGCTCTACATATCCGGACCAAAGCGCATCCAGCTGCGCCCACAACACGTTGGTTTTGAAGATCAGCGCCTCGCAGGCCATATCTTCTTTTTCCTCTGTGTTGGCATGGTCCAAAACCCAGTTCAGGCCGAATGCTACGTCCTTGGGGGCTTGGGTCAGACGTTTTTGGAAATAGGAGAGGCTGTCGGAATTGGCGAAGTCATAGTGCTGCAACAGGCCCTCAATCCGCTGTTCGTGGATTTTGGGGGCAAACAGCTCGGTCAGAGAAGACGCGACCGCCTGCAGCAGGGGCTTTTCACGCACGTAATGCACATAGGCGTCGACGGCGAATTGGGTTGCGGGCAGGATACCGCGGCCCGAGGCGACATAGTCGGGGTCCAGCCCTACGGCCTCGGCCAGTTTCAACCAGCGCCGGATGCCGCCGCCCTCGGTCACGCCGCCATCGTGGTCTTCTATGCGGGATCGCCACTCGCGCCGGATATCGGGATCAGTGCAGCGCGACATGAAGGCGGCATCCTTCATCGGAATCGCTGCCTGATAGGCCCACCGATTGATCACCCAGGCGCGCACCTGATCGGGGGTGCATTCCCCGCTGTGCAGCCGGTGATGAAACGGGTGTTTGTCGTGATAACGCTCAGCCCCGATCTGACGCAGGCGGGCCTCAAGAGTGTCGCGGCTCATATCGTGATCTCCTGCCCGTCATAGGCGATGGTCCAGCCTGCGGTTTCCACAAAAGCGCGTTCCGGGCTGTCGGGTTGCAGAACAGGGTTAGTGTTGTTGATGTGGATGAAGGTTTTAGCCGCGCGGATGTCTTGCAGTCGGGCGATCGACCCCTCGGGTCCGCTGATCGAGATATGGCCCATCCGCTGCCCGGTTTTCGCTCCGGTTCCGGTGCGGATCATCTCATCATCATCCCAAAGCGTGCCGTCAAAGAACAGCTGATCGGCATCCGCAATTCGGGCCAACAGGTCATCGGTCACCTGCGCGCAGCCGGGGATGTAGTAGGCGGTCTTATCGGCGGTGGTCAGCCGGACACCTACGGTCTGTTCGCCTAGCAGATCGGTCTGGACGCTGTCGCCTTCCATGAACAAGGGTACCTTGCCGGGCACTGCAAAAAGCTGCGCCTGCAACTCCTCTTGAAGGGTGAATTCATCACCCAGGGCAATCTGGCGGCGGTCCACTTTCTCGCGGTTGACCGCGTCGAAAATCCGGTTCTGGGACAGCACATCCAGAATATCGCCCGTGGCAAACAGGGTGAAAGGGGTCTGTTCACGCAGGCTGAGCAGCCCGGCGATATGGTCGATATCCCCATTAGTCAGCAGGACCGAGGCCACAGGCGTGTCGCGCAGCGCGCGGGGGTGCATTTTGGGGATGTCCAGCATCTGCTGGCGAATATCGGGCGAGGCGTTCAGGATGCTCCAATTCAGGCCATCCGGAGACACCGCCAACGAGGATTGGCCGGAGGTCGGGATCTTGCCCTTACGGGCGTCCTCGCAATTCCGGCAACCGCAGTTCCATTGTGGCAAACCGCCACCTGCAGAAGCCCCAAGAACCAGGAAATGCACTTTGGGCCTCCGCTGCTTTTACGTGATCAGAACAGGTCGGGCTCGTACTCGCGGCCTTCGTCCTCGGACGGAGAATACATGTTGATCTCCATACCGCAGTTCACTTCTTTCAGCTTCGGTGTGCTCCAGGTCATAGTGTCCTCCCGATGAATGACTGGCGTTGTTGAAAACCTACTACCGGCGCGATTTTCGGAAAATGCTCCTTTGGTCGTAGGAATGGGATGTAGTGTTGAGGGGCCGGGGCGGCTGCGTCAACCGCCTTGGGGTCGTAGAGGCGGGACTTAGGACTTTCGTCGAATGTCATGGGCGCAGGTGGAAATATAGTCTCACGCACATGCGCGCGATCCTGTTACTTGTGTTTTTGCTTTTCAGCGGCCTGTCGGTTCAGGCAGAGCCTCTGCCGCGCGAGCAGATCGAAACCTATATCCGCGCCCCATTCTCGCTGGGCGATGCGCTGAACGATGACGGGGTTTACAGCCTGCTGAACTCGGGCGGCAGTGAGGCCGGATATGTGTTTGAATCCGAACCTTTGGCCCCCTTGCCGGGGTTTTCGGGAGCGCCGATCAACATGCTGGTGGTGCTGGACCTTGAGGGGCGCTTTCTGGACGTCCAACTGATCGAACACAACGAGCCGATCTTTGTCTCGGGTCTGGGTGAGGCCCCGTTTCACAAATTCTTTGAACAATATGGCGGGCTGTCGATTTCGGATTCGATTGTGGTGGGAACGCCCTATGGCGATGCGGCGGCGGGTTCACAGCTTGTTTATCTGGATGGCGTCACCAAGGCGACGGCCAGCGTGCGCATTGCCCACGAATCCGTTATGGGGGCCGCTCTGGCGGTGGCCCGCGAAAAGATGCAGGGGCTGGCCACTGCGCCGCCCGCCTTTCCTGACCCGGAGCACCAAGAGGACCTGACCTGGCAGGATCTCGTCGATCAGGGCATCGCCACGCGCAAAACCTACACCAACGCGCAGGTCGACGCCTTGTTCGCAGGCACCCTGTGGGAGGATGACGACCCCGAGGCGCAGGAGTATCCAGATGAGCCGTTCTTGGACATCTGGGTTGTCGATTTGGGGCCTACCTCCATCGCCCGCGCCGCGCTGGCCGAGGACAGTTTCGACGACCTCCGGAGCTTTCTTGAAATCTCGGACAATGATGAACCGATCCTGGTGATCGAAACCGCGCGCCACGGTTTGGTCAGCGAGGACTTCGTGCGCAATACCGCGCCAGATTGGTTGTCGGCAGAACAGGACGGTTTCCCGGTTGCCCTGCGCGACGCCGATCTGTTCGTGGAGCTGGCCGATGGTCTGCCCGATGGCACCGCCATGATCTTGCGCACGGACCGTAGGCTGGGCTTTGATCCCTCGCGCGATTGGGTTCTGAAGGTGCTGGCTGTTCGCGAACACGGCATGTTCCAGCCTGAAACAGGCTCAGTCACGCTTGAGGTGCCGCATGTCACGCCCGAGCGGTTCTTTACCCGCCCGGTTCAGATCACGCCGGTCCCGCCATGGCTGGAGGCGCTGCGCAACCGTCAGGGTGACATGATCGTTCTTGGGCTCTTCCTGACAGGTCTCGTCGCCGCTCTCAGCTTTCGCATGAATGCACTGGCGGCGCAGCCTTTGTTCACGCCCCTTCGCTTGGGCGTACTGGCTGTTGTCATCGGTTTTGTCGGATGGTGGGGGCAAGGGCAACTGTCCATCGTCACCGTTCTTGGAACACTCAGAACGGCGTTCGAAGGCGGCAGTTTCGCATTCCTTCTGTATGACCCCTTTTCCCTGTTGATCTGGGTGGTGTCCATCGCCGGTTTCATCGCATGGGGTAGGGGGCTGTTCTGCGGTTGGCTTTGCCCCTTCGGAGCAATGCAGGAGTTCGCGCATCACCTCGGCAAAGCCCTGCGCCTTCCGCAAATTGAGCCTTCCGACGCCTGGGACAGACGCCTGAAATGGCTGAAATACGTCATCCTCGCGGGTCTTGTGGGCGTTGTGTTCGTCGCTCCCGATCAAGTGGACAAAGCTGCCGAGGTCGAGCCGTTCAAGACTGCGGTTACCACCTTCTTTGTACGCGAATGGTATTACGTGGCCTATGCGGCGGGATGGCTGTTCCTCGGAATGGTGTTGTTCAAGGGTTTTTGCCGCTATGTCTGTCCGCTTGGCGCTTTCATGGCGATCGGAGGGCTGTTGCGCGGGCGCGATTGGATCGACCGGCGCGCGGAATGCGGCTCTCCGTGTCAATTGTGCAAGGTCAAATGCAAATACGGGGCCATCGCAAAGAGCGGACGTATCCAATATGACGAATGCTTTCAATGCCTTGACTGCGTGACGATCCATGACGACAGCACGAAATGCGTACCCCTGATTGTCGCCGCCCGACGCCAAGCCAGAGAGGTCGCCGCCGAATGATAAGCCGCCGCCGCTTCCTTGCCATCTCTGCCGCCGCGCTGGCCACTCCGGCCGCGGCCCAGCCCACAATATGGCAGGGCTACGCTTTGGGCGCAGAAGTCAGCCTAACCTTTGACGCGTCCCCGGACGTTGCCGAACCCGCCATAGTCCGTATCCGAGCAGAGCTTGAACGCTGCGAAGCACTGTTCAGTCTCTATCGCCCGAGTTCGGAATTGTCTCGGTTGAACCGTTCAGGGTACCTGCAGGCACCCGCGCCGGAAATGATTGCGCTGCTGCAGGCCTGCGATCGCGCCTACCGTCAGACCGATGGGCGTTTTGATCCGACCGTTCAACCCTTGTGGCAGGCAGCGGCGCAGAATGGAGACCTCAGTGCCGCGCGCAAAGCCCTTGGATGGGACCGGGTTCGGGTTTCGCCTGATCGTATTGCGCTGGATGCCGGCCAGGCACTGACGCTGAATGGTATTGCGCAGGGCTACGCCACGGATCTGGTCACAGAGGTGCTGCGCCAGGCGGGGTGGGGGAACGTATTGGTAAATATCGGTGAGTACTACGCCGCAGGGCGCAACTGGACCCTTGGCGTCTCCGACCCTCAACACGGGATCGTTCAGACCCGGACGCTCAAAGATCAAGCGATTGCCACCTCCAGCCCAGGTGCGTTGCGACTGGGTGGCGGTCAATTTCATGTTCTGAATCCAAAAACCATGCACCCACCGCAATGGGCGACGGTCAGCGTTCAGGCTGCAGACGCGACATCGGCAGATGCATTGTCAACGGCGCTTTGCCATGCAGATGAGGGTGAAATTCAAACCATCCTGGATCGGACACCCAAGAGCACCACTGTAATTTGTGTTCACCAGAATGGGTCTGTCCGGACCTTCCACTCATAGCAAAAGCCCCGAGGTTTTGCCCGGGGCTTTAGGGTTTGTTGTTTTTGTGTTTATGCGCAGTCTTGGACGGCACGTTTTGTCATGACGCTGACGAGATGCGCGCGGTAGGTTTTGCTGCCATGCAAGTCGGCGATCATGTTCATCGGGTTGACGCTTAGCCCCATCAGTGCCTCGGTGCTAAAGGATTTGTTCAGGGCCTCTTCGGCCTCGGCCCACCGGAACACGCCGTCTTCGCTGGCGCCGGTCACGGTCACGCGGACACCATCCGCAAACCGCGCCACGTAGACACCGACCAATGCAA
>NZ_JBSWYP010000025.1:0-13054 GCF_056161185.1 Ruegeria sp. ABV3_008 | reverse complement strand
GAATCTGAGAGTTCCAGCTGCCCAGAGTGCTGTTCGCGTTCGCCGGAAAAATCAGCGCCCAAAGCACAAGGGCTACCATCACACCCTTACTGATCAGCGCAATCGGAACGCTGTTATTCTCATAAAAACCACTATCCGCGGTCTTAATGTCCAAATCCGTAAACGGTTCTTTAATCGACATCAATTTCCTCCGTGTTGTCGATTTGATAAGGCGGAAGGCCGTTCTGTTTTCTGGCTCTTCTCTTATGTTTTTGCGGTGATCGCACCGGTCGTTCAGGCGCGCGGCTTTAAATCCTGACCCACTCAGGTTCTGTCGCGCCTTGAATTTTTCCTTGTGATTTCGATGTTAAACGGACACCGAAAAGGCGTCTTTGGTTAAGTGGGTTGGTTGGGAAGGCTAGACACTCTTTGCGTGTGTGGTGCTCCGGATTCCGACCTTTTCGGTCGCAATGACGACGGATTTTGCGAGCCTTATTGCCAAAAAGGGGCGTTTTGACTGATCGAATTCGTCGAAAACGACATAGTGGCACGTCACACTCAGCGTATGCGAGTGCTAGTTTGGCGGCATTACCCAACGGGACGCTGTTCAGGGCGCCGCCTGCGCTTATAGTCTTTGCCAATACACTCTGGTCGTCTTGAAGAGGGGGGGAGGGCGTGGATCACAATGTCGATATGCTGATCATCGGGGCCGGGTTTTCCGGGCTGACCATGGCACTTGAGGCGCGCAAACGTGGCCTCCGCAACATCGCTATTCTGGAAAAGGCTGGTGATATCGGCGGGACATGGCGCGAGAATACCTATCCCGGTGTTGCCTGTGATATCCCCTCGCACCTTTATTCGATGGCCACACACATAAACCCGAACTGGAGCCGCGCCTATGCGGAAGGAGCCGAGATTCAGGCGTATCTACAGGATGTTGCGCGCAAGGAAGGCCTTTACGACCTCTGTCATTTTCAGCAGGAGTTGAAGTCGGCCAAATGGGATGGCACGCGCTGGCAAGTCGAGACGGAGTCGGGGCAGAGCTGGTCGGCGCGGTTTCTGGTCTCAGCCATCGGTGCGTTGCATCATCCCAGTATTCCGGACATTGCAGGGGCCGACAGTTTTCCGGGCCCGACGTTTCATTCTGCGCAATGGGATCACAACGTCTCGGTCGCGGGTAGGCGCGTGGCAGTGGTCGGAACGGGTGCCTCGGCGGTGCAATTCGTACCAGAGATCGCCAAAACGGCCCGCCATGTCACGATTTTCCAACGCAGCGCGCCTTATGTTCTGCCGCGTCCTGACGGCCCGATAGCGCCTTGGGTTCGCAGGCTTTACGCGCGGATTCCGTTGTTGCCGCGACTGCGGCGCAAGCTGATCTTCGCGGTTTTTGAATACCGCCATCGAGTGTTCCGCTGCGATCCGAAAATGGTGCAATATGCCATGAAGTTGTGGCGAAAAGAGCTTGAACGCGCGATCTCAGACCCTGCCGAAATCGAGAAGCTGACGCCAGATTACCGGATTGGCTGCAAGCGGATCCTCAGTTCGAACGATTGGTATCCGGCGCTTGCGCGCGACAATGTCGACCTCGTATCGCAAGCAGTCCGTTCGATTGAAAGAGACAGGATCATCGCAGCCGACGGCAGCGAAACGCATGCTGACATCCTGATCTGGGGCACCGGATTTCATGTCACTGATATGGTCGAACGACTCGATATCACCGGGACAGATGGGCAGACATTGCGCAATGCATGGGCAGAGGGGATGCAAGCCAATCTGGGCACTGCGATCGCAGGATTTCCGAATTTCTTCATATTGCTCGGGCCGCATACGGGCCTCGGCCACAACTCGGTCGTGCTGATGATTGAGGCTCAGGTCGGCCATATCGGCCGCGTTCTGGACGGGATGCAAAGCCAAGGGCTGGAGGTGGTTGTTCCAGACCCCGCACGGCAAGCCGCGTTCACCAAGGAAATGCAGGACCGTCACACTGACAGTGTCTGGCAGGTCGGAGGGTGCTCGTCTTGGTATCAAGACGCCGAGGGGCGCAACACGACTCTGTGGCCCGGAACAGTTGCAGAATTTCAAAAACGCATGGCACAATCCGGGTTAGAGCAATACGTTTCGGTTCCAGCCGCAGGCAGCGAGGTTTGATATGACGACGCTTCTTATTCTATTGGCCGTCTTCGCGGTGTTTCTGCTGGCAATGAACCTATGGACCCGTAGTCTGATGCGGGAAGGGCTGAAAACCGTTCCACAGATGGGGCAAATCCTTCCGGTGCGCGGTGGGCGCATTCACTACGTTGAAAAAGGCGACCCGAACGCGCAAACCATCGTGATGATCCACGGACTCGCAGGGCAATTGCAGCACTATACCTACGCGCTTGTCGACAAATTGGCCGAGGAGTACCACGTGATCGCCCTTGATCGACCGGGATGCGGGTATTCAACACGCGACAGCGCAGATCTGGCCCGACTGTCAGAGCAGGCGCGGATGATTGCCGAGTTTCTTGAGGTGAAAGAGGTCTCAAGCGCGATTCTTGTTGGGCATTCACTGGGCGGGGCGGTTTCGCT
This sequence comes from Ruegeria sp. ABV3_008, assembly GCF_056161185.1. Classification (NCBI taxonomy): domain Bacteria; kingdom Pseudomonadati; phylum Pseudomonadota; class Alphaproteobacteria; order Rhodobacterales; family Roseobacteraceae; genus Ruegeria; species Ruegeria sp. ABV3_008. Next base: position 10,507 of record NZ_JBSWYP010000025.1, on the reverse strand, counting down.
CGCGATGGCGCTCGACTTTCCCGAAAGGGTAGGCGGGCTGGCGCTGCTTGCCCCGTTGACCCAAAAACTGCCGGGAACGCCAGCGGTTTTCAAACCATTGGAGATTCGCACGCAATGGCTGCGACGCTTGATTGGCAACACGCTGGCCGTTCCCATCGCAGCAAAAACCGCACCGCATACATTGGGCGCAGTGTTCGACCCGGAAACGCCGCCTTCGGATTTTCTGGATCGCGCGGGCGGCGCCCTTGGCCTGCGCCCCTCGGCTTTTGTCACGGCGTCCGAGGATGTGATCGGCGTTGATCTCAGCATCTCCGAGCAAGTCGCCCGCTATGATGCGCTCCGGACGCCAGGTTCAATCCTCTACGGCACCGAGGATGCAATCCTGTCGGCGCCTCACCATGGCCCTCCAATGGAGCGCTTCGGGCTGGGATATGAGGTGATTGACGGGGCAGGGCACATGATCCTGATCACCGAGCCTGACCGCTGCGCCGCTTTCATCGCCGGTGTCGCCTCTGGCATTGCGGCGAGCGCGGCTCTGCCGCAGGAGGGGTAGCCGACGAACTGAAAGAATCCGCTAGTTGGGGGTGTTTTCCCTCTTGACCCTCCCTGACCGCTCCCTTAAATCGCCTCTCACTCATGGCGGAGTAGCTCAGTTGGTTAGAGCAGCGGAATCATAATCCGCGTGTCGGGGGTTCAAGTCCCTCCTCCGCTACCAAATACCTCTCTCAATGCATTGTTTGTAATCTGGTATTTTGGGAGTTGCCTTAACCCTGCCGTCAATTTACCCACACCGCGCTCTAGGTTCTGCGTCGGAACGTTCGTTATTTAATGGATTGGCTTTTCTACACTCAAAGCTGCCCACCCTGAACGAATGCTTCCATCTTTTCGAGTAGGTTGCCTCGAATGCGCTTCTAATAAAGTTCCACAATACTGATCTTAAGTATTCTCTGCAGATCCTAAGGTGATTGCTGTGTCAGAACCCCGTTCGCTTGGCTGACAGGCATATTGGGGGCCTCTTCGGCTATCGCGGACTTTCCATATTCGGGACGTGGTGGAGCAAGTGGCCGCTGGAAAAGGTGCTACATGCGGTCTGGGTCAAATTGCGAATGTGTATTTAGGTTCCACTTTTTCGCCTACAAGCCCGCAAATTCTTTCATTAGTTCCGGCCTATCTTCAAGCAAAGCCATGAGTTGACAAGCGGCCCACATCGCCGCGTAGCCGTCGGCGTCTTCGCTTTCTAACTGAAATGCGTTCATTGCAGCGGTGTAAGGGGTTGAGGGCTCGTGCATCTGCCAAACGGTTCCTTCAAGTCAATAAAAAAGAGAACCCTGACAAGAAACCAACAGCAACCCAAACTGAAGTAGCTGAAAAGGTTAAAGCAAGGTCCAACATCCATACCCCCCGGATTTCGTTGCGTATCTCGGCCATCAGATTCTTCAGGCAAGGATTCATACAGGAGTATTAAAGAACACGGTTGAACACGCAGAAAACAGGCCGTTAACATTCGGTTCACGAATGGAGATCCGCAACCCAACCGGGTCTGACGTCGCATCACCCTTGAGGCGATCCTGAGCGGCCAATTGTCTAGTGCGCAGCCTAATCTGACTGGTCCAAGTCGATTGATAGTGAATCATCGGCCTGTGATTCATCGCTACGATGGTTCGGGCGCTGGCGGACGATAGCCCAAATTCACTGTGGGGGCGTTTTGTGTTGTAGCGTATCCTCCATTGTTCGATCAGGATTTGTGCTTTGCGCAGGCTTTAGACGATTTCGCCTTTGAGCAGTTCGTCGCTGAACCGGCCATTGAATCTTTCGCAGTGTCCGTTCTCCTACGGGCTCCCAGTTTCAATGGAAGCCGTCTGGCCGCCGACAGCGGTAAAAGAGACATTGACCGCCCGAATTCGCACTCAAAGGGTCGAAGGTCCTGGAGATCTTCGTACTTTGGTTTGTCCATCCCGAGACAGACGCGTGGCCATATAGGTATCGAAAACAGGTCAAGAGAACCCTTCCGCGGACGCGGCAGCAAGCGTGACCAAAATTTTTTAAAGAGGGCCCATTTTTTTATCTGAATCCTCTTGAACCCTGCCAGCAACAATCGTAGACAGCCGCTCACCGATGGGGTGTAGCCAAGTGGTAAGGCAGCGGTTTTTGGTACCGTGTATCGTAGGTTCGAATCCTACCACCCCAGCCATATTCCTCACCATGCGGATTAACCATAAGCGTGCAAATTGCGCTCGGTTCGTGCAAATCGATGTCAATAAGTTTGTCTACTCACACAAAGTCGAAGATTCGCCATCATTTGTGCGTTTCTATTGGAAGCTCGGAACACTAGTTGCCTTAGAATATTGCTGCTGGCTTTTTTGTATCGAGCCGCGGCTGGTTGATGCAAAGGCCGATTCTAGGGTTTCGAACAAACTCGTCTTTGACATCTTGATCGACGCAGTGCCCAAGTAGGTTCCACATCTTCGGCTTCCGCAGATCGGGTCTCGTAAAGTTAAAAACGTCGTGGGGCACTGAGCGAACGAGTTGTTTGCTTTAAACTAGATTATCATTGCAGTGCCGAGTTTACTCAAATCTCAACTGTACTGGTTTGAGACTAAACCGCGGGGTCAACGAAGTACCATTATCTGATCTTCGGAAAGAAATTTAGCGGCAACCAACTCTTTCTTGGAGGCTTCTGCGTCTTGCGAAAAGAACAAAATTCTCAGGTTGTCCTCGGCCCTTGAGAAACAAACGTAGGCAAGTTTTGCGCTCTTCTCCCGTTGTCCGTCAGATGGTTCCCCTGCCGTTTCCGGCGTCAGTGTTTTTCGGAAGCTGTATTGGTTCCAAGCTGCTTCTAGGTCGTCGAAAACAACCAGCACTTCATTGTATTCCTCGCCCTTTACGCCGTGCTGGGTACTCAGAGGCGTGTTGTCAGTCACGAAGTTAACGTAATTTGCCATCTCCGATGTGCCCATCGTGAGGAAAACGTCAGCCAACCAGCCGCCCTTTTCAAGGACATGGTCCGGGTTGTCGTCGTCAAACTCTTCTGTTCGGCACTCCCGTTCCAAGTGGTCCACAACACGGTCCGAGAAATCTAGGAGATGATTTTCATGACAATAGAGAAGCAAGTCGTGATCCCGTTCACTTCGATGAGATCAGACTTTAGCGTGATAAAGAAGAACTGCGCGAGCTTTTGTTCGCCTACGCGGACGAGGCGGAAATTGACATCTTCCAACTGGTAACGATGGACTTTCTACGTCGACTGGACTTCGCTTGTGCTCATCGATGGGGCCTTGTCATCGAACTGTTGATTGACACCCTCACCAAGGCAAAACTAGAGGGTAAAAGCGAACTCAAGCTGGAAGACTTCGCTGAACAGTTTGCACTACGGACAGGTACGAAAAAGCAGTATTCTCCGTTCACAGAGCCAGATTATGTCGAGGCCTTCGATACAAATAGAATGCTCAAATTGAACGATTAGTCAGTATCTGATAAAAACTAGTCTGCAAATTCGAAGGCATGCTGCACCTGCATTCGGCGGGTCGCAGCCCAAAGCGGACATTCAATCCAAGACTTTGCAGATTGAGTGACACGCAAAAAACTGACCGTACATCTGCGAAAGCCGCGTGTCGGATTGCTAGCGGCTGCGTGCTTCATGTTAACAACGCGTGTGTTAGAGAAAGAACTCTGCTCGTTCTACTACCCAAACCATTGCGACCAGACTTGCGCAAGCCGCAACGGCAGCGCGAGAGCCCACCCAAATACGACCTGGTTGTTTGCGCAAGAACAACACCAATGGCCAGACCAATAGAACGATCATGACTTGACCAGCCTCTACTCCAACATTGAACGCCAGCAAGCTGTGCCAAACGTTTGGAGCATCTACACGAAGAATCTGGTGCAACATGAAGGAGAACCCAAACCCGTGCAGCAACCCAATCCCGGAAGTGATGGCAAAAGCCTTCAGGTCACCATGTCCTTTCTCTGGTGGCCAAACCGCCATTGCAGCTGCGTAGATTATTGAAAGTGCTATTGCCAATTCGACAGTTGGGATGAACCACGCTCCGTTCGGCGCGAAGCCAAAAAAACCAAAAATCAATGTTACCGTGTGGCCCAAGGTAAAGCCTGTGACGCGGGCGAGAAGGCTGTGCAAGTTCATGGCGCCGATGATCATGCAAAGCACAAAGAGCACGTGATCCGGACCTTCCAAAATATGCCGAATACCTTCGACAAAGAAGGTCGAAGCGGCTGCGCTTGCTGATCCCGAAACATCGACCGGGGTGTGCATCAGGCCCCGCGCACGAAGTGTACGAACATCCTGTCCGTTGTAGTCGATTATCAGGTTCGCCGTTTCTTCTTGTCCAGTAAGCCCCGGATCAGAAGTGTAGGATACACTGTATGCTCCAACTTCTCCCGTCACAAAGCGCAGATGCACGTCAACCATCACCTCGCCAACGTAAATCTCCTCGGTTTTTGGCAAAACATCTCTTGGCTCAAGTGCCGAACGCGCCTCATCAAGCGTGGCGAATCCAGGTTCTTGCCCCACCGAGTGTAGTCTTATCGAGACGATTTCTGCCGTTTGTCGGTGCCCGTCGACAGATAGCACAAAGCCGTTTTCAGCAATACGAGCCAAACCGGATGGGTCTTTGTGAAATGCGACCTGATCCAAGTAGTGCATGAGCACGCCATCTTCGATCAGATTGTATGTGTACGGAGCCGGTGCAGGCAAACCGTCCGTACCCTCTGGACCGACGAGTTCCGCAACTAAATAAGGCATCGGAAGGCGCAAATAGACATCAAGTCCATCTTCTGAGTGAGCCACATGATGAATGCGGACATTCTGGTTGAGATTGAAATGCGCCTCTGCTCTGTCCGCGCACAAAAAGATCATGGCAAACAAGAACGTGGCAAAAAACAACCTCACGATAGGCACTGAATTATCCTCCTGTTTTGGCGCTGATAATCGTCAGATCATCGAGCATCCAATGATCGCCGTGCCGCGAAACGTCTAGCAAGCCACGATAAGAAACCGCTTGCCTGTGTAGGTGCCCCCAATGACCTCCGCTTACACGGGCAGTCCAATTGGCGAGGACCTGATGCTGATTTCTGTCTTCGCCGAGCGTGAAGCTCTCGACATTCAGGTCAGAAATCGCTTCGACGCGTGCCATGGCGCCAGAGGGCAAGGTAACTGACAACCCACGCTGCATTTCTGCCTGAACCTTGTCGCGATTCATTGCTTCGACATATGGTTCCATCGCCGCTACGGCATTGTCATCTCGCGTCTCAAGCATCGTGTTTCCGATGTTGGTCACCAACCCTTCTACGATTTGATGCGTCGCGATCTCGTCCGGCTCGGGCGCTGACGACAAGTTGTTCAGCGAATATGTGGCAATCGCAGCGGCACCGAAGGCCCCGGTAAGGCCAAGTAAGATCAGACGCTGACCATTTGCACGCTGAAACGAAAAATAGGCGCATATCAAACACAGAACGCCTAGGCCAAATGCAATCGAAGGCACCTGTGTTGCACCCGCGACTTTGACAACGACCGGGCCCGTTTTTGGGTTCGTCCAAGTTTTCAGGTGATTGTTCCAACTTACAACAGGGTCGGCTGCGTAAATCTGCGAGGGGACTGCCCCTGCCGGATCGGAGAGGGTGATCGGGATCACATCCAGACCATCCGGGAAAAGCTCCCATGCCAGATCAACTCGGTTCGGTAAGGTCGCAACCGGATAGGAAAGGACAACACCAAGCAGCATCGTCTTTCGGTTTGCCTCTGCTTCATCCGGAAGAACACGCAAACCTTCGGCCCCGACCTCGATACGTGAGACCTGTACCGTTTCCGGTTTCATCGGCTTGCCGTCTACGGCGAGCGGGTTTTTAGTCACAAGAAAGTCCGATACGCCAGACTTGATTTTGGCGACATTATCTGGAGTTAGTCGCTCTGCGCCACCCAAGCCCAGATCGGCCCAAGTTTCGAAGTCTTTCAAACGCAATATGATCTCGTGCCGGACCACACGCGGCTCCATGGCCAGGAACGACATCATCGGGGATTTGTGGTGGCGGGTGAGATTTGGGTTCTCAAATTTGCTAAACCAAGGATCGTCCCAATCTGGCAGCATTGTCTCAGCCTGAGAAAGGTAACGATAGTCTGTCACCGGAACACCCATATGCTCGGCCACAACGCCAAGTGAAGCCAAGGGAATCCCGTCTGGACTTAGCGGGGGAATGAATGTGATCCGTTCAGGTTTGCCGTTAAACGGAAACTGCATATCCACGTAGACGACATTTTCGCTTCGTGGTCGCGGTCGATACTGAGCGCTCGCTGCTGTTTTCCGGGAAATTCTGGGGCGCACATCAATCGTATTTGTTGTGCTGGTCAATTCCTCTTCGTCTGCCCAGATCTGAAGGTTTCGACCCGTACGCTCGGCCAGTGACGTACCCGAACCATCATCTGGAATGACGAATATGGGATAGTCGCTCAAATCGACCTCAAGGAGAACCCGCACATGATCAGGCTGCACCGAAAGCTCAACAAAGTTCGGCGCGGTTTCTCCGCCGTAGGGGGACACAAGATCAGCAATCGATGGGTTTGCGCCAATCGCAAAACTGGCGAGCGCTGAGCCCACCCAAGCCCATGTCTTGCTGCATTCGCCAATCTTAGAAATGAAACGAGACGGCAGCATAGATACCATTCTGGTCCACGTCATAGGCAAACTCCCCGCCCGAGCGGTCAGTGGAATAGTCAATTCCATAGAACTGATAGCCAAACCGCAGAGACGTGTTCTCCCAGCCCCTCCAGTCAAACCCAGCCAGAAGCAGGTATTGCAGGTCATCGCCATTCACACCGAAGCCACTGAGTTCAGCGCGGCTGGCGAAACTCCATTTATCGTTGATTTCCATCGCATAGCGGAGCGCGATCATTGGCTCGAACCAATCCTCTGTTCCGCCCAGCGTTACACCGGGCCCAGGACCCGCAATGTCGATTTCTTGTTTAAGCCGATTCCACTGAACACCGATTGCTACATCTGCTGCATAGCGTCGACCCGAAGCATTGACCCCGTTTGCAAACCGGTAAGCCCCCTGAACGTTTACAAAGGTCTGCCGGACATCAACATCAACGTTTGCGTTTCCACCCGGCAAGGTTCCGTCTTCACCGAGTCTTACGTAATAGACCTCGGAGATGATTCCGAAATCCCCGTTCCAACCTTCATAGCGTACGGAAGCTGCGCCCTGCAGCACGTCCAGCACCTCGCTCAGGCTCAGGTCCAGATCGACGCTGGTACCATCAATGGTTGATGTGCCAGTCGTGCTGAGCGGAAGGAACAGATATGGCGTGATTGAGTGTCGCCAACCGCCGCCATCATTTTCAGAACGTGCAAGTGACTGGGCGTTTGCCGCGTTGGAGATCGCGACGAGCAACCATCCAACACAGACCAAATAGCGAGAAATAAATGAGGTATGTCGCATAGAGAATTCCGATCAGAATTGAAAGAACCGGCGCGTGTTGAAGTCGCGCCGGTCAAATTTGATTTTAGTTGTCGCCCGGATAAGGGAACTCTTGGCCCAACACTTCTGACGCTTCCTCGTAGATCGGACGCAAGACGTCATCCACGTCGTCAACACCTCCGAGAGTGAACTCTGAGAACGTAAGAACATCTTGCGGCACACCAGCCTTTTCAGAGAAATTGACCCTATCCTGCATGTCGGGTGCTTGCGCAGGAGCAGCCAGCGGGGGCGCCCAAGTTCTTTCTTCGGTCGCGGCCATGCGAATGGTTATGTCGTCCTTGGTGACGTTCCAAACCATAAAGTCGTCCGCGAGACTGAGCGGCCCGTCATAGGTCGACCGAATGCGCTGATAGACCGAGTTGACGGTGTCGAAATCGTTGAAGAAGTGATACGCGACGGCCAGTCTTGGTTGGATGTCACTCATCACCTTACCAAAGGCTTCAGGTGCTGTGTGGACTTGGGTTCCAACCAGCAGTGCCGATTCAGGTGTAAACTTCATCTTGGTGACCAGTTCAGGTACGGCGATGAAACACTCGTGGATCGCGAGATCCGCGTTCTTTGCGTATTCCTTGAACCACTTGTTCGGATAGGTGTCCGAGCTGAACACAAACTTCAACCCATTCCATTCCAAAGCATAGCTAACAGAGCCATCAATCGCGTGGATCGCTGGGAAAGAGCGAATGGTTACGCCATTGTTCTCATAGACCACCTGGTTTTCACCCTTGTAGTCGAATTCGTTGATTTCCAAGCTATACCCGCGAAAGTCTGTATTGCCGGCCCGCGCGGCTAGGTCCCAGGTCAACATCCGGCGCATATTTTCAAGCGCGTAGGCTGTCCCTAGTTCTTCCACGGGCCCGCTTGGCCCCCAAACCCGCAACGGAACATTTCTGCCCATCAATGCGCCACCGATGAAGAGGTCATGCAACGCTCCGAAATGGTCAGTATGAAGATGGCCGATGAAGACCTTGTCCAAATAATTGTACGGGATTTGCAGGGAAGAGATTCGCTCGGCCGATCCCGAACCAATGTCGAACAAGAACTTGTCTCCGTTGCCCAGTTCCACAAGGAAACACGCAGCGGCCTGAGCAGCCCGCGTTGTAGGCATTCCGGTTCCACACGCGACTACCCGCATTTCGTCTTCGGCGAGATCTTCAGTATTGGGGTAGTACACATCGCGTGGACGATCACGCACCATTGTCGGAGAAACTTCCTCTGCTTCCTGCGCGTATGCTGCCGAAGGAGCGACTAAATCGATGACTGCTTCAGTGACCGCTTGCGGAGAAACAGCCCAAGCACCAAATATCGCACCAATTGCGAAGTGCTTGCCGAGACTTCTGTAGGTCATACGTTGGGCCATTTGTTATCCTCCAGTCGCTTGGTAGATTGGCAAGCGGGGAATGCGGAGTTTCGCGCTCCGGCTCGCTGTTTTGGTTTCAAGTCTACGGTTCAGGTGACATTCACGTAAGTGACTCACGGTGAATAACGGGGTGACTCACGTGCCAATAAATGCAAAAATACGAATGTGGTACGACAATCTGAAAACATCTCGGACGATGAGAAGCGCGCTGCCCTCGGCAAGTTGATTGCTGACGCTCATCTGGATGGATCCGATAGGCTTCAGGCGTTCCTGACGTATATCGTCGAAGAAGATCTCGCTGGTCGCGGAGGTCAAATTCGAAGCAAGACGATCGCTCAGGATGTTTATGACCGCGATACTTCAGAGGGGACCGATCCGGAAAACATCGTTCGCGTCGATGCACGGCGGCTGCGTCAGTTCTTGGAGCTGCATTACGAGGGTATCGGAAAGGATGATCCGGTACGACTGTGTATCGATAGCGGTGGATATAGGCCGCGGTTCGAAACTGTCTCAGAAACCAGTGCGATATCAATCTCAACAAAAGCCAAACGCTTTGGTCTGCCCATAGGGGCGTTTACCATTGGGGCCGTCGTTGGTGCGTTGGTCGCAGTCGGTCTTTCCCAAGATGGACAGGAAACTGCTTTTGCCGAGGTGAGTGGTTTACCTGCAACTGACTCGAACGCGTATTTGCAGCGAGTGGCTATTTACGAAAAATCCCCAGCCGCATTACAAGCATTCAATTTGGCGGAACAAGCACGGACAATGATCTTTCCCATCTTCGACCGACAACGCCAGCTACTGGTTCTGTCCGTATTCGAAGGCGTGATTGAGATAGATCCAGAATATTTCGGTGGGTATGCCGGTGCAGCGCAGGCACTCGCGTCCCTAGCGGTGATAACTGCGCCGTCTGATGCCAAGACCGAATATGCTGAAGCCGCCATGAAGCTGGCGAACCAAGCGGTTAGCCTAGCCCCAGACCAAGCCTGGAGCCAGTCTGCCAAAAGCTGGGCCAATTTTGCCAATCGGGACTATGACGCCGCGCTGCAACTCAGTAGACGGGCTTCAAAACTTGATCCAAATGATGGTGCGGTCCTCGACTTTCTTGGTGCTGTGGCAATGTTTTCGGGCGAATTCGAGGAAGCTATTGCAACGGCTGACAGACTCTCTCTGCTAGATTCCAGTAACCAACGATTTGCTAACAGAAATATCTCGGGCGCGACTTACTTTCATCTTGGTGAATATGAAAAGACCGTAGAGCGCTTTGAAGAGGCTAAGCAGCTTGGCGATCCGCTCAGCGCTCCTTCACTAGCTTATGTAACGGCAGCGTTGTCAGCCATGGGGCAAGACCATGCGGCTAAAGCCAAACTGGCTGAACTTGAGCGTGCGTGGCCGGACGCGCCAATAGGTGTAATGCTTAAAAGCATCCACAAAGACGTCGAGAACGCAGAAGCCGTGCTACGCGAGTTGCGAAAACAAGGGTGGGTAAGCCCTGTCCGATAGGATGATGAACAACAGCTGGCAGCGTTGCCGTGGTCAAAATAGGCTCTGCCGGCGCCGGTAATCAGGTCGAGGTGCTGTCAACTAATTTGAACCAGTCTCAGCTAGGCCAGTAGCGCTGCCCTTTATGCCGCACCGAGTTCGCGCCACTCTGCGAGAGAGGCG
>NZ_JBSWYP010000024.1:0-31901 GCF_056161185.1 Ruegeria sp. ABV3_008 | reverse complement strand
CCGAAGCCGAAGCCGAAGCCGAAGCCGAAGCCGAAGCCGAAGCCGAAGCCGAAGCCGAAGCCGAAGCCGAAGCCGAAGCCGAAGCCGAAGCGTCCGTCGAGCCGTCGGAACCTATGCAGGCCGATGAGAAACCCGCTGAACCGACCCAGGAACAACGCGGCGGATTTGTTCCGGCCCTGATAGGTGGTGTGATTGCCGCGGGCCTTGGCTTCGCGGCGGCTCAAACGGGGCTGATCTCGTCTGGTGGGTCGGATAACTCGGACGTGATTGCGGCGCTTGAGTCGAAGCTCTCGGAACAATCTGATCAGATCGAAGCGCTGACGAAGCAACTCTCGGATGCGCCAGACGTGTCGGGCCTGACGGATCAGGTTCAGGCGCTGTCGCAAAAACTGGACCCGGTTGATGCAGATCTGACCGCCGTGAAATCCAGTGTCGAATCTCTGACGGGCCAGATCGCGCCTTTGGCTGATCGGCTGATCGAGCTTGAGAAGGCACCGATCTCCGCTAACGCCTCTCCCGAAGCAACCGCTGCGTTTGAAGCTGAACTGAAAAAGCTGCAGGACTCACTGGCGGCGCAGCGCGGTGAGGTCGAAAAGATGGTCGCCGATGCGCAAGCGCTTGAGGCGAAAGCAACGGCCGAAGCGCAAGCCGCGACCAACCTCGCCATCCTGTCCCGCCTGAACGGGCAATTGGATGCCGGTCAGCCTTACTCGGATCTTGTAGGCGAATTGCAAGCGGGGGGTGTGACGGTGCCGGATGCGCTCTCGACGCCTGCGGACAAAGGGGTTGAGACGCTTTCGTCCTTGCGGGCCTCATTCCCTGCGGCGGCGCGTACCGCTTTGGCGGATGCCCGCGATGCGGATAAAGGCACGGGCGTGATCGCCTTTTTGCAACGCCAGACCGGTGCGCGATCGGTGACGCCTCAGGATGGGGATGGCCCGGATGCCGTGCTGTCGCGTGCTCAGGCGGCCTTGGCCGATGGTGATGTCGCCTCTGCCCTGACTGAATTGAAATCCCTGCCAGAGGCGGCGCAGACCGCAATGGCCGATTGGGAACAAGCCGCCCAGACGCGGGTCGCGGCGGTTGAGGCTGCCGATACGCTTGCTTCCAACCTGAACTCGAACTGAAGGACCTGCCATGCTGTGGTCATTGTTTAAGATCCTTGTTTTTGTTGCGATTATCGGCCTTCTGGCTATGGGTGGTCACTTCCTTATGCAAACCAGCGGCGGGGTTCAGATCACCGTCGCCGGGGTCGAATACACGTTGGGGCCGCTGCAATCGGTGATCGCTTTGGGCGTGCTGGTTTTTGGCGTTTGGTTGTTCTTCAAACTGCTGGGCCTGCTGATCGCGACGCTGAAATTCCTCAACGGTGATGAAACTGCCCTGTCGCGCCATTTCGACCGCAGCCGCGAACGGCGCGGGTATGAGGCGCTGTCCGACGGTCTCATGGCGTTGGCATCGGGCGAGGGTCGCATGGCGATGGCCAAGGCCTCTAAGGCCGAGAAACTGCTGAACAAACCGGAACTTACCAACTTGCTGGTCGCGCAAGCGGCCGAAATGACGGGCGACACCAAAAAGGCCTCGGAGACTTACAAAAAGCTGGTGACCAATAGCGCCACGCGCTTTGTCGGTGTGCGCGGTATCATGAAACAGAAGCTGGCCGAGGGCGATGACGAAACCGCGCGCAAACTGGCTGAGAAGGCCCTCGCGCTGAAGCCGCGCCATGAGGAAACGCAAGATGTCTTGCTGAACCTACAGACCAAAGCGCATGATTGGGCCGGAGCGCGGTCGACTCTGACGTCGAAGCTGAAAGCCGGATACCTGCCGCGCGATGTGTTCAAACGGCGCGACGCGGTTCTGGCCCTGTCCGAGGCCAAGGGCATTCTGGAAGATGGCGCAAGCGTCGAGCAACAGGAACAAGCCATCGAGGCCAACCGTCTCTCACCCGATCTCGTCCCTGCTGCCGCCATGGCTGCGCGGGCCTATATCGAAAAAGGCAAACCGCGCCCTGCCACCAAGATCCTCAAGAAAGCGTGGGAGGTTCAGCCCCACCCCGACCTCGCCCATGCTTTTGCTGAGATTGCGCCGGACGAGTCGGCTCAGGACCGTATCAAGCGGTTCACCGCGCTGACCCGTATCCACCCTGAGAACATGGAAACCCGCCTGATTCTGGCCGAATTGAACATCGTCGCCGAGGACTTCCCCGAAGCGCGTCGCGCGCTGGGCGATGTGGTCGAAAAACAGGCCGATGCTCGTGGATACACGTTGATGGCGGCCATCGAGCGCGGCGAAGGTGCCTCGGACGCTGTTGTTCAGGGTTGGCTGGCTAAGGCCTTGACCGCGCCGCGTGGGCCGCAATGGGTCTGCGAGAACTGTCATGACATTCAGCCCGAATGGGGTCCGGTCTGCCAGAATTGCGGCAGCTTCGATACGCTCAGCTGGCAAACGCCTCAGACGCCCGAGATCGCCACGGCCACAGGTGTGCATATGTTGCCGTTGATTGTGGGCGCGCTGGAAGATCAAACCTCGCCTAGCGAGGAGCCAGAACAGGAAGCGCCTGCAGAAGTGATCGAGCTGAACGCCGACACGGTGGATGAGACCGCAGAGAAGCAGGCCTGACCCAAACGGCCTGATCTTTTCCGGCCCACAGCGGCCTTGCAATAGACAAAATTGTTTGGCTCCGCCCCCAAGGGGCGCTGCTTTGGTATGTTTAACGCCAGTGTGACGGGTTTCACTGACTTACCGGTAGCATTTGCCGCATTCTCTCGATGAATCGACCAAGCGTTTTAGATTGAGGAGAAACCAAATGAAAATTGATGAAAAAGGCCTGGATAAATTTGAGAAAGAAGCGGACAAACTTGCGGCGTCGATTGTCCAGCAATCCAAAATCATCGACCAGGCGGAAAAGGCGTCTCCTGTCGCGAAGAAAACACTGGCACCGTTGAAAAAAGCGATTGCAGTGGCGATGAAGCAAGGCAAGGCTGCGCAGAAGGCCATTTCGACTGCCAAGAAGAAAAAATGTATGGACGAAAAGGCCAACAAAGACCTTCTGGTTCAGGTTTCGAAAGCTGCCAAGACTGCATCGGCGGCCAAGAAATTGATCGGTCACGAGGCAACGCATGTGGTGCAACAGGCCGTCCCGAAAGCGAAGCCGAAGCAGATGGAAAAGACCTTCGACGAAAAGCTGAAATTCTGGCAAAACCTTGAAAAGAAAGCCAAATAAATCTGGGACATAGGCCGGGCCTGCACAGAGAAGTGCTGTGCGAGGCCCTGACATCAACGCTCATGGCATGAAATGCTGTTCGAGTGATTGGAATGTGAGACTGAATTCCCCAAGCACACGGGCTATCTTCCCGCCACAAATGCGAGTAATTAATGCAATTTAGGGGGATTTGGTGCCCAGGAGAGGACTCGAACCTCCACGTCCATACGGACACTAGCACCTGAAGCTAGCGCGTCTACCAATTCCGCCACCTGGGCAGGTGTCGTGAGGGGGCGTTTAAGCCCAGCGGCGAGGAGGGTCAACCAGATTCGGACAGATTTTTTGAAAGTTTTTTGAACCACGCCGCTCGGCCCCTTTTCACAGTGGGTTTCTTCGCAGGACACGCGGCGATTTGATGCCTTGTTTCAAAGGGGTTCGGGCGCTACTTCTACGTCAGAGCCACGCAGCAGGAGCCATCGAATGTCGAAACTGGTCACGATCTACGGAGGGTCAGGGTTTGTCGGGCGTTACATCGCGCGCCGTATGGCGGCCAAGGGATGGCGTGTCCGAGTCGCCGTGCGACGCCCGAATGAGGCCATGTTCGTGAAACCCTATGGCGTTGTGGGTCAGGTCGAGCCAGTGTTTTGCAACATCCGGGATGACGCCTCGGTGCAGTTGGCCATGCAGGGCGCGGATGCGGTTGTGAATTGCGTGGGTGTTCTGAACGAACTGGGCAAGAACGGGTTTGATGCAGTGCAGGCCGAAGGGGCCGAACGCATCGCGCGTCTTGCATCCGAGAATGGCGTGGAGCGGATGGTTCATATCTCGGCCATTGGTGCAGATGCCGAGTCGGCCAGCGCTTATTCCCGCACCAAAGCCGCGGGTGAGGCCGGAGTTCTGGCCCATATGCGCGGCGCGGTGATCCTGCGCCCCTCGATCATTTTTGGGACCGAGGATCAGTTCTTCAACCGGTTCGCCTCGATGACGCGCTTCGGGCCGTTTCTGCCTCTGGTCGGGGCTGAGACACGGTTTCAGCCGGTCTATGTGGATGATGTGGCACAAGCGGCCGAGCAGAGTGTCTTGGGGCAAGCGGCCTCGGGCATTTATGAGCTGGGCGGTCCTGAGGTGAAGACCTTCCGGGCTTTGATGCAGCAAATGCTGGACGTCATTCATCGGCGCCGGGTGATTCTGGGCGTGCCGTTTTTTGCCGCCAAGATCATGGCCGGCGTGTTGGATATTCTGAAATTCGTCAGCTTCCAGCTGTTCTCGAATCCGATCCTGACGCGGGATCAGCTCAAGAACCTTCGACAGGACAATGTGGTCGGTGACAGCGCCAAAGGCTTTGCGGATCTTGGTATTGTGCCCACCACGCTGGACGCAGTTCTGCCGGAATACCTGTGGAAGTTCCGCCCGTCAGGTCAGTATGACGACATTCAGAACTCAGCCAAGAACCTGCGGACCTGATCAGCTATAGGCGATCACCAGCAGGATCGCGCCCAGAATGACGCGATAGATGACATAGGGCGTGAAGCTGACACTGCGCAGCAGGCGCATCATCAGGCTGAGGGCCAGCAGGGCCGACACAAAGGCAAAGAGGGCGGCGATCGCTCCGTCTTTGGCCAGTTGCGCGTCGGCTTGGTGGGCTACGTCAATGGATAGCAACACGCCTGAGGCGATGATGGTCGGGATCGACATCAGCATGGCGAGGCGCGCGCCCTCTTCCCGTGTATAGCCCAGATGCCGTGCCCCGGTAATGGTGATGCCTGACCGGGATGTGCCGGGAATCAGAGCGATGGCCTGCCAAAGCCCCATGATGGCCGCGTCACGCAGGGTCCAATCGGCGGCGATCTTGGTCTGGGGGCCTTTCTGGTCCATCCAATAGAGCAGCAGCCCAAACAGCAGCATGGTCCAGCCGATGACGGCGATGGATCGCAGTGCCGCGGTCATGCCGGTCAGGTAAAGGACCAGCCCAGCGAGGACTGTCGGAATCGTTGCCACGATCAAGCCTAGCGCCAGCCGGGCCTGTGCTGTGTCAATGCGCCCCGTCAGCGCCGCAGGCAGCCCGCAGATCGCCTGTTTGACGTCGGACCAGAAATACAAAACAACCGCGCCCAGCGTGCCCACATGGACGGCGACGTCGATGGTTTGGCCCTGATCCTGCATCCCGGTCAGGTTAGGCAGCAAGATCAGATGGCCGGAAGAGGAGACAGGCAGAAATTCAGTAAGCCCCTGAATGATTGCCACGAGAATCAAGTGAAAGAGACTCATTTACCCTGCCGCACTGCCATCAAATTGCTTTGGGTTTATGGGTATTCTGGTGGTGTCGAAAAGGAAAGATGATAGATAGGTCCGTATCGGACATAAAAATAGAAGAAAAAAGCAAATATTTTGCGCGCCAGCCGAGATTTTTCTTAATTAGGTCAGTATTTATGACTTTTCATATCCGGGGCGATCTCATAAAGAGATGCTTCCTAGCCAATTCATGGAGTCGGACCCGTGGCAAAGCAACCGATGTTGAAATTTGTGCAGATTGACCGCGTCATGCCTGAAAAGCGTGCCGCCGATGACCGCAAAGAAGACTTTGACGAAATCTACGCGGAATTCGCATCGGCCAAGGCTGCAGAGCAAGCCAGCCGCTGCAGCCAGTGTGGTGTGCCCTATTGCCAGTCGCATTGCCCATTGCACAACAACATCCCCGACTGGCTGCGCCTGACGGCGACAGGTCGTCTGGAAGAGGCCTACGCGACCAGTCAGGCCACCAACACATTCCCCGAGATCTGTGGCCGTATCTGCCCTCAGGATCGCTTGTGTGAGGGTAATTGTGTGATTGAACAGTCGGGTCACGGTACGGTCACCATCGGGACGATTGAGAAATACATCACCGACACCGCATGGGACAAAGGCTGGGTAAAGCCTGTCGTTCCGACTGCTGAACGCAGCGAAAGCGTCGGCATCATCGGCGGAGGCCCGGGTGGTCTGGCCGCAGCCGACATGCTACGCCGTGCCGGTATCCAAGTCACAGTCTATGACCGCTATGATCGTGCGGGCGGCCTGTTGATGTACGGTATCCCTGGCTTCAAGCTCGAGAAAGACATCGTCCAGCGCCGCAATGACCTGTTGGCCGAAGGCGGGGTGGAGTTCGTTCTGAACTGCGACGTGGACGCCGCCAAATTTGACGAAATTCGCGCCAAGCATGACGCCGTGATCATCGCAACCGGCGTTTACAAGTCGCGTGATCTGTCCATGCCGGGCAGCGGATTGACGGGCATCGAGAAGGCGATCGACTTCCTGACCGCCTCGAACCGCAAAAGCTTTGGTGACGCGGTCGAAGATTTCGACAATGGTCGCCTGAACGCCGACGGCAAGAAAGTTGTCGTTATCGGTGGTGGCGACACGGCGATGGACTGTGTGCGCACCTCGATCCGACAGGGCGCGACCTCGGTCAAATGTCTGTACCGCCGTGACCGTGCCAACATGCCCGGCTCGCAGCGAGAAACGCAGAATGCCGAGGAAGAAGGCGTGGTGTTTGAATGGCTCAGCGCGCCAAAAGGTTTTGTCGGTGATGACAAGGTGTCCGGCGTGATGGTGCAGAAGATGCGCCTGGGACAACCGGATGCGTCGGGCCGTCAGGCCCCTGAGGTGATCGAAGGTGCCGACTATGTCGAGGACGCCGATCTGGTGATCAAGGCGCTGGGTTTTGAGCCCGAAGACTTGCCAACCCTGTTCGGTCAGCCCGATCTGCCGGTCACGCGCTGGGGCACCATCAAAGCGGCATTCCAGACCGGTGAGACCGAGATGGATGGCGTCTACGCCATTGGTGACATCGTGCGCGGTGCCTCTCTGGTCGTCTGGGCGATCCGGGATGGGCGTGACTGCGCCGATGCCATCATCGAGCGGTTCAATGCCAAGGCGGTGGTCGCAGCTGAATAAGCCTCGCCATCGTTGAAGTTCAACATCTTCCCGAAGGGATACGCGTTCGATCCAGAACGCCAGCCAAAGACCAAACCAGGGATCCGGCAATCCGTGCCCCCCTTGGAAGCAGGAGACAGCGAATGACCAAATTTGATGCCGATTGGGTGCGCGCCGAGAAAACCAAGCGCAAGTGGATGGCGGAAAACGGTCTTTATTCCGAAGAGGAAGAGCATTCCTCATGCGGTGTGGGCCTTGTGGTGTCTGTTGATGGTAAGCCATCGCGAAAGGTCGTGGATGCGGGGATCGACGCGCTCAAAGCGATTTGGCACCGCGGCGCAGTCGATGCGGATGGCAAGACAGGTGACGGCGCGGGAATCCATGTTCAGATACCGGTTCCCTTCTTCTACGACCAGATCCGCCGAACCGGCCATGAGCCCAAACTGGATGAATTGATCGCCGTTGGTCAGGTCTTCCTGCCCCGCACCGATTTCGGCGCGCAGGAGCAATGCAGGACCATCGTGGAAACTGAAGTTCTGCGGATGGGCTATTACATCTACGGCTGGCGTCACGTGCCGGTTGATGTCACCTGTCTGGGCGAAAAGGCCAACGCGACCCGTCCTGAAATCGAGCAAATCCTGATCTCGAACTCGAAGGGCGTTGACGAAGAGACGTTCGAGCGTGAGCTGTATGTCATCCGTCGTCGCATCGAAAAAGCGGCTGCAGCTGCTGGGATTTCTGGGCTTTATCTAGCGTCGCTCTCCTGCCGCTCGATCATCTACAAGGGCATGATGCTGGCCGAACAGGTTGCGGTTTTCTACCCCGACCTGATGGACGAACGCTTTGAGTCGGCCTTTGCGATCTATCACCAGCGCTATTCGACCAACACCTTCCCGCAATGGTGGTTGGCCCAGCCCTTTCGCATGCTGGCGCACAATGGCGAGATCAACACGCTGAAGGGCAACATCAACTGGATGAAGAGCCATGAGATCCGCATGGCGTCCTCGACCTTTGGTGACTATGCCGAAGATATCAAGCCGATCATTGCAGGTGGATCGTCGGATTCGGCCGCATTAGACTCGGTTTTTGAGGTTCTGGTGCGCGCAGGCCGCTCGGCGCCCATGGCGAAAACCATGCTGGTTCCGGAAAGCTGGTCCAAGCAGGCAGTTGAGCTGCCGCAGGCGTGGCGCGATATGTATTCCTACTGCAACTCGGTGATGGAACCATGGGATGGCCCCGCCGCTCTGGCCATGACTGATGGCCGCTGGGTCTGTGCCGGTCTCGACCGAAATGGTCTGCGCCCGATGCGCTATGTGGTGACGGGCGATGGTCTGGTCATCGCGGGCTCTGAGGCCGGAATGGTGCCGATTGACGAGGCCTCGGTGACTGAAAAAGGCGCTCTGGGTCCGGGTCAGATGCTGGCCGTGGATATGAAGCGCGGCAAGCTCTACCGCGACAAACAGATCAAGGACAAATTGGCCCGCGCCCTGCCGTTTGGTGAGTGGGTCAACAAGATCAACGATCTGGATGACGCGTTGGCCGGCGTGACCGAGACAGCCAAGTTTCGCGGAGAAGAGCTGCGCAAGCGTCAGATCGCGGCGGGATACTCGATCGAAGAGCTGGAGCAGATTCTCGCGCCGATGGCTGAGGACGGTAAGGAGTCACTGGCTTCGATGGGGGATGACACGCCCTCGGCTGTACTATCCAAGCAGTACCGCCCGCTGAGCCATTTCTTCCGTCAGAACTTTAGCCAGGTGACAAACCCGCCCATTGACAGCCTGCGGGAATACCGCGTGATGTCGCTGAAAACACGGTTCGGTAACCTGAAAAACGTGCTGGACGAAGACAGCAGCCAAACCGAAATCGTGGTGCTGGGCAGCCCCTTTGTTGGCAACGCACAGTGGGACAAACTGGTTGAGACCTTTGGCTCTCCTCTGGCAGAAATCGACTGTAGCTTTGAGCCTGGTCGTGGCGCGCTGAGCGCCGCTTTGGCCCGTGTTAGAGCCGAAGCAGAGGAGGCTGTGCGCTCGGGCGCGGGGCATCTGGTGCTGTCCGACATGAACTCGGGCGAGGGCCGTGTGGCCATGCCGATGATCCTGGCGACCAGCGCGGTGCACTCGCATCTGACACGGCAAGGGCTTCGGACCTTCTGCTCGCTGAACGTGCGCTCGGCTGAATGTGTTGATCCGCACTACTTTGCGGTTCTGATCGGCTGTGGTGCGACCGTGGTGAACGCCTATCTGGCCGAGGATTCGCTGGCCGATCGGATTGACCGTGGTCTGCTGGAAGGCACGCTGACGGAAAACGTCGCGCGCTATCGAGAGGCCATCGACCAAGGTCTGCTGAAGATCATGGCCAAGATGGGCATCTCGGTGATCTCATCCTATCGCGGCGGTCTGAACTTTGAGGCTGTTGGCCTTAGCCGTGCCATGGTAGCCGAATACTTCCCCGGCATGACTAGCCGGATTTCTGGTATCGGTGTCACCGGTATTCAGGCCAAGGTCGAGGAAATCCATGCCAAGGCATGGGACAACGGCTTAGACGTGTTGCCCATCGGCGGGTTCTACAAAGCCCGGCAGTCGGGCGAGACCCATGCGTGGGAAGCGACCTCAATGCACATGATGCAGATGGCGTGCAACAAGGCGTCCTACGAGCTGTGGAAGCAGTATTCAGCCAAGATGCAGTCGAACCCGCCGATCCATCTGCGTGATCTGATGGATTTCAAACCGCTGGGCAAGCCAGTGCCGATCGAAGAGGTCGAATCGATCACCTCGATCCGGAAACGTTTTGTTACGCCGGGCATGTCGCTGGGCGCATTGTCGCCCGAGGCGCATAAGACGTTGAACGTGGCGATGAACCGGATTGGCGCAAAGTCTGACTCGGGTGAAGGCGGTGAAGATCCCGCGCATTTCGTGCCCGAGCCGAATGGTGACAACCCGTCGGCCAAGATCAAACAGGTGGCCTCGGGCCGGTTCGGTGTGACCGCAGAGTATCTGAACCAGTGTGAAGAGTTGGAAATCAAAGTCGCCCAGGGTGCGAAACCGGGTGAGGGTGGTCAGCTGCCGGGCATGAAGGTCACCGACCTGATCGCGCGTCTGCGTCACTCGACCAAAGGCGTGACGCTGATTTCGCCGCCGCCGCACCACGACATCTACTCGATCGAGGATCTGGCGCAGCTGATCTATGACCTGAAACAGATCAACCCGCGTTGTAAAGTGACGGTGAAACTGGTGGCGTCTTCGGGCGTGGGTACAATTGCTGCCGGTGTGGCTAAGGCGAAAGCGGATATCATCCTGATTTCGGGCCACAATGGCGGCACGGGCGCATCGCCTGCGACCTCGATCAAATATGCCGGTCTTCCGTGGGAGATGGGCCTGACCGAGGCGCATCAGGTTCTGGCGATGAACAACCTGCGCGATCGGGTGACCCTGCGGACCGATGGTGGCCTGCGGACTGGTCGCGACATCGTCATGGCAGCGATGATGGGGGCTGAGGAATACGGTATCGGCACCGCAGCCCTAATCGCGATGGGCTGTATCATGGTGCGTCAGTGCCAGTCGAACACCTGCCCGGTCGGCGTCTGTACACAGGACGAGATCCTGCGCGCCAAGTTTACCGGCAACGCGGATAAAGTCGTCAATCTGATCACCTTCTATGCTCAGGAAGTGCGCGAGCTGCTGGCCAGCCTTGGCGCGCGCTCGATTGACGAGATCATCGGACGGGCCGATCTGCTGGATCAGGTCAGCCGTGGCTCGGCCCATCTGGACGATCTGGACCTGAACCCGCTACTGATCACTGTCGATGGCGCGCATGACATCGTCTATGACCGCCGCAAGGACCGCAACGCGGTGCCGGATACTCTGGACGCCGAGATCGTGCGCGACGCGGCGCGGTTCCTGAAAGACGGTGAAAAGATGCAGCTGTCTTACGCGATCCAGAATACGCACCGGACCGTGGGTACACGCGTCTCCAGCCATATCGTTCAGAACTTCGGCATGCGGAACACGTTCCAGGACGACCACCTGCATGTAAAGCTGCAAGGCTCGGCCGGTCAGTCGCTGGGGGCCTTTGCGGCTCCGGGGCTCAAGCTGGAAGTGTCGGGCGATGCCAACGACTATGTCGGCAAAGGTCTGTCAGGGGGGATGATTGTTGTCCGCCCACCGCAGGTCAGCCCGCTGAAGGCAGATGACAACACGATCATCGGCAACACCGTTCTCTACGGCGCAACTGACGGGCAGCTGTTTGCCGCTGGTCGCGCAGGTGAGCGGTTTGCGGTGCGGAACTCGGGCGCCAAAGTGGTGATCGAGGGTTGTGGCTCGAACGGGTGTGAATACATGACCGGCGGTGTCGCGGTGATTCTGGGTGATATCGGGGCCAACTTTGGCGCAGGTATGACCGGCGGCATGGCTTATCTGTATGATCCTGAGGGCAAGGCGCAGGCGTTGATGAACATGGAAACGCTGGTGACCTGCCCGGTGACTGTCGATCATTGGGAAGATCAGTTGAAATCCCTGATCGAGCGTCACGCGGCGGAAACCTTCAGCCGGAAGGCCTCGGACATTCTGCAACATTGGGATGTGGAAAAGGCGAACTTCCTGCAGGTCTGCCCGAAAGAGATGCTGAACAAGCTCAGCCATCCTCTGACAAACGAAGTGGCTGCTGTTCCGGCCGAATAAGTCGGGTGCAGAGATAAATAAGAAGGACCCGCGTTTCTGAGGTGGAGCATGGGTCTTTTTGTATTTCGCGGCGGACACAGTCGCGTGGCCCAATCCGCCGAACAGGAATTCCGCCGTTCCCAAGACCGGCGCGGCGGCGTATAGCAAAACCATGGCAAAGAAAGCAGCCCGCAAGAAAAGCGGCAGAAAAAGTAAGGCAGGTAAGGGGCAAAAGACACGGTCGCTCTGGTCCCGTATCCGGCGATGGATGGTCTATTCCGCGCTGGGCGTTGCAGCGTTTCTGGTGGCTTTGGTGCTGCTGTATTCGGTTGTGAACCCTCCGATCACGCATACGATCTGGTCCGAATGGCGCCGCCTAGGAAAGGTTGAGCGCGAGTGGGTGCCGATGGATGAGATCGCTCCAATCATGGCGCGTTCGGTCGTGGCGGCTGAGGATGCGAATTTCTGTTTACACTGGGGTTTTGACGTCGAAGCCATTCGTGACGCTTTGGAGGGGGGCGGGACACGAGGGGCCTCGACCATCACGCAACAAGTGGTGAAGAATGTCTTTCTGTGGCAGGGGCGCAGCTGGGTGCGCAAGGCGATGGAAACCACGATCACGCCAGTGGTCGAGATTTTCTGGAGCAAGCAGCGCATTCTTGAGGTCTATCTGAACGTCGCGGAAACCGGGACGGGCTTGTTTGGCGTTGAGGCTGCGGCGCAGCGGAACTTTGGTGTCAGCGCGGCGCAACTGACCCCGACGCAGGCGGCGCGGCTTGCGGCGATCCTGCCCTCGCCCCGGAAGCGCTCGGTGACGGACCCGTCGGTTTTCACCCGCAGGCGGGCGGCGGCCATCCTGCAAGGGGCGGCTACCATCCGCGCAGATGGTCGCGCGGATTGTTTCGAGGATTGAATCCCACGCCCTGCCAAGGCTAAAGCTGAGGGGTACTCATTGCTTTGATTGGAAGTCCATGGCGCGTTTGTTTCACGTTCCCCTCTCTCCCTACTGTCGCAAGGTTCGGCTGTCTCTGGCCGAGAAGAAGATCGAAGTTGAGCTGGTCGAAGAGCGGTATTGGGAACAAGATCCGGATTTCCTGCGTCGAAACCCGGCTGGCAAAGTGCCGGTTTTGCGGTTGGACGGGCAGATCATGTCCGAGAGTGCGGCGATTTGTGAGTATATCGAGGACACGCGCCCAGAACCGCCCTTGATGCCCAAGACCGCCGAAGCGCGGTATGAGGTGCGGCGCTTGGTGGGCTGGTTCGATGACAAGTTTCATCACGAGGTGACCTCGAAACTTCTGTATGAGCGGGTCAACAAGAAGATGACCGGGCAGGGCTATCCGGACAGCAAGAACGTCAAGGAAGGCGCGCGGGCGATCAAGTATCACTTGGACTACATGGCGTGGTTGCTGGATCATCGTCGCTGGTTGGCCGGGGATCAGATGACGCTGGCGGACTTCGCGGCGGCGGCGCATTTGTCGGCGCTAGACTACATCTCGGATGTGGATTGGAATCGCAGCGCGGCGGTGAAGGATTGGTACGCCAAGATCAAATCACGGCCGGCGTTCCGGTCGATTCTGGCGGATCAGGTGCCGGGATTTCGGCCTCCGCCCCATTACGCTGATCTGGATTTCTGATAGGGTGGCAAAGGGGGGCTGTCTGCCCCCCATCACGCCAGAGGCGCGATTCCCCCCGAGGATATTTTTAGCCAGATGAAGAGCGGATCGGGTTTAAAGGACAAACTGGTGGCGCAGGCTTTGGCCGAGGGGTTTGTCTCGTGCCGGGTGTGTCGCCCATGGGACGTGCCAAAGGTGCCTGCGCAGTTGGAGGCCTTTTTGGAGGCCGGGTATCACGGGCAGATGGGTTGGATGGCGGAACGCACGCATTGGCGTGGGGATCCGGCGGCCCTTTGGCCCGAGGCGCGATCGGTGATCATGCTGGCCGAAAGCTACACGCCCGAGCATGATCCAACCGAGGTTTTGGCCTATCCTGAGCGCGGGGCGATTTCAGTCTATGCGCAGAACAAGGACTACCACGATCTGGTCAAGAAGCGGCTGAAACGGTTGGCCCGTTGGTTGATTTCTGAGTCGGGTGGTGAGGTGAAGGTGTTCGTCGACACGGCTCCGGTTCCCGAGAAGGCCTTAGGCCATGCAGCCGGGTTAGGGTGGCAGGGTAAGCATACCAATCTGGTCAGCCGAGAATGGGGCAATTGGTGCTTTATAGGCTCTGTTTTTACAACTTTGGACCTCCCGGCGGATATGGCGGAAGTTGACCATTGTGGGTCGTGCCGTGCCTGTTTGGACAGTTGTCCGACAGATGCCTTTCCCGCCCCGTATCAACTGGATGCGCGCCGGTGTATCTCCTACCTGACGATTGAGCACAAAGGCCCGGTTGAGGAAGAACTGCGTGGCAAGATGGGCAATCGGATTTACGGCTGCGATGATTGTTTGGCTGCGTGCCCTTGGAACAAGTTTGCAGTGGCGGCCAGCGACATTCGATATGCGGCGCGGGAGGATCTGAAGGCTCCGGCCCTGGCTCATCTGGCGGTGTTGGATGATGCCGCGTTTCGGGCAAAATTCTCGGGCTCTCCGATCAAGCGGATCGGGCGAGACCGGTTCGTACGCAATGTTCTCTATGCCATTGGCAACTCGGGTCGGGCCGAATTGCGGGCTGTGGCGCAGGGCTTGGCGGATGATCCCGATCCGACTGTGGCCGATGCCGCGCGCTGGGCGGTGGAACAGCTAGGTTAAATGCCGCAAATAGGCTGGACGTGTCGGTCCAAACCGCTACACCCATCTGCAGCGAACAGATGGAGGACCCGATGGCGCTGGCTTTGGGGGTAGATACGGGCGGGACCTATACCGATGCGGTGTTGATCCGGGATGAGCGTGAGGTGATCGCCTCGGCCAAGTCCCTGACCACTCGGGCGGACCTGGCGATTGGGGTAGGTAAGGCGATCTCGGCCGTTTTGGACGAGGCGCAGGTGACGCCGGATCAGATCTCGATGGCGTCTCTGTCCACGACGCTGGCCACCAATGCTCTGGTCGAGGGGCAGGGCGGTCGCGTGGCCTTGATCTATATCGGGTTCAAGGAAAGCGATCTTGAGAAGCATGGTCTGAGGGATGCTTTGAAAGGCGATCCGGCGCTTGTCGTGGCAGGTGGACACAGCCATGCGGGTGGTGAGGTCGCAAAGCTGGATGTTGAAGCCTTGGAGGCGTTTTTAGACACTCATAAAGGGGTTTCTGGCTTTGCCGTCGCGGCGCAGTTCGCAACTCGCAACCCGGCACATGAGCTGGAAGCGGCGCGGATCATAACCGAAAAGACCGGGGCGCCGGTGACCTGCTCGCACCAATTGTCCGCCAAGTTGAACGGGCCAAAGCGCGCCGTCACAGCCGTTTTGAATGCGCGGTTGATCGGGATGATTGATCGGCTGATCGGGCGGGCGCAGGATCAGTTGCTGGCTTTGGACATTACCGCTCCGATGATGGTCGTGCGCGGGGATGGCGCGTTGATGAGCGCGGAACAGGCGCGGGAGCGGCCGATCGAAACGATTCTGAGTGGTCCTGCCGCCTCGATCGTCGGGGCGCGGTGGCTGACGGGGGCCGAGAACGCTCTGGTTTCGGATATCGGCGGTACGACGACCGATGTGGCGCTGATCCGCGATGGGAAGCCCGCGATTGATCCGGCGGGCGCGCAGGTCGGTGGGTTCCGCACAATGGTTGAGGCCGTCGCGATGCGGACCAACGGGTTGGGCGGCGACAGCCAGGTTCATGTCATGACCGAAGGCTTGAAGGGCGGCGTTTTCCTTGGGCCGCGACGGGTGCTGCCGGTTTCACTGGTCGCGTCCGAGGCGCCCGAAGTGGTACACGCGATGCTGGACGAGCAGCTGCGCTCAACCACGGTGGGCGAGCATGACACACGGTTTGCTCGCCGCGTTCCGGGGTTGCATGCCGATGGGATCGGCGTGCGGGAAGAGGCGTTGCTGGACCGGCTGGGTGATCAGGTCCTGCCTCTCAGTGGACTATTGCGGACGCGGATGGAGAATGGCGCGCTGACCCGGCTGGTGGATCGCGGAATCGTTCAGGTTTCGGGGATCACGGCATCTGACGCCAGCCATGTTCTGGGTCGGGTCGAGGCATGGGACGCAGATGCCGCACGCAAGGCGCTGGAACTGGTGGCGCGCAAACGGGTTGGGTCGGGTGACATGCTGGCGGCGACACCAGAACAATTGGCGCAGATGATCATCGACCAACTGACCGAGCAGACCAGTTTAACGTTGTTAGAGACTGCTTTTGCCGAAGAAGTAGACGATTTCGGTCTACCCCCGAAGGAGCTTGCCCGGCATGTTCTGACCCAACGCGGATTGGCGCAGCACCGAGGATTGCTGGCGCTGGATGCGGCGTTGAATGTGGATGTGGTGGGTCTGGGTGCCTCGGCCCCCAGCTACTATCCGGCGGTTGGGGAGCGGCTCCGTTGCAAAATGGTTCTGCCGGAACATGCTGGAGTGGCCAATGCTATCGGGGCGGTGGTTGGACGGCTGACATTGCGGCGATCAGGGACGATCACGTCGCCTGCCGAAGGGCAGTATCGCGTTCATCTGGAGGACGGCCCGAGGGACTTCAACGCCTCGGATGAGGCTTTGGCGCTGCTGGAAGAGATCCTGCGAGATGAGGCGGAAGGTGCCGTGCGCGAGGCGGGTGCCGAAGATATCCGGGTGGTTGTCGACCGCGATATTCGAACCGCCCGCGTGGAAGAGCGTGAGGTGTTTGTCGAGGCAATGTTGACCGTAGAGGCCAGCGGACGACCTCGGGTCGCCACGGGTTAACCCCCTTCGGAGACCGAAGGGGGCCAAGCGTTATTCAGCCGCGTCGCGTTTGGGTAGGACCCAATCGGGGCGCGGGAAGTGGCAGGTATAGCCGTTGGGGATGCGCTCCAGATAATCCTGATGCTCAGGCTCGGCGTCCCAGAAATCGCCCACGGGTTCCAGTTCGGTCACGACCTTACCGGGCCACAACCCGCTGGCGTTCACATCCGCGATTGTGTCCAGAGCCACCTGTTTTTGCGCGTCATCTACATAATAGATCGCTGAACGGTAGCTCATGCCACGGTCATTGCCCTGACGATTCGGCGTCGTTGGGTCGTGGATCTGAAAGAAGAACTCCAGCAGATCGCGATAGGTGATCTGAGAGGGGTCAAAGAAAATCTCGATCCCTTCGGCATGAGTGCCGTGGTTGCGATAAGTGGCGTTTGGCACGTCGCCGCCGGTATATCCGACACGCGTGCGGGACACGCCGGGCAGTTTGCGGATCAGGTCCTGCATGCCCCAAAAGCAGCCACCGGCCAGAACAGCGCGTTCGATACTCATTGGATGTCCTCCACATGGATCAGGTATTCGCCGTAACCTTCGTCCTCCATCTCGTCACGATGAATGAATCGAAGTGCGGCAGAGTTGATGCAATAGCGCAGCCCACCATGCTCGCGCGGGCCGTCCGGGAAGACGTGGCCAAGATGGCTGTCGCCGTGTTTTGAGCGGACCTCGGTGCGGATCATACCATGGGTGGTGTCACGAAACTCTTCCACATGTTCATGGATGATTGGCTTTGTGAAACTGGGCCAGCCGCAGCCGGATTCGTATTTGTGCGTCGAGGCAAATAGCGGCTCGCCCGATACGATATCTACGTAGATGCCGGGCTCTTTATTGCCCAGATATGCGCCGGTTCCGGGGCGTTCGGTGCCGCTGCGCTGGGTGACGTGAAACGCCTCGGGGGACAGAGCGGCAACGACCGCGGGGTCCTTGGTGTAGCGGGACATGGCTCCTCCGATCAATTGGAATTGTTGAGTAGTATTTGGGCATAAAATTTCGGAAATCAAAATCATATTTCAAACGCCTCGCGCGCATGTGCGGTTGATCCGGAAGGGGGTTTTTACCGTATCCTTAATACCAAGGAGGTTTTGCCATGTTTCGTGTGTTGCTGCTGAGCGTTCTTTTGTTGATCGGCCGTGCTGTGCAAGCGGCGCCTTTGACAGCCGAGTTTGCTTCGATCGACGGGGGTGTTTTGTCCCTTGAGGCATGGCGTGGTCAGCCGGTTCTGGTGGTCAATACCGCATCGCAATGCGGCTTCACCGGTCAATACGCGGATTTGCAGAAGATGCACGAGACCTATGGCGAACGCGGTTTGGTGGTGCTTGCGGTCCCATCGGATTCCTTCAATCAGGAATTGGAAACGGCGAGCGAAGTCAAAGCCTTCTGCGAGATGAACTACGGCCTGACCCTACCGATGGCCGATATCACTTCGGTCAAGGGGCCAAAGGCGCATGCGTTCTACAAGGCCGTTGCGGACCAAACCGGCTTTGTGCCGCAATGGAACTTCAACAAAATCCTTTTGGATTCAGAAGGTGAGGTTGTGGCTACTTTTGGTTCAAGCGTAAAGCCGACATCGCCGAAGCTGACCCGTCAGGTCGAGGCGCTGCTACCCTGACCAGGCTGACGCGACAGTTGCACCGCTAGAATGCCGAGCGTGGTGATCACAACACCCAGCGCATCCAGCGGCCCCAGCTTCTCACCCAGCAGAACGGCGGCAATGGCGACGCCGAACACGGGGTTGAGGAAGTGGAACGTCGCCGCGCGAGTCGCCCCGATCCGGTTGAGCAACATGAACCAGATCAACGTCGCCAGAAGGCCGGGGAACAGCGTTGTGTAGCTGAACGCCAGAACCAACGGCACTGTCAGATGTATGCGGATCGTTTCAAAAATCGGGGCGGCGACAAACAGAATCGCGGCACCCACGAACATCTGCAAGCCAACTACCATCATGAAATTGCCGCCCGAAGTGGCCCCGCGCACGGACAAGGTCGCGAAGGTCAGGGCGAGGGCTGCGATTCCACAAAGGGCCACTCCGAACAGATCGACACCTGCGCCGATGCGGTTGCCCATGATGAGGGCAACGCCAACAAATCCAGCCAGTAGCCCGACAATTCCCAAGGGGCGCAAACGCTCACCCAGGAATGCCCAGCCCGCCAGTGCAACAAGCAGCGGCATGGTGGATGCGATGATCGCCGCGACCGAGGCCTCGACGGTTTGCATCGCATAGAAATTCAGACCCAAATAAAGGGCATTTTGGCAAACTCCGAACAGTATGGTCGCGCGCCACTGCTCACGTGTGAGGTGCCAGGATTGGCCCATGGCCCGCGCGATCGCGACGCCGATGATGCCGGAAATCAAAAAGCGCAACGCCAGCGAAAACAGAGGCGATGCATCAGCAACGATGATCCGAGCCGACGTAAAAGCCGACGACCAGATCAGGGCAAAGGTCAGCCCCATTGCGATGGCGCGCAGATCCATTTCCATCTCCTTGGGTGGGCGGTGTGCTTTTCTTAAACGGGTCGTCCGGCAAGAAAAAGGGGCCACCTTCCGGCAGCCCCACATTCTGTCAACATGACGTCGCGGCTTAGCCGTTCACGCTGTCTTTCAGAGCTTTTGCGATGGTCATCTTCACAACCTTGTCGGCTTCTTTGGTGAAGGTCTCACCAGTGGCCGGGTTGCGAACCTGACGCTCGGGGCGTTCGCGGCAGTAGATTTTGCCGACTCCGGGAAGGGTTACTGCGCCACCGGCCGAAACTTCGCGGGTGATCAGGCCGGTCACAGCCTCCAGCGCCGCATTCGCGGATTTCTTGTCGGTTCCCATTTCCTCAGCGAGAGCAGCCACCAGCTGAGTCTTTGTCATAGGCTTTGCCATTTCTTGGTCTCCTTAACGTGCCCAATCTATAGGGCCTCACCGCGTAACTGTAACGGGATATTGTGGACGAACACAACGAATAGTAGCGCGGAAAACCCTAAAAATATGGGGAAAACGTTGCTTTTTTACGTCAGAGGAAGGCTGTTTCGTCAAATGAACGCAATTTCCGGCTGTGCAAGCGTTCTAACGGCATGCCGCGCAGATGCTCCATCGCCTTTATTCCGATCGCCAGATGGCGGCTGACCTGAGTGGTATAGAAGGACGACGCCATGCCGGGAAGCTTCAATTCACCATGCAGCGGTTTGTCTGACACGCAGAGCAAAGTCCCGTAGGGGACCCTGAATCTGTAGCCATTTGCAGCGATCGTCGCGCTTTCCATATCCAGCGCAATCGCACGGGATTGGCTGAGCCGCTGCACCGGGCCGGATTGATCGCGCAGCTCCCAATTGCGGTTATCGACCGAGGCGACAGTGCCCGTTCGCATGATCCGCTTCAGCTCATACCCTTCAAGTTCGGTGACCTCGGCCACGGCGCGTTCCAGCGCCACTTGAATCTCGGCCAGCGGTGGGATCGGGACCCAGACGGGCAGGTCATCGTCCAAAACCTTGTCTTCGCGCAGATAGGCGTGCGCCAGTACAAAGTCGCCCAAGGCTTGTGTATTGCGCAGGCCGGCGCAGTGCCCGACCATCAACCAGGCATGCGGACGTAGTACCGCGATATGGTCGGTGGCGGTTTTGGCGTTCGACGGTCCGACGCCGATATTGACCAGAGTGATGCCGGATCCGTCCGCACGCTTCAGGTGATAGGTCGGCATCTGCGGCAGCTTCATCGGCTGTTCAAGCGGCGCATTCGCGTCGGTTATCTCGACATTCCCGGTCGAAACAAAGCTGGCGTAGCCGCTATCGGGATCGGCCAGTTGTTCACGCGCGTAGTTTTCGAACTCGGACACGTAGAACTGGTAGTTGGTGAAGAGAACGTGGTTCTGGAAATGCCCCGCATCCGTTGCGGTATAATGCGCCAGCCGCGCCAGAGAGTAGTCGACGCGCTGGGCGGTGAACAAAGCGAGCGGCCCGACCTCGGTATGATCATGCACGCCATTGACGATGTCGTCATTGGTTGTTGTCAGATCGGGTACGTCGAACACATCGCGCAGGGTGAAACCCGCGGCACCTTGATGAGGCACCACCAGATCCGGGTTGTTGGCGACCGCAAAATGAACCGGAATCGGCGTGTCTGATGCACCTATGGTCACCGGTTGGTCGTGATTCTTGATCAGCAACGCGATCTGCTGCGTCAGGTACGAGCGGAACAGGTCAGGCCGCGTTACGGTGGTTGCATGGATGCCAGGTTCCGAGACATGCCCGAAACTCAGGCGGCTATCGACCTGCGCGTAGCTTGAGGTCTTGATGCGAATTTCCGGGTAATAGGCTCTAATACGGGCCGAAGGGGCCCCATCCTGCATGGCCGCCGAGAAGCCCTCGCATAAGAAATCCGTGGCTTGATTGTAGAGAAGTTCAAGCCGCGCGACGGCGGCCTCGGGGTCAGTGAAGTCTTCCGCAGCAGGTGTGTCAGGTGTTTTTATTATTGTCATGCCAGAAGTTCCAGAAGGTCTATCTTTTCAAACGTGCGGACATCCACCAGCCCAAGATCCGAGATCCGCAATTCGGGGATCACAACGAGGGCCAGCAGAGAGTGTTGCATATAGGCGTTGTTCAGGTGACAGCCGCAGGCCTCCATCGCCTCGACCATCTTTTCGGCTTTTGCCGCGACCTCGGCTGCGGGACTGTCGGACATCAGGCCGGCGATGGGCAGTTCCACCAGTGCCAGTTCCTGACCGTCTCGAAACAGAGTTATACCACCGCCGACCTCGGCCAGACGATTGGCAGCCAGCGCCATCTGTGTGCGGTCGGTGCCGACGACGATCATGTGGTGGCTGTCATGGGCCACGGTTGAGGCCATCGCCATGTTGCCCTGATAGCCAAAGCCTGAGACGAACGCGTTCGTGACCCCTCCGGTGGCGCGATGTCGTTCCACCAGCGCGATCTGACAGACCTCGCCCTCCCCTTCGACCAACCCGCCGATGATCGGCAATTCGGCCTTGAGCGCCTTGGTCGGGGCCTGGTTTTCGACAACACCGATGACATTCGCCTGAACCCGGTTCGCGCCAGCGGGGGCCTGTATTTCAAAGTCACTTTCCGTCAGCTCATGCCCCAGATGCACCGTATTGCGCGCGCCTTCCGGCCAGTTCAGATGCGGGCATTCGACAGTGATGGTACCGTTCTCAGCGACCACCTGCCCGCGTGCAATGACCGTCTCGATTGGTAAATCGGTCAAATCCGAGCTGAGGATGATATCCGCGCGTCGTCCCGGCGTGACCGAGCCGATCTCGCGCTCCAGCCCGAAATGCGTGGCGGTGTTGATCGTGGCCATTTGCAAAGCGACCAGTGGCTCACACCCACAGGCGATGGCATGGCGCACCACCCGATTCATATGGCCCTCATTGACCAAGGTGCCCGAGTGGCAATCGTCGGTACACAGAATGAAGCTACGTGGGTCCAGACCTTTCTCAGTGACAGCCGTAATCTGGGTCTCCACATCGTACCAGGCAGACCCCAGCCGCATCATCGAGCGCATCCCCTGCCGTACCCGTGCAATGGCGTCAGCCTCACAGGTGCCTTCATGGTCATCCGCCGGGCCACCAGCAACATAAGCGGAAAAATCAGACCCTAAATCAGGGGAAGCATAGTGTCCGCCGACCGTTTTTCCGGCGCGTTGAGTGGCTGCAATCTCGGCCAGCATCTTAGGATCGCCGTTGATCACACCGGGGAAATTCATCATCTCACCCAGTCCGATGATACCCGGCCAGCTCATCGCCTGCGCCACATCCTCGGGCGAGATTTCATAGCCGGTGGTCTCCAATCCCGGGGCCGATGGCGCACAGGAGGGCATCTGAGTGAAGATATTCACCGGCTGCATCATCGCTTCGTCATGCATCATACGCACGCCGTCTAGGCCCAGCACATTTGCGATCTCGTGCGGGTCAGTGAACATTGAGGTCGTGCCATGTGGGATCACGGCACGCGCGAATTCAGCCGGTGTCAGCATGCCCGATTCGATGTGCATATGCGCGTCGCACAGGCCGGGCAGAATGTAGCGCCCGTTGGCGTCAATGATCTGCGTGTCGGGACCGATACAGTGGCTGGCATCAGGCCCGACAAAGGCAATCCGCCCCTGAGCGATGGCGACGGAGTGATCGGGCAGCAGCTCTCGGCTGTGAACATTGACCCAGATACCACCGCTGATCACCATATCCGCGAGTTCGCGACCTGCAGCAACAGCGATTAGACGGGGGGCGACATTGGGCCAGCTTGGGAAGGGTGTGTATTCCATGGCTCAACTTTCCCGAATGTGTTGTCAGGTGCAACCCCGGTAATCCCGTATCATGAAATCATTACAAATCCCGCCCGCAGCGCGTCAGCGCTGCCCGGCCCAACCAGAGAAGCTGCCCCGAAAGAGGCCGCGACGATGGACGGGAGAAACCCACTCACCCGATCTCGCGCCGTATCCAATTGGCAAAGGCCACCGCGCCAGGCGTTTCCTCGGCCTGGGGGGAAAGCAGCAGGTAATACGCCTCGGGCATCTCTGCGCGATGCTTAAAAGGGGCCATCAGCAAACCCTGCTCGATTAACCGGTCTGCGATCGTGTCATGCGCAAGGCACAAGCCACCTCCAGCCATCGCCGCCGACAAGCAAACCAGATAGGTCGTGGCGTAAGTGATGTTCGGCTTTCCCCATATTAGAGCCTGATCATCTGCCCAACTGGCCCAATTCGAAAGTAGGTTTAAGCAATCATACAGAGGCTTTTCCTGCAACGTCTCCAGGTCCACACTGAAACCGGGCGCGCAGACAGGATAATAATGTTCACGCCGCAGCAGCTCGGTTCGGACCGTATCGGCGGGCCTCAGGGAAAAGCGAATCTCGACCGCAGCGCCTTCGGCCATTTCCTGCGGCTCCCAGAGCTCTGTGAAGATGTTTAGTTGGACATCCGGGTGCTCAGCCCGAAAGGCCGGCAGGCGTGGGGCCAGCCAGTTCACGGCAAAGGTAATGTTGCACTGAACCTGAACCGCGTTTTGCTGAGCGCCCGTTACGGCCTGTGTGCCACGCACCAGCGTGCGAAATGCCTCTCGCACGACGGGCAGGTAGGTGATTCCGGCCTGGGTCAGTTCCAGCGCCTTGGGGCGTCGCAGGAACAAGGGCTGGCCCAGATGCCCCTCGAGCGACTTGATTTGCTGGCTCACCGCGCTTTGCGTCATGTTCAGATCGCGGGCGGCGCCGGTGAATGATAGGTGTCGTGCTGCCGCCTCGAATGTGCGCAGCCAGCCCAGAGGAGGCAGGGAATTCTGCATCTGCATAACCTCACCATAAGTTCTACTAATGAAATAGATGCGTTTTTTTCGTTGGTCAAACTCAAGGACCCAAGGCAGGCTTTGTTCAAACCAATTGCCCTAAGGAGCGTTCCCATGAGTGTCGCCAATCTTCGCCCCAATATCGACCATTGGTCCGAGCGTGTGGACATGGCCGCGACGTTCCGCTGGACCGAGCGTCTGAACTTGCACGAGGCCGTTGCCAACCATTTCAGCCTTGCGGTGAACGAGGACGGCACGCAGTTCCTGATGAACCCCAATCAGATGTATTTCGGGCGTATCCGGGCCTCGGACCTGTTGCTACTAGATGCCAATGATCCGGATGTCATGAGCCAACCCGGCGCACCGGACCCGACCGCTTGGGGGCTTCACGGGTCGATCCATCGCCACTGCCCGCATGCACGGTGCGTTATGCATGTGCATTCGATTTTTGCCACCGTGCTGGCATCGCTGGCGGACAGCAACATGCCCCCCATCGACCAGAACACGGCCACTTTCTTCAACCGCTATGTGATTGATGAGGAATTCGGCGGTCTGGCGTTTGAGAGCGAGGGGGAACGCTGCGCCTCAATGCTGTCGAACCCGAAAAAGAAGGTCATGATCATGGGCAACCATGGTGTTCTGATCATCGGCAGCGACCCGGCAGATGCCTTTAATAGACTCTACTATTTCGAGCGCGCCGCCGAAACCTACATCCGTGCGCTGCAAACGGGTCAACCGTTGCGCGTGCTATCCGATGAGATCGCCGAGAAGACTGCGCAAGAGCTGGACGACTACCCCGATCAAGCCCAGGCGCATCTGCGTGAGATCAAAGCCCTGCTCGATGCCGAAGGCTCGGACTACGCAACCTAACCCAAAAGACAGAAGTGATTGCCATGACCGACACCGCTCAGGATCCGGAAGCCGCCCGTTGGAATTATCACCCCGAAGGACCGGTGGGATTAAACCCGCTGTTCACTTGGCCGCCCCGCCCAGCGGCGGTTGTGAAATGGTATGGCGGGGCGTGGTTGCAGATCACCTCGCTGACCCTGTGCATGACACTGGCCGTGATCGCTTATGTCCTGTTCTTCCCCGGATTGGACGCGATGAAGAGCTTCTCGGCGGGGTGGATGTTCCGGATTTGGCTGCTGAACATGGTGCCGCAAATTCTGGTCGCGGGCGGCTTGCACTGGTGGCTTTACATGCGCAAAGGGCAGGGCATGTACAAGAAGTTCGATCGCCGTGATCTGACACGGGACAACGGCAACTTCACTTTCCGCAATCAGGTCCTCGACAATATTTGGTGGACCTTGGGCAGCGCGATGACAGTGGCGACCGTTTATCAGTGGGTAATCTTTTGGGCGATGGCCAATGGTTATGTGCCGACCGTGACATGGTCCAGCGCGCCGGTTTGGTTTGTCCTGTGGATGTTGCTGATCCCCATGTGGTCCGGCCTGCACTTCTATTGGGTGCATCGGTTGGAGCATCACCCGAAGCTCTACAAACACGTCCACGCGGTGCACCACCGCAATGTCAATATCGGGCCCTGGTCGGGAATCTCAAACCATTGGTATGAGAACATCCTCTACTTCACGACCTATTTCATTCACCTGGTCATCCCATCGCACCCGCTGCACCTTCTGTTCCATACCTACTTTCAGCAGATCAGCCCGGTTCTATCCCATTCCGGTTTCGAAAAGCTGAGGGCGAAAGAAACGGATGCCGCCCGCGCTGGCGATTTCTTCCATCAGTTGCACCACCGCTATTTTGAGTGTAACTACGGCACCTCGGAAATCCCGTTCGACAAGTGGTTCGGCACTTATCACGACGGTTCGGCCGAGGCGACGACGCGCACGCGGGCGTTCAAGAAACAGATGTACACCTAGCGTTTCGGGGCGAAGACCTGATCAGGTCCTCTCGAACAAGGCGACATAGGCCGTGTCGTCCTTGTTCGGACCAGCGGCGAGGTCTCCGTAGATGCGGACCTCGGGCAGGGACAGGTTGATGATCTGACCCTGCTCAAGCTGCCTGAAGGCGTCGGCAAAGCCTAGTTCCTCATAATGTTTGGCGTTAATTGAGATGGCAAATTGCGCACCCGGGCGCGCGACGCGCAGCAAGGCGGGCAGGACCTCTGGGCCCAGATGGCCATGGGTGAAGGTGCCAGAGGACACGATACCCGAATAGCTATGGCGCGGCACAGGGATGCCTTGGGTCAGGTCGGCCTCGATCGCGTCGCGATAGGTGTCCTTGCGCATGGCCTGATCCAGCATTTCGGCGCTGATATCCGTGGCGTCGATCGGCCCAACCCCCAAACTGGCCAGAACCGCGCCACACAGACCGGTGCCTGCGCCGACATCCAGCACCGGGCCTTGCCCCCCGGCCCGCACAAAGGCGCGGGCGGTGTGGATATGCAGCTGATAGTCCTCGCGCGCGGCAAAACCGTCATCATAATCGCCCGCCCACTCGG
The DNA here is from genome assembly GCF_056161185.1 of Ruegeria sp. ABV3_008. Classification (NCBI taxonomy): domain Bacteria; kingdom Pseudomonadati; phylum Pseudomonadota; class Alphaproteobacteria; order Rhodobacterales; family Roseobacteraceae; genus Ruegeria; species Ruegeria sp. ABV3_008. Next base: position 5,530 of record NZ_JBSWYP010000024.1, on the reverse strand, counting down.
CATAGAGGCGCTTGTTGTCGTCGGGAGAGTTCAGTGCATAGGCCGCGTGCAGGTCTGGGGTTTTCTCGCTCATGCCTAAAAGAAAGGCGCATCGCGAGATTCGAATCAAGTGTGTCGACGTGGCGCTTGCATCCCCGGTCTGCTCGGATCATCTAGAGGGCATGACGAACACATTGTTTTCCTTTGGCCACGGCTATTCTGCCCAGGCCCTGTCGCGCCGCCTGACGCCCGAGGGCTGGCGGGTTGTCGGCACCACGCGGGATGCCGAGGGTACTGACGCCATTCGCGCCTCGGGCGCTGAGCCGTTGATTTGGCCCGGGGACGTGCCGGATCTGGATGGGGTCTCGCATCTGCTGATCTCAACCGCACCGAAGGAGGATGGCGATCCGGTTCTGGCGGCGCTGGGCACAGAGATCGCCGCGTGCGCGGAGCAGTTCAAATGGGTTGGATATCTGTCGACCACGGCGATCTATGGCGATCATCAGGGCAATTGGGTGGATGAAACCACGCCACCTGCGCCGACAGCCAGACGCGGGCGCTGGCGTCTGCTTGCCGAGGAGCAATGGTCGGCCATTCCCGGCCTGCCGATCCATATCTTCCGGCTGGCGGGCATCTACGGCCCCGGTCGCGGGCCGTTCTCCAAGCTCAAGGGCGGTGGGACCCGGCGGATTATCAAACCGGGTCAGGTGTTCTCGCGCATCCATGTGGAGGATATCGCACAGGTTCTCGCGGCCTCGATGGCGGCCCCCAATCCCGGCGCGTTCTATAACGTCTGCGACGATGAACCGGTGCCGCCGCAGGATGTGATCGGCTACGCAGCCGAGTTGCAGGGCCTGCCGCTACCGCCCGCCGTTCCGTTTGAAGATGCCGAAATGACGCCGATGGCACGCAGTTTCTACAGCGAGAACAAGCGGGTTCGAAACAACCGGATCAAGGATGAGCTTGGGGTTAAACTGCTCTACCCCAATTACCGAGTAGGGCTTGAGGCCCTGATGAAGGTCACTGAGCAGCCTTGATCATGTCGGCCGCTTTCTCGGCAATCATGATCGTGGGCGCATTGGTGTTGCCCGAGATCAGAGTTGGCATGACTGAGGCATCGACGACCCGCAACCCTTCGATCCCGTGAACCTTAAGTTCCGGGTCGACCACGGCCATCTCATCCAGCCCCATCTTGCAGGTGCCAACCGGGTGATAGATCGTATCGGCGCGGGCACGGATATGGCGTTCCCAATCCGCGTTGGTTTCGGCGGTCTCAGTCCCGAACATCTCTTTGTGCCGGTAGGGGGCAAGGGCGGGGGCCTGCATGATGTCGCGCATCATCCGCGCACCTTTGATCATGGTTTGCAGATCGCGGTCATCGGACAGGAAGTTTGGGTCAATGGCGGGTGCGGCAAAGGGATCGGCGCTGTGAAGGCCAACGGTGCCGCGGCTTTCGGGCCTTAGCTTACAGATATGGCAACTATAGCCATGACCATAGTGCAGCTTGCGGGCGTGATCATCGACCAGCGCAATGGCGAAATGGAGCTGAATGTCGGGACGATCCAGTTCAGGAGAGGTCTTCAGGAACGCGGCCCCTTCGGCAAAGGGGGTCGAGGCCATCGACGACCCGGTTTTGCGCCAGCGCAACAGGTGCCCAATCAGGCGCATGCCTGCCGTCAGGCCGATGCCAAAATTGTCGGTGTCCTTGGTTTTGTAGGCCAGAATGAAATCGAGATGATCTTGCAGGTTCTTGCCAACGCCGGGCAAGTCATGACGGACTGCGATTCCGTGCCGGCGCAACTCTTCCCCGTCGCCGATACCGGACAGCTGCAAAATTTGCGGTGATTGAAGCGCGCCCGCACAGATCAATACCTCTCGTCTGGCCGTGACCGAGATATCTGCACCTTTTGCTCTCTTTTTGTAGATCACTCCGGTCGCGCGTTTGCCGTCGAAGGTCAGCTCTTTGGCATGGGCATGGGTGATGACGGTCAGGTTCGGACGATCCATGACCGGATGCACATAGGCCGCCGCGGCTGAACATCTTTCCCCGTTGCGGGCCGGGTCGTGGAATTGCGTCACCTGATAGAGGCCGACGCCCTCGTTATCACCGCGATTGAAATCCTCGACGCGCCGGTGCTGCATCTGACTAGCGGCATCAATGAAGGCGTGGGTGATCGGGCGCGGCTCTTTCTGATCCGACACCTGCAGGGGGCCGCTATCGCCATGTAGGTCATCTGCGCACTGCTCGTTGTTTTCCGAGCGTTTGAAGTAAGGCAGAACGCTGTCCCAATCCCAACCCGCGCAGCCCAGATCAGCCCAACCGTCATAGTCCTGCCGCTGCCCGCGTATATAGAGCATGGCATTGATCGCGCTGGAGCCTCCCAAGGCTTTGCCACGCGGCTGATATCCTTTCCGTCCGTTCAGGCCCGGTTGCGGCACCGTCTCGAACGCCCAATTGCTGATCTTGGGGCGTCCGGGAAGCGTCGACACTACGGCGGCGGGCATACGGATGGCGATATGTTTTCCGGGACCACCGGCCTCAAGCAGGCAGACGCTGATGTTCGGGTCCTCGCTCAGGCGACCGGCCAGAACCGATCCGGCCGAGCCTCCGCCGACGATCACATAGTCAAACTCCATCCTGCTGTCCTTATGTCCTGCTCGGGGTCCTTGGCCGCTTGTTCGAGCCAGACTGAAAGCGAACAGGGAAGAAGACAATCTGCCTGTGGGGGTTGTGACCCAAGGTTACGAGTCGGAGGATCTGTGAGCCATAGGATTTGATTATGGTTATTATGAGAAAACAAAACTTATCTCTATGTCTTTGGTTTGCTAGATTTCCCTCGACACAAGGGCGCAGAGTCGCCCTGATGAATGGGGGCTGCGCCAATTTCGGCGGGCGACCCTTGAAATCCATCAGGGCTACATCTTTCTGTAATCTTGTTCGTTACAGTTAATACCGCGCTGAGCCGCAAGACCTGAGCCAGGATTGGAGATCGATATGGACGGAAGTGATAACCCCAAAGCAGGCGGTTGCCCTGTGATGCATGGCGCTGGCACGCGGTCGAACCGCGACTGGTGGCCCAACCAGCTGAAGCTTTCGATCCTGCATCAACATACACCGGCATCGAATCCGATGGGCTCAGATTTCGACTATGCGGAAGAGTTCAAGAAGCTGGACTACAAAGCGCTGAAAGAAGACCTCTATGCGCTGATGACGGATTCGCAGGACTGGTGGCCGGCGGATTACGGTCACTATGGTGGTTTCTTCATTCGTATGGCCTGGCACAGTGCTGGTACCTACCGGACTGCGGATGGCCGTGGCGGCGCCTCGACCGGCAACCAGCGCTTCGCTCCGCTGAACAGCTGGCCGGATAACGGAAACCTCGACAAGGCCCGCCGCTTGCTCTGGCCGATCAAGCAGAAATACGGCAACCAGATTTCCTGGGCCGACCTGATGATTCTGGCGGGCAACTGCGCCATCGAGTCGATGGGCGGCAAGACCTTTGGTTTCGCAGGTGGCCGCGAAGACATCTGGGCCCCAGAGGAGGACATCTATTGGGGGTCGGAAACCGAATGGCTGGCCCCGACGGACAACCCGCATAGCCGTTACTCGGGCGAGCGTGATCTGGAAAACCCACTGGCCGCCGTGCAGATGGGTCTGATCTACGTGAACCCAGAAGGTCCGGACGGACAGCCCGACGCGCTGGCCTCGGGCCGTGATATCCGTGACACCTTCGGTCGTATGGCGATGAATGACGAGGAAACAGTCGCCCTGGTCGCAGGTGGCCACACCTTTGGTAAGGCGCATGGTGCGGGTGATCCCGATCTGGTTGGTCCCGATCCAGAGGCCGCTCCGATTGAAGAAATGGGGTTTGGCTGGATTAACAAGTTTGGCTCGGGCAAGGGTGACGACACCACCACCTCGGGGATCGAGGGCGCGTGGACGGCCAACCCAACAAAGTGGGACAATGGCTACTTCGACCTGCTGTTCGGTTATGACTGGAACCTGACCAAAAGCCCCTCGGGCGCGTGGATCTGGGAGCCAGTGAATGTCAAAGAAGAAGACATGGCCCCGCAGGCGCATGATCCGTCGAAGAAGGTCAAAACCATGATGACCACCGCCGACATGGCGATGCGCATGGACCCGATCTATGGCCCGATCTCGAAACGCTTCCACGAGAACCCGGAAGAATTCGCTGATGCGTTCGCCCGCGCATGGTTCAAGCTGACTCACCGCGACATGGGTCCGCGTTCGGCCTATATCGGCGAAGAAGCCCCCGCTGAGGAACTGATTTGGCAGGACAACGTCCCTGCGGTCGATCACGATCTGGTGGATAATGCGGATGTGGCCGACCTGAAAGCCAAGATCGCTGCGACTGGGCTGTCGGTGTCTGAGCTGGTCTCGACCGCATGGGCCTCGGCTTCGACTTACCGTGGGTCGGACAAGCGGGGCGGTGCCAATGGTGCCCGTATCCGTCTTGCGCCACAGAAAGACTGGGACGTCAACGAACCTATGAAGCTGTCCAAGGCGCTGGGCGCCTTGGAAGGCGTTCAGGCCGCGTTTAACGACGCTCAATCTGGTGGTAAGAAAGTGTCCTTGGCCGATGTGATCGTTCTGGCCGGTGCTGTTGGTATCGAACAGGCGGCCAAAGCAGGCGGTCAGGATGTTGAGGTTCCGTTCACTCCGGGCCGGACCGACGCGTCGCAAGAGCAGACCGATGTGGACAGCTTTGCCGTGATGGAGCCAATCGCAGATGGGTTCCGCAATTACCAGAAGGCCGACTATACCGTCTCACCCGAAGAGCTGTTAGTCGACCGGGCGCAGCTGCTGACACTGTCTGCTCCTGAGATGACGACCCTTGTAGGCGGTCTGCGTGTCTTGGGTGCGAATTTTGGTGACAGCAAGCACGGTGTGTTCACTGATCGCGTCGGTGTGCTAAGCAACGACTTCTTCACCAACATCCTGGACATGAGCACGGAATGGAAACCCTCGGGCAAAGGCGTCTATGAGGGACGTGACCGCACCAGCGGTGAGGTCAAGTGGACCGGCACCCGAGTCGATCTTGTCTTCGGTTCGAACTCGCAACTGCGGGCATTGGCCGAGGTCTATGGTCAGGCAGATGCCGAGGGCAAATTCGTCTGCGACTTTGTTTCGGCCTGGAACAAGGTGATGAACGCGGATCGCTTTGATCTGAAGTAGTGGCCTACACCACTCACGAAAAAGCGCCGTCCGAGGAGACTCGGGCGGCGTTTTTCTCAGTCCGTCCTGAACGCATACCAAGCATTGGGTACGATTCAGGCGCTTGGCTGTTCGTTGTCAGCTTTCCGTGGGGGTATAGGCGGAAAAACCGCCAGTAAAATGAAGCTAACCTGTTGCTTTTATTAAGGTAGGAAACTTTCTGCCGAGAAATTTGAAGTTTTTGCAAAATGGGGGTTGCAGGTCCCAGACCTAATCCGTAAATACCCCTTCACCGGCGCTGCTGAGGCGCTGGGGCGCTGCTGAGGCGGCGGGGACGCTCAGGATAGACTGGGGGCATCTGAGGTTGAGTTTTAG
>NZ_JBSWYP010000023.1:0-42809 GCF_056161185.1 Ruegeria sp. ABV3_008 | reverse complement strand
CAGCGCCTCTCTCGCAGAGTGGCGCGAACTCGGTGCGGCATAAAGGGCAGCGCTACTGGCCTAGCTGAGACTGGTTCAAATTAGTTGACAGCACAGATTGGATCACTTTGCGTCCTAAAATAGGCGATCAAAGTCGCGAAATAGCGTCTATCACGTCCGCTTGACCGGGCGTGATGTCTTAGCCTCCTTCTGCGAAAAATGAGTGCTCTAAGGGGCGATGGACACTCGGTTGTGGTCCAACTTGTTTACCCTCGAAGCCATGTGCGACCAACTTTATGAACACTCTGGCACGCAACAAGAAGCCAGCTAGCCTCGGCTGACAAACCCGTTTTCAACCCACTGGTCAAACTTGGCCAGAACGGCATTGCAAAATGCGGCGTCGTTGATATGGGCGTCCAGCTCAGTCATCGGCACCTGGTCCGGCATGACCTTGCGGGCCTCATCGACCATGTCAGCAAGGGCTGCGGGGTCATGTGCCTCTTCGCCTTCCTTGTCCCATGCTTCAACGCCTTGCAACGGCAGGAAGAAATGAACCGGCCCGGTTGCTGCTTCCAGCCGGTTTGCAAGTTCCCTGATCCAGGCGCGGCGTTCCTCGCCATTGAAGACCGAGCTTTTGATCAGGCGGTTATGTTCGTGAAACGGGCGATCTGCATATTGATCCGGGATCTCTTGCCAGCCCGCGAAATCCAGCAGGTCCAGAGCGCCCGGTGCAACCATCTGCGGCGTGCCAACGCGTCCGGCATTGGTAACGCGATCCTCTCCGCTTGAAACAACGGAACCGGCCAGCAGATTACCAAATTCCTGCATGCAGAAATCCATCACGCAGACAAACGCGTTTTCGGCGGCCAGTTTTTCAAAGGCCATGCCACCCATGCCTGTCGAGTGGAATACCGCAACCTCAAAGCCGCGCTCTTCCAGCGCTGGTTTAAGGGTTTTCATGTAACGCAGGCAGGACGATCCAAGGCTGGTCATGCCAATCAGGGGTTTGCTACGATCCGGCGCGATGGCGGCTTTGGTTGCGCCGACCACGGCCCCCGCAGCCTGTGCCAGAGAAGACCTGCAGATCGAATTCATACCGTACAATCCGCCAGCCCACAGGATCATCTGTATGTCGGGGGCCATCCGATGTGGTGGGATTAACGGTGAGAAACTGACTGTCGAAACGATGTATTTCGGGACCCCCATGGGCAGGGCCTGTGCACAATCCAGCGCAAGGTCGGTACCCATGGTTCCACCAGTGGCCAGCATCCCATCAAACCGGCCATCGGCATAGGCTTTCGCCACGACCTTGGCAGCCCCGGCGGACATGACGCGAAAGGCCTTGTTCTCATCCCCAAGCGCAATCACCTCGTCGATGGTTCTGCCTTCGGCCGCCGCGACGTCATGTTTCGAGATATCGGTCGGTGTTTCAGGATCGCCAAGAACGGAGACGTCCATCGTCAGCACATCTGCTCCTTGCGCCCTTACGGCGTCTTCGATGAACCGCATCTCGGGGTCTTTGGTGTCGTATGTCCCGATCAGCAGGATCGTTTTATTGGTCATGGTTTCCTCCCGTCCGTGCGGTTTATCCGAGGTAGCGCGTTAGCACGCTTCGGGCGGTATCTTTGAACCGCAAATTTCGTGCCTCTGATCCATCTTCGTCCATGCGGGACAAAACCCAGCCCACATAAGTAACCGCGCGCAGGGCCATGAACAGATCAAGATGCTCGGTGCCTAGCGCACGTTCCGACCGGTATCCCTCAAGCAAGGCCGCTTGCAGGGCTTCGTAGTCCGGCTCGCGCAGGTTTTTCAGCAGCGTCGTGGCGATATCGAACAGACGGAACCCGAACCCGGCATCGTCGAAATCAATCAGCCAGAGCTTGTCGCCTCGGACCATAACGTTTTCGCGTACCAGATCGGCATGGATCAGGCCGTAGTCCAGTTGGTTTTCGATCTGCAGCAAGTGATTGTTAGCTTGCTCGCGGAACGCAGTGAACAGGGCACGATCCTCGCCAGAAAGCGTGGGGTTTTCCCAGAACCGATCCCACAATGGGGCATCGCCCAGCAGTCCAGCACGATCCCAAGACCAGCGCTCAAAGTCATCGGGACGCGTCCAGGCATCGCTGACTTCGTGCAGCTTTGCCATCTCATGCCCGAGGGCCCGAAACAGCCCGGTACGATCACTATGGTCGATCCTGGTTTCTGTCGATCCCAGCGGGCGGCCGGGCAACCAGTCAAGCATATCGACCTGGATCCCGTCCAGCAGTTGCAGATAGCGGCCATCCGTGGCCGGTATCGGTGTGGGTACACCGACGCTCTTTGCGCCTAGCTCGGCGATCCACTGCAGCTCGGACCTCAAGGCGGTATCCGAATGCAAGCCTTTGCGGTGCAGGCGCAGTGCATAGCTTTTCGCGCCGATCTGAACCCGGTAGACATGATTTTCACGGGCCGCGACCAACGACCATTTAGCACCGTCCATGCCCCAAAGGTTCAGGGCTTTCTCGACAATTGGGGTCATAGGGTCAGCGGGGTTTCGGCCAAAACCTCGTCCAATGTGTCAAACAGCAGATCGGCATTCTTTTTCGAGAACGGCATTGGTGGCCGGATCTTGAGCGTGTTCTTGTGACGGCCGAGTTTCGAATGGATGATGCCCCGGTATCGCATCGCGTTGATGACCCGATCGGTGAATTCGCTGGCCGGTTCCTTGGTTTGACGATCCAGCACCATCTCGGCCCCGAAAATCAGGCCCGAGCCGCGCACATCGCCGATGAACTCGTATTTCTGCTGCAAAGATGTCATGCGCACGCGGGCGTGATCGCCCACGGATTTGGCGTTGGTGACAAGGTTTTTGTCCTCAATCTCTTCCAATACCACCATGGCCGCGGCGCAGGACACCGGGTTGCCACCGAACGTGTTGAAGTACCGATAGCCCTTGCGGAACGTGGCAAGGATTTCGTTGCGCGTTACGACGCCGCCCACCGGATGACCGTTGGCCATTGGTTTGCCCATGGTCATGATATCCGGTACCACGCCCATCTTTTGATGCGCCCACATATGGGTGCCGGTTCGGCCAAAACCCGATTGCACCTCGTCGCAGATCAGTAGGCCACCAGCCTTGCGCACCACTTCGGCCACGGGTTTCAGCCAGCCGTCGGGATGGTCGGGGAAGCCTTCGTTCAGGAAATAGGGGCAGAGGACCAAAGCGCCAAAGCCGATGCCGGATTTTTCATGCTCAGCAATCTGTTCGGCTACGGCGTCGGCAAACTTACTGCCGTCCGGGTCCGGGTTGCGATAGCTGTCGGGTGCCTCCACAAACCGGAAATACCGATCCAGACCAAAGCCAACGGTCGGCACGTTCGATTTGCTCAACTGACTGACCAGAGAAGTGTTGCCGTGATAGGTTGCATCCGTAGCAATGATACCGCGTTTGCCCGTCATGCCTTCGGCCATGCGCAGGGCGATGTCATTGGCCTCGGACCCGGTGCAGGTCAGGATGGCGGTGTCTAGCGAGGCATCCATCGTGCCCGTTAGCTTCTCAACATAGTCAAGAATGCCGTCGTGCAAATAACGCGTGTGGGTGTTGAGCGTTGACGCCTGGCGGCAGATCGCCTCGACCACGCGGGGGTTGCAATGGCCGACATGCGGGACGTTGTTGTAGCAATCCAGGTATTTGCGCCCATCTGCATCCCAAAGCCAGACCCCTTCGCCCTTCACGATATGAAGCGGCTCGTCATAAAAGGTCGAGACATTCGGGCCCAGCAGCTTGGTCCGGCGTTCAACAAGCTCGGCGGATTTCGCAGGAAGTGTCATTCAGCAGACCTTTGATCAGAGTTTTATCCAGGCGGTTTTCAGGTCGAGATATTTCTCGAACGCATGCAGGGATTTATCGTGCCCGTTGCCCGACTGGCGCACACCGCCCAGCGGCACGGTCAAGTCAGAGCCGCCATAGGTGTTCACATGCACCGCGCCAGCACGGATGCCAGCGATCATGCGGTGCGCGCGGCTCAGGTTCGATGTCCACACACCCGAGGAGAGACCATAGACCGAGTCATTGGCCAGCCTGATCGCTTCGTCCTCGTCCTTGAAGGATGTGACCGCCAGGACCGGACCGAACACCTCGTTCTGGAACAGATTGTCAGTGGATTTGACCCCGGTCATTACAGTCGGGGCCATATAGTAACCACCGGTTTCCTCAAGGATGCGCCCGCCACCAGTGCGACGCTCGGCGCCTTCGGTCTCGGCCTTGGTGACAAAGTCCAGATTGGATTCCAGCTCTGGCAGTGAATGAATTGCGCCGATTTGTGTGTCCAGATCGAGCGGATTGCCGACCCGCATCGCTTCGGCATGTTTGACGAGTTCGGCAACAAAATCGTCGTGGATGTCCTCTTGGACCAACAAGCGTGATCCTGCGATACAGATCTGACCTGCGTTGCGGAAGATTCCACCTGCGGACACTTTGGCGGCCTCGCTCAGGTCCGGGGCGTCGTTGAAGACGATGTTGGGGGATTTGCCGCCCAGTTCCAGATAGCAGCGTTTCATGTTCGAACGCGCCGAATACTCCAACAGTCGTCGGCCTGTGGCCCCCGAGCCTGTGAACACCATGATGTCCACATCCATCGACAGCGCCAGCGTTTCGCCCACAACCCGGCCTGACCCGGTGACGACGTTCAAAACGCCGTCGGGCACTCCGGCCTCGGCGGCCAGTTCGGCCAGTTTCAGCAGCGACAAGGATGCGCTTTCTGCGGGTTTCAACACGACCGAGTTGCCGGTAGCCAGCGCAGGGGCCAGTTTCCAGCTGCCGATCATCAGCGGCATGTTCCAGGGCACAATCGCTCCGACGACGCCGACCGGCGCGTGATGGATCAAGCCCAGTACGTTTTCTTCCGTGGGGGCGATCTGACCGTAGACCTTGTCAATCGCCTCGGCGTAGTAGCGGAATGTGCCAGCTGCCGACATAGGCTCGGCCTTCATGGCCATGGTGATTTCGGTGCCATTGTCGCGCACCCCCAGAACAGCCAACTCAAGAGCGTGTTTTTCGATCAGGTCGGCCAGCTTCAGCAGGACCTTCTTGCGCTCGGCAGGGGAGCGGCGCGACCAGCGGCCATCCTCGAACGCAGCCCGCGCAGTGCTAATCGCGGCCTCCATATCTGCCGGAGTGCCTTCGGCAATTTGGGTCAGTACTGCGCCATCGACAGGCGATAGCACCTCCCGATGTCCACCTTCCGAAGCGGCGACCCAGCGCCCGCCGATGAAGTGAGATCGGGGGGGCAGAATCTGAGAGCGAAGGGCGTCAATATCGGACTGGTTCATGGCAGAGTTACCCTTGCTGATTGGGGTGATCGGAGTCGACTGGTTGCGCGGTCGGCTCGGGTTTCAGCTTGTTGCGGAACTCGTAGTACAGCGTGCGGAAATGCAGCAGTACGATCAGCACGATCAGCGCGGTCAGGATCGCCGCAATCGGGCGGTCGACGAAATCGAGCGGTGATTTGACCCGCGCCATGGCACTGCGCAGCTTGACCTCCATGATCCCGCCTAGAACCATGCCCAGAATGATCGGCACAATCGGCAGGTCCAGCCGTTTGAGGATCAGGCCGAACACACCAAACCCGGCCGCAATGGCGCAGTCGGTGATCGAGTTACGCAAACTGTAGACGCCGACGAAGGCTAGGATCAGGATCATAATACCCAGAAACCGCGTTGGAATCTGGATGATCTTCAGCAGCAGGTTGGTCGAGAAGAGCAGGAAAACCAGAACGATGACGTTCAGCAGGATCAGCGCCATATAGAGCGCCATCACAAAATCCATCTGGTTCTCAAACAGCTGTGGGCCGGGGATGACATTGTGCACGTAGAACACTGACAGCATCATTGCGGTCAGCGCTTCGCCCGGGATACCCAGCGCCAAAAGTGGGATCATGGCCGCGCCGGGCACTGCATTATTGGCGGCTTCAGACGCCACCAGCCCTTCTGGCGAGCCATCCCCGAATTTGTCGGGGTCTTTCGAGGTTTTTTGTGCATAGGTGTAGGACAGGAATTGCGAGGTGAACTCACCTGTGCCCGGCACCATACCCATGAAGACCCCGATGCTCGAGGACGCGGTTGCGACGCGCTTGATGCCCAGTAGTTCCTTGAGGCCGGCGAAGATGTTGCCGCTGACATGCGTTTCGCCCGGTGCGTGGTTCTTTTCAAGCAGCAAAAGCAGGGCCTGACTGATGGCAAACAGGCCCAGAACAACCACGATCAGATCTACGCCCGAAGCCAGCCAGCTTTGTTCAAAGGTAAAGCGGCGGGTGTATTTCACTGGCTCAAGCCCGACCGTGTTCAGGAAAATCCCGAAAGCGGCCAACATACCGGCAGCAAAAATCTGCCCTCGGTGAGCGAGGATCACCAGAATGATCCCCAGAAGGGCGGCCAAAAATATCTCTCGGCTGCCGAAATGCGGTGCGATCAACGCCAGAACAGGCGACAGGATCATCAGGCAGATGATGGCGAAGACACCACCGAAAAACGAAGCGGAATAGGCCAGTGACAGCGCGCGATGCCCCTGACCGCGTTTGGTCATGGGATAGCCGTCATAGGTGGTCAGCGCGTTCACCGCCGTACCAGGCGTGTTGATCAGAATAGCGGGGATGGCGCCTCCATACATTGACGAGCCATAGATACCCAGTAACAGCGTCAGGCCGACAATGGGTTCAAACGCGAAGGTGGCAGGCAAAAGGATGGCGATGGCAACCGCAGCGCCAACACCGGGCAGCGCGCCAATGATGACCCCACCGATCGAGCCAATCAGAAGGGCAACGATCACCTGCCATTGTGTCAGGATCGAAAGACCGGACAGAAGCGTTTCCATTTGCGAACCTCAGAGATAAGTCAGCGCAAAGGCGCGCACGGAATCGGGCAGGTATTCATAGGCGGCACCGGCCGGGATTTTCACTTGCAGGAAGGCTCGGAAAATGATGGTCACCGCCACACCGAAAGCCGCCGCAAGGCCAATTGCCCCAGCGCTTCGGAACCCGGTTCGGACTGCAAGGAATACCGCGAACAGAACGGTCGAAGGCAGGTATCCAAGAAGCGGGACAACGGCGACGTAGATCAGAAAATAGGCGACGTATTCAAGGGACCGCAGCCAGAACGCGACTTCGGGCCAGCGACCCGGAATGCGGTCCGACATGGCGGAGCTGAGCCAGTGCAGAAAAGCAAAGGCGGCCATTGCCCAGAGCGAGACCATTGGCCAGAAGCTTGGTTGCGCAAACCACTTGGTGCGTTTGACGACCTCGGTCTGCGTTCCCAGTTGGCTCAGCAGAAAAACCGAAAATATCAGGAAGGCCAAAGCAAAAACAACATCGCCGGGGCGGCGGTATCGTTTGAACATGTCTTGCAATGTCTTTGCGATCATTTTGGCCTCCTGCTGGATAGAAAAAGGCCCGACAGTATTGCAATACGCCGGGCCAGTTTCGCGTTATTCGCCTAGAATCTCTTCGATTTTAGAGAACGAGGCTTTGTCCTGTTCTATCTGTGCATTCGAGGCATCCGGATCCTGCCAGTAGATCAGTGCTCCGGTTTCTTCAGCAAGTTGCTTGGCCTTGTCAGATTCCAGCGCTTTCTGTGCAGCCGCAGTGATCTTTTCGCGTGCTTCGGCCGGAGTGTCCTTGTGGACGAACAGACCGTTCCACAGGGCCAAAGGCAGTTCGGGGTGCAGCTCGGTAACTGTGGGTGTATCCGGGACCAATGAGATCCGTTCGCCACCGATGCTGGCCAGGACATTCACTTGGTCCAGACAGGGAAGAACAAGTTGAAGCGTCGTGTTGATCACGTCCACGTCGCCCGAAGCCAGAGTGTTGCAGTCGAGCGCGTCGAAGGCGGCTTCGCTGGCGAAGTCAAACCCACTGCTGACTGCGGCCGCAAAGGTGACTTGTGTGGGCGGCAGAACCGAGCCGAAGTGACCAAGCGCGACATCGTTTTCTTTGCCGTGTTCCACCAGTTCTTCCCATGTCGCGAACGGGGCATCCTTGCTGGAGGCAATGACGAAGGGATAGGTCAGAAAAATGCCAATCGGTTCGAACGGGTTGGGGTTTAGCTCGGGAATGCCAATGTCCGGGCCGATGACCGGTACGCCTATGACGAACGAGCCAACGGTGTAGCCATCTGCCGGAGCGGTCGCAACTTCCACCGCTCCGGGGAACGGACCACCGCCGCCACCGGGCTTGTTCACGACGGCGGCAGGAACACCATACATGGCCTGAAATTCGTCGGCGATCATCCGTGTGAGAACGTCTTCCAAGTCACCCGGAGGCCATGGAACGACAAAGGAAACCGGTTTCTCTGGATACTCGGCCAGTGCGGCGGTTGCAGAAGCAACAAAAGCGGCGGCTGTTAGAACTTTCTTCATTGACACCTCCCGTCAGTGGTTCATTATTTGATCCGCGTTAACAATAATAATGTTGCTTTGTTAAGCTTGTTCTGTCAAGTATTACCTTAACAGGAGGATGTGAATCGCATGGGTACTGCCCTGAACGCCCTGAAAATGCTCAACTATTTTTCAAACGCTCGGCCAGAAATTGGGTTGAGTCAGTTTGCGCGCCTGTCTGGATTGAACAAAGCCACGGCGCTGCGCCACCTGCGGGCGCTTGAGGAATACGGGTTGATCGAGCAGAACCCCATGACCAAATCCTATGCGGTCGGACCTGCCGCTTTGCGCCTGGCCGCGTTGCGCCAGATCGCCCGCCCCGGCATCGAGAGTGCCCGCCAGCGAATGCAGATTGCGATGCAGGACGTTGGTGAAAGCCTGCATCTTTCCCTGCTTGAAAAGGAGTGGCTTCAAACCGCGCTGGTGGTCGAAACGAACCGCCACAGCGTGCGCGTCAGCCTCGACCCCAGCGAGCTTCTTCCGATCAATGCGACAGCATCCGGTCTTTGTATGCTCAGCTTTGGGCCATCCTTCTTGCTGGACCGTATCGGTCAGAAAGAACAAGTACGATACACGGACGCCACGCTGACCGACCCGGCCAAGATCAAAGAGCGGGTCGCGGCAATCAGCCAGGCCGGTTGGGCGAATAGCAGTGGAAGCTATGAAGATGGCGTCTTTGGCTATGCGGCTCCCATATTCGGCATTGATCAAGTGGCGCTGGGAACCATTGCGATTGCCGTTCCTGAAGGTCGCGCAGGAGACGACCGGCTGCCGGAAATCCTGACCGCCCTGCACGCCCTCTCAACTGACCTGACCGCAAGTTTTGGCGGTCAGCTTCCCGACACTTTTCCAACCGAATTCCATCCGTGAGCGGGTGGACGCAAAACCCGGAGACCAGAGAAATGAAAGACTCGAACTTTCTCAAAGAAAACAACGCGCGTTACTTCTGGCACCCGATGGCGCATCCCGCCGACAGTCAGAAGAACCCACCCACGATTCTGAATGGCGGTGAGGGTGTCAGTATTATCGATGTCGATGGTCACAAGGCGCTGGATGCGGTCGGGGGGCTTTGGAACGTCAATCTGGGCTATTCCTGCGAGCCGGTAAAGCAGGCCATCGCCGATCAGCTGAATGCGCTGCCCTACTATTCGACCTTCCGTGGCACCAGCAACGACAAGGCAATCGAGCTGTCTTATGAACTGGCGCAGTTTTTTGAGCCCGACGGCCTGACCCGCGCTTTCTTCACCTCGGGCGGCTCGGACTCGGTCGAGATCGCGCTGAAAATGGCGCGGCAGTACCACAAGGTGCGCGGCGAGGCCGGGCGCACAAAGTTCATCAGCCTGAAACAGGGCTATCACGGCACCCATTTCGCCGCCGCTTCGGTCAATGGCAATCAGAAGTTCCGCGCGGCCTATGAGCCGATGATGCCGGGCTGTTTCCATGTGCCCGCGCCATGGACCTATCGCAACCCGTTCGACGAGACCGACCCTGAGCGTCTGGCGCAGCTTTGCGTCAAAGCGCTTGAGGCCGAGATTGCATTCCAGGGCGCGAACACGGTTGCGGCTTTCATCATGGAACCGGTCCTTGGGGCAGGGGGCGTAATCCCGCCGCATAAGAGTTTCATGCCGATGGTGCGTGAGGTTTGCTCAAAACACGGTATTCTGCTGATCTCGGACGAGATCATCACCGCTTTTGGGCGTACCGGCAGCGAAAGCGGCGCACGGCACTGGGGGGTGCAGCCCGACATCATGACGACGGCCAAAGCCATTACCAATGGTTACTTCCCGTTCGGGGCGGCGATGATTTCGGGTGCTGTTGCCGAGGTTTTTGAAGGTGACACGACCGGCAAGGCGTCGGTGGATCAGGGCTATACCTATTCCGGTCACCCGGTTGGGGCAGCAGCAGCGCTCGCCGCGCTGTCCGAGATCAAGCGCTTGCGCGTCTGGGAAAACGCTGCCGCGCGCGGGGATGAGCTGTTTGCCGGTTTGCAAAAACTGGCCGAGAAATACGACGTGATCGGAGATGTGCGCGGCGGCGAGGGGCTGATGTGTGCGCTGGAACTGGTCTCGGATCGCGAAACGAAGGCGCCTATCGCGAAGCACCTGCCGCTGCAGGTTCAGAAAGCGGCTTATGAAGACGGTGTGATGGTGCGTGTGTCCGGCAACAATATCATCCTGTCTCCGCCGCTGATCATCACATCAGAACACGTGGCCAAGATCCTATCGGCGCTGGATACCGGTCTGGCGTCTCTTTAACCACCACTTACGTGACCTCGCCCGCCCTTGGGCGGGGTCAGACTTTAACCGCCTGCAACTCTTCAAGCAGGTCCAACAGTTGATTCAGCTTCTCGCGGCCCATCTGGGCCTCGATATTGTTTGAGATTGCCAGCGACTTTGCAAGGTTGTCTTCCAGAACCGCGCGTCCGGCGTCGGTGATCTGAACCATGGTGCGGCGCTTGTCTTGTTTGTCCTGGCGACGGGTGATCTGGCCATCAGTCTCCATCGTGCGCAGAATGCGGGTGAGGCTGGGCAGCAGCAGGCAGGCCTCGTGGGCAATTGCGCTTTGCTCAACCTCGCCCAGCTCGTCCAAAACCCTCAGGATGCGCCACTTCTGTTCGGTGAGCTGAATGTCATGAAGCATCTCCCGGATCGGTGCCATGACGGTTTCCCGTGCGCGCAACAGCGCAATCGGAAGGGATCGGGCGGTACTTTTTGTGTGGCTTTGCGTGGTCATGCGGCCTTCTAAATTGCCAATTCCGGAATTGCAAAGATTAACAAGGCAAGTTCTTGACAGCGAGATCGTAAAAAAGTAAACATGTTAACCAATAAAGGAGGGCGCATGCCACATTTTCACGTCGAGTATTCCGGGAACCTAGAGGACAAGGTCGACATGGATGGCTTGTGTGAGTGCATCCGAGCAACGGCTGCTGAGATTGACACCTTTCCGATGCCGGGAGTTCGTGTCCGCGCTGTGCGGGTCGATCATTTTGCAATTGCAGACGGTAATCCTGTGCATGGCTTTATCGATATCTCGATCCGCTTGCGGGCCGGTCGGTCCGACGGCGTAAAGCAGGATGCCACGCAGCGCGTTTTCGAGGCGGTCAAAGCGTATTTGGCACCTGCCTTCAAACATCATTCGATCACGCTCTCGCTTGAGATGCGCGACATCGACCCGAAGCTTTCGCCCAAGACTGGTACGATCCGCGATCACCTTGGCGCCACCACGCAGGAGACCTGACCCATGAGCGCACTGGACACCAACATCGAAAAACTGGCGGGCTTTTTGGCGCGGTTCAAAGAGACGGGTATCAAAAACCGTATCGCGGGCGAGGATGTTGCTGGTTCCGCTGGCGTATTTCAGTCTACCTCGCCAGTCGACAAATCTGTGATTTGCGATGTTGCCCACGGTACTGCCGAGGACATCGACACCGCTGCGAAGGCGGCTCATGCGGCCTTTGCCGAATGGCGCGACCTGCCTGCCATCGAACGCCGCCGCATTCTGCTTAGCGTGGCGGATGCCATCGAAGCACGCGCCGAGGAAATCGCGCTGTGCGAATGCTGGGACACGGGTCAGACCCTGCGATTTATGTCCAAGGCGGCTCTGCGCGGAGCCGAGAACTTTCGCTATTTTGCAGATCAGGTTGTGCAGGCGCGCGACGGTCAACATCTGAAATCGCCGACCCTGATGAATGTCACCACCCGCGTGCCGATTGGTCCGGTTGGCGTGATCACCCCGTGGAACACGCCGTTCATGCTGTCGACCTGGAAGATCGCGCCCGCTCTGGCTGCAGGCTGCACCGTGGTTCACAAACCCGCCGAGGATTCGCCCCTGTCAGCCCGCTTGCTAGTCGAAATCGCCGAAGAGGCCGGATTGCCCAAAGGTGTACTGAACACTGTGAACGGCTTTGGCCCCGACGCGGGCAAGGCGCTGACCGAGCACCCGCTGATCAAGGCCATCGCCTTTGTCGGCGAAAGCCGCACAGGTAGCATCATCACCAAACAGGGCGCGGACACGCTGAAGCGGATGCACCTGGAGCTCGGCGGCAAGAACCCGGTCATCGTGTTCGACGATGCCGAACTGGACCGCGCTTTGGATGCCGTGATCTTCATGATCTATTCAATCAACGGCGAGCGCTGTACCTCGTCCTCGCGCTTGCTGGTGCAGGACAGCATCAAGGAAGATTTCGAGGCCAAGCTGATCGAACGTGTGAACAACATCAAGGTTGGCCACCCTCTGGATCCGGCAACCGAAATCGGTCCGCTGGTGACGGAAGAGCACTACAACAAGGTGACCAGTTATTTCGACATCGCCAAAGAGGACGGCGCGACCGTCGCAGCCGGAGGTGTGAAGCTGGGTGACGAAGGGTACTTCATCCGTCCGACCCTCTTCACCAATGCCACCAACCAAATGCGCATCGCGCGCGAGGAGATCTTTGGTCCTGTCCTGACCTCGATCCCGTTCTCGACCGAAGAAGAAGCACTGCAGATGGCCAATGACACGCCTTATGGTCTGACCGGCTATGTCTGGACCAACGACCTGACGCGGGCGCTGCGCTTTACCGACAAGCTTGAGGCCGGAATGATCTGGGTGAACTCGGAAAATGTGCGCCACCTGCCGACGCCCTTTGGTGGCGTCAAAGCGTCCGGCATCGGGCGCGATGGCGGCGACTGGTCGTTCGAGTTTTATATGGAACAAAAGCATATTGGCTTTGCAACCGGTCAGCACAAGATCATGCAATTGGGGAAGTAAACTGGCGGCACTGTCCCCATTGGGCGGGGGCAAAGCTAGGATAGAAGTAAACGCGCACAAACTGGTCCGGCATTTTCCGCTTACTGCAGGACCGAAGGATGTCAGGTAGCTTCAACTTTGGTTGCCAGGCATTACAAATGCGAGGAGGAACTGCCATGGGAAAGATTGTACAGGCCGCGAAGATAACGCATGTGCCAAGCATCTGGATGTCCCACACGATGCCGAAATACAAAGGCATCCGCCAACCTGCCATCGACGGCTATGCGCGTCTTCGTCAGGATGCGATCGACCGCAAAGTCGATACATTTGTCATTTTTGACACGCACTGGATCACCAATCAGGGCTTCCACCTGAACACGAAAGAGCACCACAAGGGCCGTTTCATCAGTCATGAACTGCCGCACATGCTGGCGGATATGGAGTTCGACTATCGCGGCGATCACGAGCTTGGGGAAACCATCCTTGACGTTCTGCGCGAACGTGGCGAGCGGGCCCTTGGGCATTCGCATCCCGATATGGGTATGGAGTACGGCACCCTGCTACCGATGCACTTCATCAACGAGGGCGTGAATGCGCGGGTTTTGCCCGTGGCGGTCAACCAGTTCTCGTCGATTGCTGAAAATCGCGTCTGGGGTGAAGCCATCGCTGAAGGCATCCGACGCTCGGACCGGAACGTCTCGATCTTGGCTTCTGGGTCGTTGAGCCACGATTTCACCCCCAATGAACGATCGGTCGATGGACTGAATTCGGTAAACGGCGAATTCAATCGCCAGATGGATATGCGCGTGCTGGATCTTTGGGAACAGGGCCGCTTCGAAGAGTTCCTCGAACTTCTGCCCGACTACGCCAAGAAATGCGCGGGTGAGTGTGCCATGAACGATACCGCATTGCTGTTCGGCGCCCTTGGATGGGGCAGCTACAAGGGCAAGATCGACATCTACACCCCGTATTTCGGAAGCTCCGGGACTGGGCAGGCCAATGTCAGCTTCTCGGTCTAGAACCGGAAACACAGGGAAATTCGAATGACTGAACTGCGTCTTGACGATCCCACTTTGCTTGCCGAAAAGGCGCGGGTCGGGTCCAGATGGGTTGATGCCTCAGACGTTGAACGCGTGATTGACGTGACAAACCCGGCGACGGGTGAGTTGATCGGTCGTGTGCCAAACTTGGGTGCTGCCGAGACGGTCGAGGCGATTGCCGATGCGCAGCGCGCTCAGAAAGACTGGGGCAAACGTACCGCGAAAGAGCGCAGCCAAATCTTACGTCGCTGGTATGATCTGATGATGGAAAACCAGGATGATCTGGGTGCCATTCTGACCGCCGAACAAGGTAAGCCTTTAGCCGAAGCGAAAGGTGAGATCGCCTATGGCGCCAGCTTCGTCGAGTGGTTCGCCGAAGAGGCCCGCCGGGCCTACGGCGATGTCACACCCGGCCATACGCCAGACAAGCGGATCATTACTGTCAAGCAACCCATCGGCGTTGTGGCCGCGATAACGCCGTGGAACTTTCCCAACGCCATGATCACCCGGAAGGCTGGACCGGCCTTTGCCGCGGGCTGCTCGATGGTATTGAAACCCGCCAGCCAGACGCCGTTCTCGGCCATCGCACTGGCCGTTCTCGCCGAACGCGCGGGGCTGCCCGCTGGTTTGTTCTCGGTCATTACCGGTTCGGCGCAGGAGATTGGTGGAGAGATGACCTCAAGCCCGATAGTGCAAAAGCTGACGTTCACCGGCTCGACTGAGATCGGTGCGATGCTTTATGCGCAATGCGCGCCGACGATCAAGAAACTGGGGTTGGAGCTGGGTGGCAATGCGCCGTTCATTGTATTCGACGATGCCGATCTGGACGCCGCCGTCGAAGGCGCTGTGATCGCGAAATTCCGCAACAATGGACAGACCTGCGTATGTGCAAACCGCATCTATGTGCAGGCCGGGGTCTACGACGCCTTCACTGAAATGCTAGCTGAAAAAGTAGCGACCCTGCCAACCGGCAATGGGTTTGATGAAGGTATCGTTTTCGGTCCTCTGATCGACCATGCCGCCGTGGACAAAGTCGCCGAACACATCGGTGACGCGACTTCAAAAGGGGCTAAGGTCGCACTTGGGGGTAAACCCCACACACTTGGCGGCACGTTTTTTGAGCCAACCATTCTGACCGATGTGACCTCGGATATGGCGGTGGCGACCGAAGAAACTTTTGGCCCCGTCGCTCCCTTGTTCAAATTCGAAACCGAAAGCGAGGTTGTCGCCGCTTCCAATAATACCGAATTCGGCTTGGCCTCGTATTTCTATTCTCGCGACATGGCGCGTGTCTGGCGCGTATCCGAGGCTTTGGAGTACGGGATGGTCGGTGTGAACACCGGTCTGATCTCAACGGCAGAGGCTCCATTCGGCGGTGTCAAAATGTCGGGTCTTGGACGCGAGGGATCTCGATATGGCCTCGATGATTTCATGGAGTTGAAGTACATCTGCATGGGCGGAATTTCCCCTTCTGAGGAGGCTTAGTGCATGAATTGGAACGAATTTTCTCATTGGGGGCAGCAAATCTCCAGTTGGGCTGCTGACTACCATAAGACTTTGGCGGATCGGCCTGTTCGGGCGCAGACAACGCCGGGGGAAATTGCCGCGCAGCTTGAGGTCTCACCCCCGGAATCTGGTGAGCCGATGGAGGCCATCATGGCCGATTTCGAACGTATCGTGATGCCCGGGATCACCCATTGGCAGCACCCTCGGTTCTTTGCGTATTTCCCGGCGAATGCTGCCCCGCCTTCAATGTTGGCGGAGATGCTGGTGACCACCATCGCCGCGCAATGCATGCTATGGCAAACCGCACCCGCGGCGACTGAGGTCGAAGGCGTTATGGTGGACTGGCTGCGACAAGCACTCGGTCTGCCGGATGGTATGACCGGTGTCATTCAGGACAGCGCGTCTTCGGCGACTTTGTCTGCGGTTCTGACGATGCGCGAACGCGCCACTGGGTACACGGGCAATCGCCAGGGGCTGAACACCAAAGGGGCGCTGCGGATCTATTGCTCAGACCAGGTGCATTCGTCGATCGACCGGGCCTGCTGGGTTGCGGGAATCGGCCAGGATAACTTGGTCAAGCTGCCGACACGCGGACCGACCTACGCGATTGACGCGGCCGCGCTTGAGGCCGCT
The DNA here is from genome assembly GCF_056161185.1 of Ruegeria sp. ABV3_008. Lineage (NCBI taxonomy): Bacteria > Pseudomonadati > Pseudomonadota > Alphaproteobacteria > Rhodobacterales > Roseobacteraceae > Ruegeria > Ruegeria sp. ABV3_008. Next base: position 26,516 of record NZ_JBSWYP010000023.1, on the reverse strand, counting down.
ATCCGCGATGACATCGAAGCCGGTCATGTGCCAGCAGGGATCATTGCGATCACAGGCGGCACAGGCGTTGGGGCCTGTGATGATCTGGAAGTTGTGGCCAACATCGCGCAGAAATACGACCTGTATACCCATCTCGACGCGGCTTGGGCCGGGTCGGCAATGATCTGCCCCGAGTACCGCGAGGCCTTGTGGGGCGGGGCTGATCGCTATGACAGCATTGTGTTCAATCCACACAAATGGATGGGCGCTCAATTCGATTGCGCCATCCAGTTTCTGCGTGACGCCACACCGCAGCTCAACACGCTGAAAATCGAACCCGAGTACCTCAAAACCACCGGTGCCGAGGTGACGAATTATTCGGAATGGACTATCCCGTTGGGACGTCGGTTCCGCGCGCTGAAGATTTGGTTCTTGTTGCGCTCTTACGGGTTGGACGGTCTGCGCACACGAATCCGAAATCACGTCGTTTGGGCCAATGAGGTTGCCGAGAAGATTGGCGCGTTGGAGGGGTTCGAGATCACGACCGGGCCGATACTCAGCCTGTTTTCCTTCCGCTGCCCGGGTGACGATGCGATGCAGCAGCGTCTGGTTGATGCGCTGAATGATGACGGCCGGATTTATCTGACCCAAGGCATGTTTGATGGTCGCAAGATTATTCGTTTTCAGGTCGGACAATTCGACACAACACGCGACGATGTACTGATGGCAGCAGACGTTATTCGTGAGGTTTGGGAGACACTTAAATGAAATTCGCAACCTTCTCTGCCGATGGGCAGACTTACTTTGGTGCGATCACGGACGTCGGCGCAATTGCGTTGAATGATGCTTTCCCAGATCACGCGAGCCTGTATGAGGTAGTCGCTGCTGGAGCGTTTGATCAACTGGCAGCAGCCGCCAATAGTAAGGACGTGACCCACACGAATTTCACCTACGAGATGGTGATGCCCGATGTCCGCCGCATCTTGTGCGTCGGCGTTAACTTCCCGGACCGCAACGCCGAATACAAAGACGGCAGCGCGCAGCCTAAATACATGTCGCTGTTCCCACGTTTCGCAAGCGGCTTCACCGGCCATGGCCGCCCTCTGATCCGTCCGCCGGAAAACCATACGTTGGACTATGAAGGCGAAGTGGCGATTGTCATCGGCAAGACCGGACGTCGGATTTCGCAAGAGGACGCCTATGACCACATCGCAGCCCTGACGCTGTGCAACGAAGGTACGATCCGGGATTGGGTGCGTCACGCCAAGTTCAACGTCACGCAAGGCAAGAACTGGGACAACACGGGTGCCATCGGCCCGTGGCTGGTGCCGTTCACCGACGCCGCGCAACTGGACGATGCGCGTATTCAGACCCACGTGAACGGCGAGTTGCGCCAGGATGATACCCTGAACCGCATGATGTTCCCGATCCGGCGCGAGATCGAATACATCTCGACCTTCATGACCCTGCAGCCGGGCGACATCATCGTCACCGGCACGCCAACTGGGGCAGGGGCGCGGTTTGATCCTCCGAAATATCTGGCTCCGGGTGATATTGTTGAGGTGTCTGTCGAGGGCATCGGTGCGCTGCGCAACACAGTTGAGGACGAACAGCAATGACGCCCGAAGATCATGCCCGCGCAGCTGCTGATCTGCTGAGGGCTGAACGGACTGGAGAGCAGATTGGCCTGCTAACCCTGCGCCACCCCGAGATGTGCATGAACGATGCCTATGAGGTGCAGAACGCCATCTATCGCCAGAAGCTGGCCGAGGGGCGCAAGGTGATTGGCTGGAAGATCGGTTTGACCTCGAAAGCGATGCAATATGCGCTAAACATCGACATTCCGGACAGTGGCATCCTGTTTGACGACATGGCCTTTGAACACGGTGGAACGGTTCCGGCGGGTCGTTTCATCCAGCCACGGATCGAGGCCGAAATCGCCTTTGTGATGAAGTCTGCCGTTGGAGGCGAGAACGTCACGCGCGAGGATATCATCGCTGCCACAGACTATGTAGCGCCCTCCATTGAAATCCTCGATACGCGTATTCAACGTGTGGATCCCGCGTCCGGCAAAGCTCGCACCGTATTCGACACGATCAGTGACAATGCGGCTAATGCAGGTATCGTGCTGGGCGCGGAACGGCACGCCGTGGATGCTTTTGATCTCCGCTGGGTCGGTGCGCTGACCTTCCGCAATGGCGAAATCGAGGAAACCGGCCTGGGCGCGGGCGTTCTGAACGATCCGGTCGAAAGCGTTGTCTGGCTGGCCCGCCGCATGGCGCAATACGGACAATACATCGAACCCGGTCAAATCATCCTGTCCGGCAGCTTTATCCGCCCGGTCGAGTGCCCGACTGGGACTGAAATCCATGCCGATTTCGGGCCATTTGGCTCGGTCGATATCAATTTCGCCTGAAAGGAAAGCCGCATATGCCTGCGCCAAAGAATACGTTCAAAGCCGCTCTCAAGGCGGGGCAGCCGCAGATCGGCTGCTGGATCGGGATGGCCAACGCCTACACGGCCGAGATCGCGGCGACCGCGCAATTCGACTGGCTGCTGGTTGACGGTGAACACGCGCCGAATAATCTGCGCTCGATCCTCGAACAGGTGCAGGTGATCGAAGGATCAGGTAGCACTCCGGTCGCGCGCCTGCCGATAGGCGAAACCTGGATGATCAAGCAATATCTGGACGCAGGCGTGCAGAACCTTCTCGTGCCCATGGTCGAAAGCGGGGACCACGCGCGTGAGCTGGTTCGGGCAGTGCAATACCCACCGCATGGCGTGCGGGGCGTTGGATCAGCACTGGCGCGGGCATCGCGGTTTTCAGCCATCCCGGACTACCTGAAAACGGCGGACGAACAGATTTGCCTGCTGGTTCAGGTCGAAAACCAAAAAGGTATGGCTGCGTTGGAAGATATTCTGTCCTCCGATGTGGATGGGGTGTTCATCGGCCCCTCCGATCTGGCCGCCGATATGGGCCATATCGGTAATGCCGGTCACCCTGACGTGGTTGCAGCCGTGCTGGACGCGCTGGCCCGCATCGTGGCGGCGGGTAAGGCGGCGGGTATCCTGACCCTTGATCCGGCAATGCAACACAAATGCTTGGATCTGGGGGCCACTTTTATGGCCACTAATATCGACGTGACCCTATTTGCAACAGCAATGCGCAACGCCGCCGAAGTCGGGCTGGGCCTGTTGCCGGATCAGACTGCCTCGGGCGTTGCGGAAACCGCTGCAGCCAGCAAATATCTGCAGCAGCTGTGTAAACACTGGTCGCACAAGGCCGAGGTGTTTTTTGACGAAATGAAGGGAAGCGTGGCCTTCGCGGATGGCGACAGCGTGACCCTTGAAGCGAATGACGACAGGCTGACGATTAACGCTGCGACCGGACCGCGCGGGGACTTGGAACAGTGGAAAGGCGTGATCGAAGCCCATCTGGCGCGTTTTGCCTTTCGGGAGGAGTTCCGCATCCACTGGTCTGAATAAGAGCGCCAAAAAATGCCAGAACCTATCTATGCCATTGGTGACATCCATGGTCAGTTGCACATGCTAGAGGACGCGCTGGCCCGCATCGAAAAGGACGGTGGGCCTGATGCGCAAATCGTCTTTATCGGTGATTACACGGATCGCGGCGCCCACAGTCGACAGGTTCTCGATCTATTGGTGAAAGGGCAGTCCGAAGGCAGAAACTGGACATTCCTGCGCGGCAACCACGATCAGATGTGCGCAATGTTCCTTGAGGACTACCCGCGAAACGACGCGCGTCTACTGGTCGGGTATCATTGGCTGCATCCTCAGATAGGCGGCGTTGAGACGCTAAACTCCTATGGCGTTAGGGTCAGCGAAGGGGATCGAATATATCAGGTCCATGCTCAGGCCAAAGCCGCCGTGCCGCAGGCCCATATCGATTTTCTGGCAGGTCTGTTGCCCTACTACCTGCGCAACAACGTGCTGTTCGTCCATGCAGGCATACAGCCCGGCATCCCCTTGCATCGTCAGGACCCCAATGACCTGATCTGGATCCGAGACGAGTTTCTGGACTGTCCGGACCCTCACCCGTGGCTGGTTGTTCACGGCCACACCCACGTCGCCAACCCTGAACACCATGGAAACCGTGTGAACATCGATACCGGGGCGGGATATGGCAAACCTCTGACGGTTGCGGTTTTTGAAGGATCGAAGTGTTGGCTGTTGCACGACGAGGGGCGCAAGCCCCTGACTTACATTGGCTCCCTATAGGTTTCGGTAAACCAGAAGGTCATGTCACAAGAACTTTGCTTGAGCGGAGCATGGCGGTTGCATAGCATTTAGGAATGACTAAACCTGCCTCCTTCAAGTACTTCTAAACCAACCCCGAGATCATCCGCCTGGCGGTGATGCTGTACATCAGGTTTCCACTCTCGCTTCGCAATGTCGAAGACCTGCTTCATGAGCGAGGCATTGATGTGAGCCACTAAACTGTCCGATAAAGGCGGAACAGGTTCGGTCCGATGTTTGCGTGAGAGATCCGAAGGAAACGGGTGCAACAACTGCGCGTATTCTCGAAATGGAAGTGGCACCTAGATGAGGCTTTCGTGAAGGTGAATGGTAAGCAGCCCTATCTTTGGCGGGCTGTTGATCATGAAGGCGAGGTGCCGGAAGCTGTTTTCACCAAATGCCGAAACAAGCAGGCAGCACTGAAATTCCTCGAGAATTTAGTGAAGCGACACGGCAAAGCGGCAACCGTCGTCACGGATCGTTTCGCCTCGTACAGAGTTGCTCTCAGAGAGCTTGGTGCACTCGAAAAACAAAGGACGGGCAGGTGGCTCAACACCCCTATCGAGAACTCGCACCTGCCGTTTCGACGACGCGAACGCGCTATGCAACGCTTCAGTCGTATGCGAAGTTTGCAGAAATTTGCCTCGGTCCATTCCTCTGTTTGCAACCACTTCAAACAGGAAAGATCGCTGGCCAGCCGATACACCTTCAAGCTGACACACACCGCCGCTCTCACCGAGTGGCGTCAACTTTGTTCCGGATAGGTTCGCGGTTTCCGCGGCACACTGAGACTGGTTCGAATTCGTCTAACAGCACCATTGAGATCATCCGCGAGGCTCGGCGGTCGGTCTGCTGCAGTTAAGCGGGTGATTGTAGCGGCACCTGCAGGTTTGCCGAAGGAGCTATTGCTTCGGCAAACCACGTTTTTTGGTGGTCTCCGAACCGTCGCAGCGCGGTAAAAACCTTGACTAAATCGGCGGTTTGCGAGACCCTGAGACCGTTAAAGTAAACGCATTTGGTTTACAAAAAAAAGGATTGTGACATGTACCATGCAGTCAAGTCCCAAAGCATCCGGAAGCTCCTTGTTGTTGAGGGCCCGTCGCTGATAATTTCGATTGCCATCGCAAACACGTTTTACAAGTTTGGTTCTTTTCTTCTGGAACTTCTGGCCTTTCTTCCGACCTGGTTTGTGGTGAGCTTCTTGATCTCACAATTGCTGACACGGTTGCAGCCAGAGAACAGATCCTAAGCCTGCGCGGGACCGCAAAGGACACATAGTATCAAAGACTTTGGGGTTGACCGGTCAGCAAGCCGGGAAACCAGTAGAGATATTGAAACGACCGCTGTTTGTTTTTCGTCGACAGCAAGGCAAGCCCTAGTTTCGGGCGCTTGAACATTTGTACTGAACAAAAGAGGGGAGTGCGATGAATTGGATACCACAAGGACCGCGACCCGCTACGGATGGCCAGTCTGAAGCTGTTGCAGACAACGAAATCGTCGGGGCCGTAAATGCCGTTGCTCCACATCCGGCTGACAGCGACATCCTTTATATTGGTGCCGTGAACGGAGGCGTATGGCGTACACGGAACGCGCTGGACGCACAGCCAGACTGGGTTAGTCTGATGCCAAACGAAGACTCTCTTTCCATCGGAGCCCTCTGTCTGGATCGCAACGATCCGACAGTGCGGACACTCGTCGCCGGCACCGGGCGCTTTAGTAGTATGCGCCGTGTCGGCGGGGCGTTGCTGGGCGTTATGCTGTCTGAAGATGACGGCGCCAACTGGAGCATTCTGGACAATGGCGGGCTGTTTCGCGCATTGCACATCAGGGCAATTCACGCCGCCGGAGACGTGATTATTCTTGCGGGAAACGGTGGGCGGGCTTCTTTGGCGGATGGAGTTTACCGTTCGGATGACAAGGGTCAGAGCTTCACTCATCTGTCGCCCGTCTCTCTGCAAACAGGTCCGTCATTCGCGGTCGCGGCATCTCCGGTTGATGCGGATTTGGTCTATGTGCACGCTGGCAGGGCAATCTTTGTGACATCTGACGGTGGCGTGACGTGGGCAAAAATCAGTTCCAGCGTCATGGAGTCCTTCCTGTTCAGTCCAACCAGTGTGCGCATAGCACCTGGGCCAGGCGACACGGTCTTTGTTGCGATTGCAGTGAATGGCCGGCTTGCAGCATTGTTCCACTCGGCTGACCGGGGAGCTAACTGGTCCAATCTGGATCTACCAACAACAACCGAAGGCAACGGCAAAACCTTTGGTCTACATCCGGGCGGACAGGCAGGTATCCATTTTTCGATGGCCGCTGACCTGCAGGATGCCAACATCGTGTATATCGGAGGTGACCGGCAACCTTCGTTTGATGAGAACGCACCGCCGGGACTTGCCTTGCCGCAGTTTCCCAACTCGATAGGCGCACAAACCTTTTCGGGCCGTCTTTTCCGTGTCAATGCGAGCCAACCGACCGGAGCACAAGCCAGCCCGATCACGCATCAGAACACCAATGCAAACAGCGCGCCGCATGCGGATTCCCGAACCATGGCCATAGCAAGCAACGGCGATCTGATCGAAGGCGATGACGGTGGTGTTTACCGCCGCACCGATCCGCATTCGAACCTTGGGGACTGGGTAACGATGATAGGGTCGCTGCAGAACACAGAATTTCATTCCGCCGCCTGGGATCCGGCGACACAGGTCGCGTTGGGCGGAGCACAGGACAACGGAACGCTGCGCCAACCCGGGGCTGGGACCGCAAGATGGCCGACAGTGATGGGGGGGGATGGCGGTGTCGTGGCAATTTCACCTGACACCACGAACGGCGGATCAGTCCGCTATTTCAGTTTTCAGTTTCTGGGAAACGCGCATCGGCAGTTCTTTGATGCAAACGGGGTTTCGCTGGGGTTCCAGCGGCTTCAGCTGTTTGAGGTTGGAACGACGATGTCGCTTTCGCCTCAGTTCTATTCTCCGATCCAGTCGAACCCGGGCGATCCTTTGCGTCTGGTCATTTGCGGAACTAATGCCGTTTGGGAATCTTTTGACCGGGGTGATACTTTGCGTCTGGTGGGGCCGATCGGAGTTCAGGCAAATGCGGCGGCCTCTGTGGCTTATGGCGGTACAAACGACGCGGATGTGCTGTATGTCGGCGCAGGTTTGGATGTCTTCGTCCGGACCGGTCCTGCGCCAGCACAACTGCAGCAAACAACCAGGTTCAGTAACGGAGAGGGCGTGACCGCTGTGGCATTGGACGCAAACATGCCAACCACTGCTTTCGCGACTCTGTTCAACAGCGTTCATCAGACAGTCGACTCGGGCCAGACCTGGGTGGATATAACCGATAACCTGCTGGCCGCCGGTGGTCGTACCATTCGATCGGTTGTCTGGTGCGGAAACTTTGGAAATGGCCATCTGGTCGTGGGAACAAATGCAGGCATCTATGCTGCCGAGGCTCCGAATTTTACCGGGTGGTTTCGTTTGGCGGCCGATTTGCCTGCGGTGCCGGTCATGCAACTGCAATATGATGACGCCAATCAGGTGCTGCTAGCCGCGACACTTGGCAGAGGGGCGTGGACCCTCGATCTGTCGCAACCGCTGATCGCCCTGAACCCGAACCCCGTGGCCAACACCGTGCAACTCAGCTGAGAGGAGGCGAAGAGGATTATGACTACAAGCATCGAACTCAGCTCTGGCATTGTCATCGATACCGAGGGAGGACGGGCCTATGTCATGGCCCCCCAAGGCGGCGTGACCGCAATATCACTGCAGGACGGGGCCAAAATCTGGCATTCTGAAAACGCAGATAAGCCGTTGCTGTTGAAAGAGAACCTTCTTCTCAGCCAGGCGTTGCCAAAAGATACGGGCAACGGTGTCGCAATCCGCATGTTGCGGGTCGATGATAAAGGGGCCGTGCAAAGCGAAAGCACGGTTCCACTTCCTGCCGGCGTACAATCAAGTCTAGCCGCAACGACCGACCGCGGTTTCAGCGTTTCGGCAGAACCCATGGACGGCGAAGCCGTATTGCGCTGGGAATACCGTGAACGGCCCCTGCGCGGGCTTGCGAGCGGCCCTGACGAAATGCTGCCCAACGAAGTTCTGCCTGGAATGGGTCCTCCGACCGGAGCGCTGGGAGCATTTCCGGGCGCAACTGCTGCCGAGGCGCAGGATGAAGAGACTGTAATCCGGGGCCAGGTCCGGTTGTCGCCGCAGGACGGAACAGTGCGCCCGATGGTCGAACCGACCGTCGAACGTGCGCTTCCCACCGTACCTCAGTTTTCGATCCGTCGTCCTGGTGCGGCTGGACAGCCAGCGGAAGAAAGCTCTGAACCGAACCCTCTGCAGTTCCAGTCTGCTGACGGAATGACCTTGTTGGAAAGCGCACCTTTGGAAGGCGAAGGAATCTGGACCGTTTATCGCTGGAAACTGCATAACATTGGCAGCACTGAAGTTCTTGGATCGGTCGACCTACCGGTTAGTTTTTCACCCTTTGTCGTATCCGATGGCAAGCTGTTTGTTGAACTGCAGCCATACGCACGTTTGCAGGATGGCGAACTTTCGGAAGAACCGATGCAATTGCGTGCATACGATCTTGAGACCGGAGAAAGGCTGTGGTCGGCTGAAATCAGGGATATCTACGCAGTTCCGGCTCCGCCGCCCTAAATCGGTTTTCTAGAACAGTTGAATGCTCTTTACCTAAGGATCAGATCGACGACCGAGCGCGGAGCTTCAAATAGCGTAACGCATTCGCGCAGGAACGCTTCGCGCGCCGAGGCGTCGGCGCGGCCGCTCCTCAAACCGGCCGCTGCTTCGTCATAGCGCTCACGTTCTTCGGCGGCTTCAAGAATGGCGCGGGTCAATTCGATCTCGCGCTGCATGATCCGATCACCACCATATTGTGGGATGCGCCATGCGAAGAAGGGTTGCATCCGTGAACGCAGGGCTGTGCGGCGCCAAAGACTTGGCGGTATCAGGTTCGGATGTTCGACGGAGCTCGCCAGAAGCTTCAACCAACTGTGTGACAGCATTGGCGGAAATTTTATCGTGTTCATTCCTTTGCCCAGACCGCGCAAAGCGATAATGTCTGGGTGCTGATCGCCGAAAATACGTGCGATGTTTTCGACAACTTCGCGATACAGACTGTCGTTATAGTCAACCGGGCGAGGTATGCTGGCGGCCGAACTCTTTTCTTTGAGAAGTAACAACAGATGGGCCCCATACAGGCCGAGCATCGGGTTTTCAAACTTTCCGCCCACGTATCGCAGCAATTCGTTTGTCGCCGTCGACCTTTCATCCGCCAGCGCGAGCCGTGCCGCATCCGTCAGTCGGGCCATTTCGTCACCCATAAACATCCGGTCGCGAGAGAGGTGAATCGAAATATCCACAAGTCGTTTATTTACGTTCGTAGCGGTACCTTCGATATTTTCGATCGGCGGCTCATAAAGGGCGAATACATGGGTGCGCCAGCCGGGCAGGATGGTAATCATCTGCTCGATTTTGCTTTCGCCATCGGACAAAGACAGGGAATACATACCGGGTGCCGCGTTCAAAGATGCACCGGAATATCGGTCCGATGACAAATCACCCGAGAACCAAGTCGCTTCGGGTGCTATTCGGGGGCCTGCATGGGTGGGACCCGTTTGGTCGCCCTCTTCTGTGGACAGGTCCAGAGGCAGTAGGCCCCGGCCACCACCGGTACGTAGGCTTGCCCCTTCAGCCGGATTGTCCAGATTCATTGGCCCAAAATCGCTCCAAGGTGTCCACCAACGGGCCATGAAGACAAAAGATCCGCTGTGGACGGGCGCGCGCCGCCGACCCAAAGACAGGGCAATGGCAGGGGTTGCGTCAACAATGCCCTGTTCCGGCGGCGTAGCCTGTTCGGCTGCATACATATGAGTTTCGTGTGTCCGGTTCGTGCTGGCTAATGGGGCCGCAGATCCAAATTCGATCTTTGGTACGTTGAGAGTGGTGTCCTCACGCAGAACAATGACTCGTTGCCATTCACTCCTGCCGGAAACTGCGCGTACCTTGTAAATGCCTGCCTGCAGATCCTGATCCAGCCGTCGGGCCCCGCGTCCGCGCAGGGCGAAATCCGCTGCAATAACGAAGATTTCGGTGGTTTCATCTGCAGCGCGTACACTCAGTTTAGGCATTTCTCTTACTCTGCTCTCCGCAAATCAATCTCGGTTTCTGCGCCGGTAAATTCAAATGCGCGTTCCCACCCGGTGCCGTCGGAAAGCACGTATAAACCCGGTGAAAGATCCAGCGTGATGCTTTCGTCAATGGCATCTATCTGAGCCTCTTCCTTGAGTTTGGCATTTTCCAGGATCAGTGTTTTGCCGACCACCGGGCTGGGCAGCAAGATTTGGACGGATTTCAGAAAAGGAGGTGCGTTTTTGACCAGTATGACCGAGTCAAACGGACCAAAATCAGGCTCTGTCGAAACCAGAGGGTGCTGACGTTGATCGTCTGTCATCAGTTTTTGCATCGTTGCAATCAGATAGTCGCGCAGGCTTTCACTGGATATAACCCGGCTGCCCTGCCCGTCGTCCACCGCTGCAGCACCGTCCAGCGCCATCTTCAAAGCATAGGAAAAAGCACCGTGGTCCTTACCGTTTTCCATTGTGCGTTCAACAGCGCGTCCCGCAAAACGCGCCGCATAAATCCCTAATGCCTGGATATTGTGGCTGGCTCGGTCTACCTCGCGCCGCCAATGTATCGGCGCCGGCGAGGCTAGCCGCCCTTGATCCATACACGCGTCATAAAACAGGATGCATTCCTTGAACCGGGCGGCATCCATGAACCAGTGAAAATAGTCGGTGACAAACAAGTTGGTGAGGTTGTCCGGCGTCGCGTCGGCGAGGTAGAGCCCGCCTTCGGTCCGTCGTCTGCCATATCCATGACCGCTAACATAAATATACAGCCTTTCTTTCGCGGGCGGTTCCTTGGCGACCTTTATCAGGTCGTCAAGCTTATTGGTAAGGTCCGCCAGAGCGGGGCCAATTGGACCAGGAGCCGGGAAATCGTCTGATGTTACGTCAAAGATGTGAGCATCCGGTATCCCCTGAGATTTCAGCCACTGGATAAATGTTGTGGCATCATTGACGGGGCCTTTGAGATCCCGCGAACCCGAAGAAGCATTGCCTCCAAAACTGGGATAACGCTTGATCGCAATTACCAGAGCCATGGCATTTTGCGGCATCTTCCGTTGGCCTCAGATTGACGGATAGGCACGTCGGATCAGTTCGCGATCTGACGGGCTGAAGTCCGAATTGAACCCGGTTTCAAAGTCCCCAATCGTCCATTTGTTTGGTATTGGGTACATCATGATTGAATGCGGGTCGATTTCTGTCAGGGTCAGGATAGTTGGATCGTAGTGATCCAGAACGTTGCGCCGGATCGTGGCCTCGTCCCAGAAATTCGGTGCGCCGGACAGTTCCTGCAAAACAACCGCTTCGTTCCATTCAATACCGCCATCGGGGTTTTGATGCTCGTGGATCAGCCCAAGGGCATGACCGAATTCATGCAACACCACCTCGCGAATTTCTTCCTCGCTGGACTGATCTGTCAGCCAGCCGAAATTCATCGTGGGTTTTGTCTGATCAGGCTCTGAAAAGCACTCGGTCCCCACCAGAGACCAAGAGCCTGCGCCCTGAATGAACGAAATTCTGATATCCGCGTCACCGTCAGTGACGAATTCGAATGTCAGTGACGCCATATCACCAGCAACCCAAAGCTGGGCGTAATGTTCAACCCGGGCTTTCAGGTGATCCGTCCCTTCAAGGAACCGCACTTTGATCTTTGAATTAAAGGGCCATTTCGCGCTGTTCAGCAAGGCCGCTCTTGATCCTTCTAACGTTTCAACTTCGCTTGGATCCAAGTTTTTCATAAAGGCCGCGCAGAACCGGTCTGGGTTGGCTTTTACAGTCTGGATACCGTGCTGAGCGACGTTGAGGCTGGCTTGTGCCGTACTTCCGCCATTCAGTTTCTCGCCCCACAGCGTGCAAGTTTCTTCCCAACTGGGTGCCAAGAAGCGACGCACGATGATTGCCGCGACCGGGGCTGCGACAAAGGCTGTCAGGCCCAAAGGGCCGCTAGCAAGCAGGCCCGCAATCGCCGCGGCCAGCGCGCCTTGTCCGATGTTGAAGGCATCCCGCAGGGCTTTGCGGTCTTCCTTGTCGGCATCGTCGGTTCCACACAGCAGACTGTGTAACTCTCGGTGTGCCCGCCCGAGGATTCTGGCACCCAGTTGGCGAAGCGTTGGGTACCCGCCGGCTAGGCTGGATTCAGGTACATTTGCGACGTCGTGCTGCATAGCCATTGCCGCACCCGCAGGTACGGCCCGTTCCAGCGACGCACGGCGTCCGATCTCGGACAACAAGATAGTGTCATCGAAATGGTAGGCGAGCGAAAGAACTGTATCGCCGAGAGCGTTTTCCTCGGGTGCGGGACGTCGCAGTGTGCCCATCGCGCCAAGTGCCTGTGCGGGTTGCGCGTCAGAGGTTACCCGTTTGATGACTGTCTGGAATTTCTGAGCCACTTTGCCGAATGATTTGGAATCGGGATGAAGCTCATCTTCCCAACCAGTATCGGGTACGGTGCCGCGGCAATCCACAATGTGGAGCTTCCCGGCCAGACCCGGTTCTTTGGCGAGGCTGAACAAAGCTGCGGCCCAACGGTCGATCAGGATTCGCACAATTTCGCGTTGCAGGCCTTTGTCAGTGATGCCGCGTGAGTTAAGCGGGCGGCCAAGCCAACGACCGTTATCGGGGATGGCGTGATCATAGGTATGTGTCACGATCGGTGTACCGGGCGCGGCTGCGGCCACGTGGTTTGTGATGTTGCGCATATGCTGTTTCACGTCGGCCAGAATGCGGTCGAACATGTCCGTTATGTGACCCTCAGCATCCAGACCGGGAGTAAAGGGGCGAACAATGGCGGCTAGGTTGCCGCCGCCGACGAGATCATTGCCACCACCGCTAAGAAGCACGACATGCGGGCGCTCCGCCAACACCGCCGTGACCAACTCGTTTTGTGCAGAAATATCGTCCAACTTATCTCCTGCTGCGCCGAGGCTCAGAATGGCGTGTTTTCGAGATAGATGGTCGATGACGTCCTGCAACAGGAAAGGGTATTGAAACCAGCTGTCGCCCTCGGAAACGATTTTCAGCCCGTTCCAACCAGCTGCAATTTTTGCCTGGTAGGCTTGGCGTCTGCGTGCTCGGGAAACGTCATTCAACCCTCCTAGAGCCAATGCACCCTGCAAAGCGCTGTTCAGGCCGCTACCGCTGGGCGGGGGCTGAATCAACGCAGGGTTTACCCGCACGACCGGGGCGAATGGCCGACTGGCTGATGGATCGAGCACCATATAGGCCGCCAGATCTTCCTCTGAAACGGAAGGATCAAACAACTTTCGGCGCAGTTCGTCAGTTTGAATAGGGTCGGGCAGGGCGTTGTCGGCCATAGGGCTCTCCTTACATCCAGAGTGCGGCGCGGATCATCGCGGGGATATCATCCACGACGATGCCGTCCGGTTTGGCGCCGTCCTGTGGATGCCAACGCCCGTTGTCGGACCCGGATTGATGCCAGTAAGATGAAGGATCACATAGGGTCAGACCAACCAGCGTTTCGGCAACAATGCGGCTGCCCAGTTGTCCCAGATGGGCTCCGTCAGCCTGAACCTCGGCCTCGCGAAGGACATAGAACCAAAGCGGAGTTTCGTTTTCGAAACCTCCGTCCGAAACGGCCTGTCCTGTATCGCCCGAAGTCAGCTCTGCGGTGGTCAGCGCGGTGATGCCGCCATAGCTGTCAGTGTTGAATTCCGCGATACAGGCCTGAGCTGACGGTAGGTTCAGCCGATGGCCGCGGCGAAGATTGCGACGGGCAAGGTGTTTGAAGACACCGGATGGTTCGTTGCGCATATCGGCAAGTGGCGGAGCCAACTGGGTGTCGATCTTGCGCGCAAAGTGGTCGGGCTCGTTCGGGTTGTCGAGTGTAAACCGATCCCACTCGATGATCCAGTTCGTTGGTAGCGTGGGGTTATTGCCAAGCCCTCCGCCTCCGGTGAAGGCGAATAGCAGGTCGAAGCCCGCTTGCGGCAATATTGGCGATGGTCCGCGGCCAAAGAACCGGTTGTGGTCATACGCGCCCCTCACCATCGAGTGGCCAAAGCGGAAGGCTGCAACAGAAAACTCGAATGGCAATGGAAGGTTTTCCGCAGGCAGAGAGCCTCCACTGGCTGTTTTCACTCGCTCGAAGAAAGCCGCATAACTTGCTGCACCGTTTGCGATGACTTCAGCCACCATGGCGGGGTCGCATACCTTGTTCAGGTAGATGTTCATCACAAGCCACTGATAATGCCAGCGCGTCAGCTTCTTGGCTTCTTCAAATACGGCCTCTTCTCCGGTGGGGGCACCCGCCTGTTCCCTAAGCCAGACGACAACGCGGTTATGGAACCGCAGGAACGCGGCGTGGAGTTGGGCAACCAGAAGGTTCTCATCGTTGCGTGCGTCTCCGATAACTGCTGCGCGCCGGTTGATCACGCCATTCGAGGCAAACGCGTTTTCGATTGGAGTTCCCAGAATATCGCTTTCCTGCAAAGTTCCTTGATCCAATAAGGTGCCGAGCCGAAGCAGGTCGCAGGCGTCATCCGCAGGCAGCGGGGGACGACCACCAACGTCAGTGGGTACGTCGAGACGCATCATGGCTGGAAATCCGGGCGACCGCATGGCGTCTTTCAGCTTGACTGCGGCAGGTCCATTGTCTGGTCCGTCACCATAAAGGCTGTCCAGTCCCAGCGATCCTTTTCGAAGGTTCAGCGGGGACGCCGTCACGGTACTTCTGGGCAATGGGTCCAGGGTTCCTCCGGCGGGTGGTTCGATTACTGACTGATCCCCCGAGGGATCCATGTTAGCCGTTATATCATGATCGATAAACTGGCCGAGGTAGGTGAATACAGGGGGAATATGGCTGTCTGCATGAGGTGGATCATTGTCGGCTTCGACCATCGCATCCGCCAACGCGTCCAGCTTTCCAATCGTCGTATCGTCAGTCGAAATTTCGGGCGCGTCGGGGAAGAAGTAACCAAAAGGTCCGCCCGGCGTTGAACCATCCTGCGGCATGGCCATAGCCCCGGCAGGAGCCGCGACCGGCGAGTTTGCCGTAGCCTGGGCATAGGATACGGCATCGGTGCGCACCGACGGCGCCAGACCTGCCATAGCCCCGGGGGCGGCTTGTGTGGATAGGATAATCTTTTGACCGTGACCGAGCGTGAAAAGCATTTCAGGATACCTCGCTAAGCGGCGAAGCCATCCGATTGCTTAAGAGATTTCATCTCAAAATAAAAATTGGTGTTTGTGACGAAACTAGGTAAACCGAACGACTTCCTTATATGAAATCAGACCGAACTAGGTTCTCTCGGCCCGAGTAAATACTAGCAGAAAATCGGTACAACTGAAAGTTGACTGTGGAAGATAGGCAGTTTCCTGCCTCAAAACAGTTAGCTGCGGTTTGGTAGACCGTTCACAAGTTTTGGTGCCAAGTCAAATGGTTGCGAGCATGGCGCAATCAAACTGCCAACGGTGTTATGCCCCCGGCAAATGAAGCCAGAATCGGAGCGACAAGTGCAAATCCGGCACGCAGGATCTCGCCCGTACCTTCCTTGAGCCCATGAGTGGCTTTCCAACCGGCGATATCGAAGGTTTCTTCGGTTCGCGAGCGCCCGCGGGCCCGCGAGGCAAGTCTTTTGACGCGGCTGTTCAGAACCAAAGCGACCGGAAGATAGAAGCTGAGCAGCAGCAGGCAAAAGTAGGTTCCGGTAAACAATGCAGACGCTTTGACCAGCGACCCGTAAGCGGCTTTTCCGCCGTCCTCTATCAGGGGCATGGGCCAGTACATCCAGCTTGAAGCAAAAAACATGCCGAAAGTCAGAATGAGGCTGGACAGGTACAATTGCTGCCGCATCTGATGCATGTTGGCGGCCAGTTCTTCGGCTCTTTCTTCGATATCATGGCTGTCACTGGAGGCCAGGCATAGGATCATACCGGCAATCAGTGCCCCAACGGACAGACCAGCAAGTGCATTGACGATGTCCAAAACCCGGTTAAACATTGAAAATACAGGGCTTTCACCACAAGTGCCCAATAGCCAGGTGTCATTCGCGTTCATGCAACCGGGTAGCGAACCTTTGGCCAAGGTCGTTTCAAAAACCGTTTTGCCGACCTGATAGTAAATCCGGGGCGCGGTGGATGTTATGAACTGCTGGATTGTTGGCGTCAGTGCCAACAAAAAGACAGCCAAAGTCGTCACGATGGCGGCTACCCTGGTTTGCTGTTCCATCGGTCGCACCAAACTGCGGGCCAGCACGGCAACGGCGAGAACGGCAAGCGCCGCAAAGAACCAAGATGCTGCAAGAAATCTGAGCCGGCCTACCGCTTCAAGCCATGTGTTCTCATCACTCAGGATCTTAAGCGGGATATCCAGTTCCGATGCGATCATGTGATCTTGGATCAGCTTGTGAACACCGAATATCAGAACTGGAAGCAAAACAATCGAAAAATATCGCAGTTTCACCCGGCGGTTAGACATGTTCAACCTCATGAATTGCCGAAAACCCCTCTGAAATCCTTAACACAATTTCTGAAGTCAATCACCGCTTGAGGGTCGACCATGTCGAAAATCGCCGTTTTGAAGGACCGGACGACCCGCTTACGAACAGCGCCCAGATGCTTGGCATGAGTTGATATCAGGAGGAATTCTTCTGAATTTTGATTTGTTGTGATAAGATTGGCCAAGTCCCAGGATCGCTAGTTCTGACAAAACCATGGGTGTTGACGGAGCAAATAACCAGGAAAACGCTTCTGAAAGATCAGAGGCTCTACTCCTTTACGCCCGCAGCGGGGAGAACGCAGAGCGACCAACGCCGCCCGAACCCAGAAGCAGAGGGACCAGGGTCTGGTTCGCAGAGCTTTTATCTTCACTCATCAAAACCTCGGTCGCATTTTTTCTTGTATACCTGTTGGTTCAGAGCGTTGAGCTGGATCTTAAGCGAGCGCAATTTACTGCAGACTCGGCGGACAAGCTCAAGACCTACATTCTAGACCTCAACAGTGATGAGTTCGCGAATAGCGCTGAAAAATCCAAGGCGACCGCGCTCGCGCTAGGGGGCTTCGGCAGCGTTGCAGCATTTCCGCTGGTCCAATTCATCGACCATGGAAATGAGTTTCAGGTAAGCTGGGGAAAGCTGGGATTGGAACAGGCGGGTCTGACAACGAACGACGAAACCTGCGAGGTCATCATCCGCGTGATTGATGATCCGACCCAAACTTTCAAGTGGGGGACGCGTAAGGTTGTTTCTGAAATCGCTGGCAGCGTAGGTTGCCTCGACGCTGTGGAACCGCTGGAACGCCTCGGCGCGGATTTGACATATGCAGGGGTGCCTGCTGATGCGCAGCCGGAATTTCAAAAGGCAATTCAGGCGGCATTGGAGCAAATCGAAAGAGCAAACCAAAGGGCGCAGAAATGGTGGATGTTCTGGTGAATTGCAAACCTTCTAAACAGAGCTTCTCGCAGATGTGCAGGGGAGTTGTGGTGGGCTTGATCGTAATCTTTCTTTTGGGTGAGGACGTGCACGCGGGGCTTCAGGGTTGCCCGGATGACACGGCAAGAAACGACAAATTGCTTATAGGTTCGATGGATATGGTCAGCCCGATCAGCGAACGCAGACGGCGAGCCTTGCTTGCTGCATTCGAAATGCACTTTGACAAGGCCGACGCCTCGCTTGGGTCTCTTGCAAAGGTGATCTACTGCCCGCAGCGTCGGTTGCGGGATCGAAATACCTATGATGCCGACGTCACAGGAGTTCTGAACGACGAACGGGTATTGCTAGAAGTCGGTGCCAGAGTCAGCGGGGGTGACATCATCGTGGCGTATGTGGTCATTCCCCTGCGCCACTACGGTTTCCATAACGTCGAGCCGCCCCGTATGCAGGGTTACCACGAGGCCCTCTACGAGCAGGCCCAGATCGATGCAGGGCTGGATAAACTGTTTCGGGGCAATGCCGAGTTGCGTCTGTTCTCTGCTTTGGCGCTGGGATTGCGGCACGAAAGGGCGGCTGACTCTGCGGTTCAAACCCAAGAGCAAAAGACAATGTTGTTACGTTCTCGTGCGTTTTATTGTGATGCGATCGGAACGCTTGACGCAGCAAAACCAAGGCCTGACTACCTTGGACTGGAGCCGGACGAATGGCAGGCGCTGGGCAATTTCGCTCGCGAAGGGGCGGATCGTGTTTATCGAGAGACGCTGAACAGTTTTGGGGACCAGAGTACACTTCCAATTCTTCGAGAAATTCGCGGAAGTGACGCTGACGACAAGGGGCTCTGTGTTGATCCGCTTCCAACTCAAACCGATGGAGGAGGTCAATAATGGAACACGCAATCAGGTCATTCATGACGCGTGCAGGGTTGGCCGTTTCCGTTACTCTGTTTTCTCTGGGGGGCGTTGTGTCGGATTCGCGACCCGTCCAGGCCGGTGGATTTACCGCGTGCGAATATCCGTTTCTTTTTGAGGGCTCTGCAGCAAACATCGTTCCTTTGGAGTATCTGGCGACCTCGGCCGATGTGTCGTCAGGTGACAGGGGCCGACTGGCGAAACTGCAGAAGACGGCACGACGGTTCAGCTGGCTTTTCAAACTGGATAGCTGGCATCAGCCGACCTATGGCAGTCTTGGAGTGGTCGCACATATGTTCCTGGATGGTGTTTGCGATCCTGACGTTGTTCTGGGCCTGTTATTGTCAGGCGGGGCGTCGCAGCCATTGCGTGAGGGGCAAATTCTGGTTTTCTTGCAGGGTCGCATGTTTTTGGAAGAGGACCAGATTTTCGTTCAGTCCAGACTCCGGGGGTTTCGCCGTCTCACGGATCAATACGAAGCCGTGCAACCTGTTTCTAATAACTTCGCCGAAGAATTTCTGCATGCTTACCTTGGCCAGTCCGGCGAGCCGATGTCGATTTCGATACCTGCGCTCGACGTGACTTTTGCACCGCGCGTGGTTTCCGAAGAGTTGTTCCAACGCATCGACACTACGTTTATCGAGGCCAGCAAAGTCTACAGTAGTCCTGATCTTGAGGCCTCCAGCGACGAGCTGCTCTTTGAGCCGAACGAGCGAAGAGCGTTCAGTGTTGAAATTGGGGCCGAACCTGGTTGGATCAAGGTGGATGACATGTTCGGCGGCCATCCCAACCAGGGATACATTCGCATCAACCCCGAAGCCTCGCATCTGTTCCATAGTAGCTTGCCCGAACTTGATTTTCTGAATGGTGCGCTCGGGTTTCTAAGGCTGCGGCAAAACCGGTTGTCCGATGAGTTTCCGCCTGTGTCCGACGGGACAGTGCAAATGGCACAGGCCGCGCTAAAGCGTTATCTGGACAGTGAGTTGACCCTCAATGAACCGGAACTCAGGGCATTGGCCCATGCGTTGATAGGGTTCATTCAGGCTTCGGAAGAAAAAGACTGGATGGCTGCGCGCGTATCCTTTCTTGAGGCGGCGACGTTGTCCCCGACCGATACCCACTACCGCAACGCACTGGGCGTGACGGATGCCATGCTCTGCTGTTCACACGATGTCTCACCTCCTTACCGAGATCCCGCAAGATGGTTCGCAGATGCCCTGTCCGTAAACCCGGAAAACGGAGAGTCGCTGAGCAATTTGCTTCGCTTCCTGGAGTACCTGAACGAAACAAATCAAAAGCCGGATGGGATTGATACGACCAATTTGCCAACAGCCCTGGACGTGGTTCGAAAGGTCGCTGACCAGAATCCGGACCTGATGTCAAAAGGACAGCGCTAGGACGCGAAGGGGACCTAAATTCACCCCGGCTTTTCGATTGCGCTGCCAGAATTAGTATCTTGCCTGCCACCTATGCACGAGTTTACGGGCGCTCTGTTTCTTAAAAAGACAATTTCTGCTATGATCGCAGCATATTGTTGAAAGTTTATTGGGTGGTATTGAATGCGTGTCTACGAAGCGGTTGTCGCCGCGCTTGAAACCATTGGGGTAGACGCCGCTTATGGCGGTGCCGGCGAAAATGCAGCCGGTTTGATGCTTGCGCTCGACGCATCGGAAAAGATCAGACCCATTATAGCCAAAAATGAACAGGGAGCGTCGTTCATGGCCTGCGGTCACGCGATGTTTACCGGAAATCTAGGCGTGTGTTTTGCCACTGCCGGTCCGGGTGCGTTCAACCTTATTTCAGGAATGTGCGTGGCTTTGACCGACAGCTATCCTTTGTTGGCGATCAGCGGGTATTCGACGGTGGCATGGCAGGGAAGGGGGGGATTGAACGAAACCTCTGGCCTTGCCCGCACTCCGGATTCGCGGATGATGTTTCGTGCTGCCACAAAAAAAGACCCGCAGTCCGGCGAACCGGCAGATTTTCTTGTAACCGACCCCGATGACTTGATCGATACGTTGCAAAAAGCCATCGAAATCGCATTTGAAGGTCGCCCTGGCCCAGTACATGTTGCCGTCGCAGAGGACATATCCGACCCCAAGATCGAAGTGTCCAACTTCAGGCCTCTGCGCATGCCGCAGACTGGTGTGACGCCTGATCCGGCTTCGCTGGATCGTGCTGCAAGCGTGTTGGAAAAGGCGATCAAAGCTGAGAAAAAAGTCGTGATGCTTGCCGGATTTGGGGCGATCCTGGCCGGAGCCAATGATGTCACCAAGGCGTTCATCGAGCGGTTTCAGATACCGTTGCTGACCACAATGGATGGAAAAGGGATCGTAGCCGAGGAAAACCCATTGGCTATAGGGCTCTATTGTGATTCAGGGCACAAGGCAGCGTGGGATCTTTTCGACGACGCGGATGTGGTGCTGGCGGTCGGCAACTCATTTGCGCAACATGCGACATTCGATTTTTTCGACAGATTGTTCGAAAACAAGACCCTGCTTCACGTCAACATTGACGCAGGTGAGTTTGACAAGTTCTACAAAGCTGATCACGTCGTTTTGGGGGATGCGAAACAGACCTTGCAAGGTCTGTATGATCGTTTAGACGCCTCGGTAGGACCCGTGCCGGAACGGGATTACCGGCCCAAGGATTACGATGAACGCTTCATCATTTCCCCGCAAAAGCAACTGCATCCGGGGGAAATGGTTCAAAAGATTTCGCAAATGCTGCCGCCGGGCGGTGTTGTGTTGGCAGACGCTGGCGCACATGCGGCCTGGGCCGGCTACTATCTTGAGTTGAAAGAAGGCCAGAATTTTAGAAAACCCGGAACCTATGGTCCGATGGGGATCGGGGTGTGCGGAGCGATCGGTGTAAAGTATGCCGAGATGAATCGTTCGGTCGTAGCTGCTGTTGGTGATGGTTCTTACCTGATGACCGGGTTCGAATTGATGACGGCCGTGCAATACAACATTCCAGTGGTTTGGGTCATTTTCAACGACTGCGAATTCAAGCTGATCAAGCTGTATCAGCTGTCTGCTTTCTTCAAAACAGGGCTTGTCGAATTCGACAATCCAGACTACGCCGCCTACGCCCGAGCCTGTGGCGCAGATGGATACGTGGTCAACAAGCTCGACGAGTTCGAGAAGGCGTTTGCGGCGGCTCTGGCAAGCGGCAAACCGACCCTCATTGACGCGCGGATTACACGTCTGGCGTTGCCGAATTATTCACCCCATCCCGAAGGTGTGCTTGCCGCGATCTGGCAAGGCATTCGTTCAAGGTTCGGGTTGTAGACAGGAGGCCACCATGGACGGTAGCTCGGATTCCCTGCGAAAATGGCGCGAAGTGTATGTCGGAGGCTCGCCCGAGGCAGAGTTGAAAGAGACAAAACAGCTTGCCGAACTGATGATGGCATCACAGCAGAAGTCTGCAAAGGCTGGCAAAGCGCCCAAGGTCGAGCGCGCCTTTCATAAAAAGGCAATCGCCGCATTTGAAGGCGCTGAATTGAGGTTTGTCGACGACCTGCCAGAGGACCTTGAGGTGGGGTTCGCGATACCCGGCAAACGGTATCCAGCGTTGGTGCGGATTTCCAACGCATCGTCGCAAACCCAATCCGATGAAGAAGAAGACCTGCGTGGATTGGCAGTACGCGTTCGCGATGCTGACGGCGTTGACCATGACTTACTGGCCACGAATTTTCCTGTTCCCCACGCGCGCAATGCCCGCCAGTTCGTGGTCTTCGCACATGCGGTGTCCGGTGGGAGGTTGTCAAAGCTAGTGGGGTTGGTGCGCCTGTGCTTTGTTCTGGGCTTCTCTGAAACACGCCGGATGCTTGACAATGTGCGGACCGCACTCAGGGAATGTGACAGCGTAGCGTTGGAAAGCTACTGGAGCCGCGGGGCTATTGCCTGGGGAAACGAAGCAGCGCGGTACGTTTTCAAACCGGCACCGGATGCGCCGGCGGTGAAGGGTACCCACTCTGGCGCGTCGCGTCTGTCTTCAGAATACGCCACACGTCAGGCAAATGGTGATGTGGTGTTTGACCTGTTCGTTCAGCGGTTTGTTTCAGAGGATCAAACACCTATCGAAGACGCGGCGCATGAATGGGACGAACAGGTCAGCGCGCCTATAAAGGTGGCGGAATTGGTAATGCCTAAGCGCGATCTGTCGTCACCGCAGGCCCTAGCCGAGGCGCTGAAAATCGAGCAACTAGGGTTCAATCCGTGGAATACAGCGGAAGAGTTCCGTCCTTTGGGAAACTTGAACCGCGCGCGCAAAGCGGCTTATGACGCATCCGCCTCGCACCGGCAGGGCAAACGGTTCAAGGCCGCACCGCCTCCGATTCAGAATAGAATCTTCGGAACGGCCGCGCGATCCGTACTGCGCGCCGTTAACCGCAGGATTCCGTGGCACAAAATTCCGTTTCTTTTGGTTCAGCTGCTCAACCTCGACGCGCTCAGGTATGATCTGAGGCAAAAGAATCTCATTGACACCGATCCGGAAGAAACCGTGCCAAGCGCGCGCGCGGTGCCGCCTGAACCTGCCCCCGAACATCGCGTTTACCGTACTCATGACGGCACATATAACGATCTGTCGGATCCGACGATGGGTGCGGCGGGCGCAACCTTTGGCAGAAACATGCCACCGCAGGCCCAGCCAGACGGCAGCCCCAACCCAATTGAGGTAGCCCGGAAGTTGATGGACAGACAGGCCTTTATCCCTGCCAAAATCCTGAACATCCTGGCGGCCTCGTGGATTCAGTTTCAAGTCCATGACTGGGTATCGCACGAGCGGCGCAAACTGGGCGAAGATGATGACGTCGTTCCTGTCCCAGATGGCTACCCCGATTGGAAGAACCGCCCGGACGGAGAGCCGGAACGTAATATGCGCATCGCCGGAAACATCCCGAAAGAGGGGGCAGATGATCCGATCCTGTTTGCAAACGAGAACTCTCATTGGTGGGATGGCTCGCAAGT
Organism: Ruegeria sp. ABV3_008; assembly: GCF_056161185.1. Taxonomy (NCBI): domain Bacteria; kingdom Pseudomonadati; phylum Pseudomonadota; class Alphaproteobacteria; order Rhodobacterales; family Roseobacteraceae; genus Ruegeria; species Ruegeria sp. ABV3_008. The sequence goes on along the minus strand of NZ_JBSWYP010000023.1, from coordinate 2,866 downwards.
TTATGGCGTCAATTCCGAGGCCGCGAAAAAACTTCGTAACGGACCCAAGCTAAAGCTGACCAAAGACGGCTACCTGCCTTTGAATGTGAAGGGATTTGAGCTGACCGGCTTTAACGAAAGTTGGTGGCTGGGGCTGTCGACCCTGCACACGTTGTTTGCCCGAGAGCACAATGTTCTTTGTGACGAGTTGCAGCGCGAATACCCCAACATGGACGAAGAACGGGTGTATCAGACCGCCCGCCTCATCGTGTCGGCGCTGATCGCGAAGATCCACACGGTCGAATGGACGCCAGCCATACTCGGCACCGAAGCGCTGGATATTGGAATGAACACCAACTGGTACGGCCCGCCTAAGTCGTGGTTGACGCGCCTGGGCATCTGGTTGACTGACGTTCACGCGCTTAAAGGTATCCCGGAAACTGAGCCTGATCACCACACCGGGCGCTACGCCCTGACGGAAGAATTTGCGACGGTTTACCGAATGCATCCATTAATCCCGGACGATTACATTTTCTATGATTTTCAATCAGGCAAGGAAAAAGCGCGCCGTGGCTTTCTGGAGATCCAGGGCGAAGAGACTGACCAGCAATTGCGTGAGCTTGGCCTGCGCGATTGTCTTTATTCTCAGGGTATTGCCCATCCCGGTGCGATCACATTGCACAACTTTCCGAAATCCCTACAAAACCTCGAACGTTTTGATGAGCTGATCGATTTATCGGTGGTAGACATCGTCCGCACGCGCGCCCGTCACGTACCGCGATACAACGCGTTCCGCGAAGGGCTGCACATGCCTCGTGTTACCAACTGGGATGACCTGACGGCCAACCCCGAGACTAATCAAATACTAAAGGACCTCTATGGCGATATCGACAAGGTCGATACGGTGATTGGCCTGTTGGGAGAAACCCCGCCTGACGGATTCGGATTCTCGGACACGGCGTTTCGTGTCTTTATCCTAATGGCGTCGCGCAGGTTGCAGTCGGACCGCTTTTTGACCACAGACTTTCGACCGGAAATCTATACGCCGCTTGGGATGGAGTGGGTGGCGAAAAACGGTATGAAATCCGTTTTGCTGCGGCATTTCCCCGAGTTTGCAACAGTTCTGCCAAAGAATGCGACGGCCTTTGCGCCCTGGAATGTGGTTGAGGGGGAATGAAATGCCGAAGGACAAAGTTCAAAATGGGCTGAACGCCTTTCTGAATGCCCCGCTGGCGCAGACATTGTGGAACCGCAGAACCAAGCGTGTCAGCCGCGGTTCGAATGTAGTCGCCGGTTCGCTCAGTTGGGAATCTCAGAATGAGCGCTCGCCACTTTCACCGCTGCAAGAGGCGATCCTGATTGCCGCAACCGGCGTTACGGGCCTGACCATGCCTGACCGGCCGTTTTTCGACGACGAAAGCGGCGATCCGATCATGTCGAAGCCGAACCTTGTGATGGAGGGGCGCACCGCTGGTAGCCCGGACAATGCACAAGGTACGCATTTCTTTATGATTAATGACAGTGGTACCTACTTTCTGCGCAGGCTTGAACCTCTTGAAGGTGGGACCGAAAGCTGGACGCCCGAGGTATTGATCGAGCGTGCAGAACAGGTAAAAGTGCAAATTCTGGACCGACGTGTCGACGTGCCCGAAGGGATGCGTGATTTTCCGGCTTACCTCGATTCGAACCGCTTTTTGTCAAACACTTCGGGTTCGACCATTTTCTTCCCGGTGGTGGATCTATCTCACCAATACATTAATGCGTTGATGTACATTCTAACGCAGCCTGACAAGGCGCGGCCGGTCATCGTGGATGACCGAAATTTTTATCGGCCCGCTGGTGTCAAGAAGTGGATCGACAGGGGTTTTCTGAACCCGGATATCAAGATTCCGCTGGGGATCTTGGGCCAAATGCGCACACAGATCGAGGCTGATCTACTGGTGCAAAACTTGTTTCTTGTGACCGAGGCTCTGGGTCTGGGCGGCTGGATTCACGCCGCGATATCTCCACCGGTTCTGATGGGCGATCCGAAGTTCAGCGACAGATTCGGTAAGATGTTGGGGTTTGACTATGTCACACCCAAATGGCGGCTGATGGATCTGCTCCGCTGGCATACTTTGCCGGTTGCGGCGATGAAGCATGTCCGTGCCCATGCGGTGGGATTGCGCCATCATGGAGAGCACCTGATCAAGGGTAAATGTCCGCCTTATTATTCGTCAATGTCCGATGCCGTTGATGCAGTTGTAGCAGGCAAGTTCGGTCCCGACGGAATTTACAAGAACGACGCGCTGTTCAGCCAAATCTACAAGGACGATTTTGGCGCCAAGTATCTGGAAGAAGCGGGCGAATACGAGCAGGACATAATCGAATGCGCCCGCGATATCTGCACCTACATTTACGAAACACACGGGCGCTTTCCGGCCCATTGTGAAGCAGTTCACGCACCGGGTGTTTGGCTTCAGACACATAGGGTCGAGAACGAATACTACGAAGCTTATTTCCAGAACGGCCTCACATCCGCCCAACGCGCTCACGATCTGAATTGGCCGAGCTGAATTGGGAAACCAGTCTTGAATTTGACTTTACGGTGGTGATTACCGCGGAGCCGTTGCAAACACACACTAACAAATCGAGGCCTGCTGTCACCGTGCCCTTGAATATTGGGGATGTGTCGCAAACTATGAGGCCAATTGACGAACACGCAGATTCCGGTTTTTGTTCTCAGAGATTTAGTCCTCCAATAGGTTTCAGCATGATCTCATTGAAAGGCTGCCATGGTCTTGTCAGAGGAATTTAGGTTTAGGCGTGCAGGGGGCTTGCGTAGCTTTTTCCGATGACCAGACTTGCCTCTTTCAAGTACTTTAAAACCAGTCCCGAAATCATTCGT
>NZ_JBSWYP010000022.1:0-44233 GCF_056161185.1 Ruegeria sp. ABV3_008 | reverse complement strand
ATTTGGGAGCGCGTTTGCCAAGGCGTCGGCCACCCAAGCAATGGACGACTTTTGCTCCGCCCCGTGGCCGACTTTCTCACCGCCGTTGACAGCTTAGGGGCTGCGCCCTGCCTAATGCATGTCCAGTATGCCTTTAACTTAACGTGGTAGATCTGGGCCCACTACCGACGTTTAACAAGACTTATCTCGATTGGTCGAACGAACCGCCACCGGTTTTCCTGATCCATAAGGTCGCTGCATTTGCATTCGTCAGGTTTGGGTTGCATTGCTGACTTTCACGGCTGCTTGCTTAACTCGAAGGATGGGACCGGCAGCCGCTGCGGTTCAACCAGTGGATCACGAACGCGTGATCACTGTTGCGATAGCGATATTGAGAAACAACCTACTTATCAGTAGGTAAGTATAGCCAATTTGCACAAGTACAGTGACGATAGAAGGAGACCAAACCATGCGCGTGAATGCCGACTTTAATGAACGTGTTCTTGTACGTTTTAGTGAGAACGATTGGGTCGCATCCCCGATGCCTGGAGTTGAGCGGAAGATGCTTGACCGAATTGGAGAGGAAGTAGCTCGTGCCACCACCATCGTACGTTTCGCGCCTGGCAGCGCCTTCTCTGCCCACACGCATGACGGTGGCGAAGAATACCTGGTACTCGACGGTACATTTCAGGACGAGGACGGTGATTTTCCAACTGGTTCCTACGTGCGGAACCCACCGACCTCGTCTCATACACCTGCCGCACAGGACGGCGCGACAATTCTGGTAAAGCTCCACCAATTCGACGCTAGCGACCGCAATCAGGTCCAGATCGACAGCGGTAAGGCAAGCTGGATTGAAGCAGCAGATGGTGTTTCCAGGTTGCCCCTTCACACAGATATACGTGAAACTGTAGCGATGGAACACTGGGATGCAGGTACAGTGCGCTCTCTACATGCCTCAGGCGGGCTTGAGGTCTTTGTGATTGATGGGAGCCTGAACGAGGGCGGCGATACCCTGTCCCGCTGGGATTGGTTACGCCTACCCGTCGGGGCGAGTTTCGAGGCGACCGCTGGCGCTAACGGGGCGCGAGTCTGGATCAAGACCGGCCACCTTTGTCACGTCGCAGAGAGCGTGGCATGAAGCCAAACGCAGAGATTGTCATCGTCGGCGCAGGGTTGTCCGGCCTCGCTTTGGCACATGCGCTGAAGCTTGAAGGGCGTGACGTGCTTTTGCTGGAGGCGCGCGACCGCGTAGGCGGTCGCATTCTCTCACAGAGCGGCTATGATCTCGGCCCTGCTTGGATTTGGCCGCACAACCACCGCATGCTGGCCCTCGTAGACAAGCTTGGGCTGCGAACACTTCCACAATACAGCGATGGACGATTGGCGTTCGAGGATGCTCAGGGCAATGTGCGTCGTGACTTCGATTTCGCCCCCATGGGTGACGCGCTTCGCGTTTCAGGCGGACTCGCTCAGATAACCGACGCTCTCGCCCAAAAGGTTGTTGATACGCTGTGCCTTGGCCACGAAGTTCGGCGTGTGATCGAAGAAGACGAATTCGTGACCTTGAGCGGAAACGGGTTTTCATTGCGCGCCGACTTCGTTGTTTTGGCGTTGCCCCCGCGCCTCGCTGCACAGATGGGAGTAGTCGTTCCGGATGTTCCAACTTGGATGGCCGGGCATGCCAAACTCGTTGCTGGTTATGACACCCCATTCTGGCGCGCTGCGGGCCTGAATGGCGACGCAATCTCTCATCAAGGCCCGCTGGCTGAAATCCATGACGCGTCACCCATGGACGGAACCGAGGGTGCTCTGTTCGGCTTTGCCGTGCCCGGCACGGCCCGACAATCCGGGTTCGAAGCGCAAGCGGTAGCGCAACTGGTCCGTCTGTTTGGCCCCAAAGCAGCCCAGCCACGCCGCGTAATCGTCAAGGATTGGAGCACAGACATGGCAACCGCTACGTCAGCCGACCTTAAGCCGCTCAGCTCCCACCCTATGTATAGTAGACTGACTCCTACTCAGAGGGTGATTTTTGCAGGAACTGAAACCGCACCGTCGCACGGTGGTTTCCTCGAAGGAGCTCTTGAAGCCATGGATGCATCGCGGCAAGAATTGTCGAGGGTGATGATATGACATCAGAAGAGAAAATCCTTGCCGCCGCCGAGGCGCGGATCCGCACTGGCGGCTACAACGGCTTTTCGTTCCGAGACATTGCGCGCGACGCAGGGCTGACTAGCGCAGGCGTACATCATTACTTCCCGACCAAGTCCGATTTGGTCGCTCGGCTGGCCAGAAACTACACGTCCCGTTTCCTAGGCGCTTTGGAAGAATGCCCGTCTCATGCGCGTGTCGCGCGCCTACGCGAGCTTTTCACGGAAAGCTTGCGCCAGGACGGAAAGATGTGCCTTTGTGGACTGCTAGCAGCTGAAAGCGGAGGTCTGCCTGAACAGGTCGCGGATGCGGCGAAAATGTTCTTTGCAGCATTGGTCGATCAGCTTGTCACCGCATTTCCGGACAGCGATGATCCGCTTTCTGACGCACTAGCAGTGCTCGCGACGCTGGAAGGTGCTGCACTCCTTGCGACTGCACAGGGTGACCCTGACATCTTCGAGAAAGCATCGTCTGCTTTGGGCTAAATGCAGTCGTTCACTACGTGTTTAATATAGGACTGCTTTTTATTTGTTTGGTTAGAAAACTCGGATTCTGGAGTCTCAAAAATTCAAAACTCTAAGTAGCTGATCTTGTTGGAACAGCAGTCTCATTACTAAGGTGATTCGACAGCGCGCTACCCTGAATAGCAAATTCCACGAAACGACCATTGGCAATTCAACAAAGAAAACCTTGTGCTCAAAGTAGTTAGCGAGACCCCGAGACCAAGAGAATACCACAGAATTTAAAGCTTGCGCTAAGCTAAGGCCCGTTCGCAAGCGAATGTGCGCAACAAAGCGGTCTAGATTGTTCCCTCACCGCAATATCGAGGGAATTTTTTGTCGATAGTGTGCTCTTTAGCCAGAAAGCTAGGGTCCACTGGGTAGAACGCAAAACAGTGATCGTGCGAATTTTCTTTAATTCAGATAAGTTCCCTGCTTATGCAATGGTGTGCATTGACCGCTGGTGAGGAATTCTTGTGAATCTTGAAACATACTTTCCTTATCAGCTTGCATCGACCGCCGAGGCGTTTTCTCGCCAGCTTTTTCAGGTCTATGGTCGAACCTACGGCCTCTCGCGAGAGGAATGGCGTCTGCTGTTTCTATTGGCCAGCGCGGGTCAGTCGAACTCGCTCCAACTGGCGCAGCGCACCACTTTGGACAAAGTTCAGGTAAGCCGTGCAGCTACCCGGTTAGAGAACAAGGGCCTGATTGGCCGCGCTGTCGCGAACAGTGACCGGCGCCTGCGCCAATACACCTGCACCGAGGCAGGAAAGTCTCTATTCAACGAGGTTTTTCCAGCCGTGCAGGGCTGTGCCGACTCGATTTTGGAACGCATGAGCGATGACGACATAGCCAAGCTTAAGGATGGACTTCGCGCTCTTGAAAAGGCTGTGGCTGACTACGGGCTGAGTCAAGTGAACGAAAACAGTTAATGCGGGCTGTTGTCCGGATGGGCGTTCTGAAAGGCCGGGATCTGATCCAAGCTGTCCTTGATCCGAGAAATCTTGGGCAGGTGTACCAATTCAACACCCCATCTTTGCGCGTTGTAAAGCTGAGGCATCAGGCAAACGTCGGCAAGCGTTACACGGTCACCGTAGGAAAACGGACCGCCCTGCGCCATCTCCTCGTAAGCCGCCAGACCTTCGCCGATAAAATGCTGCATCCAGCCTTCGTGCGAAATCTGGTTCCCTGAGTGTTCTACGGCCCATTTCACCACTCGAAGGTTGCAAACCGGATGGATATCCATTGCCACAGCATAAGACAACGCACGCACTTCGGCGCGGCCCACGGGGTCCGAGGGCAAAAGGCCAAGGCCTCTTGTTTCGTCAATATACGCGATCTGCGCTAGCGACTGGGTGAACCTATTCCCGTCTATCTCCAACACCGGCACCAGACCCTGAGGGTTTCTCATCAGATGCGCGTCGGACTGCTGCTCGGCTTCCAGCAGATTCACGATGACGGTTTCCCAGCTTTCCCCAGCAAGGCCCAGAGCGATCCTCACACGATAGCTGGCTGAAGAGCGCCAATAATCATAAAGCTTAATCATTCATTCTTCCGACAGGAGATCGAGGGCGGCATTCAGCGCTTCCTCAGACTCACCAAGTTTGGTTTCCAGGCTGGATTGAAACGACAGTGCAATAGGAACCAATTGGCTGAGAAGATCCGCGCCTTTTTCCGTAAGGTCGAGTTTGACAAGTCGTCTGTCGGCAGGGTCTTCAACCTTGGTGATCAGTCCGCGGGATTCAAGCCGTGCGGCCGCACGGCTGACCTTTGACTTCTCTAGACTGACTCGTTTCTCAATGTCCCGAACCGACGGGTTTTCAGCATATCCAACGTTCACAAGGACGCGCCATTCCGGGTTCGATACGCCAAACTCGTGTTTATACTTCTGCGCCATTTCTGCGCTCAGTCGCGCGGCCAGCACCGTAAGCCGGTATGGCAAGAACCCTTCCAAATCGAACTCGGGCAAGTTTTTGGTACTCATGCAGGGATTTCCTTTCGGCGTTATTGAATTCAGATTTTCATTGCATCTGCAACAAAAATATTGACAACGTTGCAAATGCAACAAATATTTACTGCGAACCCAAAGTCTTGCCGAATCGAGTGAGCAGGAGATCCAGATGAATGTGCTCGTTGAACATAGCGGATTGACCGTTGCCGAAGATGGGAACACCATTTCAAAGGGTTACATGCCCGGTTGGGCTAATGATTTTGAGACCGAGGCTTTGCCAGGCGCACTACCGCAGGGCATGAACAGCCCGCAGCGCTGCAACTATGGCCTCTATGGCGAACAGCTCAGCGGCACGGCCTTCACCGCGAATCCACCCGAGCGGACGTGGTGCTACCGCATTCGCCCTTCGGTCAAGCATTCGCATCGCTATGAGAAAATTGACCTGCCCTACTGGAAGTCCGCGCCCTGTATCGACCCTGATGTGATCAGCCTTGGTCAGTATCGCTGGGACCCGGTTCCGCATTCTGACGCCTCTTTGACCTGGCTGACCGGTATGCGCACCATGACAACGGCGGGGGATGTGAACACGCAGGTCGGCATGGCCAGCCATGTCTATTTGGTCACCGACTCGATGGTGGATGACTATTTCTTCTCGGCCGATTCCGAGCTTCTGGTGGTTCCGCAAGACGGCCGCCTGCGCTTTGTGACCGAGCTGGGCATCATAGATCTGGAGCCACAGGAAATCGCGATCCTGCCGCGCGGGTTGCTCTACCGTGTTGAAGTGCTGGAAGGTCCGGCACGCGGATTTGTCTGCGAGAATTACGGGCAGAAATTCGAACTGCCGGGCCGCGGACCGATCGGTGCCAATTGCATGGCCAATCCGCGCGACTTCAAAGCACCTGTCGCGGCATTCGAGGACCGAGAGGTGCCTTCGACCGTGACGATCAAATGGTGCGGGCAGTTCCACGTCACTCAGATCGGTCATAGCCCGCTGGACGTGGTGGCCTGGCACGGCAATTATGCGCCCTACAAATACGACCTACGCACCTACTGCCCGGTCGGCGCAATCTTGTTCGACCACCCGGATCCATCGGTTTTTACCGTCCTGACAGCGCCTTCGGGCCAGCCAGGTACAGCCAATATCGACTTCGTCCTGTTCCGCGAGCGTTGGATGGTGGCCGAAGACACCTTCCGCCCGCCATGGTACCACAAGAACATCATGTCCGAGCTGATGGGCAATATCTACGGCCAGTATGACGCCAAACCTCAGGGCTTTGTTCCCGGCGGCATGAGCCTGCACAACATGATGATCCCGCACGGCCCGGATCGCGAAGCGTTCGAAAAAGCCTCAAACGCCAATCTGGGGCCGGACAAGCTGGACCACACCATGTCCTTCATGTTCGAAACCCGCTTCCCACAGCATCTGACGGCCTTCGCCGCGACCGAGGCCCCCTTGCAGGATGATTACATCGACTGCTGGTCCTCGCTTGAGAAAAAGTTCGATGGAACACCGGGAAGGAAATGAAACAACAAATCCGCTCGTGACAAAAGTCTGGATATGAAATGCCTTTGATGAACTCCTGGGTGACATCGGCCAATGATGAAGCCCATCCCTTTCCCTTGAACAACCTGCCCTATGGAGTTTTTTCGACCGAAGGCGGCGAACCCCGTTGTGGCGTGGCCATCGGCGATATGATCCTCGACGTCTCCACCGCCGAGGCCGAAGGCATGATTACGCTGAGCGACGAACCCCTTTTCGATCTGCCTTTCTGGAATCCATTGATGGAAGAGGGCCCGGCTGTTTGGGTGGCATTGCGGGACCGGCTGATAACCCTGTTGGCCGAAGGCGCCGAAGAACAGCATAAAGTTGAGCCTCTGCTCGTCGCGCAAGACGATGCCGAGATGCATATGCCTTTCGCCGTTAGCGAATACACAGATTTCTACGCGGGCCGACACCATGCTTTCAATGTTGGCACCATGTTCCGCGGGCCAGAAAACGCGCTGCCCCCGAACTGGCTGCACATCCCAATCGGTTACAACGGTCGTGCCTCATCAGTGGTCGTTTCGGGCACGGACATTCGACGCCCTTGGGGGCAACTGAAAGGTCCAAACGACACCCTGCCCCGGTTTGCCCCGTCGCAACGGTTCGATATCGAGCTTGAAATGGGCGCCATCGTTGGAACCCCTTCGGATGGTCCGATCTCGGTGCAAGAGGCGGACAACAACATTTTTGGCTACGTACTACTAAACGACTGGTCTGCACGCGACATTCAGGCTTGGGAATACCAGCCGCTGGGGCCCTTCCAGGCCAAGGCCACGGCAACCTCGATCAGTCCCTGGATCGTGACCAAAGCTGCGCTTGAGCCATTCCGCTGCAACACCCCAGCGCGAGAGTTCGAATTGCTGGACCACCTGAAGGATTGTGGCCCGATGCTGTACGACATCGACCTGTCGGTCACGTTGGCTCCCAAGGGCAAGGCGACTACAACCATTGCCCGCACCAATTACAATGAGATGTACTATTCGGCAGCTCAGCAATTGGCCCATCACACCACGTCCGGGTGCCCGATGAATACCGGCGATCTGCTGGGCTCGGGCACAATTTCCGGCCCGGAAAAGCACAATCGCGGTTCCCTTTTGGAACTCAGCTGGGGTGCCAAGGAGCCATTTAAGCTCGACACCGGTGAGACCCGCAGCTTTGTTGAAGACGGCGACACCCTAACCTTGACGGGCGCGGCTATAGGTGACGGCTATCGGATCGGTTTCGGCGATTGCACGGGGCAAGTCCTCGCAGCACTTGACGATCCTTACAAACGCAACTGACACGTAAAATCGCCCGCTCGGGCACCGGAGGAAACCCATGGCTAAAGCATTCGCATCGCAAGGCGATATGACAGAAAAGAAAATCACCTTTGATGAGATCGGCGAGGGCCTGTGGGCTTTTACTGCCGAAGGTGACCCCAATTCGGGTGTTATCATCGGCGACGACAGCGTCATGATTGTCGAGGCACAGGCCACCCCGCGTCTGGCGAACAAAGTGATCGAGAAGGTGCGTGAAGTCACCGACAAGCCGATCAGCCATGTTGTGCTCACGCACTATCACGCGGTACGCGTTCTGGGCGCCTCGGCCTTCAACGCGCCGCAGGTGATCATGTCGGATGTGGCACGCTCAATGGTCGTGGAACGCGGGCAAGAGGACTGGGACAGCGAGTTCCAGCGTTTCCCGCGCCTGTTCGAAGGTCATGAAAGCATCCCAGGCCTGACCTGGCCTACCACCACATTCAGCGACAGCATGACGGTCTATCTGGGCAACCGCCGCGTGGATATCAAACAGATCGGCCGCGCGCATACGGCAGGCGATGCGGTGATCCATGTGCCTGATCAGAACGTCATGTTCACCGGCGACATCGTCGAGGACCACTCGGCCTGCTATTGCGGAGATGGTCACTTTGCCGATTGGGGCCAGACGCTGGACAATATCAAAGCCTATGACGTCGACGCCATCGCACCGGGGCGCGGCGGCGCACTGATCGGCAAAGAAGCGGTCGAACGGGCCATTGAAAGCACCCGCGATTTTGTCAACTCAACCTACGAGCCCGCCAAGAAGGTCGCGATGAAAGGCGGCAGCCTGAAAGACGCATGGGATGCCGTTCGCGACGCCTGTGACCCTAAGTTCAAAGACTACGCGATTTACGAGCACTGCCTGCCGTTCAACGTCAGCCGTGCCTATGACGAAGCTCGGGGGATCGCCCACCCTCGCATCTGGACCGACAAACGCGATCTGGAAATGTGGGAACAGTTGCAAGGCTGAACCCACTCATCTCCTCCGAACTCAACAAGCTAGGTGTTTCGATGCTTCAGGACCGATATTCCCTCGCCTTCAAGCTTTACCCTTATGAGAAATCAAAAGATCAAGACGCGCCCGTTGCGGTGCGCCACCCGGTTGTCATAGTCGGAGGCGGCCCTATCGGTATGGCCGCCGCGCTGGACCTTGGTCGACAAGGTATTCCGGCGTTGGTTCTGGACGATCACGAAGGGATCGGCATGGGCAGCCGTGCCATCTGCTTTGCCAAGCGAACGCTGGAAATCGCGGACCGCTACGGCTGTGGCGCGCCAATGCTCGACAAAGGGGTCGTCTGGAATGTTGGGAAGGTGTTTCAGGATGATCGAAAGGTCTTTGAGTTTAACCTCTTGCCAGAATCCGGCCATCGTAACCCTGCCTTCATCAACTTGCAGCAGCCCTACTTCGAAAAGTTTATTTTCGAAGCGATATGCGCGGAACAGGAACGCGGCGCGCCGATTGAGATCCGAGGCAAGAACCGGGTCGAAGCTGTAGACGTCAAGGACGACCATGTTGTTCTGTCCGTCACAACTCCGGACGGGCCTTACCAGCTTGAGGCGGATTGGATGATCGCCTGCGATGGCGCAAGTTCGCCAACGCGCGACATGCTGGATCTGGGTTTTGAAGGCCGGGTTTTTCAGGACAGCTTTCTGATCGCTGACATCCGGATGAAGAACAACACGTTCCCGACAGAGCGCTGGTTCTGGTTCGAGCCCTACTTTAAGTCCGGCGCCTCGACTTTGCTGCACAAACAACCTGATGACGTGTGGCGCGTGGACTTCCAGATCGGCTGGGATGTCGATCGCAAGGAAGAGTTGAAAGAGGAAAACATCCGCAAACGGCTGGATGCGATGTTGGGCGATGACGTCGAATATGAAATGGTCTGGTCATCCATCTACACCTTCCAGTGCCGGCGTATGAACAAATTCCGCCACGGGCGCGTTGTTTTTGCTGGCGACGCGGCACATCAAGTGTCGCCCTTCGGGGCACGCGGCGCGAATTCCGGCTTTCAGGACGTCGACAACCTTGGTTGGAAGCTTAGCCTCGTTATCTCGGGCAAGGCACCGGAAAGCCTTCTGGACACCTATGATGACGAACGGATCTACGGAGCGGATGAAAATATCCTGAATTCGACCCGTTCAACCGATTTCATCACACCAAAATCGAAGGTGAGCAAGAATTTCCGGGACGCTGTGCTTAGTCTGGCCGAACGCCATACATTTGCGCGGCCTCTGGTGAATTCGGGGCGACTGTCAGTGCCCTGTACCTATGATCACTCGTCCCTGAACGGAGCGGATGACCTCGCAGGAGGTCCTGACACGTCCAGAGTGGGATCTCCATGCAAGGATGCCCCGGTTGGCGACGGCTTCCTTCTGGATCAGCTTGGAAACGACTTCGTGATTTTGGCACTCAACACCGAAGTTCCGAACAGCCTCGATATCGACGGTATCACGGTCAGAAGCGTGTCCCTTACGGCTTCGGACAAATTAGCGGAACGTTACCTTGGATCGGAAAGCCAGGCGGTCTACCTAGTCCGCCCCGATCAGCATGTCGCGGCGCGCTGGCGCGATTACGACGAGGCTGCTCTGCGTTCAGCAGTCCTTAAAGCCTGCGGAAAGGAATAAGCTGATGCCCCTGAATAACGAACCAAACCTGTATTCCCCCGATGATTTTTACGCTGACCTCATTGCAGTGCATGAAGGGCTGTCGGATGAGGAAAGCGAAGCCCTGAACGCACGCCTCATTCTCATCCTTTCCAACCACATCGGGGATCGAGAAACACTGAAACAGGCACTGGGGGCCGCGAAGGAAAGTTGACCTCTTGGTTGTCGGCCCGACAACTTTTCGGCTGTACTGGGACCAAGGAAACCACTTCGGCCCGAAAGACCCCGAACTCGTTCCCGAAATGCGCCGCATCTATCCGGAGCTATAAGATGATGGCGTCTTAGTACGGATCAACGCAAACAACATTATTCTTTCACCACTACTAATCCTGACGATGCAACAAGCCGATCAGATCCTAGGCCGTCTGCGTTCGGTTCTTCTAGGCGAAGGATATTAGTGACACTTTGTAACTTCCAAACCGAAAGAAGGGCGACCTGCAATGGATCGCCCTTTTTTGGTGTTTAGTTGTTTGTTATTACTCGCGGATCGTCAACGCCGGGTTATGCGCGAAGAAGTTGAACGGCATGATGTGAACCGTCTTCCACTCGGTCGACATCACAGGCCAGTCTTCCATCCGCGGGATGTGGTGGAACCCTGCGGTGAACCAGGACACAATATCCTGACCCATTAGCGGCTTGTCCTCCTTGACCCATTCCGCCAGCGTGTCGGAACCGTCGCTTTGCATCGCGTATTTACCACCTGCATAGCGCTGCTCTTGGTCATAAACAGTCGTCCACGAGGAATACTCGATATAGGCGTTGCGCTTGAACGGCGGGTCGCTTTCAAAGTCGAACGGACCGTATGCGATCGAGCCGTGGTGGATCATCCAGCCCGGAGTGTGGCCCAGATACCCTTCCGATTGCGGGTTCGAGATATGGACGTGACGCGGTTTGGAGGCGCTGAAGCGATAGCGCGCGTCCAGCTCACTGTCCGGCATCACATGCTGCCAGGTCCACATCGATTTGCGCGGGCTGTCCGCAGGTATTTCGGCCGGGACGATTTCCATCAACCCCATGTGGTTGACCGGCTGGTCGATGTCAAAGTCGATCCGGAAGTTGAAATAGTGGTCATGGTTGGCCGCAACCAGATGCGGTGCAATCAACGTGCCATACTTGGTGTCTTCCGCAGCGGTTTCATCATTCATCGAGGTCGAAACCACGCCTTTGACCGCGTCCAGACCGGTTGCGCCGATCTTGATGAACATCTGACCGTCCTGTTTGAAGCGGTAGTCGATCAGATAGTCATAGTTACCGACCTCTGACGCAGTGCGCACAACCAATTCGGTTTCCGAGCGGCCCTCTGCGGGTACAAAGTTGTCCGGCGTCTGTGCAAAGATCTCAAAGTGGCGCCAAGCAGGGTCACCAATGTTGCGCTCGAAGATGCAGATCGCATCCGGAATTTCCAGCGGCATACCTGCGTCATCCGCGATTACTGCAGGAAGGAAGGTTGCATATTCAGGGCAATCCACACCCGCACGCAACGGCGTCAGGAACAGACCGAAGCCATATTCGCCACTGTCCATATAGGTCCGCCAGTACCACCCCTCGGTCGGGTCCATATAGGGGACAAACACTTCGGACAGATGCGTCTGATAGATGACCGAACGCCAATTGCCCTGATCGTTGACATCAATGTTCGAGACAACGAGGCCAGCACGCTTTTCCGCGCGTAGATTCATGCGCCAGATGTCCCATTCCAGATGGTTGCCATCCAGGGTGTAGTTCGGGCCACCTTCCTGCGTCAGCAGAACTTTGTTGGTTTCCGGGCGCAACTCGACCCGTTCGGCAACCTCTTCGGCAGTGTATCCCCAGGTGTCTTGCGGCAAGGGGATCGCACCGGTGTCGATGACCTCAACAACCTCTTGCTTGCCGATGTCGTAGATTGCGAACAACCCTTCGATCGGCTTTGCGTAGAAGTTTGAGCCTGTCGGGTTCTGATAGCAGGGCACCTTCATCAGGCGGGTGCCATCGAATTCGGGGGTAAAGAAGTTACCTGCTGTCAGCGGCAGACAAAACGCGTCTTCATTTGTCAGGCCACGCGCTTGGAGCCCTGCGATCATATCCGGGTGACCCAAAGCCCCTTCCAGTGCACCGATGAACTCCGCAAACAATACCATCGGCTGACCCGAGCCTTCGATGGCAAAGTTTTCTTCAACGGTGCCTTGCGTGATGTTCACGATAGCTTCGCTGAATCCTTCGTCGGTGGTGTATTGCACCATCGCCTTGCGATCCAGTGCATCGCCTTCTTTCCAATCCAGAACTTCGGCTTTCGACGGCTCGTGCAGATCGATCAAAGGGTACAGCGTCTCGTCGGTGACGGTGCCGCTGTCTTTCAGGATCGCGTTGATTTGCTGGAGTTCGTCCGGGGTTAACCCGTCCAGGGGATGTGCCAAAGCGCTACCGGCGAAAACGGCGCCCAGTGCAGTTGTGGCAAGGATATTTCTGATCTTCATCTTTTCCTCTCCTGTCTTGTTCTTAGCTGAATACGACTTGGATATCGGTGTATTCGGCCAAACCTTCGTCCGCGAATTCGACACCAACGCCAGATGATTTGACCCCGCCGAACGGGGCGTTGGGTTGAATTGCGCCATGTTTGTTGATCCAGACCGAACCACACTCCATGCGGCTGGCAACGGCCTTGGCGGCGTCGATATCGGACGACCAAACCGAGCCACCCAACCCGTTCGGGCTGTCGTTGGCGGCCGCAATTGCGTCTTCCACTTCTGAATACTTGATGATTGGCAGCGCCGGG
This sequence comes from Ruegeria sp. ABV3_008, assembly GCF_056161185.1. Taxonomy (NCBI): domain Bacteria; kingdom Pseudomonadati; phylum Pseudomonadota; class Alphaproteobacteria; order Rhodobacterales; family Roseobacteraceae; genus Ruegeria; species Ruegeria sp. ABV3_008. The sequence continues at coordinate 31,395 of NZ_JBSWYP010000022.1, read as the reverse complement.
CCGAACTGTTCTTCATCGACCAGCGGATCGCCGTTATTCAGACCCGCAATAATCGTGGGAGGGAAGAACAACCCGTCGCCCGGCGCACCGCCTAGCAAGACCTGGCCACGTTCTTTCGCATCGGCCACCAGGCGGCTGACCTTGTCAAACTGCATCTTGTTCTGGACCGGACCCAGGATCGCGTTGTCGTCCATGCCATCCCCCACCGGGATATTGCGGGCGAAGGCCACCAGCGCGTCGCAAACCTCATCATGGATGCTTTCGTGGACATAAAGACGTTTCATCGCAGCGCAGGTTTGGCCGTTATTAATGAAACCGCCCCAGAACAAACCTTCGGCAATCGCTTGCGGGTCTGCGTCGGGCAGAACGATACCGGCATCATTGCCCCCCAGTTCTAGGGTCAGGCGTTTCATGGTTTCCGCGGCCGAGGCCATGACCTTCTGCCCTGTCGCACAGGACCCGGTAAATACGATCTTACGGATGTCGGGATGGGCAGACATGGCCCCTCCGATATTGTCGCCCTTGTCGTCGCTTGTGATCACGTTCACGACGCCCGCAGGCAGTACTTCGTTGATGATCTGAACAAGGCGCAGGGTCGACAGTGGGGTCAGAGGCGAGGGTTTGATAACCACCGTATTGCCGGTGCGCAGCGCTGGCATGATATGCCAGATCGCAATCATCACTGGGAAGTTCCAAGGGATGATCGACCCCACAACGCCCAGCGGCTTGCGGTGTAGTTCAACGCGGCCTTCGTTGTTATCTTGCAACACTTTCATTGGTAGGGACAGCCCGGCAGTATATCCTGCCCAAGCCCCTGCCCCGCCCATTTCCCAGCGCGATCCAAGCCCGTTAAGCGGCTTACCCTGTTCGGCTGTGATAATCTGTGCAAGCTCCTCGGAATGCTCTCCGATCTTCTGCGCTACGGCCTCGCATGCGGCCTGCAGTTCTTCGTCCGATTTGGCCGACCAGCTTTCGAAAGCAGCTTTCGCAGCTTTAACGGCAGTATCCAGATCAGCGCGTGTCGCATTGGGCGCACGCCCTGCGACTTCACCGGTTGACGGGTTCAATACGTCAAAGCTGGTGGCGGTAGATACCGGTTGACCCCCGATAGTCAGATCGTATTCGATCACGGCTTGTCCTCCCTAAATCGCGATGCCTGTGCGCGAACGCAGCAAGGCTGGGGAGTACTATTATCCGACCGGTCGGTCGAGTCTTGGGGTTTTGCGCCAAATATTATGGCTTAGGACGACATATTCTTCCGCACCGCCCCCGGTGAGACACCAAATCGTTCCCGAAAGACCTTGTAGAAATGCGACAGGTCGTTGAAACCGGAATCATACGCAACCGCAGCGATCGTGTCGCGCCCTACGTCAGAGTTCACCTCTTTTAGCCGGGCTTTCGCTGTTTCAAGCCGCACGGTCATAAGGCGTTTGCTGGCGGTTTCCCCAAGGGTTCCAAAATGACGCTGTAGCGTCCGAGGCGAAACCTGCAATGCTTCGGCCAATGCCTGCGGTCCGAATGCAGGATCCATCGCGTTCTGTTCAATCAGTTGAAGAGCGCGCGAGAGGACCGCGTTTGCTTCTCGCCCGCGTTGGTCTTCCTGATGGCTGACACAGCGGAAATACGCACCTAACAAGCTCAAAAAGGCTTCGCCCAAATGTGGGGCTACAGCGGCTTCTTCGGTAAATATCTTGGCCAGCACGGCACGCATGGCGAAAAACAGGGGGTCGTTACGATCTACTGAGATACCACCCGTGCAGATCTCACCGAATCTGTGGACCATCTCGTCGCGTGGCAAATGGATCGAAACCTGACGCGAGTTCATCCCGTCATAAACAAACTCGGAGCGTTTCGCGCTGTCGACCAGATACATGTCGCCCGGTCCCAGCAAAACCGATGTATCATTCTGGTGGATACGACAATTTCCCTTGTCTTGGATGAGAAGAAACAAGTGCTCTCCGGGATCTTTTCGGATCATACGCTCGTCCCGAAAAACCCTTTGTGCGTCGAGCGATACGATTGCCGTCTCAAAGCGTGAGACCGGTAAGGTGGAGATATCCCCGTCAATGCGTCCGCGCGTGGCAACACTGGACTCGACAGCAAACTGCCCGCAAATCTTTTCCAGATCCTGAGAAAACCCCTCTACAGATCGTGAACGCAAATTCGTCCGCACAAGCGGTTTAAAATATGCGCTGTCTAGCTGTGGCTTCATGGGTGACGGGCTTGCTATGACTGGATCAGCGTAAAGAGTACCCCTGATGTTAGTTTTCAGCAAAACGTTTTGTAATGTATAGAACTGGTGGATTTGGCGTGTACTCGTCGGGCTGTATGTAACTCACTCCAAAGTGTTTCGCTTTAGGAATTGACCCAAACTGATGGCGTTGGGACGATCACCACGGGCTGGCCAATTGGTTGCAGCGCGATCTCACTTGTGAACAGCAAGAAACCAAGATTTTCAGCCTGTTTACTCGCGTAATCCAAGAGTTCTTTCATTCCCCATTGAGCGAATTTCTGAATCCCCGGATAATCGATAATCTGAAGTGTTACCGAATGGCCCATTGCGATCAGTCGTCAGGCCACGTCCGACAAACCCCAGCCCTACATTGCTATTTTTCTTGTTTTCCCAAAAACTTGGGCCTCGCCTCAGACTAGAGGACAGGCCCAAACTCGCCCCAATCAAGTGATTTACAAAGGCGTTTTCAATCCCAAAGTCTTCAGCGTGTCATCCATCGTCTGGCTCCAGCGTTCTCTCAGGGAACTGTTTTTATTCCGCCGCAGACCAAGTGATTTCAACAACTCGAACCGTTTCGGATCATCACCCCCGAAAGACACCGCGACGCGAGGCCACCAATAGTCGACCGAGACCTGCATTTGCTCTGCTTCGCCTCGTTTGATTAACTTAGTTGCGCCTTCCATAGCCAGTTCACCATGGTGTGCTTCGATCGGAGCGATTGCGCGGAAAATTTCGGCCAGGGGTTGGTAGGAAATCGTAGAATACTCAGCCAGTTGTTCGGCGACGGCGCGGCTCATGAGCAGATTCATGATCACGGCATCCGTCCAACCCGAGAACGGATAGTTGAACACAGCCAAGCGCATATCATGTTCGGAACGCGTTGCTCCGATGTCCGCAGCCCGGCTTAACCGGGCCGTCCACGGGTGATGATTGGCGTAGCGTTCCGTGTCGGCTCCGAACTCTCCCATAATGTTCAGAACACGATTTGCATGATCCGTTTTTTCAAGCACGATCTTCGCGGCAGCGATGCGTTCTTTTATTCCCGGCCCGAGGTTAATTACGTCAGCAAAACCGGCAGCGCCTGCCAATTCACTGTCAACAAAGGTTGCCATCAGTTTCAGCAACTCACCGCGATAGCGAGGTGGGACATTTGACGGGTTGGTCAGCACGCCGCCCGCTGCCAAATAGCTGTCGAGAGTCATCGTATCGGTCATGTCTACCTCTCCTCTACTGATCGTAATCCACGACCACACGGTCCGTTATCGGATAGGCCTGACAGCTGAGCACATAGCCCTTCTCGACCTCGTAATCCTCAAGCGCGTGGTTTGCGACCATCTCGACCTCACCTTCCAACACTTTGCAGCGACAGGTCGAACATACCCCGGCTTTGCAGGCATAGGGGGCGTCCAACGCGTTTTCCAAAGCAGCATCCAGAATGGACAAGTCCTTGGGGATGGTCAGGGTCTGAGTCGAGCCATCCAGCGTAATGGACGCGTTGGTCTGATTGTCTGTCCGACCGGCATCTGCCGAACTTGCTTTGCGCTTTGCGCGACCCGGCTGGGCGCTGGCAAAAAGTTCGAATTTAATCTGGCTGTCGTCTAGCCCGTGTTCGCGAAGGGCGGCGGCAATACCCAGCATCATGGGTTCAGGACCACAAATGAACGCCGTATCGACGTTTTCGATATCGACCCAGTGCTTGAACAACTCGACGCATTTTTCCCGCGTGACCAGCCCGGTGAACAGGTCGATTTCCTGGGAATCCGTCTCAAGAATATGGATCACGTTGAGGCGACCCATATAAAGGTTCTTAAGGTCCTCTAGTTCTTCGCGGAACATGATCGTGTTGATGCCTTTGTTGGCATAGATGAGCGTAAAGCGCGACTGGGGTTCACGGGCGAGCGTGGTTTTGAGGATCGACAGAACAGGCGTCACCCCGGACCCACCGGCAAAACCGAGATATTGCTTTTCGGCACCTGCATGGATCGGAGCGTGGAAGCTGCCCATCGGCGGCATGGCTTGCACGATGTCCCCGACATTCAGTTCCGAGTTCGCCCAGCCCGAGAACGCCCCGCCGTCTACGCGCTTGATGCCAACCTGCAGGACACCGTCGTCCTTGCCTGCGCAGATCGAATAGGACCGGCGCAGTTCTTCGCCGTCGAACTCGCGGCGGAACGTCAGGTATTGACCGGCAGTAAAGTCAAACTCTTGCGCGGCACCATTCATGGGCTCCAGAGTCAAAACCACCGCGTCACGGATCGTTTTTTGGATATCGGTGACCTTCAGGTCGTGGAAACGTGCCATCCGGTGCTCCTCCTCAGATGCACTTGAAATAGTCAAAAGGTTCAAGGCAGTCGGTGCAGCGCCAGTGCGCCTTGCACGGGGTCGAGCCGAACTGGCTAACCTTCTCAACCGCCTTGCTGCCACAATGCGGGCACCGTTCCGGGCCGCCTGCCGGTTGCGGCGGCGCGATGCCGTATTCTTCCAGCCGCGCACGGCCCTTGTCGCTGAGCCAATCGGTGGTCCAGGCGGGTGAAATGGCGGTCTCAATCCTGATATCTTCGATCCCGTGATCCCGTAGCGCGGTTTCAATGTCCATGCTGATGACCGACGTTGCCGGACAGCCGGAATAGGTCGGTGTCACCGTCACCTTCAAGGTTTCGGCATCCCAGCGCACATCCCGCACAATCCCCAGATCAACCACGGAAATGACTGGTATTTCAGGGTCGGGGACGGTATCCAGCCAGTCCCATATCTGTTCTGTCGGCACCCGTTCCATATCGGTTTACCAGCTGGCGCCGGGATAGGCCCGTTGCAGCCACTGCATCTGAGTCAGCAAATGCCCCAGATGTTCGGTGTGCATCTGCCCTGTACGCCCGCCTTTATGCGCGAAATTGCTGTCTGGGATCGTTAGCGTCGCATCCGCCAAGACCCGCTGAACCAAAACGTCATATTCTTCGCGCAGATCGGCAGGATTGGGCGCGATACCAACGGCTGCCATCTGGGTATCCACATCGTCGCTGGCGAACATCTCACCCACGTAGGGCCAAAGATAATCCAGCGCCGCTTGCATCCGGTCGTGGCTTTCCGCCGTTCCGTCGCCCAAGCCAACCACCGTGTCGCCAGAGCGTTCCAGGTGATAGGCGACCTCTTTGCTGGCTTTGGCCGCAATGGCCGCGACACGGTCGTCTGACGATTTGATCAGACGCCCCAGCATGATCGAATGCCACGCATCAAACAAGAACTGGCGTATTAGGGTCCGGCCAAAGTCTTCGTTCGGAACTTCGACCATCAAAACATTGCGGAAATCCCAAGCATCGCGCAGGAACGCCAGGTCATCTGCGCTTTGGCCGCCGTCGATTTCGCCTGCAAGGCCAAGCCACATCTGGGTTTGGCCGATCAGGTCCAGCGCGGTATTGGCCAGTGCGATATCTTCTTCCAGCACAGGCGCATGGCCGCACCACTCGCTGACGCGGTGACCCAAGATGAGCGTGTTGTCACCCATTCTCAGCAGAAACTGCAGGAAGGCTTCGTCGCGGGTCATCACATCGCCCCCACTTCATCGGGGATTTCGAAGAATGTTGGGTGACGGTAGACCTTGCTTTCGCTGGGCTCATATAGTGGGCCTTTGTCACTAGGGGATGAGGCCGAGATATTGTTCGCTTCGACCACCCAGATCGACACCCCTTCGTTTCGGCGCGTGTAGACATCGCGTGCGTTCTTGATCGCCATTTCTGCGTCCGGTGCGTGCAGCGATCCGACATGACGGTGGCTCATACCGTGCTGACCGCGGATAAAGACTTCCCACAGGGGCCATTCGTTTTTCATCGGGTTTCCTCCTCAGGTCAGGCTTATTCAGCGGCCACTTGACCGGCGCGTTTCTTTTTGGCGTGGGCCAGCAGGCCGTCCCGCACCCATTGCCCGTCGTTCCAGGCCTTGTTGCGCGCGGCCAGACGGTCGGTGTTGCAAGGGCCGTTGCCTTTGATGACATCAAAGAACTCGGACCAATCGGGTTCCGAGAAATCGTAGTGGCCGCGTTCTTCATTCCATTTCAGATCCGGGTCGGGAACGGTCAGGCCAAGAAATTCAGCCTGCGGCACGGTCTGGTCGACGAACTTCTGACGCAGCTCATCATTGGTGTTCATTTTGATTTTCCAGGCCATGGATTGGGTCGAATGGACCGAGTCCTTGTCGGACGGTCCGAACATCATCAGCGACGGGTACCAAAAGCGGTTAAGGGCATCTTGCGCCATCTTCTTCTGCTGGGGCGTGCCTTCGGCCATCTTGCGAATGGCATCGTAACCCTGACGCTGGTGAAAGCTTTCTTCCTTGCAGATCCGGATCATGGCACGCGAATACGGCCCGTAGGACGTCCGCTGCAGCGGCACCTGGTTCATGATCGCGGCCCCATCGACCAGCCAGCCAACCGCACCAATATCGGCCCAGTTCAGGGTGGGATAGTTGAAGATCGACGAATACTTCATCCGACCGTCCAGCAGCATCTCGGTCAGCTCGTCCCGGCTGACGCCCAGTGTTTCTGCCGCGCAGTACAGGTATAGCCCGTGTCCGGCCTCATCCTGCACCTTGGCCAGCAGGATCGCTTTGCGTTCCAGCGTGGGCGCGCGCGTGATCCAGTTGCCTTCGGGCAGTTGTCCGACGATTTCGGAATGGGCGTGCTGACCAATTTGGCGGATCAGCGTTTTGCGGTAGCCTTGCGGCATCCAATCTTTGGGTTCGATCTTGATGTCCGCGTCAATCTTTGCCTGAAACTCGGCAAGCTTTTCAGGGTCATCGTTTGTGGCCTCAGACTTAACCATTTGTGCGTACATCGTATTTCCTCCTCTCGGATGGGATCAGATTTTGAATACGTGGCTTAGAACCCGCATGTTTCCTTTTAGTGCGGAACCACCAAGGTCTTTTGCCAAGCGCTGTAAAACATCCGCAAATCCGTAGCTGGGAATGGCGGCTTCGACCTGGGCGACTTGATCGCGTGACAGTCCTTTTCGCACCTTGCCCCCTGTCGCATCGATCCAGTCACCTTTTCGGCAGGCGTTGACCACATCGGCATGCGGCCCGCGGTAGGGTGTAACCTTGTGGTGCCAGTGAATGGCATTGCGCAGCAGCTCTGGATCCAGTCCCCAACCCTTTTCAGCGTTGTCCCTCAGCGCCAGTTCTTCGGATGGCTCCAGATATGCCAGATCGTGTTTCGTCCAAAGTCCGATATCGTGGTAGACGAAGGCCGTCTCGACCAATGCAAGATGCGTGTCATCGCCGCCAAGGAAGTGCATGGCATAGGTAATCACACGATAAACATGGCCCCGATAGGCCTTGTAGTCGTCGCCGAGAACATCTTGATACGGCTCAAACAGGCGCTCGACGCGTTCGCTGTGGTCGATTATCTGGATCGCCTCAGTCAAAACAGTGCTCTCCCAATCAAACCCGTTCCAGGATCAGGGCTGCGCCCTGCCCGACGCCCACACACATCGTGCAAAGAGCATACCGCCCACCTGTCCGCCGCAGTTGATATGCAGCGGTCAACACCAGCCGCGCTCCGGACATGCCCAAAGGGTGCCCCATGGCGATGGCACCACCATTCGGATTCACATGCGGTGCGTCGTCAGCAAGGCCCAGTTCGCGAAGTGTTGCCAGCCCTTGCGAGGCAAAAGCTTCGTTTAACTCTATCACATCCATCTGTTCTATGGTTAGCCCAGCCCGCGCCAAAACCTTTTGGCTGGCCGGTACGGGCCCAATCCCCATGATGCGCGGCGCGACGCCAGCCACCGACATTCCCACAACCCGTGCAATCGGAGTAAGGCCGTTCTTTGCAGCCGCCGCCTCATTTGCCATCAAAATGGCTGCCGCTCCGTCGTTAACGCCAGACGCATTGCCCGCCGTAACAGTTTTGTCTGGCCCGTTCACTCCCTTGAGGCCCGACAGCTTGTCGGCCGTTGTTCCCAGGCGAGGATGCTCATCAGTTTCGACCACTATCGGATCACCCTTACGTTGTGGGACCGAGACCGGAGTGATCTCATCCGCGAACAGCCCCGCCTCATGCGCGGCGGCCCATCGGGCCTGACTGCGCGCCGCGAAACTGTCCTGATCCGCGCGGCTGATGCTATAGTCTTCGGCGACATTGTCAGCGGTTTGCGGCATTGAATCGATACCGTAGGCCTGCTTCATCTTCGGATTCTCAAAGCGCCAGCCGATGGTCGTGTCGTAAACTGCATTGCTACGTGTGAATGCTGATGTCGCCTTGGGCATCACAAAGGGAGCACGGGACATGCTTTCGACCCCACCCGCTATCGCCAGATCATAGTCACCCGCCTTGATGCCTCGGGCGGCCATTCCAACAGCATCCATGCCGCTGGCGCACAGGCGATTTATGGTGGTTCCCGGAACGTCAACCGGTAATCCAGCCAACAAGGCCGCCATACGGGCGACGTTCCGGTTGCTTTCACCGGCCTGGTTGGCATCACCATAGATGACGTCATCCACGCTGGACCAGTCGACTTGCGGGTTCCGCTCCTTCAGCGCAGCCAGCGGAATGGCCGCCAGATCATCCGTGCGGATCGACGACAAAGCCCCGCCGTATCGCCCAATCGGCGTGCGCGTCGCGTCGCAAATGAATGCATCCATCTGTGAATTCTCCCGGGCGTTCACACTCAATTATAGACCGTATGGTCGGTTTATATTTCCGTCATCGATTCGAGGCAAGCATTATGTTACCGAATTTTTATTTCTCTGCACATTCTCGTAACATAAAAAGAAATCAGTTTGCTGTTAAAGCAAGCCATCATCCTTTGAGATATCAGGAGGGACTTTGTCCCAAAAACCTAAGTGCTCAACTCTGCTTCCAAATTTTTGAGTTGCGGTCGGGGCAGCCTGTCCAAAATCCTAGAGACCGCCTCGCGGCAAGCGGGCTCCTTCCAGTCACTTGGTAGAAAATCCGAGGGCAAAGCTGGGTGTCGCAAGATGATGCGGCGCCAATTGTGCACAAGGAGGACACGCAGAGCTGCCGTTTTCATCGGATCATCCACACCGGTCGTCGGCAGCAGATCGTCGATCGCCTGGATTGATGTCCAAAACTCGTCATACGCGGTTTTCAGCGACTCTGGTCCGCATAGCTCTCGTAGCCAATCTGGTACTGAAATCGCGGTAGTCTCAAAACCCAGCAGGTCTTCCAGATCGCGCGGCATAGGTCCCGCTGCCATCGCTGTGAACGGGTTTAATGAGATATATTCCCCAGTCAGCAACAGATCGGACAGTTCCTTTCGGGATGTTTCCGAGCTGCTCGACATCAGCACATGCCAGATGTCTGGTTTGGCCGTTTCGCGAGCGTAAATGCGTGGCGCGGCGGCTGCGCTTTGAGTACGGCCATAGTCCGTAAGCTGATGGACGCTTGCGCGTCCAACGCGCGTACTTTCGATCCAGCCTTCTTTGCGCAATCGATGCAACGCCACTCGGGTCGCTTCGGCCTTGATTCCCACAAGGCTCGTCAGCGCAGTGATCAATGATCCGCTTATCTGATCGGATTTGTTTTGCGCCAGATCGCCAAAGATCGTGACAAGCACAGACCAAACCCGCAGAGACCCTTCGGAGGTCAAATGACGAACGCAATGGTCGAACCAGTCTGTGGAAGCGTCTTTCATGGCCGCAGTATAGGCGGGCCGGATCGAATTACCATCCGGCCCGGTTTCGTCAGTAGGCCACCATTGTCAGCAGTTCGTATTCGGCAACAAGGTCGTCATCCTGTTGAGTCATCGTGACATGCCAGCGAACCTCACCATACTGATCGTTTCGTTTGGTCTTTGATTTGACGGTCAGGCGCACTTTGATGCTGTCGCCCGCCACAACCGGTTTCATGAAACGCAACCCATCCAAGCCTGTGTTGGCCAGGACCGGGCCTTCGTTCGGTTCGACAAACAACCCGGCGGCGAAGGACAACAGCAGGTACCCGTGCGCGACGCGGCCCGGGAAGAACGGATTTCGTTCCGCGGCGGCCTCATCCATGTGCGCATAAAAAGTGTCGCCGGTGAATTCCGCAAAGTGCTCGATATCTTCGAGCGTGACGGTGCGCGGCGCCGTGTGAATAGTCTCACCGATTGCCAGATCGTGGTAGCGTCGCGTGAAAGGATGCGCCGGGCCTTCGATCTCGGTTGCGCCCGAGACCCATTTCGACCCAATCGCAGTCAACATGTCAGGCGAGCCCTGAATTGCCGTGCGCTGCATGTAATGTTTCACGCCCCGCACGCCGCCCATTTCCTCACCGCCACCCGCGCGACCGGGACCGCCATGGACCATATGCGGCAGGGGCGAGCCGTGGCCCGTGGCCTCTTTCATCGAGTCGCGGTTGTTGAAATAGAGCCGCCCGTGATACGCCCCGGCACCCATAGCGAATTTGCGCGCCACATCCAGGTCATGAGTAATGACCGACGCGACCAAAGACCCCTGCCCCCGGTTCGCCAGCTCAATCGCGTGGTCGGTGTCGCGATACCCCATGATCGTGCTGACCGGGCCGAAGGCTTCGGTGTCATGAACGCGCTGTGCCGCATCCGGGTTGGCACAATGGAACAGCATTGGCGGCAGGAAAGCCCCTTTTTGGGCATCTGCGCCGTCAACGGCAAAGTCATCCGGGTTGCCGAACACACGTTCGGCCTCTTGGCAAATGATCGCAGCCTTTTCCAGTACATCCAGTTTTTGATCATTCGATACCAGCGCGCCCATGCGCGTTGTCTCAAGCCTAGGGTCGCCGATAACCGTTTTTGCCAGCCGCGCGGAAAGCGCTTCGATCACCGCCTGCACATGCCGCTCGGGTGCGATGATCCGGCGGATCGCGGTACATTTCTGACCCGCTTTTGTGGTCATCTCACGCTGAACTTCCTTGACGAACAGGTCAAACTCCGGCGTTCCCGGTTCGGCGTCTGCGCCAAGCACTGAACAGTTCAGACTGTCCTGTTCGGCCACGAAACGGACAGAGTTTTTCAGAATGACGGGGTTAGACCGCAGTTTCAGCGCAGTGTCGGCCGAGCCGGTAAAACTGACCACGTCCTGCATGGTCAGGCGATCCAACATGTCACCCAGACCACCCGACACAAGCTGGAGCGCCCCGGCAGGCAGAATGCCAGAGTCCAGCATCAACCGCACGCATAACTCGGTCACGTAGCAGGAGTTGGTCGCCGGTTTGACGATGGCCGGAACACCGGCCAGCAAGGTCGGAGCCAGCTTCTCCAACATGCCCCAAACCGGAAAGTTGAACGCGTTGATATGAACTGCCACACCCTGTAGCGGCGTGCAGATGTGCTGACCGACAAAGGTCCCATTCCGCGACAGCTGCTCGACGTCACCATCCAGATAAACGTGCCCATCGGGCATTTCGCGGCGCCCTTTCGAGGCAAATACGAACATTGTACCGATCCCACCATCGATATCGATCAGATGGTCCGACTGGGTCGCGCCCGTGTTGAATGACAGGTAATACAGGGCCTGCTTGTGCTGCCCCAAATGCACCGACAATGCCTTGAGCATCTTGGCGCGCTCATGAAAGGTCATCTGACGCAACGCCGGACCACCAACGTTGCGCGCATAGTCCAACATGCCCTGTACATCCAAGCCAGTGTTGCCAGCGGTCGCGATCACTTCACCGGTCACAGCACTGGCAATGTTGCGGGCACCCTCGCCCGGCGCGACCCACTCACCGGCCGCGAAACTTGAAATCTGTTGGATCGTCATGTGCCTCTCCTCAGTCCTGAGATGATCTACGCGGACCTATGTACGCGGTTATGGTAGCTATAATATTTACCGTACGGTCGGTCAATAAAAAGACCGATTCATTTTCTTGTTCGGTCACGTCAAACTTGTGCGGGAAGCTCGGCGAACCCTCGAAAGCGAATTCGCCCACCACGCCTTGCGGCCTCTTTGACCTGATAGTTGGGAAAGCGGTTCAAAAACCGACTGACCGCAATCTTGCCCTCCATCCGAGCAAGAGTCAGACCGACGCAGGTGTGCGGGCCACCGGCAAAGGCGTGGTGCTTGTTGGGGCGGCGGCCCAGAAGCATGTCGTCGGGCCGCTCAAACTGCCTTGGGTCGCGGTTGGCGGCGCCGATACACAGGTGAACATCCGTGCCTGCCGGTATGGTATGGCCGTGGAATGTCACATCGTCAGTGGTCAGGCGATTGCCGAACTGGTTTGGGCTTTCCAAACGTAAGAATTCCTCCACTGCTGTGGAAATCAGGTTGGGATTGTTCAGCAATTCCGAGCGTTTATCCCGGTGCCGATCCAGCAAATCCAGCGCGTTGCCTATCAGGTTTGTCGTGGTCTCGTGCCCGGCATTCAGGATAAAGATACAGTTCTGATACAGCTCAACGTCGGTCAGGCCGCCATCCGCATCGTCTTGCATCAGCCGTGTCAGAACATCCGTTTCCGGATTGCCCGGGTTGGCTTTTCGATCCTCAATGATATGGCGCATAAATTCTTTGAATTCGGAGACGGCGCGATTGCCCCACTCTTCCTGCTCAGGCGTCAATTGTGGTTCCAAAGCCCCAAGAATAGCCAGAGACCAGTCCCGTAGTGGTTCGCGTTCGGACCTGGGAATGCCCAACAGGTTGCCGATCACTTCGATGGGGATCGCCCCGGCAAAATCCTCGATCAACTCGACTGTGCCTTTGGCTTGCATCTGATCCAGCAAACTGTCGACGAGTTGGATCAATCCCGGCTCCATCTGCGCCAAGGCACGCGGGTTCATCGCTCCGACCATCACCTTGCGGACGCGGGTGTGCAGGGGCGGATCGTTGAACACCAGACTTGTGGTGTGGTGTTCGTATAGGGGGCTGTCGACCCCGTATTTGGGCCCAAACACCGCCTTTTTGTCCGAGATAAACCGCGTCGTATCCCGATAGACCAGATCCAGATCCTCGTATCGCGACAGGATCACCGAGCCGTCGGACTGGGGGCAAACCGGCATATCCTCGCGCAGCGCGGCATAGGCTGGATAGGGGTCCTCGTGAAACCCGTCGGGAAGCGCCGTCAGGGAAAACATCAGTGACCCATCGCCCCCATATGTTCGGGCAGCACCAGTACCAGCCAGGGCACCAGAACGATCAGGGCCAGACGGAAAATGTCGGCGATCCAAAATGGAGTAACACCCCTGAAAATCGTTGCGGTCGAAACGTCCCCGACCACCCCTTTCAGGATGAAGACGTTCAAACCAACCGGCGGGGTGATCAGGCTGATCTCGGTCACGACAACAACCACGATTCCAAACCAGATCGGGTCATAGCCCAGCGACGTCACCAGCGGGAAAAAGATCGGCACGGTCAGCAAGAGCATCGACAGGGATTCAAACACGCAGCCCAAGATGATGTAGATGCCCAGGATCATCAGGATCACCACGAACGGTTCCACGTCATAAGCCGTGACCAAACCAATCAGCGCCTCGGGCAGGCCAGCGAGGTTGATGAAGTTCGAAAAGATTTGAGCCCCAATCAGGACCGAGAACAAGGCTGCGGCGGTAAAAGTTGTTTCTTTCAACACCTCGAAGGTCGAACTCAGGGTCAACCCACCGCGGGACAAGGCGATCAGAAACGCCCCCATGGCGCCCATGCCGGCGGCTTCGGTCGGGCTGAAGGTCAGGTTCAGCGGATGGAAATCAAACGCGCCGTAGAGCCCGCCAATGACCAGAAAGAACAACAGCAACACTGCCCAAACCGACCGTAGCGCTGTCAGTTTTTCACCCCAGCCGTGTTTTTCTCCGGCGGGTCCGGATTCGGGTTTGCGCCAGACGGTCCAGCGGACTGCAAACAGATACAGAAGGATGCCAAGCACGCCGGGAATGATACCGGCCACGAACAGCTTGCCGATGGATGTCTCGGTCAACAGGCCATAGATAACAAGGATCACGGAGGGCGGGATTAGAATGCCGAGCGTACCGCCTGCCGCAATCGAGGCAGTCGACAGCTCATCCGAATAACGATAGCGGCGCATTTCCGGCATGGCGACCTTGGACATCGTTGCCGCCGTTGCCAGGGACGAGCCGCAGATGGCCGAAAACCCCCCACAGGCCGCAACCGTAGCCATCGCGATCCCGCCTTTGAAATGGCCCAGAAACGCGTTTGATACGGCGTAAAGCTCGCGCGCCAGCCCGCCTTTGTTCACGAACAAACCCATCAGGATAAACAGTGGTATAACCGAAAGGCCGTAGTCCTGTGCCGTGTCGGTGATCTGACGACCCACCATCGACATCGCTGCTTTCAAGCCGCGTTCGGACAGAATACTGCCTCCGCGTTCGTATGCAAAACCCAGCGTTCCGACGAGGCCCATTGCAAAGACAATCGGCAGGCGCAGAAGCACAAGAACAAGAACAAGGCCAAAGCCGATCAGTGCGGCAGTCATTGAGGGTGCTCCGACAAAGTATGGGGGGCGAAGATGTGCAGAAGGCCGGTCGTGATCATCGCGACGGCGGTGATCGCTGCGGACGCGGCAATGAACCAGCCGATATAGAACACGGGGATCGACAGGTACTCGGTCACATCACCATAGTCCCGCGCCCGTTCAGCCAAGATCCAGACCCGCTGTATCGGCCAGAAGAGCATGATGCCCGAGACCAGATAGACAATCGCATCCCTGGCGCGGCTTAGGCGCAGTCGCGCAAACAAACCGTCCGTCAGGTCCACTGCAATCTGACCTTTTCCAGCCGAGATCATCGGAAGAACCGAGAATACAAGGATCGCCATCAGAATACGTGTCAACTCGGTCGCCGCTTCGATCGGCGCGTTGAAAATGGACCGAAGAATGACGTCGCAAAACGTCATAACCATAAGGATAAACAGCGCCACACAGGCCATCACTGTCGGAAAAACACTGATGCGGCGCGCGAAGGATACCAGAGATTGCATGAGGAATTCCCGCCCGTTCGAAACGGTTGGCGGTGCGAGACCGCCAACCAGCTCACGTTATTGCGCGGCCATTTCACTGACGATCATGTCATAGGCGGCCTGAGCATCGACCCCGGCACCGTTGACTTCGTCAATGACCTTGGCGCGGACATCGACAGCAATTGCGTTGAACTTCTCCAGGTCTTCGGCAGATGCGGTGTTGATCGCGTTGCCGTCTGTGCCTTCGGTGGCTTCGCGCCCGATGGCATCAATTTCGTCCCAGATTTTACCGATTTCACGGCTCAGCGGCTCGCCAAAGACTTGCTCTTCCAGCGCTTGCTGCAGCTCGGCAGGCAGATCGGCAAATGTGTCTTCGTTCATGATGAAGGCGAAAGAACCGCGATACAGACCGCCCGGAACTTCGTACACGTTCTGCGCCACTTCGGTCAGCTTGAAGCCCTTGCGGGATTCAAATGGCATCACGACTCCATCGGCTGCTTTCGAAGCCAGCGTTTCGTACACTTTCGGAGCGGGCACCTGGATACCGGTTGCGCCCAGTGCTGTACCAACATCGCCACCAACACCGCCGGGGATGCGAACCTTGAGGCCTGACACCTCGTCCAGCGTTGTAACAGGGCTGCTGGAATGTAGTTGGGCCGGTCCATGCGTATGCAACGCGATCACCTTGACGCCGCGATGTTCGTCGGCCGCCTTCAGGTGCGTGTCATAGGCCCGCCAATAGGCCACCGATGCGGCCTCGGCCGAGCCCTCATATCCGGGCAGTTCGATCATCTTGGTGGTGACAAAACGGCCGGGCTGGTAGCCGTGGAAAATGATCGAGGCATCCGCCGCCCCATCCATGATCAGGTCCATCTGAGCCGGCGGTGGTGCGATGCCAAGTTTCAGTTCGGCGGTGACTTGGCCATCGGTGGCTTCTTCAACCATTTCGACGAATTTCGGCCACATCTTGGCGTTGATGCCATGGGTCGGCGGCGCCCAGCTGGAAATAGTCAGCGTATAATCTGCCGCCATCGCAACGGTACCCGAAATGGCAAGTGCCGCCGAAGCCAGCAAGGTGCTCAAGTTGCTGAGTTTCATGTTCTGTCTCCTCCCTGTGAAACATGCATTCTGAATGCGTTAATGGTTGCTTTTGTAACCATCAACACTTTTAAAGCGCTATAGTTTGGGCCGCGATGGCCCAAGACGCCGGACTTTCCTTAGCCACAGCCAGCATAACCGACTGGGACACGTCACTCCCAATTTCCTTGCGATAGTTCATCGGCCCCCCGCGCCAACGCGGAAAGCCATAGCCATGGATCTGAACCATATCGACGGCTTCTGCGTTTTCGGCGATCCCTTCATGGATGATCAAAGCGCCCTCATTTGCCATGACGGCCAGGAGGCGAGACGATATTTCCTCGGCCGTAAAAGTCCGGCGGGTAATGCCCTGCGCAGCGGAATACCCTTCGATCAAAGCCTCAACTTCGGGGTCGCGGATCGGTCTGCGATTTCCGTCTTCGTACCGGTACCAACCTTTACCAGCACGCTGGCCAAACCGTTCCATCTCACATAGTTGATCCGCGATGGTGACATAGCGTTCCTTCGGGTGACGCGTGGCAGCGTTGCGTTTTCGATTTGCCCAGGCGATTTGCAGCCCGGTCAGATCCTGCAGCTCATAGGG
This sequence comes from Ruegeria sp. ABV3_008, assembly GCF_056161185.1. Lineage (NCBI taxonomy): Bacteria > Pseudomonadati > Pseudomonadota > Alphaproteobacteria > Rhodobacterales > Roseobacteraceae > Ruegeria > Ruegeria sp. ABV3_008. Next base: position 14,614 of record NZ_JBSWYP010000022.1, on the reverse strand, counting down.
CCCCATAGGCATCCCAAAATCCCGCATCGCCTGATCAATTTCATGGGGCAACGCCCCGTCTGCCAGCAGATAATCAGCCGCGCGCCGATAGGCGGCGAGCATGCGGTTGCCTATAAACCCGTCGCCAACGCCGGACAGCACCGAGACCTTGCGCAGCTTCTTGCCCAGAGCAAACCCTGTGGCCACCACCTCTGGGGCGGTAAGGGGTGTGTGCACGATCTCGAGCAGTTTCATCACATGAGCCGGGCTGAAGAAATGCAGCCCGATGCACCGTGTCTGGTTTTCGATGCCCGAAAAGATTTCGGCCGGGTCCAGATAAGATGTATTTGTGGCAAGAATTGCGTTGGCGCCCATGTTCTTCGCTAATTCGGCAAAGACCTGCTGTTTGACCGATAGGTCCTCGAACACGGCTTCAATGGCCAGTTCCGCGTTGGCTGCTTCAGCATAGCTGTCAACGGCGCGAAATCGGGACAGGCAAGTCTGGCATTGCGCTTCGGTCATCTTTCCGCGTTTGACCGCGCCCTTCAACAGGCCTTCAACCCGATCATGGGCTGCGGTTGCTGCCTCGGAGTCGCGCTCGATCAACGTTACAGACAGGCCAGCCGTCAGAGCGGCCGTTGCGATCCCGGCGCCCATCAAGCCGCCACCCACAACAGAAATACGGCTGATATCACGCGGCTGGACATCCTTGATCAGAGAGGGCTTTGATACGCTGCGTTCCGCAAAGAATGCATGACGCAGCGCGCGGCTTTCCGCCGTTTGGCGAAGCGCCAGATGGCGCGTCCGCTCCATCGGCTGTGCGTCGGAAAACGGCTTCTGGGCCCAAGTTAGTGCGGTCAGGTTCTCCAACGGCGACTGCTGCCCCTTGGCGCGCTTTTTCAGCGATGCCCGAGAGGTCTCGATCAGATCCGGCGCAAAATCAGCAACAAAACGTTGGCTGACCGCCAAAGGACGGTCCGGCAGATCGGCCACAAAATTCTCGACCGCCTCCTCAAGATCGCCGGCCACTAGGTCGACCGCCCCAAGCTGCAGCATCTCTTCCGCCTTCAGCACTTTGCCTGTGCAGGCCAGATCAATTGCCGCTTCCATCCCCACAAGGCGTGGCAGACGTTGCGTGCCGCCTGCGCCGGGGATCAATCCAACATTGACCTCTGGCAGACCGAATCCCGTCCCGGGGGCAGCAATCCGCCAAGCGCACGCCATCGTAATTTCGAGTCCGCCACCCAGAACGTTCCCGTGCATACAGGCAATGAAGGGAACCTCGCTGTCTTCGATCATTTGGACGACATCGGGCAAGTGCGGCTCGACCGGCGACCTGTCGAATTCGGACATGTCCGCGCCCGCGACAAAGGTCCGGCCAGCGCAACGTAGCACAGCGACCCGTGCGCCCTTGACCGCATCCACAGCATCTGCAAGCCCCTGCCGGACCGCTTGCGAGGTCGCATTGACCGGCGGGTTGTCAATGGTGACCCAGGCGACATCGCCTTTGAGTTCAACATTCACAAGTGACGTCTGAGACATGGGTGTGCCCTTCAAGCGCTCTGGATTCGAGTCTTGTTTATATATTGACCAACCGTTCGGTTAATGCAATGATAAAAATGAAACGACATCTGGCAGAGCAGTCATGAGCGATACGATTCTTGTAGAAGATCACGGGACCTGGGTTGAGATTACTCTCAATCGTCCCGACAAACTGAACTCATTCAATGATGAGATGCATTTCGCGCTGCAAGACGCGCTGAAATCCGCCCGAGACAATGGCGCGCGCGCCATTCTTTTGACAGGTGCAGGGCGCGGATTTTGCGCCGGACAGGATCTTGGTGACCGCGATCCATCGAAAATGGACGGCCCGCCTGATCTGAGCAAAACCGTGCGGACCTTTTATGCGCCTTTAGTGCGATTGATCCGGTCGCTGAACTTCCCGGTTATTTGTGCTGTGAACGGTGTTGCTGCCGGAGCCGGGGCAAATCTGGCACTGGCCTGTGACATGGTTTTGGCCGGTGAAAGCGCCAAGTTCATTCAGAGTTTTGCCAAGGTCGGTCTGATCCCTGATACTGGCGGCAGTTGGCACCTGCCCCGCCTATTGGGAGAGGCCAGAGCCAAAGGACTGGCGCTTACGGCACAACCTTTGCCAGCAAAACAAGCAGAAGACTGGGGCCTGATCTGGAAAGCCCTGCCCGATGAGCAGTTGATGACCGAAGCCCGCGCATTGGCAAACCAATTTGCCAACGGTCCGACCGTTGGGCTGGGCAAAACCAAGCAGTGCATTCAGGCCGCGGCAACCACCACCCTTTCTGATCATCTTGAAATCGAAGCGGACGCTATGAAAATCTGCGGGGAAAGCGCGGACTATGCCGAAGGCGTGTCTAGCTTCCTCGAAAAACGCGTACCAAGTTTTCAGGGCAAATGACGATGACCCCGCAAGAACGCGCCGCTAAATCTGCCGCTGCTATGTGGGCCAATGATGAGGCCAGCAAATGGTTCGGCATGGAACTCGTTGACGTCGACGAAGGCCGCGCCGTTGTGGCACTGACCGTCGCAACTCATCACTGCAACGGCCATGGCATATGCCACGGCGGCGTCACCCACGCCTTGGCAGACAGCGCGTTTGCCTTTGCCTGCAACAGTCGCAACGTGGCGACCGTCGGCCAACATACAATGATGAGCTATCTCGCACCCGGACGCCTGGGAGATCGCCTGACCGCAACCGCAACAGAAACCGCTGTCGCAGGTCGGAGCGGTGTCTATGACGTGCGCATCACAAATCAAGATGGCATGACTATCGCCGAATTCAGGGGTATGTCCCGCGCGGTTGGTGGTCAGAATTTTGACGAATAGAAATACGCTGGAGGAGCAACGCAATGGACGCCCTGTCCCCCAACAAAGCTGAATTGGACCCGATCGAAATCGCATCGATCGACGAAATCCGTGCGACTCAGCTTGAACGCCTCAAATGGTCGGTCCGACATGCCTACGAAAACGTGGCGATGTACAAGCAGCGCTTTGATGAGGCGGGTGTCCATCCGGATGATTTGCAACAGCTTTCGGATATTTCGAAGTTCCCGTTCACGTATAAAAACGATCTGCGCGACAACTACCCTTTCGGCCTTTTCGCCGTCCCGCGCAGTGAGATTATCCGACTGCACGCGTCTTCCGGGACAACCGGCAAACCAACTGTGGTGGGCTATACCAAAGCTGATATCGATAACTGGGCAGATTTGGGTGCGCGTTCGTTGCGGGCGGCAGGTTTGCGCAAGGGTGATTTAGTCCACAACGCCTATGGCTATGGCCTCTTCACCGGCGGCCTGGGCGCCCACTACGGGATCGAACGTTTGGGTGCGACCGTTGTCCCAATGAGCGGCGGGCAGACCGAAAAACAGGTCGGCTTGATAAATGATTTTCAGCCCGACGGGATCATGGTGACGCCGTCATACATGCTCAACATCCTTGAACAGTTCCACAAATCTGGGCTCGACCCCAGAAAAAGCTCTCTCAAGGTCGGCATTTTCGGAGCAGAGCCCTGGACAGACGCAATGCGAACGGAGGTTGAATCCGCGTTCGACATGCACGCGGTCGATATCTACGGCCTGTCTGAAATCATGGGCCCCGGCGTCGCGAGCGAGTGCGTCGAAACAAAAGATGGTCCCGTGATCTGGGAGGATCACTTCCTGCCCGAGATCATCGACCCGACCACAGGCGAAGTACTGCCCGACGGCGAAACCGGCGAGTTGGTGTTCACCACTTTGACCAAAGAAGGTTTGCCAATGATCCGCTACCGCACGCGCGATCTGACCTGTCTGTTGCCTGGAACGGCGCGCTCGATGCGCCGGATGGCAAAGATTACTGGTCGCAGTGACGACATGATGATCCTGAGGGGTGTGAATGTTTTCCCCAGCCAGATCGAAGAACAGGTCATGGCGACGGGCGGTCTGGCCCCCTACTATCAGATCGAACTTTACAAATCTGGCCGAATGGACGCGATGCGGGTGTTTGTCGAAGCATCAGCAGACTCGACCGACGAGATGTCCAAGACTGCCGCAGCCCGAATGCTGACTAAGCGCATCAAGGACGTTGTTGGCGTTTCAACGGAAATTGTTGTAGGTGATCCAGGCGACGTCGAACGCTCTCAGGGCAAGGCGAAGCGCGTCATCGACAACCGCGATAAGGAATAAGCCGTGGCCAGGACAATCGCCAAAGACCACGACCAGAAGCGGGAACAGATACTCAAAAGAGCTGCGAAAATCTTTGCGGACCAGGGGTTCGACCGCGCCTCGATGACTTTGTTGGCAAAAGAGTGCGGGATATCCAAGGCGAACATATACCATTATTACGACAGTAAGGATGCCATCTTGTATGACATCCTTGAGACCTATCTACGTGATTTACGTGACCGCATTTGCAACGTTGATTTCGAAGGGCTTGAGCCTGAAGAGAAACTTCGAAAGGCTGTCCGCGAAATCTTGTTCGCCTATCAAGGTGCAGATGACGAGCACCGGGTTCAGATCAGCGGTATGAACGCCCTCGCCGACGACCAGCAAAAGAAACTGCGCGAGTACCAGCGTGATATGGTCAGCTTCATCAACAATATCCTACAGGAGCTGTCTCCAGAGACATTGGGTGATGACAAGGCCAAGCTGCGCGGAGCCACAATGTCAGTCTTCGGCATGCTGAACTGGTATTACATGTGGAACACGGGAGCAGGAACCAAGGCACGTGAAGACTACGCTGATCTGGTCAGCACACTGACGGTCCACGGCATTCGAAAGCTGTAGGAGGGAAGCACTCTTCTTTCAATTGACGGCTTTTCATTGGCTTCAAGGGAGATTCCTCATCGCAGACTACTGGCATTTCGAATGAGGAGAAAACCAGATGCTGGGCTGTTCAACTAGTATAAATGACCGTATCTAAAACACCCAAAATGGCAAATTTCATTGGGAAAGTACATGGCCGGGCATTTCTCAACCTTTTGGATCGCATCGCGTTTTCTTAAGCATCGCGGTTTTCGGGCTTGTGTTCTGCTAGGTTGAGTGTTGATCAGGTCACCCTTCAAGAGCCAGTACGTGTCAGGCAATTGGTGACGTTTAAAGCCAATGAGAATGACACCGGCAGTGCTTCTATGGAGGTTGGAATTCGGGCCGCGGCAGAAAACACTCGCAGTGGTATGCGGCGTCACACGAACTCTTGCCATGCTACCATATGCACCCCAGCCTTGGAGACGCCTCGCTCGCTAGCCGTTCAATGCCCAATATGGATAAAATTGAGAAGATTAGATGCGCATAGCGTTCAATTGGGCCGTGTCGAACAAATGGATTGGCCGTCACCATTGTTTCAACTGACCCGCTGATCCTGCGCGAAACTAGCAAGGGGCGGCCAAAACCATTACCCAAGTTCGATCCGCGGCTTCGTAGAGCGCGAATTCCCTAGCCTCGCGAGAGAGCATGTTCGCTCGATGTCCGGGTGATCGAGCCCAAGCCGACACAACTGCATCCAACCCTTGCTGCCCCTTTGCGATGTTTTCAGCGACGAAGCACCATTTGTAGCCTGCCCCGAGAACCCGCCTTCCTACATCAGACCCGTTTGATCCGGTGTGCGAAAAGAAACCTCTCTTAGCCATGTCCTCTGCATGAGATTTCGCAGCTTTCTCCAGTTTTTCGCTATATAGCAAGGCGTGAAGACCTTGGCGTTCGCGAAGTGAATTCAATGCGTCCGTCGCCAATGTGTTAGCCACTATGGTCGAAGGGAGCAGGTACGCCAAAACTAGCAGTACACGGAACATTTCAGTCATCCCCAGAATCTTCCAATAGTTACAACCCTGGTTTGCTACAAACGAAGATAATTGGTCGTAAGTCTTGCTACTATAAATCTGCTCCTTCAGGGACTAGATATGCGCAGGCCAAGATAATCGCGGCCTATTGGGCTCTGTTGCAAGCTTTTAGCAATTGGCGGTGTAGCGGCTGCGAAGTGAATGACTTCGGGTCTTAACCAGTTGAAATCCTAATCATGATTTCATTCAAAGGAGCGAAGTATCCGAGAGACGTTATCCAGTTCACGGTCTTCTTTTATGTTCGCTATGGTGTTTCCTGCCGCGATTTGTAAGAAATCAAGTACGAACGAGATGTTCCGGTCGACCACAACACGCTGAACAGTTGGGGTACGCAATTTTCCGGTGCAATCGCTGAAGCAGAACTTCGGCGGAAAGAGCCATGCGACCGCTCCTGGAGAATGAACGAGACTTACATATAAAGGTGAAAGGAACTTGGGTCTGTCATTACCGCGCCGTAGACAAACATGGCAAAATGCTTGATTTCATGCTTTCAGAACGTCGAAACAAACTGGCAACCACAAAGTTCTTCGCCAAAATGCAGGAGCATCAACGGCCTTCTACGAAAGATTGTCATCGACAAAAGCGGCGCAAACACTGCGGGTAACAAAGCAATCAACAGAATGCTCAAAGGCTTTGGTTGCCCTATACTAATAGAGATTGTCAGGCGAAAGAACTCGAACAATATCATCGAACAAGACCACCAATCCATTAAGAGGCGAATACGACCGATGCTTGGGTCAAACGCCGAAGCATCAGCAGCTGCAACGCTAGATGGAATCGAAGTGGCTCACATGATCTGCAAAGGTCAACTCACGCCCGTTCTCAACCGAAGATGCAACGCCTGAAAAACCCAGGTTCTGTGTCTTCACCGAAATCGGTTTTGAGCCCAATGCAGAAACACTCGACATGTCAGCAGTTTTCATCCGTAAATTGCTGTCCTTCCTCTCGAAGTAGACTAACGACCTCATCAATCGCAGGATGGCGTCTCGATCTATGTGGAAGCTCGAGGGCCAACACCCGACCCGTTCCGATACTTTCCGATGAAACTTTCTTGAGTTGCCCAGACTGAAGCGCCTGCTCAACCAGGCAGCTATGTCCCATAAGCACACCCGCACCGGACTTCGCTTCTTCTACGGCAAGGGCGTATAGCGAATATCTCGGCCCCCTTTGGGGATCACCAACTGAAACACCCGTCGCCTCTGACCAAATGGACCAGTCTTCTTTCCACGTCTGGTCATGCAGCAACTGCGCGGTCTCTAGATCAAGACCATCTGCTATCTTTGGTGAACAAACTGGGAGGATTTCGTCTTCCGCAAGCACGATCTGATCCGGTGTTTCAGCCGGGACGGAAAAGAAAACCGACAGATCAAATAGTTCTCTCGACAGGCTGGGAGGCCTCTCCATCGCTGTCACCGAGACATTCAGGTCGGGACGCTTCTCGCGCAGCTTGCCCAATCGCGCTGGCAACCATAGCTGCGCAATTGAGGGCAAAGCGGCAATATGAATCTCGGGGTTGGGTGCTAGGTTTCGTAAACTCTGCGTCGCCGCCGCGAGAAGATCAAAGGCATGTGTGAACTCTCCTGCTAGCTTGCGACCAGAGGAGGATAGCGAAACACCGTGAGCACCTCTTTCAAACAAGGTAGTTCCGGCCCAGCCTTCCAAAGCTTTTATATGTTGTGAGACCGCGCCGGCCGTGACGCACAACTCCTCGGCCGCGGAAACGAAACTTTCTAGCCTCGCCGCAGCCTCGAAGGCACGCAGAGCATTGAGGGGCGGCCCTTTGGGGCGACGTGGAGCGACAGCCATAGATCTCAGCCTTAGTTTTTCTAAGCCCAGAAATAGCAAAACTGGTTTGCGTTGTCATTCCGATCTGTCCAATCTGTGTGCAGCCAAGGAGGGAATTGCGATGACCATAGAAATGAGAAACTGGGTGCCGGCCGACAGCGAAGCACTAGTCCAGAAGATCGCAACCGAAACGTCTCGCACCTCATCCAACGCTCTGCTGGATCGGATTGAGCATTTAGCCACCCGAAATCGGGAAATCCACGAGCAAGAATGCTTCAACCTAAATCCTGCAACCAATGTAATGAACCCGAGAGCTGAAGCCTTGCTGTCTTCTGGAATTGGCTCGCGCCCGTCGCTTGGATATCCGGGCGAAAAATATGAAATGGGACTTGAAGCCATCGAAGAAATCGAGGTCATCTCAGCGGAGCTATGTGCGGAAGTTTTCGACGCAAAGTTCGCAGAAATCCGCGTACCTTCTGGCGCGATTGCGAACCTCTATGGCTTCATGGCCACTTGCCAAGCCGGCGATACGATCATTGCACCGCCGGCATCGATCGGTGGGCACGTAACACATCACATCGCAGGATGCGCCGGATTGTTTGGTTTGCATACATTAGATGCGCCAACCGATGCCAATGGCTACACCGTCGATCTCGACCAGCTGCGCGCGCTTGTGCGAAGGGAGCGTCCCAAATTGATCACGATCGGCGGAAGTCTCAACCTTTTTGAGCACCCGGTCAAAGAAGTACGGGCCATTGCAGATGAAGTCGGTGCCAAGGTGATGTTCGACGCCGCGCACCAATGCGGGATTATCGCAGGAAGAGCTTGGCGCAATCCCTTGGTCGAGGGCGCACACTTCATGACAATGAGTACGTACAAAAGCCTCGGCGGTCCTGCTGGGGGGCTGGTTGTCACAAACGATGCGGAGATCGCAAAGGCTTTGGATGCCATTGCATTCCCAGGCATGACGGCAAACTTCGACGCCGCTAAGTCAGCTGCTCTTGCTGTGACGATGCTTGATTGGCGCGACTATGGACAAGACTACGCCGCCGAGATGATCACAATGTCCCGCGCAATGGCCCAGAGCCTCGATGCGCAAGGTGTTCCAGTTTTTGCCGGACGCGAGGGCTTCACCGCCTCTCACCAGTTCGCTGTTCTGGCAGAAAGCTTTGGTGGCGGACAGGCTGCATCCAAGACCCTGCGCAAAGCTGGGTTCCTGGCGTGCGGTATTGGCCTGCCGGTGACGGAAATCGAAGGTGACATGAATGGTCTGCGCATAGGTACGCCCGAGTTGGTGAGATGGGGTATGACGTCTGATCACGCTGACAGGCTGGCTTCTTTGATAGCGCGCGGATTGAAGGGTGACTATATCGCCGCCGAAGTGGCTGACTGGCGCCGTCACTTTGCGAGCGTGCATTTCGTTCACAGCTAAATCTGTAAAAATCGCCGCAGGAGAAAAAAGATCGCTTCGTCCGCACACTTCCGACGCAAACCAGGGTGCGCATAGTGTCTTCACCAAGTCACAGCCGCACAACTTACTGACGATGGCCATCTTAAGAGAGCCGGGCCGCGATGGTTTTTTGCGAGCTCAAATCTCACTCGAATTGCCCAAACGTGTTTAGGTTTCAGCGGTTGTTTCTGACCGACGATACGTCCCTTGCTCCAAGCCGGACGAAGAGCACGAATGGCAGGTGAGTTTTGTGTTTCCATAACTGATCCTACGATCCGCCATGCCAGCCCACAACGACAATCCAAAGTTGACGAGAGACGGTGTAACAGGGTGCTGCGGTGTCATCTAGGTCGGCAGTGAGCTCAAAGGTGCCCTTGTCGGGCTGACAGAACCTGAGTGTCGCGTTAAGTTCCTAGAAACGGGGGTTAACGAATGGACAGAAGGCTTACCACAGTGCTTGCAGCTGATATTGTCGGCTACTCTGCACTGATGGATCGCGACCGGGAAGGTACGATTGCAGCGCTCAGATCATTCCGTGAAGAAACGCTTCAGTGTCTGCTGGAAGACCATGATGGAACGCTGATCAAAAGCATGGGCGATGGTTGGATTGCCGAATTCAAATCCACATCAGATGCCGCAGATTGCGCGATTGCAATACAGTCAGCTCAGAAACCAGATGGTATCAGACTTCGAATTGGCATTCATACCGGCGAGGTCGTCACGGACGGTGATGACATTTTTGGTGACGGAATCAATGTCGCCTCTCGTCTCGAAGCGCTGGCCGAGCCGGATCAGGTTCTGATGTCGGACACCTCGCACAATAGTTTGGACCGTGGTGATGCATCTCACTTCGAAGGCGGCGAGCAAACAGAGCTGAAAAACATCACACGCCGCATCGGTGTTTGGCACTGGCCCAAAGGCACTTCGGCCAATCTTTCCACAACAACAGATGTCAGACCCGGGATTGCCGTACTTCCGTTCGACAATATGTCCGGTGACCCCGAACAGGAGTTTTTTGCAGACGGCATTACCGAGGACATCATCACAGAGCTGTCTCGTTTCCGCTGGCTGATGGTGTTGGCCCGAAACTCGTCATTCACGTTCAAAGGTAAAAGCACAGATATACGCGAAGTTGGGCGCACTCTTGGGGTGCGGTATGTTCTGGAGGGCTCGGTCAGACGTGCAGGTCAGCGCGTCCGCATTACAGGGCAGCTGATTGATGCAGAAAACGGCAGCCATCTTTGGGCAGATCGATTTGACGGCGTGCTTGATGATATTTTTGACCTTCAAGACAAAGTCACCGTTGAGGTCGTGACAGCGATTGAGCCATCGCTGAGGCACGCTGAAACAAACCGAGCACGAGCGAAACCAACGGACAATTTGGAAGCCTACGAACTGTACCTTCGGGCGCAATCGCACTTCCATCTTTTGACGGACGAAGACAACCGCAAGGCCATACAACTCACAACACTCGCACTGGATCGTGATCCAGACTATACGTCCGCATCCGGGCTTTTGGCTTGGTTGCATATTCAACGAATGGTTCAAGGGCTTGAACCTATCGGTGAGGGACCAAAGGAAGCTGTCAAAGCCGCTGAACGGGTCCTTATGAGCGATCGTGCAGACGGGATCGCAATGGCGTATGCGGCGCATTCTATCTCAATGCTCGCGCGAGACCTGCCGCGTGCGCGGGACGTTTTCAAACAAGCGCTCAAGCAAAATCCAAACGCTGCAACAGTTCACATGCTAGCATCCATTAACCTATGCCTGCTTGATAGGCCGGAGGAGGCTCTGAAACACGCGGTTCAATCTGTCGACCTTAGCCCACATGATCCGTTGCGACACGCCGCCTACCTTGCTCAGGCAAGCGCACTCTTTCAGCTTGAGCGATATGAGGAAGCGGCTGGAGCTTGTCGGGATGCTTTGTCAGTGCGATCCAGCTTCGTCATGAGTCACCTCATGCTGATCGCTTCTCTGGGGCACCTGACTGATGAAGAAGCCGCTCGCAAAGCGGTTAAAGACCTGCAGATTTTGCGCCCGGGCTTGACTGCCGCTTCAAAGGAAACCCAGATACCAATCTTCACTGTTCCAGCCTCCGCAAACAACTGGCGTGAAGGGTGGTTAAAGGCAGGGTTACCTCAGTAGGTGATCGGTAAAGTCAGTAAACAGAGACTGACGCCAATCCATGCGAAGCTAGCGAAGTCGCAGAAACGTAAAACCTAGAAATCTGATACCCGCAGGAAAGGCTTTTCCCCCTGCCGCATGCAAAACTTTACTGTCTGCGTTGCAGCCGTTCACGCCAAGTTGAGCGATTGACTGCACTGAGCCCTTTTTGACGAATGCCACGCGATGCCCCAATCGCAGCGATGCGCTGAAAGCTGACTTTGCGAATTTTAGCGGACGACCTAGAGCCGACCTGAAGCGCCAGGGCACGTACCTGCAGTCGCAGCGTGTTTCCAAGACGTTCGCTGCAACCCGAAAAATTCGCCTATACACACAGGAAAGGAAAACGAATACGTGGCTCGCCAGATAGATATCGACCTAAAGTTGGATTGGATTGCGCAAGATCCTCAGCTTACAAAATTGTAAACTTCGCCGCATCTTCCAGCAAAGCGCGGCTCCCATGTTGTTCTCATCGGGAGGCAATAAAGCCTTCAAGCAACAAACGATGGAGAGAAAACATGGACAAGAAAAACGCAGCGCTCGGCGCACTGGCAGGCCTGGTTCTTACAGGAGCTGTCGTTGGTTCGGTTTCGGCACAAAGCACTGCAGAGGCGACGGGACTCACTTTGCAGCAGGCCATTGAAATCGCGCTTCAGGAAGTGTCCGGTGAGGTCCAGGAAGCGGAACTCGAAATCGAAGATGGGATGAAGATCTATGAGGTCGAAATCTTGGATGCTGACGGCCAAGAGTTCGAAGTCGAGATTGCCGCCGAAACCGGTGCAGTGATTGAGGTTGAGGCTGAAGGTGAAGACGACGATGACGACAACGATGAAGATGAGACATAGGTCGCGGCCAAGCTGCGAATGATTGGCCAATTCGGAGGTCGCTCACTAGAGTGGTCTCCGAATGCGTGACGGTAAGGGTTCACATGCGAATTTTGTTTCTGGAAGATGACAGCCAACTTGGGTCTTGGGTCACTAACGGCCTGCGCGAAGAAGGTCATGTCATCGACCATTTCGAGGATGGCAAAGACGCTTTGATGGCGGCTATGGCTCAGGAGTACGATCTTCTAATTCTGGACCGCATGGTCCCGGGTCTCGATGGGTTGGCGGTTCTGAAATCTTTGCGTGCGTCGAAGAATAGCACCCCCGCTCTTTTTCTAACGGCTTTGGGTGAGGTCGACGCCCGAGTCGAAGGCTTTGATGCTGGCGGCGATGATTATCTTACGAAACCTTTCGCCTTTGCCGAACTCTCTGCCCGCGTAGGCGCTTTGGGCCGCCGCCGCGAAGGCATGGAGGCGAGACAGCCGGAAGCCACGGTCTTGCGCCATGGAGATCTAAGCCTCGATCTTCTGGCGCGAACCTGCAAACGCCAGGATCAACAGATTGAGCTATTGGCCAAGGAGTTCAAACTTCTGGATTACTTGATGCGAAGACCGGGTCGATTGGTGACACGTACGATGCTGCTGGAACAGGTCTGGGATATGAGTTTTGATCCGACCACAAGTGTCGTAGAGACACATATCAGCCGTTTGCGCACCAAAATCGACAAGCCGTTTGATAAACCCCTGATCCGAACCCGTCGTGGGGAAGGCTATGTCTTTGGCCGGTAATCTAACCTGGCTTCGCCGCTCCTCGACCTTGCGGTTGGCGCTGATATTGTCAGCCATCTTCGCGCTTTGCATTGCTACCGCGGCCTATATCACGATTACGGTAGGCTCAGATGTGTTCGAACGCCGTATCGATACGACGCTGGATGCACTGGCAAAGGCCTCGGCCCTTGAGGGTGCGCGTGGGGACCGGTTTGGCGTCATCTTGCGTCACCCAGATGATCTCGAAGACCTGCCAATTGCTTTTCAGCGTGTGGTTGCGCGCGGCGGGGGTACGGTGGAGCTGTCCGATGATTTTCGGGAATCCGAAGCCTGGCGCGTTCTTGTAGATACTGACAGTCAAGGCGCGCCGGTCATGGCGGCTGTTCCGCTTGATGACGCGGAGGATGCGTTTGAACTCTTAGGCGGTGTTCTCTGGACCACGATGTTGACAATGATTGTTCTGACATTGGTGGTAGGGTTTGCCACCGGTATCGTCGCCCAGCGACGTCTCAAGCGGATCAACAGCACGCTTTCGGCTTTGGCCTCTGGCGACCTCAGCGCGCGCACAGAGATCACGCGGAACAAGGATGACCTCGACGACATGGCACGTCAGGTGGATTTAACTGCCGCCGAGTTGGAGCGGCTGGTCGCCCAGACCCGCCATCTCAGCGCGAATTTGGCGCATGACCTGCGCACCCCACTGGCCCGCCTGCGGTCTCGACTTGAAAGCTTGCCTGAAGGAGAGGAACGCGGTGCAGCCCTGGAAGAAGCAGAGCGTTTGTCCGGCATTTTCGATACGATCATGCGGGTCGCTCGGATTGAGGCCGCCCAAGGCACAGACGGATTCGAAAAGGTTGATCTGACGGACTTGATGGCCGACATGTCGATGACATTTGGCCCAGTGATTGAGGACGCAGGCAAAGTGCTGCAATTTGATGCAAGTGACGCTGCAACGGTTTTCGCGGATCGTCAGATGCTTGTTCAGGCAGTTGCAAACCTCATACAGAATGCGATGCGCTATGGAGGGGATCAGATCAATCTGGCAGCACGTGGTCGCACCATCAGTGTCGCCGACAACGGTCCCGGTGTGGCGCCAGAGAAATACGCCGAGATCATCAAGCCCATGGTCCGTCTTGACGCAACACGACAGAGCGAGGGTACGGGTTTAGGCCTAGCCCTCGTCCGTGCGGTTGCAGATCGCCATGGTGCAGATCTTATCTTGTCGCAAACCGATCCTCACGGTCTGACGGTGACCCTGAAGTTTGCAGATTTGTAAGTTTTGACACAGGCGGACGTAAAGCCCGAACCACATATCAGTTTCATCAACACAATAAATGAAACTGGAGATTGAGACATGAAAACGTATCTGGACAAGATAACCTCTGCTGCTGGTGTAGGCCTCATTCTTGTGGCCTGTGTCGTGGCGAGCCTTGGCCTGTCCTTCATGGTCTTTTTGGCGATGTTTGCGCTGGCCGTTGTCGGCCTAAGCATCTTGACTACGCCGCTTCTGGCGTTGCTTCAATTCTCAGAGCGCAAGGAAGTCGAGGCGGTTGCCGAGTAAACCTGACTGCCTACGGATGCGCCTGATTGAGGGCACAAAGTAACGTGCGCTGATCGTCGGGGCCGTCTAGTCGGGCATGCCCGCTTTGGGCTGCCTACTGTCATCCGCCCACAACAGATGAATGACCAAAAATGTCTGCAAAGTCGATGTTCAGGCAAAGTGGGTTCGATCCGGACCTTCGCCACGTGTTTCATCAAGGCCTATTGCTCGGACAAAGCCGCCCTTCAGTCAGTGGGTGGT
>NZ_JBSWYP010000021.1:0-45582 GCF_056161185.1 Ruegeria sp. ABV3_008 | reverse complement strand
TGGCGAAGACGGCAACGCCGACGTCGAGGCCAAGGTCAAAGCAGAAGTCGCTGACCTCTGCGCCCGCTTCCCTATCTATCCGAACCTGTAATTCTTCTCGGGTACACTAAAAGAAAACGGCGCCACCCACGGCGTCGTTTTTCGTTGCAATAAAGTTTGAGTCAGATGAACCCGCGCCAGCGCAGCACAATCATCGTAACTGCCGCTAAAGCGATCAGGCCCAACGCGACCGACCCAAGAAAACTAAGAAACCATCCCAATCGACGGTCCGCCAAATTGATGGCATTCAGATGGCTCTGCACCTCATCCGAGGCTTTCTCAAGCTTCGGCCCGTCCAGAACCAGACGCAGTTTCGGATGTTCTGCCATCGGTTCGGCTTGCGCCAACACCATGGCCTGCTTGTAAACATTGCGCGGCAAACGTCGCTTGGCGCGGCGCACCGAGGCGATCAGCGTCTTGTCCTTGACCCCCAGTTTCTTGCGCAGCAATTGAATGGTCTGCGCGATCTGGGTCTGGATATCTGTTTCCTGCGTCATCTGCGCCTCCTGACAGGACAACTTAACCGCCCTGCACTGGGGCTACAATGGGGCTGGTTGTTCGGTCCGGTCGCGCGTATCACAAGACTATGCTGAATACGATCATCCATGGCGACCCGACGGACACCCCTCCCTTTTTGATTGCGCACGGGCTTTATGGCTCGGCCCGCAACTGGGGCGTCATCGCGCGGCGTCTTTCCGACGAGCGGCAGGTGATTGCCGTCGACATGCGCAACCACTCGCAGAGCCTGTGGAGCGACCAGCACGACTATCCCGATCTCGCGTCCGATCTGGCGGAAGTGATCGAAAGCCTTGGCGGATCAGCCGATGTGGTGGGGCATTCGATGGGGGGCAAGGCCGCCATGATGCTGGCTTTGCAGCATGGGGATATGGTCCGCAAACTGGTGGTCGCTGATATTGCGCCGGTGACCTACAGCCATAGCCAGATCCAGTTCATCGAGGCGATGCGCGCGGTCGACTTCTCGCGGGTCACGCGCCGGTCGGACGCGGCGGAACAGCTGGCAGAGCAAGGGGTTGATCCGGCTTTGCAGAGCTTCTTCACCCAATCGCTGGATATTGAGGGGAAACGCTGGCTTCTGAACCTTGATGCTCTGGCATCCGAGATGCCCAAGATCATGGGGTTCCCAGAAATAGACGCCCATTGGGGTGGCCCAGCGCTGTTTCTGGCCGGGGCCAATTCCGATTATGTTCTGCCCGAACACCGCGACAAGATCAAAACTCTGTTTCCCGCCGCGCGTTTTGCCAAAATCCCCGGGGCCGGGCATTGGCTGCATGCCGAAAAGCCCCGTGAATTTGAGGCCGCCGTCCGGGCGTTCCTGAACGCATAACCTGCGCCTTCAGGCGGACTCGGTGTCGCCGCCGCCATTGACCCAATCCGCCAGGCCGCCAAGGTTATAGACCTCGTCATAGCCCATATCCCTAAGGAGCTTCCCTGCCAGCGCCGCGCGCCCTCCGGCGGCGCAGTAGAGGATCACAGCCCGGTCTTTGCGCAGCTCGGGGTCATGGGATTTCAGCGTGTCATCGGCACGGAACTCAAGCATGCCGCGTGGGATGTGATGCGCGCCGGTTGCGCGTCCCGACTGCTGAAGCTCGACCATGTCGCGGACATCCAGCAGAAGCGCTCCGCCCTCGATCATCACCTTGGCTTGATCCACTTCGATGCGCGCGACCACCGCATTGGCCGTCTCCATCATGTCCTTCACTGTTAGTGGCATTTGCACCGCCCCCTTTTTGCCTACACATGCAAGGGTTAGCATGCGACGACGGGTTGGTGTAGCCAAATCACCTTATTGCTCACGAAACGCCCGAGACATGCTGTCTGAGACAGGTTTGGCGATATAGGCGGCGAAGGTGCGTTCTTCGGTCTGGATCATGATTTCGGCCGGCATACCCGGAGTGGGCACGAATCCCCGGACGCGTTTCAATTCCTCGGGCGTCAGGGAGATGCGCGCCAGATAGACCTCTTGCGGGACGCCTTGGGAATCCTCGACCAGCGCGTCGGCTGAGACATAGAAGACCTGACCGCTCAGAACCGGGGTTGTGCGCTGATTGAGCGCGATCAGGCGCACCGTCGCGTCCTGACCAGTGACGACGCTGTCAATCTCGGTGCGGGGAATCTGAGCCTCGATGATCAGCGGGGCGTCGGCGGGCAGGATCTCGGCGATGGGCTCGCCGGTTTCGATCACACCGCCGGGTGTGTGGTAGTGCAGGCGCACGACGGTTCCGGTGACGGGCGCACGCACGACCGCGCGAGCCAGAACGCTGCGGGCCTGACGGGATTTCTCGCGCACACTTTCGAGGTCGGCTTCGATCACACCCAATTCATCCAGCGCGGCCTCGCGATAGGCGGAACGGGTGCGGGAGATCTGTTCTTCGTATTTCAACAGCATCTGGTTAATTTCGGCGGCTTCGGCCTGCAAGCGCGCCTGCTGGCCATCGGCCTCGGCCTGAACGCGGCGGATCGTGTTGAGATCGCCTTTGCGCACCAATCCTTTTTCGAACAAGGCTTCCTTTGTTTCGAACTCTTCTTGCAGGATCTCCGAGCGTCTCTGCATGCTTTTCAACTGAGCCTCAAACCCGCTGGCGCGGATCCTTAAGGCCTCCATATTGCGCGCCAGAAGCGCGACATCGTTCAGCAGTGTTTTGCGCGAGACATCAAAGCTGAGCCGTTGGCCATCGAGGATCGTCATCACCTCGACATCATTTGACGCCTCTATCAGGTCGGGGGAAAAGTTGAGCTTTTCGCGCTCGCCATACTCAGCCAGCAACCGCTCGGTCATGGCTTGCAGGCGGATTTTGCGGATAAACAGTTCTCTCTCATTAGCCTCAGCCGAGGTCTGATCAAGCGTCATCAGTACCTGACCGGCCTGCACGGCCTCACCTTCCGAGACCTTGATATCCTCGATAATCCCCCCCTCAAGGTGCTGGACGATCTTGTTACGGCCGGTGGCAACAAAGCTGCCCTGCGCGATGACGGCTGCCGCCAGTGGCGCGCTGAATGCCCAGACACCGAAGCCGCCGAAACACACGACCAGCATCACG
Source organism: Ruegeria sp. ABV3_008 (assembly GCF_056161185.1). Classification (NCBI taxonomy): domain Bacteria; kingdom Pseudomonadati; phylum Pseudomonadota; class Alphaproteobacteria; order Rhodobacterales; family Roseobacteraceae; genus Ruegeria; species Ruegeria sp. ABV3_008. Next base: position 42,484 of record NZ_JBSWYP010000021.1, on the reverse strand, counting down.
AACCCCACCACGATCAGACGGTTGATCGAGCGCGGAACCTCGGCATACCAAACGGTCGGCTCGGACGGAGACGGGTTGACGGGTACGATATCGTTCATGATCAGCCCCCCTTCTGGCCTTCAATGCCGGGTTGTTTTCGTGGCGCATTCAGTTGCTGCAGCACCTGTTCACGCTGGCCGAACAAGGCGACGCGCCCGTCGGTCAGCAGCATGATCTTGTCCACCACATTCAGAAGCGTTGGCTTTTGCGTAATCACAACGACTGTAATCTTGCTGTCCTTGGCCTGCGCAATCGCCCGTGCCAGCGCCTGATCTCCCGCCACATCGAGGTTCGAGTTCGGCTCATCCAACACCACCAGACGCGGGTTGCCAAAGAAGGCGCGCGCCAGAGCAATGCGTTGTTTCTGCCCCCCCGACAGGGGCGATCCATCAGCGGCGACAACGGTTTCATACCCTTGCGGTAGGGTTGCGATCATGTTGTGGACATCGGCCAGAACGGCAGCGTCGTGGATTTGTTCGTCCGTCGCGTCCTCTCGCATCCGGCCGATATTGTCCTTGATGGTGCCCGGGAACAGCTGAACGTCCTGCGGCAGGTAGCCGATGCTTTCACCAAACTGGCGCGGGTCCCAGTTGCGGATATCCATCAGGTCCAGCCGCACACTGCCCGAAGTCGGCAGGATCGAGCCCACAAGCGTCTTGCCCAGCGTCGTCTTGCCCGCGCCGGAATTGCCGATGATCGCCAGCGTCTCACCGGGATTGAGCGCAAAGGTGATCCCGTTCAGTACGACGCGTTTGGTTCCGCCGGGCACATATAGCAGGCGTTCGACATCCAACCGCCCTTCGGGACGCGGCAAGCGCAGTTTTTCGAACTGAAGCGCGGAATTGGACAGGAGCGCGTTGATCCGACCATAGGCCCCGCGGGTCAGCAAGAAGCCGTTCCATCCCTCAATCGAGCCTTCAATCGGTGCAAAGGCACGCCCGGCGATGATCGAGGCTGCAATGACCATGCCGCCGGTAATCTCACCTTGCAGGGCCAGAAACGCCCCCCACCCCAGGATGGCGATCTGGGTCAGCAGACGCACGGCCCGCGAAATAGCCGCGAAGATCACATTGCGATCCTGCGCGCGCACCTGCCATGTCAGAGATTGCGCGGTATCGCGGCCCCAGATCCGAACTGCCTCGGGGATCATCGCCAGCGCGTTGATGATCTGGCTGTTGCGCGACATCGAATCCAGATGCTGGTTCGCCATGGACTGGGCTTTGTTCGCCTCGGCAAACGGTTTCGCGGTCGTTTTCTGGTTGATCAGGGCAATCGTCATCAACAGCAGGGCCGTTACGACAACGATCATGCCAAGCTGCGGATGCACCAGAAAGATCATCAGAATGAAAAGCGGCGCAAAGGGCACATCCAGAAATGAGATCAGCGTGCCCGAGACCAAAAACCCGCGCACCTGCTGCAGATCCCCAAGGGTCTGATACTCGCGACCATTGCCGTGCAATGAGGCATGGGCCGCAGCACTCAGCACAGGGGCGCCCAGCCGCGCGGCCACTTCGACCGCCGTGCGCATCAGCATGAACCGACGGACCGCATCAAAGGCCGCCTGAAAAATCACCGCTCCGGCAACGATCGTGGTCAGCATGATCAGCGTATCCAATGATCGGCTGGTCAGGACTCGGTCGCTGATCTGAAACAGGTAGATAGGAATGGCGAGGATCAGAATATTGGTGGCGCAGGTCAGCACGAGAACGAACACCAGATTGCGGTAGATCGCGCGCATCGAGACCCGCAACGTACGCCGAAAATCCTCGGGCGGGGTTCGCTTGTGAAAGGTGTGGGGTGGCCCATTGCCGTCACCACCGCCAGATTTGGTCGGCGGCAACGGCTCGTTTGCCTTGGCCTCAATCGTAGTGCCTATGCGATCCCCACCATCTGTGCGCGCAGAGGGGGTCTTACGCGCTTTGGGTATGTTGGTGTCAACAGGATCAGAGGCCTCGGCTTCGGCCACCCCAGCGCCGCTACCTTCCGAGGTCGTATCTTGCGAAGGTTGCGGCTGTTCGCGCCGAAGGGGAGAATCGGCGCGGTGAGTGTTCTTCGGTTCTGCAGGACTAGGCTTAGCTGCCATTTGCTCCTTGCCCCGCGACGCGTCAGGCGTATCGACGCGCAGCGCATCATGTAGCAGAAGCAGGGCTGAATCTTTGGGTTCTTGCGGCGTATTCGATCCCTTTTCGGTACGCGGCGCCTCGGACACGGCAACGCCGCCATTTCGATCCAAAGGGCTGGAACAGATGGAGCGGCGCGACGAAAACACAATCGACATAAACTAACCTTCCGGTCACTCGCTATAATTACAGGAAATCAGGCCAGCATGGACTGCAGGCCGTCGTCAGCGCCCGCCATCTCGGTCGGGGCTGTTTGTTTGGCGACGGTTTCATGGATCTTGGCCAGCTCGCTATTGGCCTCTTCCATCAACACGGCGATGGCATCATTTGTCAGCTCAGAGACGCCCTCCTGATCCGGCACATCATACAAGCTGGCCTGATGCAGGAGCAGATCTGAATAGGTCTCCTCAGCCGCCATCACCACCGAGTCGATCCCAGCCTTGGCAACATTTGCCGCATTCAACAGGGCATTGCTGCCCGCGATGATTTCCGTCTCGGCCGCCTTGGGCCCAGACACGTGCACATCGTCCTGATCCAGCAGCATGGTGACCTGTTCCATGATGTTGACCTGCAGTAGATCGCCCTCAATTTTCAGGGCACGGATCTGCTCCATCCCAGCGAACATGGGATCGTTGAGCAGTGCGTCTTCAAGCGCGTCCATATCCGCTTCACCAAGCGCCATGGCATTGGCCATATCCTGGTGCAGCACCTTGTGGCTGTCCTCGCCCGTCTTCGACACGGAGGCCTCGTTCATGACAAGGTTTTCATCACCCTGCGCCGAGGTCGAGCCGCCCGTTACGATATCGTCATCCACTAACACGTTGGTCTGGAACAGCATATCGACGGATATCATGTTGCCGCCGATCATGATCACATCATAGTAGCTGCCCAGCTGGACAATCTCGGTGACGTTGACCATCTGGTTGTCGCCCATCGCATAAAGCGTCGTGCTTGCCGAGATTTCGGCCTGTATGTGGTCGATATCCGTGGCGTCGATCTCTTGCTTGATGAAATTCGCAACGACCAGATCGCCACTGATCCAATCGACCGAGGCAAAGGCGGGTTGCCCTTCGGCCCCCTCAGCCTGGTTCAGCCAATAGGCGGCTTTCGCTTCAACGCCGACCGAGGCTGACTGCACCACCTTGGTTCCGCTGCTCCCGCCTTGTTCGATCTGGTCCCAGTCGGAAACTACGGCGACCTGACTGATCACAGTCAGATCCATCGCCTTTCCGCCCACGGCTATATAGGGCGCATCAATCCAGGCAATCGTTGCCGCCACTTCGTTGACCGCAAGGTTGCCGCCCGCGATGACCATATGGCCGTCAGCAAATTCTTCATCATCCGAGCGGTCCCATTCTGCGGGAAGCATATCCGGCGTTTCGGCTTCCTCATCTGGTTGGTGATAGGCGGGAAGCAGGTCGTCCCATTCTACGGCCTCTTCAACCTTTTCGCCGTTTATGATCACACCAACGGCGTCTTCGCCGTGGAACTGGTGAACCGTGACACCTTCGATCTCGGAGTTCATCGGGTTCACAATCTGCTCGGCAATCTCAGAGAGCAGTTCAAGCGACGCATAATCGGCCAACGCAAAGGACGGCGCCGCCACCGCATGGAATGTCAGCGCGGCCTCAAGCATGTCCTGCCCAGCAGTGATCAGGGCGTCGACATCGCGGAACTCCCCTTCTCCGACGACGTCATTGTCGCGCAGGAACAGTGTCTGGAACGTGTAGGTGACTGCTGACCCAATCAGTTCGTTCTGAAACTGGAACAGCATCAAAGGCGGTGCTTCGGACGGACCCAATGCCGCCTCGCGTACCGCCTCAGAAGGACCCTCTGGTGGGTCGAGAAAAATGTTTGTCTCATAGTTCGGGCCGTTTGCCGGGGGTGGCGGCGGCAGCTCGGCCGGAGGTGTGTTGAATTTGAAAGGGATCGGGGCATAGTCGCCCGGATCGGCCTTCAACGTGGCCTTGACCTCAATTCTCGTGGGATCTAACAGATCTTCAAGTTCGACTTTCCGCCTAAGCGCGGTGAACTCTTCATACTGGTCTCTCAATCGTCCTTGTTCGATTGTCAGCTCAAAAGTTCCAACAAAATGTGCAATCGTTTCAGTAATACTGTCGAGGGACATATTAAGGTTCCTTGTCACCCGCTACGGCCGAAAATTTCCGCTTTGGGTTTGCTAAGCCGGGGCCACGTGGCGCGCCCCCGGCGGTTTTGAAGAAAGCTCGGGCTCTGAAAATGGCAGAGCCCGAAACGGGTCTTAGACCTCGGTATCGTCGCTGGCGTAGGACGACGTCATCGAGCCGCCCACCATGGTCGTATCGACCGAGTTACCAAGGACGTTTGCGCCCATGACGATCGACTGGTTGAACGCTGCCGTATCGACAACAGCCGCAGCCGAGGCATAGGATTCGCCGTTCACGATGCCATCGCCACCGTTGTCGGAGCCCCAGGTACCGGCGTTTCCGCCTGCACCACCTGCGCCAGAATTGGCGCCCGAGGCTTCGCCACCGGTATTGGTTGCACCGTTTGTCATGCCGCCGGTCGAGCTTCCCATGACCGCGCCGCTGGTACCGCCAGCCGCTGTGGCCGCTCCACCATAGCCGCCGTCACCGGACATGGCCGATCCCGTCGCGCTGCCGGTTCCAGTCGAGGTCGCATCGTTGTCAGCAGACCCCGCGCCGCCATACCCGGCAATCGCTTCGGCCAGACTGTCAGCGGTTCCATCGGTGTCAGCTTCTGCAAACACTTCGTTGTCACCACCATCGCCAGCTGTGTTGGTCGCATCCGCAGATCCGGCGCCACTACCGGCCGAGCTCGATGTCGGCGAGGTCATGCCACCTGCACCGCCAGTACCTTCGGCCGTCGATTCACCAGTTCCGGTTGCTTCGGCCGTGCCATCGGTCGCATTGCTGCCACCGCCGCCGCCCGATCCATCCGGGGTTTGCAGGTTGTTGGTTGCGCCTGTCACGTCACCCGGGCTTTGCGAGATGTCAGGACCTGTCGCAGACTGATCACCAACGCCTTGCGCGTCCGAACTTGTGTCAACGCGGCCACCGCCTGCACCACCAGCACCTGCACCGCCGGGACCATTCCCGCCCATGCCCATGCCACCGGTGCCTGCACCGCCCGGACCATTACCGCCCGAACCGGCACCACCTGGACCATTGCCGCCAGTACCTGTGCCGCCTGGGCCGTTACCGCCCGAGCCTTCGCCGCCGGGGCCATTGCCGCCAGAGCCTGCTCCGCCAGACCCGGCGCCACCGGTTCCAGTTGCATCTCCGGCTGTGCCGCCACCGCCCGTTGTCGGATCAGGATCGGCAAGGTTCAGGCCAAGACCCAGATTCTGCTGGTTCAGCGCAGAAAGTGCGCCCTCGGCTGTTCCAGAGGCTCCGCCAGAGCCTGTGCCACCTGGGCCAGCACCACCCGGACCATTACCGCCGGAACCTGTGCCGCCTGGTCCGTTACCACCGGTGCCCGAACCACCCGGTCCGTCACCACCAGTGCCGGATCCGCCCGGTCCGTTGCCACCGGTCCCGTCACCACCCGGACCATTGCCTCCGGTCCCATTACCACCGGAGCCGCTACCGCCCGGACCATTGCCGCCATCTGCGTCATTGGCCCCCATAGCGCCAGCACCCGCGATCCCAGCAGCATTGTTGCTGCCAGCGGTCGCGCCGTTGGCCTGGTTGCTGCCAGAGCTTGTGTTGTCGGCACTACCGCTGGATTGTGCATTGCCGTCGCCAGCGTTCGAGCCTTGTGCAGACGCATCAGTGCCCGCCAGACCAAGGCCAGTTCCCATCGAACCGGAGGTATTGTCGCCGCCATCCGCATTGCCGCTCGCGTTCGAGCCGGACAGACCAAGACCAACACCAAGACCCAGAGATCCAGCCGCGCCGCCTTCTCCACCATCACCAGAGCTGCTTGCACTGGACGTTCCGGAGTTCGTCGCGTTCGAGGTGCTGTTGGCGTTGCCGCCAGCGGCGCCAGTACCGTCACCATCCGACTGCGCCCCTGACAGGCCTAGACCGATGCTGCCGTTATTCGCTTCGCCCGAGCTTGCGCCCGCTCCACCGGTTGCCGCGCCGTTCGCATCTCCGGAGTGGCCACCGAGGGCCATCGAAGTGCTGCCATGGGTATCACCCCACGCATCACCGCCATGGCTGGTTCCACCGCTGCCGGACGCTCCACCATCGGACGATGTGTCGATACCCTCTTCTGCGGTTGCATTGCCGCCATTGGCATCGCCATTCTGTTCGAACGTACCGGAGTTGGAAACAGTAGCGCCGTTCAGCGTGTCATTGTCCGCCAGGCTGGCATACTGGTTGTTGAACGAGGCCATGTCATTGCCTTCGCCGTTCAACGAAATATCCAGGTTCAGATCATCACCGGGATCATAGTTCACATCGTCTCCGGCCGTGATCACGTCACCGGTCGAGGCATCGTCGCCGATGTCCACATCGACCTTATCATCGTCGCGCGGGATCCACTCGCCTTCACCAAAGTCGATATCGACCCGGTTCACGTTGTCATTGGTGCTGTTGCCATTGTCGCGAACGGTATTGCTGTCATTGCCACCATTGGTGTTGCTGTCATTGCCACCGTTCGTATTGCTGTCATTGCCGCCATTGGTGTTACTGTCGTTGCCACCATTGGTGTTGCTGTCGTCACCGCCGTTTGTGTTGTCGACGGACTGCTGTTGTTGCTGTTGCTGCTGCTGCGCGTTTTCAGCCATCTCCATTTCTGGATCTTCAACACCCGGGTCTTCAACGACCGGGTCCATGTCTTCGACATCAATTTCTTCGACGGTTGTGACTGGGGATAGAATTCTACGGTCAGACATATTGCTTTCCACTCTATAGGCGCACCTGACCACCATTCATCTCAAAGGTGGTTACTCGTGCAGTTGAAACAAAAATCCGCACGGTATGCCTGAACGCATAACCCTGCGGTCTGTTGGTTCCGAGCTCTCTGCACCTCCTTTCCCGGCTAAGCCGACGTCCCCGCTGAAAAGAGATTCGCGAAAATGCGCGAAAAGCGGGCGTTAAAGGAAAAACCTTCGCAATCTGAAGTAGAGGAAGCGTCGCAGCCTTTAACAAAGCTGCCAAGCTATCGAAAAGCTCTAGAACGGTTAGGTTGTTGAAATCCGGGGCTATTGCTGGAAGGGTCGCAGTTTACACTAATAAATGCGACCTAAACCCTACGGATTGGACGTGGACGAAAGAAGCCGTTGGATTCCCTCTACTTACCCGAAATACCCGCAATACGACCCTAATCAATAGTTCTAGGACCAATTGTCAAACCCCAATATCCAGTTGCTGACACCCTACATTTCATCTAGAATAAATCCATATTTTTAAGACTATTTCGGCTTTTGAACTGCCCGAATTACTTGCGTGAATACTGTAAACTGCAGTTCGGTTTTTAGTGGGGGGACAGTAATGATTGACCCGTCTGAACGTGACTACGCCTTCCAGAATACCAAGACTGAAGACTTTTCAATTCACTTTATTGGTCGAGAGCTTTTTCTATCTAATCAAACCCTCAGAAGCGTCCAGAACGAATTTGATGTTTGTGTGTCCCGTTTCGATTCACTGGGCGACCTGAGCTCAGCCAAAGCACACGCTAGCCGCGTTCTGGTTGTAGATCAGGTCATGCTTGAGGACCTGCTGGAACGGCCAAGCGAATATGCGGCACAAGTTCCGTTCGGGTGCCTCGCCTTTTCCTACCGCAAGGACGCCGCAGCCCGGCATCTGTTTGAACGCTGGGATCGCAGTCGCTACGGCGAGATCGGCTTTCTACCTATGAACGTCGCCCCTGACGTGTGGCGATCAATCTTGAGGTTGCTGATGCATGAGCAGCTTCATCTGCCCAGTTTCCTCGCCGATTGTGTCGCGGGCCCTCAGGCGACCCCCTGCAAGTCACCTGCATCCTCTGTTACGCCCAAGCCCGTCAACACTCAGCAGGTTGAGCTTTTCGACAGGCTGACGAAACGGGAAAAAGAGGTCCTCAGGTTGGTGTCTCAAGGGCAGAGCAACAAGGTCATCGCCGCCGGGTTAGGGATTACGGAACATACCGTCAAACTTCACATGCACAATGTGGTCGGCAAAATCGGGGTCAGCAACCGCACGGCCGCCGCTCATTTCTATTTCGAGGTTGCGCCTTTTGATGCGCTAAGCCCCCGTGTTGGCTGATCTCGTGGAAGAGCGGTTTGATCGGCTGATCCTGCTGGTGGGGCGGTTGAACTATATGTGGACCAACACCGAAAGCCTGCTGATCCACCTAATTGCGGGTCTGGCAGGCACCAGCAAAGATGCCGCCGTTATCATCTTTCTGACCCTGAACACGACCCGAGCCCGGATTGATCTGGTTGAGCGGCTGGCAAAAATGGATGGCCGCTCCGAGGGCATTCGGGACCCGATCCTGGAGCACACAAAACGGCTTGGAAAACTGTCCGGCATCCGCAACCGGTTCAATCATTGCATCTATTCGTTTGATCCCGAAAGCGGCAACCCCAAGACCATCCTGATGCGCATTGCGGATCGGAAAACAGACATCAAAATGGGTCGCACGGATACTCTGGATGGTGAGGCCCTGCGCGAGATTGAACAGGTTGTCGAAGACCTGTCCACCCTGAACCGAGATATCTGGCAGCTGATCACAAGGCTCGACTATCCGGTCTAAGGAGCTGTGTGTGGTACCCGCGGCCGGACTCGAACCGGCACGGCCTTCCGGCCCAGAGATTTTAAGTCTCTTGTGTCTACCATTCCACCACGCGGGCAACCTGTGTCGACCCGAGGTCGGCACGCGTTGAGAACTACGCCCATAGCTTTGCGAATTCAATGCGCTTCGCGGTGAAAAACGGCTGAAAAATCGCGCAAGTATCGCTGTGCTATAGGAGTCAATTCGGCAAGCATGGCCACTCCGCGATCACCTGCCCCTCTCGCACCGCTAAAACCGTTCCGAACAGGTTCAGAACAGCCTCGCTCCGGCTCGGGCGGATCAACGCGATGTCACCGGGTTTGACGGCATGGCTAGCGCGGCCAGTCCAAACCTCCTGATTGCTCGATCGCCCGAAGACCGAGGAATAAGTGAACCCGCCGGGGTGAACGGGTTGGCCGGGGAAATGCCCTCCGAAGATCGCGATATGGGTTTTGCGCTTGGGTAGGAATTCCAATCCGGGCAGAGGGTTTGACGGCATGACCTTGAGAACAGGGCTGGCCAGAAACGCAGCCGGTTGAAAGCCAGTGGTAGTTGCGTGGTCGAAATCGGATGGCTTCACGAGGGCTGAACCAAACGCGACCTCGGTGGCTGGCCCGGGTGCGCGGTAGCTCTGAAATGTCAGGCTGCCGCCGGTGTTTAGGCAATACCCCGCGCCTTCAGGCAGTGCAGCCACGGCATGTTCAAACGCTTTGGCGCTGGCCTTCGTTGCCCGCGACTTGAGGACACCGGGCAGCTTCGCCAAATGCGCCTCATACCCCATGAGCCCGCTTAAACGCGTGTTTGGATGCGCCGAGATAGCTCGCGCGAGTTCGGCAACCTGATCCACCTTCAACCCACCGCGATGCAGGCCGATATCCACCTCAAGCGACAAACGCATAGTCGTTTGGCTTGTTTCAGCCAAGGTCAGATACGCGCGCAGGCGTTCGGGGGTGTCGATCAGCCATTGCACTCGGTCTTCGGCGTCTGGGCAAGACTGCAACACACGCGCGGCAGAAGAAACAGGCAACGGTTTTCCGGTCAGATGGTCCGTTTCTTGTTCCGCTTGCAGTAGCTCCATTAGCATCGGTTCGGAGAAGCTCATCAGACCGGAGCTGGGGATCAGCCCGCGGATATAATCCAGCAACGGCAGGCAAGGCAGAGATTTTGCGACCAAGCGCCGGTCCAGTCCGGGGTCAGCTGCGGCCCGTGCTGCCCGGCAATTTGCCTCGACCCGATCCAGGTCTATTGCGACGACAGGCTGATCGACCCCGTGGGTGCGCAAAGCCTCGGACAACCTGGTGAGGTAGGGATCGCTCATGGCCGGAACAACCGAGCCAAGGCGGGCGTCATGAATTTGCCCTGTGGGTCCAATTCCTCACGCAGGGCGCAGAACCGGTCGAAATCCGGATACAGGCCGGACAAGTCTTTGTAGGAAAGACTGTGCATCTTGCCCCAATGCGGGCGCCCTCCAGCCTCGAGAAATAACGGTTCCAGAGCGTTGAAATAGCGGCTGTGATCTTCACCCGCATCCGTGTGCAGCGCGATCGAGATCCGTGGGCCGCCCTGAAAAGGCGACAGGCAGGCCGTGTCACCCGCCGTCTGGCGCACTTCGATCGGAAAATAGATGTCCTTGTGGTCACGCTCCAGACGGAGAAAAACCTCGGCCAGGACATCACCAGCGATATCGGCGGGTAGATGATACTCCATCTCCTTGAACCGAATATGTCTGTCGCTGCACAGCACCCGCCAGCTTTCGCCCACGTGATTCTCATCCGACTGAGCCAGCGTGAGCAGGTTCAGCAGCAGCGTGCGCAGACTGGGACTTAAGCGTCCAGCGTTGCGGGCAAGCTTCAGCACCTTGACCGCCAACATATCCAGATCGCGCGGGGCCTTGCTTTCGGGGTCTTCGGTGACGGCGTGTCGCAGCTCGACCGCTTTGCCGGTGAAGGGGATGTAGAAGAACTCAAAATTCCGGTTCTCGGCCCAGTTCCGATGCATGTTGGCCAAGACATCCGGCAGATCGGTCAGTGTGACTTGACGACGCAGATTGTATTTCGGCACGACATTGATCCGCGCCTCGGTCAGGATGCCCAGCAAGCCCAGCGTCACCTGCGCCATCTCCAGCGGGATTTGCGAGGTGGTCAGCATGTCACCGGTCGCACCGATGAACTTGGCATCTGTAATCTCGGCCGCAAGGCAGGGCAGAGTGCGCCCAGTGCCGTGGGTGGCCGTGGATGCAGCCCCGGCTAGAGACTGCGTGTTGATGTCACCCAGATTACGGAACGCCACACCCTGCTCGGCCAAAGCGGGCGAAAGATCACGCAGACGTGCATTGGCATTGACCCAAACCTGCCCATCTTCGACTGGTCCAACCGTAGGCAAATGCAACTGTGACAGATCCAATATCCGTTCGGCACCGCCCACGATTGGGGTAAAGGAGTGCCCTGCCCCGACAACCCGCAGGTTTTCAGGTTCTGCCACCATCGTCCGCAGCTGATCCAACCCCATAGGGCGCGCAATCGAAGCGGTGGCGGTTTCGTTCCCTGCCCAGTTTGCCCACATGCCTAAAATCCTCCCAGAGAGAGGATTGCAGCCGAGGCACGGCCAAACAAGTCAGGATATCAGCGCATTACGCTACGTGAGGTTGCCCTCAGGCGGCATCCGCCCGCTGGGCCGCGACCTTTTCGAACCAGCTGACAATCGCCTCAAGATCCGGGGATAGCTGTTCTGCCGCCCCGCCCGTGAAGGCCTGAAACTTCTCATCATTCAACCCGTTCACGCCCAGCAGAACAGGAATGTCCTGTGCCAGCGCCTCGGCGATGACGGGGCGGAAACCGCGCCCGTCGGCCTCGTGCTTGCCGAATTTGTTGATGATCATCAACTGCGGGTCATTGGCAAGCGTGGCCATGACCTGTCCTACAGCCTGCTCGAGCGCCGCAGGATCCAGACGGCAGCCGCGCGCATGCTCGCCCAGGGATTGCGAGATACGGATGGTCTCGCCATCCGGTAGTACCTGCACATCCATATCGCATTTGCTGCTATCGGTGCATTCCGTGTTGGTCTGCACGACCCCCGCCAGTTTGGCACCACGCGCCAGCAGGTGTGCGGCGACGGCGCTTAACAAGCGGTCGGTCGCGCCGCGATCGTTGGTGGTAACATAGGCCAGATGCATTTTTGGACCTCGTAAGTCGGAGTTCGGCATATCAGATAGCACGGGACACGCGGGTCGACCACTCCTTGCGTCAGGGAAGTGGCGAGACGCCGATCACAGCGCCGTGCAAGCCGATGAGAACGGCAAAGACGGCAAGCGCGGCAAGCCACACGTGAAGGGGCGGCCACGGTAGGGGCGCGCGCAGCGAAAACCGCGCCGTATTGCGCGACAGGCGAGGCCAGCCGTTGCCCAATGAACGGGCTCTGCGGCGGTCGATCAGCGTCATGCCCTGCGCGGCAAAACCGGCGAATAGGCCAAACAGGATCACATGAGACAAACTGCCATTCGCCAGAAGATGCGCCCCGGCCCACAGCGTCAGCGCCGCCAAAAGTGGATGGCGGGTGGTGCGCAGAATACCGGGGCGCTCCGGATCAAAACCCGCCTTTCCCAGCCCACCAAAGGAAAACGGGTTACTGATGGTCAGTCCGGCCACCGCGAGCCAGCACACCACCGGCATCACGACCAAAGGCACCCAGCGCAGCACCGGCCACGGAGGGATCACCTCGACATAGGGCGCGTTCGCTGCGGCCACGATCAGCCATGCAAGGATGATGACGGACAATGCCGAGTACGCCAGAAGATACCCCTTTTGCCCCAGAACCTTTACCAATCTGGCCCGCACCGGTGCCCGCGCGGGAATGGCGTGGCTCAGGAAAAACGCCGTGAAAGCCGATATGAATGGCACCCAACTGGACATGGACTCTCCGATAGATGTTTAGACACGTGTGGCGGTATCGTGCCGATTTGGTCTTGTGCCAAATCAAGTACTGGCTGCGGCCCGGCCACGTCTACGTGAAATCGCCTTGCGCAACGCAAGTGACGCACTAGGGTTGACCTCATGGCGTTGCGCATTCTGTTTATGCTCCTTTTGCTTCTGTCTTCCTGCGGGCGTCCCCTGACCGAGCAGGAACGCGGCTTTGCAAGCGCGGTGCAAGGCACGACCTTGGATCTGGATAGCGTCCGGCTGGTAAAAGGGGCTCCCGTCGTGCCAGTCACCTATTTCCGCGAAGCGCGCCCGCGTGAGGCCTGCCGGGAACGCATCCTGCCCCCTATCGAGGCAGGGGTAGTCACCGGAAAACCGGCCGCCGTTGCCCTGTTCAACAAAGTCTATTTCGCGCGCGATTGGTATCTTGAGGACTATATGTCCGACTACCCCGAAGAGATGAACCTGATCGCCGCGATGTTGCTGGCACACGAACTGACCCATATCTGGCAGTGGCAGAACCGCGAGTCCACGGGCTATCACCCTCTGCGCGCCGCAGCGGAACATGGCGGGCGCAAAGATCCGTATTTGTTCGATCTGGAAACCTCGCCCGATTTCCTGTCCTACGGGTTTGAACAGCAGGGCGCGATTGTCGAGGAATATGTCTGCTGTCGTGCATTGGACCCTCAGGCGCAGCGCACCAAAAGGTTGCACGATATGCTGGGGGAGCACTTCGATCTGTCCCCGCTGCCACAGACCGGCCGTGAGCGGGACATCGCAATCCCTTGGAGCGAGGCAAAGATCGAAGGCATCTGCAGCTAAGGCTTAGCTGTCCTGCAGGGTTTTCAGATACTCCACCAGATCCACGATGGGCTGGCTGGTGAGGATCGGCTGCCCATCGGGCGTCTTGATCGCGGTGTCCTGCCCTTCGAAATACGGGCCATAAACTGGCATCGGACTGCCGTGGCTCACCAACGGATCACGCCCGTCAATCCGCCCCACCACGCGGGCCGTAGGGAAAACACCGTCTGCATTTGCCAGTGTCTTCAGGTTGGTCGGCTGAATGACAAGCACTCCGGCCATCGGCCCATGGCCGGTTGCGTCAATCCCATGGCAGGTGGCGCAATAGTGCTGGTAAAGCTCGGCACCTTTCTCTGCATCCTGCGCCCAGAGGGGGACAGACATGGCAAACAGAGCTGACGCCGTTGCAAAACAAAGCTTTGTGATCATCGCATCCTCCTACCACAATTGCTGTCAACAGGCTTGCCCGCTGCGCGGCTTGGCGCAATGATCCAGATCAACGAATACGGGTAAAGAGGGTTCGGGCTATGACACAATACGCAGCCATCATGTTGGCCGCCGGGATCGGAGTCCCAATCCTGGCAGCTTTGAACGCGGCGCTCGGCAAGCTTATCGGCTCGCCGACCACAGCAGCTGTGATCCTGTTTGCCATCGCCTTCGGGTCTGCCGCGCTGGTGATGGTGGTCTTTCCCGGTTTTGAGGCGCTGTCAAAAGTGGCTCAGGCGCCAAAACACTTGTTGCTGGCGGGTGTTCTGATTGCTTTCTACGTCCTGTCGATCACCCATGTCGCGCCGCATTTCGGCGTCGGCAATGCCGTGTTCTTTGTCCTATTGGGACAATTGATCAGCACGGCCGCCATCGACCATTTCGGCCTGTTCGGCGCGCAGGTCACGCCACTTACCCTGATGCGCGCAGGCGGGATTGCGGTGATGGCAATCGGAGTGGCGATCACTCAACTGGCTTGAGCACTCCACCTTCCAACCTGACGATGCGGTCCATCCGCGCGGCCAAGTCCAGATTGTGCGTGGCGATCAGCGCGGACAGGGCCTGGTCGCGCACCAGGGTCATCAGAGCCTCGAACACTTGATCCGATGTATCCGGGTCAAGGTTACCTGTCGGTTCATCCGCCAGCAGAACGCGCGGTGCGTTGGCCAGAGCGCGACAGAACGCAACCCGTTGCTGCTCGCCCCCGGACAGTGCCGCCGGTCGGTGATCGGCGCGTTGGGCCACTCCGACGCGATCCAACAGGGACATCGCCCTGCCCTGCGCGTCGCGCTCGGACACACCGTTGGCGAGTTGTGGCAGGGTGATGTTCTCGAGCGCTGTGAACTCAGGCAGCAGATGGTGGAACTGGTAGACGAACCCAACATCCTGACGCCGTACAGAGGTGCGCGTACGGTCGCCTTTTCCTGCAAGATCCTGACCCGCAATCTCAACGTTACCGCTATCCGGCGTGTCCAGCAGCCCGGCGATATGCAAAAGGGTCGACTTGCCCGCACCCGATGGCGCAACAAGCGCGACGGCCTCCCCTGCCTGCAACTCCAGATCAATCCCGCGCAAAACCTGCACTTCTCCCGGGGTGCCCTTTAGGTAGGTTTTCGTCAGGCCGTTCAGCCGCAAGCTTACATCATTCATAGCGCAGCGCCTCAACAGGGTTCAGCCGCGCGGCGCGGCGGGCAGGGAAATAGGTGACAAAGAAAGACAGGCCCAGAGACAGGCCAATCGCCTTGAGAACATCGCTGAGGTGAAGCTCGGCGGGCAAGGCGTAAATCCCACGGATCGACGGATCCCAAACTCCGCCGCCCATGGCGTAGTTCACAAACGAAAAGATGGGGTCGATATAGAGCGCGAACAGGCAACCCAGGATCACTCCCATGACCGTGCCGATGATGCCCGTGAAGGCGCCGCAGATGAAAAACACCCGCAGGACCGAGCCCTCGCTGAGACCAATGGTGCGCAGGACACCTATGTCTCGGCCCTTGTTTTTGACCAGCATGATCAGGCCTGAGACGATGTTCATCGCCGCAATGAGGACAAGGATCGACAAGATGATGAACATCACGTTGTCTTCGACCTCTAGTGCCCTCAGGAACCCGCCCGAGGCATCCTGCCACGTCCAGATTTGGCTGCGCTCGCCTGCAGCCTCAAGGATGGGGATCAGGATCGGATAGAGGTCTTCCGGGCGCTCAACCATGACCTCGATCTCGTCGGCGACGCCCTCACGGTTAAAGAAACTCTGCGCCTGCGAGAATGGCATGTAAACCCGCGTGCGGTCGATATCGTAGCGCCCGGCCGAGAACACGTAGACAACGCGATATGCATTCACCCGTGGCGACGTTCCAAAGGCGGTTTTGACCCCGTTGGGCGAAGTCAGCTTAACGGTGTCGCCAACCGTGGCACCAATGCTGCGCGCTACGCCGGAGCCGATGGCGATGACGTCTTCGCCCGTCTGAAACTCGGACAGATCGCCAACCGCTTCCTCGCTTTCCGCAATCCCCGGCAAATCACGCAGATCGTCGGGGCGCATCCCGAACACCTGAACGCCACTGCTGCGGTCGCGGTTGGTGATCAGCACCTGCCCTTTGACCAAGGGCGCGACCCGTTCAACCCCGGGCACCTGCGCCAGACGCGCCGTGCGCTCCTCAAAATCTGCAATGGTCCGATCAACCCGCCCCTGTGCGTCGATCTCACCCGAGGAATAGACCGTCACATG
Source organism: Ruegeria sp. ABV3_008 (assembly GCF_056161185.1). Lineage (NCBI taxonomy): Bacteria > Pseudomonadati > Pseudomonadota > Alphaproteobacteria > Rhodobacterales > Roseobacteraceae > Ruegeria > Ruegeria sp. ABV3_008. The sequence goes on along the minus strand of NZ_JBSWYP010000021.1, from coordinate 26,195 downwards.
TGCGTTAGCCCCTAGAATGGTGCCAACGAATTCGGCCCGAAATCCCGAGCGCACCGCTAAAGTGGCAATCAGGGCAAAAACAGCCAATGTGATCCCGATAAGCGAGATCCAGGTCATCACGCTGACGCCACCCTCGGCCCGACGCGCACGTAGGTAGCGCCAGGCGATCTTCCATTCAAAAGGGGCAAAAGGCGGGGGTGTTTTGGCCATGCCTGCTCCGGGTTATTTTCTGGTTTGGTGCGACCCTTTCGGCATTTCGCCCGAGGGTCAAGCCGCTTGTCCTTATAGGTCAGCTCGAAAGCGCGGAAGTTTGCTGCAGAACCTCTTCGGTCACGTGGCGATCGCATATGCCACGCGTTTCAAGGGCCGCATAGACTTGCCCGCGCAAATCCTCTGGCAAGTTTGCAACCGCCCTGTTGTGCAGCCCGAGGGTCAGCGATCTGTCGTCCTGCAGCCGCGCGACCAGCTTAGCCAGTTCATCCGTGGAATAAGTCGGCCACATCCCAATATGCGCAGGGTCAGCGGGTTCGAACCACGGCGCATAGCCATCAGGTGACTTCAGGCAAAACGCGTTCATCAACATGAACTCTGATGGCCGCCGTCTAGACGCGAAAAGCGCCTGAACCGAGCCGTAGCGTGTATTGATCTCATCAAGCAGCGAAAGGATCAGCGTCCGGCGTACCGGAAAGGGCGTTGAAAACGTCGTGGTACGCAGGTCGTCCGTCAGCGTTTGTTCAACACCCAAAGCTTCAAGGCTCTGGAGCAACCAATTGTGGTGATAGTCGCTTTGAACTGGCATGAACTGAATACGTGCTGGTCCTTGGGGTGAGAAGAACTCGCCTTCTTCGAACGACCGCAGGAACAGGTTCTTGGTATCGAGAATGACGATGTTCTCGGCCTCTGCCACCCGCGCCGCGCCCAGTTTCAGTACCTGTTGCATGCGGTAGCCATTGTTGCCCCTCCATCCGCTTTTGCGGATCAGGGGAAGGCGATAGCGGTCTTCGATGAGGATACGATCTTTCAGCGGCCGCCGGGCAGTGTGCCCCTCGCCCAGCAACACCTCTTCGCCCTTCAGAATCCGCACTTTAGGACGCAGCGGGCCATAGTACTGCAGGATCGGTTCGATCTTCGCTGCTAGCCCGGCCTCATCTATATCGTTCAGAATAACATGGATCGAGGCCACCTGATCCGGCGCAACAAACCTGGCCATAGACATCGCCTGAAGCCTGAGCAGCGGATAATCCTTGGAATAGACAATAGTGGTGAAACTCAGCACGAACCTGCGGCCTTTCTCTGGGGCGTGCCCTCGTCTATCAGCAAATCTGCCGAGGTCAAATTGCACTGCCTCCAGATCGAAACGAATCACTTACCGGTCCTTTGGCAGGGTAAAAGTAGTCTTGCCCGCCAATTGGTTACACCAGAGGTTGTGACGACCTTCACAGACAGGCCGCTATTGTTTCAGCTATGAAGTCAATATCGGCATTGCGTGAGGCACTGAACTCAAAATGCCACAACAATTGAGCAATTTTATTTCGCTTTTTGCTTAATATCAGAAACTTTGTCACCCTGACTTTGGGGGAACACATTTGAAAGAGCGGGGGTCGCTCATGAATATTCAAAATACAACACTTGGGACGGGCCCGATTTTGGCCCACAAACCTTCATCAGATTTGGATTGTGAAACTGCGGCACTGCTTCGTGCTGCGATCCGTCCGATCTTTGCAAGCGCAGTTAGCTGGAACAATTTGGCCGAGGTCCTGAGGGACAAAGGCTATCGCCTTGCCTTTCGCGAAGGGCGTCTTTGCGTAACCGACCGCGACACCGGCGCACGCATCTGCGGGATCCGGTTTCTGGGCTTTGAGCTTCGGGAACTTGTACGCCGCATGGGGCGTCCGATCGTTGTGGCCCGCGGGAACGACGCAGACGGCGACATTCTGACTGCGCGGCCGGCCGTACGGGCCTAAAAACTGCGCCAGAATTGAACGGACCGGCGCAGGGTTTTTGCCAGACTGTGGCGCGCGGCGGTCTTGATCGGCTCGGGTGTGTCGGGTCGCCGTAACAGTTCCCAGATCAGACGAGCAGGCATGTGACCACGTCGATAGAACCCGGCGAAATCATCCAGACTGAGGGCTTTGGCGGATTTGAATCCCGTGTAGTAGTTCATCCAGACCCGAGCGTAATCCTTGCCGGTCGCGTCCTGATCACTGGTCGCGCCACGATCCCAGAATAGTGAGATCGGCTCATCCATACGCTCACCCTGATAGCCCGACCCGATCAAGCGCAGCATCAGGTCATAGTCGGCAGCAATACGGAACTGGCTATCGTGCCCGCCCAACGCCTGAAACACATCACGACGAATGAAAACCGAGTTATGGCAGAACGGCATGCGCTGCAGGATGGCTTTCAGCGACATGCGCTTTTCCATCGTCTCGCCACCATCCTCATAACGGCGCAGCGTTGAGCCATATAGGAAGTCAGGCTTGGTCGCCTCCAGCCGATCTGCGGCTTGGTTGAGAATAGCATCCGAGGCCAGCGAGTCGTCAGAGTTCAGGAACAAAAGGTACTCACCCTTCGCTGCCCGCGCGCCCTTGTTCATCGCGTCATACAAGCCGCCATCCGTTTCGCTTATCACGGTCGTACGCGGCATCCTTTCGGTCAACTCGTGCAACATAGCGACAGTGCCGTCGGTTGAGGCACCATCCTGGATGATATGCTCAGCCCGCGCGCAATTCTGGCGCTGCATGCAATCCACAACGCCTTTGAAACTGTCCTGCCGCCCTTGGGACAGCAGGTTGTAGGTCGCAGTGATGACCGAGATGAGCGGATCAGGCGATCTGCTCATAAATCCCGGCAATTTTGGTGACGGCGGCTTCGGGGCTCAGTTCTTCGCTTTCGCCTGAGCGGCGACAGGTCAACTCGACCACACCGTTTTTCAGGCCACGCGGCCCGACGGTGATGCGCCATGGCAGACCGATCAGGTCCATGGTGGCGAACTTGCCCCCTGCCCGCTCGTTGCGGTCGTCGTAGAGGGGCTCAAGGCCCAGAGCGGTCAGAGCACCATAGAGCTTGTCACAGGCCGCATCCGCCTCTTCATCGCCCTGTTTCAGATTGACGATGCCGCAGTGGAACGGCGTCACGCCCTCGGGCCAGATGATGCCTTTGTCATCGTGGCTGGCCTCGATGATCGCGCCGATCAGGCGGCTGACACCAATACCGTGGCTGCCCATGTGAACCGAGGTTGGCTTGCCATCGGGGCCTTGAACGGTCGCGCCCATAGCCTCGGAATATTTGGTGCCGAAGTAGAAGATCTGACCCACTTCGATCCCACGCGCCACGCGGCGACGTTCCTCAGGGATCTGGTTGAACAGCGCCTCATCATGGGTTTCGTCCGTGCGCGCGTATTTTGAGGTGAACTCCTCCAAAATCGCCTGACATTGCGCGCGGTCATCATAGTCGATCTGACGGTCGCCAAAGGTCAGGTCGGTGACGGCGCTGTCATAGAATACTTCGGATTCACCCGTGTCGGCCAGAACCAGGAACTCGTGAGTGTCATCGCCGCCGATGGGGCCGGAATCGGCGCGCATCGGGATCGCCTGCAGGCCCATACGTTCGTAAGTGCGCAGGTAGCTCACCAGATGGCGGTTGTAGGCGTGCAGCGCGTCTTCCTTGGTCAGGTCGAAATTATAACCATCCTTCATGTAGAACTCACGCCCTCGCATCACGCCGAAACGCGGGCGGATTTCATCGCGGAACTTCCACTGGATTTGGTAGAGGGTCAGCGGCAGGTCCTTGTAGCTGCTGACATGGCCGCGGAAGATGTCGGTCACCAGTTCCTCGGCCGTGGGCGTATACAGCATGTCGCGACCATGGCGGTCCTGCATCCGCAACATCTCTTGCCCGTAGTCATCATAGCGGCCAGACTCGCGCCACAGGTCCGCCGATTGCAGGATCGGCATCTGGATCGCGATATGGCCTGCCCGCGCCTGTTCCTCATGTACAATGTTTTCAAGCTTGCGCAGGACTTTGAAGCCCAACGGCAGCCAGGAATAGATGCCGGCAGCAGCCTGCTTTATCATCCCGGCGCGCAACATCAGCCGGTGGCTGACGATCTGGGCCTCGGAGGGGTTTTCCTTGAGAACGGGCAGAAAGTAACGGCTAAGGCGCATTGGGTGACCTTCAAAGGTGGATTTGAGCTTTTCAAGGTGATTATGCCAAACCCCCGCCGGGGGCAATCGGCCATTGGTGATTTTGCGACCTCAGGTCCGTCGCATTTTTTATTGACCCGCCAATCAGGAACTTCAAATGTGACGGAAATGTAAAATCATGAGGCCCCGATGCAGACAATCTCGGAACCCGCCCGTCAAATCCCTGTTGTTCACCAGACAGATGTTCTGGTCGTAGGCTCTGGCCCCGCTGGTCTGGCCGCCGCCTTGGCTGCTGCACGCGCAGGGGCAGAAGTGTCGCTGGTTGACCGGTTCGGCTGTATGGGCGGCAATATCACCGCCGTGGGGGTCGAAGGATTCGCCTGGTACCGCCACGAACAAACGGTCGAGGCTGGGGGCATCGGCATGGAGTTCGAGACCCGAGCGAAAGACATGGGCGCCGCAGTGCCGGAAAGTCAGTCGCTCAGCTATGAGCTGGACAGCGAAGGGTTCAAGCTGGTTGCCGACAAGCTGGTCGAAGAGACGGGCGTGCATCCGATGCTGCACCGTCAGTTCGTCGCCCCCATCATGGAGGGGGACCGGATCACTGGCATCATCACCGAATCCAAAGCCGGGCGCGAGGCGATTCTGGCCAAGGTCGTGATCGACGCGACCGGAGACGCCGACGTTGCCCACCGCGCTGGCGCCCCCACTTATAAGACCGCGCGTGAGGATATGATGGCCGCCTCGGTCATGTTCCATCTCGCCGGTGTCGACAAACGCGCCTTTATGGAAGGCGTCAAGGCCGACCCCCAGACCTATAAAGACTGGGGTGGCGGTGGCGAGTGGAACATCGAAACCTCGGGCAAAGAGGACGACATGTTCTCGCCCTTCGTTCACAAGCCCTTCCAACAGGCAATTGATGAGGGGTTGATCCCGCCTCATCTAAACACGATCGCAGGTACCTGGGGTGCGATGCACGACACGGGTGAGCTGACCTATATGAACCTCATCCATCTGGCGGAAATCGACGGCACCGACCCCGACAGCCTCACAAAGGGTGAGATCGAAGGCCGGCGTCAATCCATGCTCGCCATCGAGGCGCTGCGTCGCTTCATGCCGGGATGTGAAAACGCCCGACTACGGAATTTCGGGATGACCATCGGCATCCGCGACACGCGCAAGATCGACGCGGTCTACAACATGACCGAAAATGACGCGCGCCATCAGGGCCGGTTTGAGGATACGATTGGTATCTATCCCGAGTTCATCGACGGCTACGGCATCCTGATCCTGCCGACCACTGGCCGCTATATGCAGGTGCCCTATCGCTCGATGCTTCCCAAAGGGATCAAGGGACTTTTGGTTGCCGGACGCTCGCACGGGGCCGACAAAGTGGCCCATGCGGCCACGCGCAACATGGCGTGTTGCGCGGTCATGGGACAAGGGGCTGGCATTGCAGCCGCCTTGTCACTGAAAAGCAATCAGGAGCTGCACAGCATGAACCTGGCCCCTGTTCACGCTGAACTGGACCGGCAAGGTGTCAGGATTCACTGATGGACTACATTCCGACAATCGACCTCAGCCCTTTGCGCGACGCCGCGCATCCTGACCACGACCAAACCGTTCAACAGATCTTGGCAGCCTGCACGGAGATAGGATTTCTATCGATCACCGGCACTGGCATTCCCCAGGCAACCGTTGATGAGGTGCGCGACACGGCGCGCGCGATCTTTGCGGTCGAAGAGGCCTCAAAATGGAAACAAGCCATCACCCGCGAGAACTATCGCGGGTTTATCCCGATGGGGTTCTTCACGCCAAATGACGGCTCGGGCAAAGCCGACAAATACGAAGGCTACAAGCTGCATCACGAAGTCGACGCTGATGCTGCAATCCGTGAAGATTGCGGGCTGTATGGCCCAAACATCTGGCCGGTCGAAGTGCCGGGGTCACGCGATGTCATCCTGACCTATTGGTCGATGCTGGATGACGTGGCAGACCTTCTGCTCGCAGCGCTCGAAACCGGACTGGGTTTGCCGGAACGCCAATTGCGCGACGCGTTCCGCGACCCGATGACCAACATGACCCTGCTCCACTACCCTCCGCAGGCGCCAGATGAGGGCGGCTATGGCATTCATCCGCACAAGGACACGGACGCGCTGACCATCATCGCCCCCGATCCCGTCGGAGGGCTCGAGGTACAAACCCGCACCGGAGACTGGATCACGCCCGACTGCCCGCCGGGCGGCTTTGTCGTCAATATCGGCGACATGCTGGAACTTTGGTCGGGCGGTCGATTGAAATCCACGCCGCACCGCGTCGTCAACCGATCAGGGCGCGAGCGGTACTCGTTCCCCTATTTCGCCGTTCCGCGTCATGATGTGGTTGTTGAGCCTCTGCTACCCGCCCTGCCCGGCTTTGACCGCCCCGCCGTGCATTGCGGCCATTGGTCCGCTGAAATCTGGCGCACCAACTGGCCGGACGAGACCGCGACAGGGGATACTCCGGAACTTGGCACGCTGACCGACTGACCCGCAGAAACCGAGGCCCATGAACCGCTTGCATCGCCGCGCGTCATGGGCCAAGAACATGGCAACGCTGTGCAACAAAGGGATGCGCCATGGCTTTGCCGGTTAAGGATCAGCTGAGATACTGGGGCATCGCCACGGTTGTCTTTGTCGTGATCCTGTGGGCCTTGGGCGACGTGCTTCTGCCCTTCGTGATCGGCGGCGCAATCGCCTATTTCCTCGACCCCGTCGCCGATCGGCTGGAAAAGCTGGGGTTGTCGCGGATGGCTGCCACCGGGATCATCACCGTGGTCGGCGTCCTTGGATTTGTGCTTGCGATTCTGATGGTTGTGCCAGCTCTGGTCACGCAGTTGATCGACCTGGTCGACATAGTGCCCAGCCTGTTCCAGGAGCTGCGCGCCTTCATCGAGAAGCAATTCCCGTCGATTCTAGACCGCGAATCCAGCTCGCACCAGTTCCTCGTCGGGCTGGGTGAGACGCTGAAATCCAAGACTGGGGATGTGCTGGAATCCGTTGTGGCCTCGCTTGGCTCGGCAATCAACGTGGTGGTGCTGCTTGTCATCGTGCCTGTCGTCTCGGTCTACCTGCTGCTGGATTGGGACCGCATGGTCGCCCGGATTGGAGAGCTGCTGCCCCGCGACCACGCCCCTACCATCAAACGTCTTGCCGGTGAGATCGACAACGTGCTGGCCTCATTCGTTCGGGGCATGGGCACAGTCTGTCTGATCCTTGGCACTTACTACGCGGTCGCCCTGATGCTTGTCGGGCTACAATTCGGCCTGATCGTCGGCTTCATCGCCGGGCTGGTGACCTTCATACCCTATCTGGGCGCGTTGATCGGCGGCACTTTGGCCATTGGGCTGGCGCTGTTCCAGTTCTGGGGGGATTGGGCGCATATCGGGCTAGTCGCAGGTATCTTTGCGCTGGGACAGGTGACAGAGGGCAACTTCCTTACGCCTAAGCTAGTCGGCGACTCGGTCGGCCTACACCCGGTCTGGCTGTTGCTGGCCTTGTCGGTCTTTGGTGCACTTTTCGGCTTTGTAGGAATGCTGGTCGCCGTTCCAGTCGCGGCAGCTTTGGGTGTGCTGGCGCGGTTCGGGACGTCGGTTTATCTGGATAGCCGCCTATATACCGGCCTCGAAAGCCAGGATCAGGACAACGCGTAAATGGCTCGACAATTAAGCTTCGATTTGCCCGCCATAACCGCGCTGGGGCGAGAAGATTTCTTTGTCTCTCCGGCGAATGCGCTTGCGGTTGCGATGATCTCGGCCACCTCATGGCCCGGCAACAAACTGGTGCTGAGCGGCCCGGCGGGCGCGGGAAAGACCCACCTGGCTCATGTCTGGGCCGCCGAAACCGGCGGGCGCATCATCAAAGCCCAGGGGCTGCGCTACGAGGACGTGCCCGATCTGGCGCGTAGCCCGATTGCGGTTGAAGACGTTCCGATGATCGCAGGTGATATCGAGCAGCAGAAAGTGCTGTTTCACCTGCACAACCTTGTTCTGGCCGAGGGTCACGCCCTGCTGATGACGGGTCGTCTGGCGCCGAAATTTTGGCAAATGCCGCTGGCGGATCTACAAAGCCGGGTCGAGGGCGCGCATCACGTGGCGCTTGATCCACCGGATGATGCGCTACTCTGCGCGGTGCTTGCGAAACTGTTTGTCGACCGGCAGCTGAACCCCGGCCCCGAGGTGATTGCCTATCTGGTCAAGCATATGGATCGACGCTTTGAAACCGCCGCCGATGTGGTCGCACAGCTGGACGATTTCGCGCTGTCCGAGAAACGGGATATCACGCGTGCCTTGGCGATCCAAGTCTTGAAAATGGACCCTGACGATGGCGAACCGAATGATTGACCCAAGCGCGCCAATTGCGCATTCTGACAGCGAAATTTCTGGGTAAGACATGGACCAGACCGTCGAAACCGACATTCCTGATTGGGGGCCTTTCGGAAGACCTCTGTTCGACGACCCCGGCACAAGGGCGCTGTCACGTGTAGGCGTGGTCGATGTCGGATCGAACTCGGTCCGAATGGTGGTCTTTGATGGCGCGGCGCGGTCACCTGCCTATTTCTACAACGAAAAGGTTATGTGCGAGCTGGGCGCGGGGCTGTCCGAGACCGGCCACCTGAATCCCCGAGGGCGTGAGAGGGCGATGGCCGCCCTGCAGCGCTTTAAGCGGATCGCAGAGGATCTCGGCCTGCCGGGGCTGCATGTCGTAGCCACCGCCGCCGTGCGTGAGGCGAAAGACGGGCCTGAATTCTGTCAGGACGTGAAAGCAAAAACCGGGCTGCATGTGGCTGTGATCGACGGTCAGGAAGAGGCACGCCTGTCGGCCCAGGGCGTTATGCTGGGCTGGCCCGGTGCCTACGGTTTGATCTGCGACATAGGCGGCTCGTCCATGGAATTGGCCGAGATCGGAGGTGGCGATGTTGGCCGCCGCGTGACCTCGGCCCTTGGTCCGCTGAAGCTGCGCGATATCAAGGGCGGGCGTCGTGCGCGCAAGGCCCTTATCAAATCCACCATGGAAGAACTGCACAGCCAGATGGGCCAGCAGCGCGACCGACTTTTTCTGGTCGGAGGCAGCTGGCGAGCTTTTGCACGGCTGGACATGCTGCGGCGGGGCTATCCGCTGAACGTCCTACACGAATACCGCATGACGACCAAACAAGTGCGCGAAACGATCAAATTCATCGACGCGAATGATCATGACAAATTGCGCAGTCAGGCCGGGGTCTCAAGCTCGCGCATGGCGCTGATCCCTTATGCGATGGACGTGCTTGCGCGGCTGATCCGCACGTTCAAACCCAAAGATATCGCGATCTCAAGCTATGGCATCCGCGAAGGCCTGCTGTATGAGCAGATGTCGCAGGAACAGCGCGACCGCGACCCTCTGATCGAGGCCAGTCGTTTTTCCGAAGCGAAAGACGCCCGCCTGCCCGGTATGGGCCGCACGCTGTTCGATTTTGTGATGCCTCTGTTCAAATCTGCACCTGCGACGCAGGTCCGTCTGATCAAGGCCGCCTGCCTGTTGCACGATGTTAGTTGGCGCGCGCATCCCGACTACCGGGCCGAGGTCTGTTTCGACTATGTCACCCGCGCCAATCTCGGAGGACTGAAACACTCCGAACGCGTATTCATCGGCCTTGCGTTGCAACATCGCTATCGCAACAAGCGCGAGGGCAACCGATTTGCGCCACTCTATGAGTTGCTGGATGAAAAAGACCAAAAACAAGCCGAGATTCTGGGTAAAGCGATGCGGTTCGGGGCCATGTTGTGCATGGACAGCGACGCACATGTAGGCAAGCTGCGCTTTTTTCCCAAAAAGCGTGAGCTTGATCTGGTGCTGCCCAAATCCGTGCAGCCCCTGTTCAACGAAGTGGCCGAGTCCCGCTTGAATTCACTGGCAAATGCCCTGAAATCCGAGGTGCGTGTGGTCATCAAGGGCTAAGCTGCCCCTAGATGTCCGTGGCGCCGTCCGGGTCCTCTGGCAAAACTTCGGGTTTGTCAGGCGCATCTTCGGTCTGTTTCTTGCGGATGATGATGTCGCCATTGGGCAGGATTTCGGGCATCTCGTAGACGCTCCAATCCTTTACCTCGGCGGCAAGCTCAGCCAACGCAGGTCCCATCTCCTGCATGAAGGATCGCATCGCGGGGCCAAATTGATCTGCTAGGCCAAGCAACTCATCCAAAGCCGGCTCCATCTCGCGTCGCAGGCCCTCGAAAAACAACTCGGCCCCCTGCTCCATCAGCGTTGGGGCATCCTCTTCCTCGGCCGTTGCAGGCAGCGCAAAAGCGGCTGCCATCGCGCCGATCATCAGAATATTTTTCATATGCTGAATATAAGCCCTTCCGCGCCCGGTTGAAAGATCACAGCTCAAAATCCAGCGTGACAGGGAAGTGATCTGACGCGGTCAAAAGGGCCTCGCGCAGCTCAGGTTTGAACCAGCAGGTAGCATCCCGAAACGGATGCAATATGCGCCAGACGGGTCGCCGAGACTGCAAATCCTCGCTGATCATGATGTAGTCCAGCAGCGCCTCAAGGAACGTGCCGTTCTCGGGCCGCGCAAATCGTGCGGTAGCGGGCACAGATCCGGGACGCGGCCCATATGCGGTAGCCGCATGGGGATCAAACAGACCCGCCTGCAAGAGAATCTCGACCGAGGAGCGCCCGAACAGATGTTCGAACTCATCCAGACCGGGGCCGTCATTTAAGTCACCCAACAGGATCACTGGATCATCCTCAGTCAAGTGATGTGCGACCCGACGGGACAACCAGATCGCCTGTGCCAACTGCTTGCGGCGGTTGGCGATCGAGATACGGATCGCCTCATCCCGTGACTCCGCCCCATGCGGAGCCTTGGATTTCAGATGCGCGCCGATCAGGCGAAACTCAAACCCCGCTTTGGTCTGGACCGACAGCTCCATTGGCGGCTTGGAGAACCGTACCACGTCCTGCGTCGCATCCACGTCCAGATCTATGCGAAACTCCGCGTCAAAGCGCGGGGCGTCATCTGCCGCCCTTGGGTCATGGCGAACCGACAGAACCTCCGGGTCGTAGAGAAGCGCCAATTCCTGATGCGTGTCATTGGGAAATCCCATGGTCGCCTGCGAGGTGCGAAGGTCAAAAACCTCGGCAAATGCCTGTAGTGCGCGCACCGTGTTCTGCCGTTTGCCCGTATTCGGCGCTTCGACGATCAGAATCGCATCCGCGTCAATCGCGGTGAGAACCTTGGCGATCGCCTCGACCTGCTGCGCTTTTGTCACGTCATGTCGACCCGACCAACTGTCGTCGACGATCAGTCTGTCGTTGCGATCAAACAGGTTGGCAAACCATTCGATATTGTAGGTCGCCAGACGCATCGCCTAAACCGTCGCGCCGTTGATCTCGTCCCAGGCACGGTTGATGTCGATCATCTTCTTCTCGGCCAGGCGGATCGCCTCTTCCGGCACACCACGCGACATCATAGCGTCGGGATGGGTTTCGCGCACCAGCTTGCGCCAGACCTTCCTGATCTCGGCAACGGGCATATCGCGCGAGACCCCCAGAACCACGTAAGGATCGTTCGGCGCATCCGGCACAAACCGCGCGCGCAGGGCCAGAAATTGAGCATCTGTCTGGCCGAAAATGCGGCTGACCTCTTCCAGAAACTCGTTCTCGTTCGGGTGATAGAACCCGTCGGCCATGGCGATATGGAACAGCCCCTCCATCAGGTCGCACAGGGTGGTGTTGTCTTCCGAGAACATCCGAGCGATCTTGCGGGCATAGTCCTGATAGCCCGCCACATCGGTGCGAGCCATGTTGAAGACACGGGCCGCGCCCTCTTCATCGTCGCGCGCAATCTGGAACACGTCGCGGAAGGCCGTCACCTCATCCCGTGTCACCTGTCCATCGGCCTTGGCCATCTTGGCCCCCAGCGCGATCACCGCAATGGTGAACGCGACCGAGCGTTCAGGCGGTGAGCGCAGCTTTTCGAAAACAGCCGTCAGGCTCTCACCTTGGGCAAGAGCGCTCAGCGCGTCAGATATGCGGGTCCAGATCGACATGGGCGTACACTAGCGTTCCATTGCAGGACTGTCAGGTGCGATAGATCATTCGGGCGAAAGAATTTTCTGCATCAGCACAAGGTCCAGATACTGCCCCCATTTGCGCCCAACCTCGGGCATACGCCCCACCTCGGCGAACCCCAGCGCCGAATGAAAGGCGATCGCCCCCGGGTTGGCCGAAGAAATCCCGGCGACCAAAACATGCACCCCTTCGCTGCGGGCTACTTGCTGCAACTGCTCCATAAGGGCGCGCCCGGCGCCATGGCCCCGCGCATTGTCTGCCAGCTGAATCGAATGCTCACGGCACTTGGCATAGCCCGACCCAGATCGGAACGGGGCATAGGTTGCGAAACCAATGACCTGCCTCTGATCCTCAGCCACGAGAAACGCCGCTCCGCGCGCCTGGATATCTCTGGCAATCGACTCTGCGCTGCGTTCATCGCTAGTGAAGGTCACCGTTGTGTCGCGAATAATAGCGTTGGTGATCAAAGCGATCTCTGCTGCATCCGCTGGTTGGGCCTGACGGACCCTCATCGCAAAATACGTACCCCATGAGGCGTTTCGATCTCGGCCTGCATAGACGCCGACCCTGTGTCAAAAACGACCGGATCAAGCGGACCCAGCTGCTCCGCCAAGCGCAACGCATCCGGGTGATAGACAACCAGACGTTTCAGGCGGCACCCATGATCCTCCAACATACGCGCGGGGTGAAGATCCCCCTGCCACTGGATCAACGCCGGAAACAAGTTGTCAAAGGGCAATCGCCCATTTGGCGGAACCGCCATCCGCCACCGCAAAGCCCCTCGGGCTAAATCAATCGGCGTCCCGACGCCATCGGGAAACACAGATAGTGAGGCCTCGATATCGGGTACGCGGCAAATCCAGTTGGTCAAACGTGGCGCACCCTCGAACCGGTCCAGATCGAACCACCGCGTCCTGTCTGGCCGAGGCGCATCCGGGTCGATGGCAATCGCCTCCAGATACAGCCCGTCCTTCAGGCCAAGCAACCGATTGTGCGTGCCAAATGCCTCATGCTTACCACCGGCCTGAAGACTGACACCCAGCGCATCTTCCACATGCGCCGTGGCCTCTTCCAAAGTGGCACCCGCCACCGCAATATGATCCAACTCCATCGCGCCCTCCACGATGACACCCTACGCACACAACAAAAGGGCGCAAGCCAAACCCGCGCCCTTCTTCTGTTTGAAAATACCTTCGGGGGTGAATTTGCCGTCAAGCAAAGAGGGGGCAGACAGCCCCCTGCCCCGCCTCAGTCCCGTGCGTCGCGGATCAGGCGCAAGATGTCCTGCGCAGCGTCGGGTATATTCGTTCCCGGGCCAAAGATCGCCTTGACCCCGTTGTCATACAGGAATTGATAATCCTGCTGCGGGATCACCCCACCGCAAATCACGATGATGTCCTCAGCCCCGGCTTTCTTGAGTTCCTCAACAAGCTGCGGTGCCAGCGTCTTGTGGCCTGCCGCCTGAGACGAGATACCCACCACATGCACGTCATTGTCCACGGCGTCCTGCGCGGCCTCGGCCGGGGTCTGGAACAGAGGACCAACGTCCACGTCAAACCCGATATCAGCAAATGCCGTTGCGATTACCTTAGCGCCCCGGTCATGACCATCCTGCCCCATCTTGACCACCAACAGACGGGGGCGACGCCCCTCGACCTCGGCAAAGTCTTCGATGGATTTCTGGATGGCGGCAAAGCCCTCGTCACCCTCGTACGCAGCGCCATAAACGCCCGCCAGAGTCTTCACTTCAGCGCGGTGGCGGCCGAACTCTTTCTCCATTGCCATACTGATCTCTCCTACCGATGCGCGGGCGCGGGCGGCCTCGACCGCAGCAGCCAGCAGGTTTCCGCCTTCTTGAGAGGCCTTGGTCAGCGCGTCCAACGCGGCCTGACAGGCGGCCTCGTCACGGGTGGCGCGGATCTCTTCCAGCCGCGCGACCTGAGATTCGCGCACGGCCACGTTATCGACGTCCAGAATGTCGATCGGGTCTTCCTGTTCCTTGCGGTATTTGTTGACCCCAACAATCACCTCATCGCCCCTGTCGATCATCGCCTGACGACGCGCGGCGCTTTCCTCGATCCGCAGCTTGGGCATGCCCGAGGCGACGGCTTTGGTCATGCCGCCCATTTCCTCGACCTCTTCCATAAGGGCCCAGGCTTTCTCGATCAGATCATTGGTCAGGCTTTCCACGTAGTAAGAGCCCGCCAGCGGATCGACCACATCGGTCACGCCGGTCTCTTCCTGCAAGACCAACTGCGTGTTCCGCGCGATGCGGGCCGAGAAATCGGTGGGCAGGGCAATCGCCTCGTCCAGAGCGTTGGTGTGCAGCGACTGGGTGCCGCCCAGAACCGCGCTCATCGCCTCATAGGCGGTGCGGATCACGTTGTTAAAAGGGTCCTGCTCCTGCAGCGAGACACCTGAGGTCTGGCAGTGCGTCCGCAGCATCTTGGAGCGTTCGGACTTCGCCCCGAACTCGGTCATCACGCGATGCCACAGGGTCCGTGCGGCGCGCAGTTTCGCAATCTCCATGAAGAAATTCATGCCTATGGCAAAGAAGAACGACAAACGGCCTGCGAATTTATCGACATCCATGCCCGCATCCAGCGCAGCCCGCACATATTCGCGTCCGTCTGCGATGGTATAGGCGAGCTCCTGCACAAGGTTCGCGCCGGCCTCTTGCATGTGATAGCCGGAGATCGAAATCGAGTTGAACTTGGGCATCTCGTTCGACGTGTACTCGATAATGTCCGAGATGATCTTCATCGACGGCTCAGGCGGGTAGATGTAGGTGTTGCGCACCATGAACTCTTTCAGAATGTCATTCTGAATGGTGCCGGACAGGACCGATTTGTCGTGCCCCTGCTCTTCGCCCGCAACGATGAAGCTTGCCAAAACCGGGATGACCGCGCCGTTCATGGTCATCGAAACCGAGACCTTGTCGAGCGGGATGCCGTCGAACAGGATTTTCATATCCTCAACGCTGTCAATCGCAACACCGGCCTTACCGACATCGCCGACAACGCGCGGATGATCGCTGTCATAGCCGCGGTGCGTTGCCAGATCGAAGGCGACCGAGACACCCTGCTGACCTGCAGCCAGATTGCGCCGGTAGAAGGCGTTTGATTCCTCGGCGGTCGAGAACCCCGCATATTGGCGAATGGTCCACGGACGCCCGGCATACATCGTCGCCTTCACACCGCGCGTGAACGGGCCAAACCCCGGCAGAGTGCCCATATGCGGCAAATCGGCGGTGTCGTCCTGTGTGTAAAGCGGTTTGACGCTGATGCCTTCTAGCGTTTCCTTGGTCAGATCGTCCAGCGGCCGTCCGCGCAATTCTTTCTCGGCCAGCGCGCGCCAGTCATTCTTATCGGTCATCGAGGTGTCCTCTCGTCAGTTCGGCCTGCAGCAGCCTGCAATCCGTGCGTATCGTGGTTCAGCAGATGACGGGCATGGCCCACGCGCGACAAATTGAGCGTGTTATGCAATTCGCCGGTCGCATTCGCGGGCACAGAGGCTATATTCAACGGGACAGGAGGCCCCATGAACAAAACGCTTGCCCTTGTTTTCTCGGCACTTATCCCGCTGGCTGCCTTGGCCGCCGACGGAACAACACCTGCTGATGATGAATATGTTCGCCCTGTCGGCGACAGTGAGTTGAGCGATTTCATGTGGACCCACCGGCCCATTGTCGTCTTCGCAGACACTCCTGCCGATCCCCGGTTCCAGCAGCAGATCGACATGTTGCTGGAAGGCGAGGACGCGATGCGGGATCGGGATGTCGTGGTGCTAACGGATACGGATCCGTCCGCACGATCCGCGATCCGGTCCAAGCTGCGACCGCGCGGGTTCCAGATGGTCTTTGTCGACAAGGACGGCGTGGTCAAACTGCGCAAACCGTCCCCATGGAGCGTGCGCGAGATCGGCCGCTCAATCGACAAAACCCCTCTGCGCGAACGCGAAATCCGCGAACGGCGCGAGGGCGGCTGAACGCTTTTGCCGCGCCTCAAGCCACCGGCGCAGAACGCCGGTGAGACCTGAGGGTATTCCAAAAGCGCGGTCATGATCATTCGAACTCGATGATCACTTCGTCTACGGCGAGGCTGTCGCCCGGGCCTGCGTTGATTTTGGCAACGGTGCCCTTCTTCTCGGCGCGCAGGATGTTTTCCATCTTCATCGCCTCGATGGTGCACAGCGCCTGACCTTCCTGGACCTCCTGACCGACTTCCACGTCGATCTTCACGACCAGACCCGGCATCGGGCAGAGCAGCATTTTCGACGTATCCGGCGGCAGCTTCTCGGGCATCAGCTTCGCCAGCTCGGCCTGACGCGGCCGGCGCACATGGACCTTCAGATCCGCACCGCGGTTGCGAATGCGGAACCCGCCCGAAACCTTGCCAACTTTCAGAACCAGAGGGCTTCCATCCACATCCAGCACTGCCAGCTGATCGCCCGGCGTCCACTCAGATGCGACGCGAACGGTCGAGCCGTCTTCGAATTTGACGGTCGCGCCTTCCTTGTCGGCGTTTACCTGAACGGCCAGCTCGTGGCCCTCCAGCGAAACGACCCAGCGCTTGCCGACCTTGCGCTCGTGGTTGTCCATCCGGCCCGAGACACGGGTACGGCGAATCTCTGCCACCCGGTGCATTGCCGCACATGAGGCCGCGATCCGACGCAGGTCTTCTTCGGGCAGGGTCACGCCTTCGAACCCGTCCGGGTATTCTTCGGCGATAAAGGCGGTGGTCATGTCACCGCTTACGAATTTCGGGTGATCCATTACAGCCGACAGGAACGGCAGGTTGTGGCCAATCCCTTCAACCTCGAAACTGTCCAGCGCCACGCGCATCGCCTCAATCGCGGCTTCGCGGGTCGGAGCCCATGTGCAAAGCTTGGCGATCATCGGGTCGTAATACATGCTGATCTCGCCGCCCTCATAGACGCCAGTATCATTGCGCACGGCAGCCTCGCCCTCCGGCGCGTCGCCTTGCCATTTACCATTGACCAGCATCGGACCGGCAGCGGTTTCCTGCGGCGGGCGATAGCGGGTCAGACGGCCGATCGAGGGCAGGAAGTTGCGATAGGGATCTTCGGCATAGAGGCGGTTCTCGATCGCCCAACCCGTCAGCGTTACTTCATCCTGCGTGATGGTCAGCTTTTCGCCATTCGCCACGCGAATCATCTGTTCCACCAGATCGACACCGGTGATCAGTTCGGTCACCGGGTGTTCCACCTGAAGACGGGTGTTCATCTCAAGGAAGTAGAAGTTCTTTTCGCCATCGACGATGAATTCCACCGTACCCGCGCTGGAATAGCCCACGGCCTTGGCCAGTGCGACGGCCTGTTCGCCCATGGCTTTGCGGGTCTCGGGATCCAGGAAGGGCGACGGGGCCTCTTCCACCACTTTTTGGTTTCGACGCTGGATCGAGCATTCGCGTTCGCCCAGATAGATGCCGTTGCCATGGCTATCGCAGAGAACCTGAATTTCGATGTGACGCGGTTGGGTCACAAATTTCTCGATAAAGATCCGGTCATCGCCAAACGAGTTCGCAGCCTCGTTCTTCGAAGACTGGAACCCCTCGCGAGCCTCTTCGTCATTCCAGGCGATCCGCATGCCCTTGCCACCGCCGCCGGCGCTGGCTTTGATCATCACCGGATAGCCGATGTCGTTCGAGATTTTGACCGCCTCATCGGCGTCTTCGATTAGGCCCATATAGCCGGGGACGGTGGAAACACCTGCCTCTTGCGCGATCTTTTTCGAGGTGATCTTGTCCCCCATGCTTTCAATCGCACCAACCGGGGGGCCGACGAATGCCACGCCTTCGGCGTCGAGCGCCTCGGCGAATTTGGCATTCTCCGACAGGAAGCCATAGCCGGGGTGAACAGCCTGTGCGCCGCACTGGCGGATGGCGTCCATGACCTTGTCGATCACGATATACGACTGGTTGGCAGGCGGTGGGCCTATATGGACAGCCTCATCCGCCATCGACACGTGCAGAGCGTTCTTGTCCGCGTCCGAATAGATGGCAACGGTGCCGATACCCATTTTGCGGGCGGTCTTGATAACCCGGCAGGCGATCTCGCCCCGGTTGGCGATCAGGATCTTATTGAACATGGAACGTCCTTTGGCTTGGTGTTCTGGAAACGCAAAAAGCCGCCGCAGGGAGGGCATCCCCACGTCGGCGCAATGCGTGACGACGGACAGAGCGGCTTGCGCCCCGAAAATTCGCGTTAGTTACAGGTGTTCTGCGTCTTACAGTACAGCACGTTGCCTGCGGCCCCGACGGCCGCACCGACCAACGGATCGGCACTGAGAACGGCTGCCCCGACAGCGCCCGCGCCGCCGCCCAGGATGGCCTGTTCGCCGAGAGTATCGCCGCAGGCCGCGAGGCCCGCACAGGTTGCCAGTGCAAGGAACACTTTTGAGATACGCATGATGTCTGCCTCGTAGTTTTTTGTATTGCTCTTAGAGGCAGATGCAGGAACTCGGCACCGTTATTCAATAACAACGGGGTAAATTCCGCATTTTGCGCAGGTTTATGCCCATTCAGGCCAGTTTTTTGTGCAAAGAAAAACGCGGACAGGACGATGTGGGGAACACAAGCCTGCCCGCGCAAGGAAGGGGTACGGAATAGTAGGTGCATGTGCGACGCAGGCAAAGTAGTGTCGCACGGCTGGATCAAGATGCACTGCACAATCTTGCCTGCAAACAAGTTATTGTTTCCACCCAAGATTCCGGCCAGAATCTGCCAAACAGGCGAAACTCCGCGCAAATTCATGCCGACATGAGCTATGCGGTTTTCCTGTGCTGAAGCCGCCCAAACCGTCACAGTTTCGTTACATTCCACTGCCGCTGGCCTGATTTCTGCACCCGCAATATCACGGGCGATCACTCCCGTTCGCAGATTATTTTTGCGAATATGCTGTGGGTTAACCAATCTGTTCACCCTGCCGTGAATCACGACCTTATTTTCAGCACAAATACTTGAGCAAAAACGCGTTTTCAGTCCCTCTTTCGTGATTTCCCTGATCGCTGGGCGCGTGGAACTTTGGCCACGCACACTCGCAAACAAGGAAACACCCACATGTTTACAAAGAGAAAAAAGGCAATCCTGCTCGCTGCCACTGCGTTTAGTGTGACCAGCACGCTTGCCTTTGCTCAGGACGCTCAAACCCAGGCCGAGCTTGATGCTCTGCGGGCTCGGGTCGAAGCGCTCGAGGCTTCCAGCGCCGGTCCGGCGAATGGCGATTTCCGCCTTGGGAACACCAGCCTGGACCTTTACGGCTACATCAAAGCCGACTTCTTTTATGATTTCGACTTCGACCAGGGCGACACCGCGTTCGTGAACGTCATCGGCGAGCCTTCGACCGCAACCAGCGGAACCTTCGGCAGCACCGTACGCCAGTCGCGCATCGGCCTGCGCACCAGCACGCCCAGTGCCCTGGGTGACATCGGCGGTCAGTTGGAGCTGGACCTGTTTGCCTCCAACGGCACGGCCGAACTGCGTCTGCGTCATGCCAACATCACCATTGGTGACAATTGGCTGATCGGTCAGTACTGGACAAACTTCCAGCCGCTGGACACCTACCCTACGTCGGTTGAATTCAACGGCCCGGTTGGCATCGCCTTCGCCCGTCAGCCGCAAATCCGCTATACCAACAGCTTCGGCACGAACACTGATTTCAGCGTTTCGCTCGAGGAAAACGTCAGCGGCTCGAACTCGAACGACCCGGTTTTGACCGCGGCGGCTGAATACAATGACGGTACTTACGTCGCGCGTATCTCGGGCCTCTACGGTAAAGCCGAAACCAGCGATGGTGCCACCGAAGTGGACCAGTGGGGTGTGACCCTGTCGGGATCGATTCGCCCATGGGAGGGCGGTCTGTTCCAGGTCAACTACGTGACTGGTCAAGCGATCGGCCCCTACCTGATCGGCCTTGGCAACGCCATCGTCAACGGCCAGGCCAACGACGTCGACGGCTACACGATTGAGCTCCGTCAGGATCTGGGTGCGAAATGGAATGTCGGCATCGCCTATGGTCGGGAAGACTATGATCTGGCGACCAACAGCTTCTCGGACGGCAGCGGATCCCTCAACTTCACCGAGTTGGAGACAATCCACGTCAACGCCTTCTATCAGGCGACCGACAGCCTGACGCTGAGCGCCGAGTACATCTATGGTGAGCGCAACGACGCAACAACCGGTGACACCTTCGACGGCAGCCGGGTTCAGGTCGCCGCGCAGCTGAACTTCTGACGCCACATACCCGCCCTGCCCGTCTTCGGGCAGGGTTTTACCCATGCGGGCAAGGATATGAGGCACAGGGTGGATCACCGCTCAGCCCACTCCGAAAACTTCGGGAAAAGACGCACGTGCCGCGTCCAGATCAATGACCAACAACGCATCATAGCTAGCCGGGTCGAAGGGATCTTCGGCTGGCACGACCTCACGCTCAAACAGCCAGCTCAGCCGCCCTGCATCCAGATTGCCGCGTTCAAAGGGCTGATCCCCGAAGTTCTGCCAAAGCGCCTCCATAAAGGCGGCATCTGCGCGACGGTCCGCAGGTTTGCGGTCGCGGAACCGCTCACGCCGGGTGATCGGCGTCACGCCCTTAGGGTTGGCACGGCGGATAGTGAATTGAAAATCCGTCCCCGGCAGACGGCCCGGAAAACCCCGATGCTTCAACATCCTAGCACCTCGTTGACCGCTGTCATCGGGAATAAGAATTCGTACCCGAAAGGGGAAAAAGTCATAGCGCGCACCTCCAAAGCCGCATCCGTTGTCTGAGATGCTCTGCTTTCATGACGACAGATCATGGTCAGAGCCCCTCCCAGATACACCGGGACTGCTCCAGCCGGTAGGCTTCGAAAAACTGAGTTGCATCGGGGGCGGCATCGCCGAATTGGATCGGGCGGTCGGACAGTGAAATTACCACCAGGGCCGGGTCCAAATCATGCTGGGCGACATAGGCAACCGCCAGCGTCTGGCACAGATGCTCCATGTCGTTTGAGGCTACGTCGTACCCGATCCGCCCCACCGTCGCGCCGATCTTTGGGGCGATGAACCGGAACCGCACCCACAGTTCTCCCGGGTTGTTGTCCAACAGAACGTCGCTCAAATGCACGGGTTGGCCTGAAGGCACGGGCAGAGAGGTTTCGGCCACTGAGATGCTTGGCAGAGACAGGATGCTGAACATCAGACCCAAGGCGCGACCCCGGACCCGCCGATGGCAGGCTCCTCCTTCCGGGATCGCGCGCGCAGTGCTATGTGCCCGCGCGGTTCTATGTCTGATGGATCGGATCATTCGACGATTTTTCGCTCGTTGTCAATTCTGCCTTGAATTCGGGCAAACTGCGGCGGAGTACCGCAATTTTCAGCGGATTGGGGTGGGTCGCCCCAGCCCGCGCTCTCAGAGAGGGATGTTGTCGTGCTTTTTCCACGGGTTTTTCAACTGCTTGCCACGCAGGCTGGCAAAAGCCCGCGAGACACGACGGCGCGTTGATTGCGGCATGATCACCTCATCCACAAATCCGCGTTCAGCCGCCACAAATGGGTTGGCGAAACGGTCTTCATAGTCGGCAACATGCTGCGCGGTCTTCTCAGCGTCGGCGAGGTCAGCGCGGTGAATGATCTCGGTCGCGCCTTTCGCACCCATCACCGCGATCTCGGCCGTGGGCCACGCATAGTTGAAATCGCCACGCAGATGTTTCGAGGCCATCACAACATAAGCACCACCATAAGCCTTACGGGTAATCACGGTCACTTTCGGCACGGTCGCCTCACCGTATGCATAAAGCAGCTTGGCACCATGCTTGATCACACCGCTATATTCTTGCTGAGTTCCGGGCAAGAAGCCGGGCACATCCACCAGCGTCAGAATCGGAATCTCGAAACAGTCACAGAAGCGCACGAAACGCGCCGCCTTGCGTGAGCTGTCGATATCCAGACATCCGGCCAGGACCATGGGCTGGTTGGCCACGACACCGACGGTTTGCCCTTCCAGGCGGATGAAGCCAGTGACGATGTTCTTGGCGAAGTCTTCCTGAATCTCGTAAAAATCGCCTTCGTCCGCGATTTTCGTGATCAGTTCCTTCATGTCATACGGTGTGTTCGGATTGTCCGGAACCAGAGTATCCAATGAGGTTTCGACACGGTTGGGATCGTCAAAGAAAGGCCGAACCGGAGGTTTTTCCTGGTTGTTGAGCGGCAGGAAGTCGACCAGCCGGCGCACCTCGGCCAAAGCTTCGACATCGTTTTCAAAAGCGCCATCCGCGACCGAAGACTTCTTGGTATGCGTAGAAGCTCCACCCAGTTCCTCAGCTGTGACGACCTCATTCGTCACGGTCTTCACCACGTCAGGGCCAGTAACGAACATGTAGGATGAGTCCTTCACCATGAAGATAAAGTCCGTCATCGCCGGGCTGTATACCGCGCCACCCGCACAGGGGCCCATGATCACGCTGATCTGAGGTACCACGCCGGACGCGGTAATGTTGCGCTGGAACACTTCGGCATATCCGGCAAGCGAGGCAACGCCTTCCTGGATTCGCGCACCACCCGAGTCGTTGATCCCAATGATCGGCGCGCCGTTCTGAACGGCCATATCCATGATCTTGCAGATCTTCTGCGCATGGGTCTCGGACAGAGAGCCACCAAACACAGTGAAATCCTGGCTAAATACATAGACCATACGGCCATTGATCGTGCCCCAGCCGGTGACCACACCATCCCCGGCAGGCTTTTGTTTTTCCATCCCGAATTCGGTGCAACGATGGCTGACGAACATGTCGAATTCTTCAAAACTGCCTTCGTCCAGCAGCAGCTCGATTCGCTCGCGCGCGGTCAGCTTACCCCGCCCATGCTGCGCGTCGATCCGTTTTTGCCCACCACCCAGACGGGCCGCGTTGCGGCGTTCTTCAAGCTCGGAAAGGATGTCTTTCATGGCGATAGTCCCCTGTGAAATCTGACCGGACCCTACAGTGAGCAACCCTTCAGCCAAAGATATTTTCGGCAAATTTGCAAAGTTTTGAAAATCTCGTTTGCTCAAACTGTAAATTTGCGAATTTTTACCAACAGCATCAAGCGTCTGGCCTTTGCCTACTCAACAGCTATACAAGCGAACCATGCAGTTCAGAACGTCGTCGGCTTATCGCACACCACCCACAATCGGCACTTTGGTTCTTCTCTCGGGACTATCGGCGCTGAGCATGAATCTATTCCTGCCAAGCCTGCCGAACATGGCCCTGCATTTCGACACGCATTACAAGGTCATGCAACTGTCGATCGCCCTTTACCTGCTGGTAAACGCGGTCCTGCAGATCATCATCGGACCAATTGCAGACAAGGCGGGACGACGCCCGGTTTTGCTTTGGGGACTCGCACTCTTTCTGCTGGCGACACTTGGCTGCATCTACGCACCGACGGCCGAGGTGTTCCTACTTTTTCGCATGTGTCAGGCGGTCGTTGTGGTCGGGATGGTGCTGAGCCGGGCCGCGGTTCGAGACATGTATGATCAGGATCAGGCGGCTTCAATGATCGGCTATGTCACCATGGGGATGGCCGTTGTACCAATGATCGGCCCAGCCATAGGCGGGTTGCTGGAAGAGAGCTTTGGCTGGAAAGCCAACTTCTGGCTGCCCTTCGCCTTGGGCGCCTTAACCCTAGCCCTGACCTATGTCGACTTCGGAGAAACCTCAGCCAAAAGTGGCAAAACCCTATTGCAGCAATTTCGCGAATACCCCGAGCTGCTAATGTCCCCCCGGTTCTGGGGCTATTCGCTGTCCTCGGCCTGCTCGTCGGGCGCGTTCTTTGCCTATCTGGGCGGAGCGCCCTTCATCGGAACCGAAGTCTTCGGGATGAGCGCCGCCGAAGTCGGGATCTATTTTGGCGCGCCTGCATTGGGCTATTTTCTGGGCAACTTCTTCAGCGGGCGGTATTCGGTCAGGTTCGGCATCAACCGCATGGTACTTTGGGGAACCTGGCTGAACGCCGCCGGCGTCGCCCTGTCTGCCGCTTTGTTCCTGACGGGCTTCGGAACAGCGCTCAGCTTTTTCGGTTTCATGACGTTCGTCGGACTGGGCAATGGCATGACGATTCCAAATGCAACATCTGGCGCTTTGTCCGTGCGGCCACATCTGGCCGCCACCGCCTCAGGACTCAGCGGGGCAATCATGCTGGGTGGAGGGGCAGGCCTGAGCGCACTGGCAGGAGCCCTGCTAACCGTTGAAACAGGCGCAATGCCCCTGCTCTGGCTTATGTTGGTCACGGCGATCCTTGCTATCGCCGCCATTGCTTCAGTTATTTGGCGCGAACGACAATTGGGCCTCTAAGCCGCCTTGCCCCCGGAGGTTTGCAAAGTTAACGTGCCAAAATAGAAAATTTGCAAAGGCACGCCCATGGCCACCCAGAAACTCTATGCCGGCGCTAAATTGCGCGAAATGCGCACGCGCCTGACTCTAACCCAAAAGGAATTTGCCACAAAACTGGGTGTTTCCCTGCCCTACCTGAACCAGATGGAAAATAACAACCGGCCGATCTCGACCACCGTTGTTCTGGCGTTGGCGCAGGAGTTCGGCATGGACGTGACCGAGCTAAGTACGGGCGATAGCGAGCGACTGGTCTCGGATATGCGTGAGGCGCTGGCCGATCCGGTCTTTGCCGACGATATCCCCCCACTAGCTGATCTGCGCCTAACCGCCTCAAACGCCCCAGCTCTTGCCCGTGCCTTTATAGAGTTGCACCGAAGCTATCGCCAAACCCACGAACGCCTCGCCTCACTAGACGAAGCATTAGGCCGCGAAGACTCCCGCACCCAAGCCAGCCCGTGGGAGGAAGTTCGCGACTTCTTCCACTATTGCGACAACTATATCGACGCGGTTGACCGTGCAGCCGAGCTGTTCGCCAAGCGCGCCGATGGCCCCGGCGGTATCCGTCAAGCCGCTTTGCAAAGTTTGGAAGAGCGCGGCATTCAAGTGATCTTCTCAGACATCAACCCGTTGCGCAGCTACGACAAGGAAAGCAGAACCCTGCGCCTGTCCTCGCGCGCCGCACCGCAAACGCAGGTCTTTCAGCTACTGCTTCAGGTTGCCCTCATCAGTCAGGACAAGCTGTTAGAGGCCACGCTCGATTTCGCCAAATTCCAGAGTGAAGAGGCCCGCGCAATCGCCAAAATCGGCCTTGCCAACTACTTCGCCGGCGCGTCCCTGATGCCCTACAGCGCGTTTCTGGCCGCCGCGCAAGAGGATCGTCATGATCTGGAGATGCTGAGCAACCGGTTTGGCGCTTCAATCGAGCAGGTCGCGCACCGCTTGTCCACGTTGCAGCGCCCAGGCGCAAAAGGCATTCCGTTCTTCTTCGTCCGCGTGGATCAGGCCGGAACGATTACCAAGCGCCACTCGGCCACTCGGCTGCAATTTGCTCGCTTTGGCGGCGCCTGCCCGTTGTGGAACGTCCACCGCGCCTTTGAAACACCGGGGCATTTCCTGCGGCAACTGGCGGAAACACCCGATGGTGTCCGCTATATCTCGCTGGCAAGGGATGTCTCAAAACCCGGTGGCTCATTCGGTGCGCCGGTGCGCCGCTATGCCATCGCGCTAGGCTGTGAAACCCGCCACGCCGAAGCCTTGGTCTATGCAGACAATCTGGATATCAACAACGCCAGCGCCTACGAACCGATCGGTATTTCCTGCCGCATCTGTGAGCGCGCAAATTGCCACCAACGCTCGGTTCCGCCACTGGAACGGCGCTTGGCCATCGACACTCATACCCGAGGCACACTGCCCTATGAGGTCACTTGATCTTCATCTGGCCAAAATATCCCGGGGGTGGGGGGGGGGGGGAAACAACATTTGTGTTTCGACCCTTGCACAACCCCCCCCCCCCCCCCCCCCCCCCCCCCCCCCCCCCCCCCCCCCCCCCCCCCCCCCCCCCCCCCCCCCCCCCCCCCCCCCCCCCCCCCCCCC
>NZ_JBSWYP010000020.1:0-48961 GCF_056161185.1 Ruegeria sp. ABV3_008 | reverse complement strand
AAAAGAAAGGGCAAAGATGGACGACTTTTACGCCGCCCGCAGCAGGGTCATCCCGCCGCTACCGTGGTCGACTTTCTCACCGCCATTCTCACATCGATTGTTGGATAATTATGATTATGGTAATTTATAGAGTGTATTCCCGAGCATAAGAAAACTGTGATCGGACTTGAGAACTTAGCTAGTCTCCTCATTAGCGGGGACTTGACTTGACGCATAGTTTTGAAAACAAAGATATTTGAGCTAACTGCGCGGCCAAAGTTCAAAGGCATGCATGGTATCATCTTGCTTCCGCTCATTTTGCACACACTTTACGACGCTTCACACACCGGAGCGATACGACTTAGCATTTGGAGATGTCAGAGTGTTACGCCATAGCAAATCTAGAGAGAATATTGCCTCGATTGCATTCCCAACGACGGTGTCGATCACGCTTGATGCGGTTGAGGAGCTTCACAGACAATTGGGAAAACACCATAAATCGTTCCAACCGGAACCATGTCGAGCTAGACTAAATGAGGCTCAAGGCGTCCTGAATTAATCGATCCCGCGGCCTCGTCTGGCGATGGCCGTAGAAGCACTCCACCAGAAGGTTTTTGTGTGAACACTACCCAGGGCTCAATCTCGAAACCGGCAAATCTGATAACACAGGATCAGGCAGAAGAAATGAGAGTCTAGTGTACGAAAATTCTTGCAATTTACTGCTACATAATTTGCATTTGCAGGATCACATTGGCTTATTACCGCATTATCTCACAGAAAAGTTTGAGGTTCACTGTTTGAATCCAATTTGACAACTGGTCAGAATGAGTAGTTGAGACCCGGCGAAGTACAAGACCATAAACTCTCCCTCGTATAACACAGCCTTGAAGCAGCGCGTATCGCTGGCCATTTTGGTCTTAGTCCAAGATGGTCTGGGTTCCGCGGCCGAACGGCAAGCACGGACGGCAACAACGGTTCAGAGATGTGGCGATCCAGACCTGCCTGACAATGAATGTGCTGTTTGGCATGCCATTGCGGCAAACGGCAGGTTTTATGGCGAGCCTTCTACGGCCGGCCGTGCCCGACTACTGCATCCTGTACTGCCGCCAGAAGACACTGAGCGCGAGCCCGGCTTATCGCGCGCAGCGGGTTCGCTAAACCCTCTAATCCCCTCACGGGACATTGCAACGCAATGCCCTGCTGGGCAGTGGACAGCACCGTTATCAATGCAACGGGTTGAAGGCGAGTAGAACTCGCGAAAGCATGGCGGCACCAGACTCCGCATCTGTCTCAACATACGTATTGAGATCGACGAGGAAACTCTTTAAATGCGGGTGGTGGAGGTCACGACGAGCAATGTGGGACTCTCTCAGTAGCATCTTGCGGATGCGCCGAGGGGGCATTTGATGCCCCCATGTTGCCGGAGTTGCTTGATCAAATCCCGGACAATCAGACCATCGGATCAGTGACCGCCGACAGGGCCTATGACACCTGCAGATGCCTTGACTCGATCGCTGCGCTCGGTGCTCACGCCGCGCAAGAATGCCAAACTCTGGAAACCCTCGAACGCCGGTGCCATAGCTTTGAACGAGGTCGTAAATGCATAGCGATGCCAGCGTCGATCAATCTGGCGACGAAGCAGTGGATATCATCGCTGAAGCCACGTCGAGGCCAAGAAGAATTGCATCAAACTTCGTGGCCAATCCCTGATGATCAGAGACTTCGACCCGCAGGTCGCGGAAACTGAATTCCGCCTTCGAACCGATTTATGCAAATATGCCCTCCTGACCGAAGAGCAAATTTAACAATTTCTCTACGCAGCCTTCGTCGCTCGGTAGCTCTTGGATAAACTGACGAACGTTGGTCTTTTTCGAATAAAGGATTTGGGTATGAGGCTGCCTTATCTCGCGGAGATACCCCGGTCAGAGGATTCGTGACTGCCATTTATTGCCCGCAAAACACTCACTATACAGGGCTTAAGCGCCGCACTTCAATCGGACGTTAAGCCTGACAAATCTAAAGCGTCGAATGGTTTCGGACTGTCTCAACAACTTTGTCTTGCGCGCCGACCGTGATCCAAGCCTCATATTGCGATAGAAATATCAGACCGTTCAACTGTTCAAGGAAATGAGATCGCTTCAGTCTGTCCATGACCGGCCCCTTGACCTCAGACAGATGTAGACCGACGCCGATATCTGATAGACGGTGGTTGATCGCCTCAAGACTTTCCAACGCGGAGTAGTCAACTTCGTTCACCGCAGAAAACATCAAAATCACATGACTGACATTGCTTCCTTCAGGCACACGGTGCTGGATCAGATCTTCCAGAAACCGCGCGTTGACGAAATACAGGCTTTCATCCACGCGCAACGTCACTATGGACGGGATCGTTTCAACTTCGTGTCGTCGAATGTTGCGGAAATGTTGGGTGCCGGGCACAAGCCCCACCTCGGCCACATGCGGGCGCGAAGTCTTGTAAAGGTGCAGCAGGATCGAGGTTACCACGCCCGAGGCAACCCCCACCTCGACCCCCAACCCCAACGTAAGGCCAATGGTGGCGGCGACCGCTACAAAATCTGCGCGAGAATAGACCCATGTCTTTTTCAGGACTGAAAAATCCACAAGACTTAGGACGGCAACAATGATCGTCGCGGCCAAAGTGGCTTTGGGCAGGAAGTAAACCAACGGGGTCAGTGCAAAGGCGGCGATGGCTAGCCCTACGGCAGTGAATGCACCGGCAGCCGGTGTTTCCGCTCCGGCATCAAAATTGACAACCGAACGCGCAAACCCACCCGTAACCGGATAGCCCCCAGTAAACGCTGCCCCCAGATTGGCTGCGCCCAAACCGATCAGCTCCTGATCTGGATCGATCCGCTGGCGTTTCTTTGCGGCTAGTGTCTGCGCGACCGAGACACTTTCAACGAATCCGATGATCGAAATAAGGATCGCAGGAGCGATCAGCTCTCCTACAAGATCGAAGGAAAGATCAGGCCTTGTGAACGGAGGCAAGCCCTGTGGCACCGTCCCTACAATCTGCACCCCTTGAGCATTCAGACCCAATAACCGGACGGTAACAGTTGTGGCGACCACCGCGGCGACAGGCCCGGCTTTCGTCAGAATGTCGGCGAGAACCGGCCCTGCCCCCAAGAACCCAATAAAATGTTTGAGGTGCTTGCGCACCCAGAACAAAAAGCCGGTGGCAATGCTACCGATTACCAGCGTCACCCAATTTGTCTCGGGTAAATGGGCCAGGATTGATCCGATCATTTCAGGCAGTGTGTGCCCATGCGCATCGACCCCCAGGATGTGCCTGAGCTGACTGGTCGCAATCAAAATGCCCGAAGCTGTAATAAACCCCGCAATCACCGGGTGGCTGAGGAAATTGGCCATGAACCCCAACCGCATCACGCCCATAAGCACCAAAAACGCGCCAGACAGAAAGGCCAAGGTCAGCGCTGCGACGGCATACCCTGCAGTGCCCTGCTCCGCCACCTGCCCGATCGCGGTGGCGGTTAAAAGCGACACCACGGCCACCGGCCCGACTGCCAGCGCGCGGCTTGTCCCGAAGATCGCATAAAGCACAATCGGAACAATCGACGCGTAGATGCCAGCCTCGGGCGGCAATCCCGCCAACAGAGCGTAGGCAAGCGATTGCGGGATCAACATAATCGTCACGATCAAGGCCGCAATCAGGTCGTTGGAAAATGCGACGCGCGTATAATTCCGGCCCCAATCCAGAACGGGGACCAATCGGCGAAAGTTGTTGATCATCTGAGGTCTTCCGATGCGCAGGACTATTCCGGGACCACGTTCAGTTTTTCAGGACGCGCCATCCATTCCTTGCCACGCAGCATTGCCTTCCAATAGACCGGCGGCAGCACGCTTTCCTTCAGAAACCACGCCAAACGACTGGGTTTCGTGCCATCTATAAGAAAACGCGGAAAACTGGGCTTGAGCGCTCCACCATAGCCGAACTCGGCCAATACGATCTTGCCGCGTTCGACGGTCAGCGGGCACGAACCGTAGCCATCATATTGCGCTGTCGCAGACCGACCTGCGATGTCAGCCACGATGTTATCCGCCACGGTGGGCGCCTGCTTGCGCGCCGCCGCCGCTGTTTTGGCATTCGGCGCACTCATCACATCACCCAGGGACCAGATATTGTCATAACTCTTGTGCCTAAGCGTAGCCTGATCGACATCGACCCACCCCGCCGCATCTGCAAGCGGTGACACCCGCACGAAATCTGGAGCGGTCTGCGGTGGGCAGACATGGATCATGTCGAAGGACACTTCGACCTTGCGCTGTTCACTATCTGGTTGGGTCACCTCGAACACCGCCGTCTTTGCTGGCCCATCGATTGCAACGAGGTTGTGGAAGAAGTTCAACGAAGCGTCGTATTTTTCTACATAGCGTTCCAGCGCCGGGACATAGTCTTTGACGCCGAACAGCACTCCACCGGCGTTCATGAACTGGATGTCAATGTCGTTCAATACGCCCCGCCGAGACCACGCGTCGCCGGACAGGTACATGGCCTTTTGCGGCGCACCAGCACACTTGATTGGCATCGGTGGCTGGGTGAAAATTGCCCTGCCCTTTTGCATCTCACGCACCAACTGCCACGTATATGGTGCAAGATCATAGCGATAGTTCGAGGTTACGCCGTTGCGGCCAAGAGTTTCCTCCAACCCTTCGACCTTGCCCCAATCCAGCTTCAGACCCGGGCAGACGACAAGTCGGTCGTATTTCACCACTCGGCAGCCATCCAGAACGACGGCGTTGCTGTCGGGCTCAAATGCAGCGACGGCCGCCTTTATCCAATGCGCACCTTTGGGAATCAGACTGCCCATGGTCTTGGCCGTCGTCTGGGCATCAAAGATACCGCCGCCCACCATGGTCCAACCGGGCTGATAGTAATGAACATCTGCCGGATCAATGACGGCAATATCCAGATCGGGTTGCCGCGATTTCAGACTGGCTGCGACCGAGATCCCCCCAGCCCCCGCGCCGACAATAACAACCTGAAAATGGGCGTCGCCCGTATCTGTTGGTGTCTTGCCGCCATTTGCGATCCGGCGGGCCACGCCATTCATGTCGTAGCCGGCTGCCTTGGCGGCCGTCAGGATTTCTGCGATCGGCCGTTTCATAGCCTCATGAAAAGACCATAGCGTGGCCGAGCGTGTCCCGGTGCGACAATAGGCAAACACCGGGCGTTGCAGGTCCTCAAGCGCTGCGCCAAACGCCTCGACATCCCCATCTTTCACCATGCCTGATTGCACGGGAACATAGCGGGCCTCGATCCCTGCGGCTTCGGCTGTGGCGGCGATTTCCTTGAACGACGGCTGATCCGCCCCTTCGCCATCTGGCCGATTACAGATGATCGCGCGGAAACCCTGCGCAGCGATTGTCCCGACATCCTCGACCGAGATTTGAGGGCTGACGGTGAATTTGGGTGATATCGTGCGAAACTCCATCTCTGTTCTCCTTCTGGCCTGTCAGAGGGCGTTTACAGGCACTTTGAGCATCGGGTTGCCGTCGGGATCCTTGGGCACCTCGCCTGCTCTCATGTTGACCTGTAGTGAAGGAATAATGAGGTTTGGCATCGCCAGTGTTGCATCACGTTCGGTGCGGAACTTGACGAATTCTTCTTTCGTCTTGCCACCACCAACATGGATATTGTGGGCCTTTTCCTCGGCTACGCTGGTTTCCCAGGCAATATCGCGCCCGTTCGGCCCATAGTCGTGGCACATGAACAGACGTGTCTCATCCGGCAATGCCAGAACTTTCTGGATCGAGTCATACAGAACGCCCGCGTCGCCGCCCGGAAAATCGGCCCGGGCAGAGCCCCCATCGGGCATGAACAGCGTATCCCCAACAAAGGCCGCATCACCCATAACATGAACCATGCAGGCTGGCGTGTGTCCGGGCGTGTACATGGCGTAGGCCTGCATATTCCCAATCATATACGTGTCGCCATCTTCGAACAGCGCATCGAATTGCGAGCCGTCACGTTGAAACTCGGTTCCCTCGTTGAAGACCTTGCCGAACGTGTCCTGCACCACGGTGATCTTGGAACCGACCCCGATCTTACCCCCCAGTTTTTCCTGAATATACGGCGCGGCGGACAGATGATCGGCATGCACATGGGTTTCGATAATCCACTCCAACTGCAGGCCCTTGTCGATCACAGTCTGGATCAGTTCATCCGCGTGGTCGAAAGTGATACGCCCGGCCGCATAGTCGATATCCATGACACTGTCGACGATCGCGCAAGCGCTCGAATCCGGGTCTTTCACGATGTAGCTGATCGTGTTCGTTGCAGCGTCAAAGAACGCAAATACGTCTGGTTTGATCGACATGTTTACGGGGTAAACGGCCATATCTTGTCTCCTCCGGGTCTTAATTCAGTTACGTGTTTGCAAATCAGAAGCCAGCGCTGCCTGCAGGCCCTTGGCGAGGGCAATGCCCACAACCAAGGCACCGACGAAGGCAAAGACCTCCCATCGGCCCGTGCCTAGTGCTGGCAATGCGCCACCCGGGCAAAATCCGGCGATGCCCCAACCGACGCCGAACAAGGCGGACCCACCGACGAGCTTGGCGTCGATTGTTCGCGCCGACGGCAAATGAAACGTAGGTTCAAGCACGGGTGCGGCGCTGCCGAAGACCATCTTGTAGCCGACAAAGGTGGTTATCAGCGCACCTCCCATGACGAAGATCAGGGACGGGTCCCAGGCACCATACAGGTCAAAGAAATTGAGCACCTTGGCCGGATTCGCCATGCCGGAAAGCGAGATGCCGACACCGAAGAGCAGACCGATCAGATAGGTTGCGATGAGTTTCACGCTTTATCCTCCGAAAACGTTGCGTGTGACGAAAACGGTGGCAAAGGCGAACAGCATGAACGTTGCTGTGGCTGTGATCGAGCGAACGCTTAGCCTGGCCATTCCGCACACACCGTGGCCCGAGGTGCAACCTCCACCCAGGGTCACGCCGACACCGACAATCACACCGCCCAGAACAAACCCGGCAGTGGAGACCGGCACCTGCACCTGAGGCATCTGCCCAGTCATCAACCTCACCACCAAGGGGCCGGTCGCCATGCCGGCCAGCAAAGCAGCGCGCCAGGCAAAATCACTGGACGATGCAGGCCGCAACAGGCCGGCCAAAACTCCGGTTGCCCCCATCACGCGCCCCAACAGCAACATCAGCAGAACCGAGGCCACACCAATCAGAACGCCGCCCATCAGCGACGCCCAAGGGGTAAATGCCGTCTCGATCATCAGCAGTCCTGACAGGTCTTGAGGCCAATGATGCGGTAAAGCGGGCAGTTGCCGACAAAGGCGGTAAGGGTGAACACACCCGCCACGATCAACGCCAGCCAGAACTGGAATGCGCCTCCCAGCACATTCGTGCCCAAAGTTATGTATAAAAGCATCGCAGCAATCAGAATGCGCAACGCGCGGTCAAGTTTGCCCATATTTGTGGTCATGTCACACTCCATCGGGAATCGATGAAATGACAATTGCACAGCGCAGCTCACAGCTTTGGTGACATGGTCACCAAACTGCCGAAGCAAATTCAAAATTTGAATTCAGACCTCGGGCGCCGCCGATCTGGCCAAGCGTTCCAGCCCCTCGCGGTCGGTCAGGCAGACTTCGCCACGCGACTGCTCCACCCAGCCACGGCGTTGGAATTCCGCCAAGGTACGCGAGATCACTTCGCGCGCCGTACCCAACTCTGTAGCCAACACTGCATGCGTTGCGTGTACGGTCTCGCCTACCCCTGCCAGCTCTAGCAGCCGCGAAGCCAGCCGTACGTCCATACGCTTGAACACGATATCGTCGATCAAAGTAAAGAGATCGGTGATCCGGCGAGAGTAAGCTGTAAAGACGAACTCGCGAAACACACGAGATTTCGCAACCAGATCGTCGAACGTTTGGCGCGGGATAGCTACCGCTGAAACGTCTGTCTCGGCGATGCCGTCGGCGGAATAGTCTTCGAAGGCCAGCATACACGCCGTGGTCAGCACACAGCTTTCACCGGCGTGAACACGGTAGAGGAACACCTCGCGCCCGGTCTCAGATTTCTGCTGAACCCGGACGGTTCCCTCCAGCAGTAGCAATAGATTGTCAGCCGTTTGGCCAGGCGCGAATATCTGCGTGCCAGCGGGAACGTTGACGATCTGACTGCCGCTGATCAGGTCGGCGCGCACAGTATCCGGTAAGCGGCTGAGACCTTTGAACTTATCAATCCAAGAGTGTTGCATAGCCGAAAATCCTACCATTTTGCTTGCCGCAGCAATTGTGTCAGAACGGCGCTGTTGTTCAATGCGATATTTTGAATGTGAGGCGAACAACCGCGTTCTGAAAGATGCCATTCCTTCACATGGCATTTCCCCGTGCTGGAATAGAATTGGGCTGCGTGGCTGGAGGTGGTGAACCCCCGCCCGCTTATCGCTCAGCAGTGTTTTTAAGCGATGCCATCAGGTTATGAAACTTCTCGCCTTGAACTGCGACATGGGAACGAAGGGCATTGGCAGTATCGTCCGCCAAACCGTCCTCAAGAGCGCGAACGATGTCCTCATGTTCGGACATCGACTGCGCCATACGGCCACGAAATCGAAGCTGTTGCCGCCGGAAAGGTTTGAGGCGCCGATGCAGTTTGGAGGCCTCTTGTTCCAGAAACGAATTCCCGGATTGCTTATAGATAATGCGATGAAACCGTTCGTTTTCGAGGTAGTACGTATCTGGATCACCGGCATCGACGGCCTGCTGACATCTCGCGTTGGCGTCCGTCAGATCTTTCAAAGCCTCCTCGGAAATGCGCATAGCGGCAAGTCGGCCGCAGACAGCTTCGAGCTCGGCCATGACCTCGAACATCTCCATCAGTTCTACTGGACCCGGCTGTCGCACAAAAGCACCACGGCGTGGAATGAGATCGACCAGTCCCGACAGCGCAAGTCGTTGAAATGCCTCTCTAAGTGGCGTTCTTGAGACTCCAAACTGTTCGGCCAGTTTGACCTCATCCAGACGGTCGCCATCTGAGAATGTACCGTCAAAGATCAACTCTTCCAGTTCCTGGGCGATATTATCGGCAAGTCGTAGGTCCATAGGATTATGTATAGGACTCAATTTGTAAAAAATTCAAGAGCATTGATCTTGTATACAAAAACGTTGACTAAAAAACATAACAGGCTTAAGCATACCCTGACCCCGGTGCGCCGGGTCGAACCAGGGAGGAAAAAATGAAAACCATTTTTAAGACAGCCGTTGCTGTCGCCGCGCTTGTATCCGCCGGCACGCTTGTATCCGCAAAAGAGCTGCGCCTGTCGCACCAGTGGTCCAACAAGGACATCCGTCACCAGGTCGCCCAAATCGTGGCCGACGAGGTTGCCGCCGCCGATGTTGATCTTGAGATTAAGATTTTCGGCTCGAAATCGCTGTTCAAACCGCGCGAGCAGTACAAGCCACTCAGCCGAGGTCAGCTGGACATGACCGTTCTGCCGCTCAGCTATGCCGGCGGTCAGCAGCCCGCCTATAACCTGACTTTGATGCCCGGTCTGGTGAAAAACCACGATCACGCAGCGCGTCTCTCCGAATCTCCCTTCATGGAGGCGTTGGAAGAGAAGATGGCCGAGGATGACGTGATGGTTCTCGTCCATGGCTATCTGGCCGGTGGTTTTGCGGGAAAGGATAAGTGTATCACCAAGCCCGAAGACATCGCCGGTTTGCAGACCCGCGCAGCAGGTAAATCCTTTGAGCAAATGCTTGCGGGGGCCGATGCCTCAATCGCCTCGATGGCGTCATCGGAAATCTACAACGCCATGCAAACCGGTGTTCTGCAGGCGGCCAACACTTCGTCATCGTCATTTGTCAGCTATCGCATCTACGAACAGGTCAGCTGCTACACGCCAGCGGGCGACGTTGCCCTGTGGTTCATGTACCAGCCATTGCTGATGAACAAATCCACCTTCGACGGGCTGAATGAAGATCAGCAAGCTGCATTACTTGCCGCGTCTGAAAAGGCACAGACTTACTATCTGGAAGAAGCCAAGAAGCAGGACGCAAACTCGGCCAAAGTCTTCGCCGAAGCGGGAGTCGAGATCGCTGAAATGAGCGCGGAAGACTTTGAAGCATGGCGCGCTCTTGCACAGGAAACATCCTATAAGGCGTTCGTAGAAGAAGTGCCGGACGGTCAGGAGTTGCTGGACAAGGCTCTGGCGGTCGAGTGACCCTCTCTCGCCCGGGCGGCCCCGCTGCCGCCCGGCACTGATCTCAGTTCTGATCTTCAGACTTAATTGCATCTCAATCACTAGGAGACGCAAATGGCTGGCCATAGCTCTGCCGTTGCTTCCCATACCGGGAACAATCCTTTCCTTCGTCTTGTCGCTGCGCTTTCAACACTGGCCGGATGGTGTTCCGCAGCCATGATCGTTGCTGCCGTCGCCATCACCTGCCAAATGATCGTCGTGCGTTTTATCCTGAATGGTTCGACCATCTGGCAAACCGAAGCGGTCATCTATCTTGTCATCGCCGCCACCCTCGTCGGTCTACCTTATGTGCAACGCCTGCGCGGGCATGTGAATGTCGACCTGATCCCGATCTCGCTGGCCCCGCGCCCCCGCTATTTTATGGCGATCCTGACCTCGGCCCTGTCCATCGCCATCGTCTCGGTCATGCTGTTCTACGGCTACGAGTATTGGCACTTCGCATGGGAGCGTGGCTGGAAATCCGACACCGTATGGGGTGTGCGGCTGTGGATTCCCTACCTGTCTATCCCGGTCGGCTTTGGACTGCTGCTGCTTCAGTTAATCGCTGACCTCGTCGCCGTCCTGCTTGGTATCGATAAACCCTTTGGTCTGGAGTAAAGCCGATGGATCCCCTTCTGCTCGGCGCCATTGTCGCCATCGCCACCATCCTTGTTCTGTTTTCGGGCGTGTCGGTCGCCATCGGTTTGCTGATCGTTTCAGCCGGGTTTCTGATTGTCTTCGACGGTCCGCGCTCGCTGGAACTGATGCCTGAGATTCTGTTCGGAAAGCTGGATAACTTTGCCCTTCTGTCGATCCCGATGTTCATCATCATGGGGGCGTCCATTGCGTCGACGAGGGCCGGAGCTGACCTCTATGAAGCCTTGGAACGCTGGCTGACCCGTGTACCCGGAGGGTTGGTCGTATCCAACCTTGGCGCCTGCGCTTTGTTCGCAGCCATGTCCGGATCTTCACCTGCCACATGTGCCGCCATCGGCAAGATGGGCATTCCCGAGATGCGCAAGCGCGGCTATCCCGACGGCGTTGCCGCAGGTTCCATCGCTGCAGGTGGTACGCTTGGCATCTTGATCCCGCCCTCGGTCACCATGATCGTCTACGGCATCGCCACCGAGACCTCGATTGGTCGCCTGTTTTTGGCCGGCGTGATCCCCGGCCTGATGCTGGTTGGTCTGTTCATGGCCTGGTCGCTTTATTCGACCTGGAAATCCGGTGACGCCACCCGTCTGGGGTCTGGTAGCTACACCTGGCGCGAACGTTTCGAGATCCTACCGCGGGTTCTACCCTTCCTCGGCATCATTCTGGGCGTGCTTTATGCAATGTATGGTGGGATCGCCACGCCATCGGAAACCGCTGCCGTTGGCGCCCTGCTCTGCCTGCTGATCGCAATGATCATCTACAAGCTGTGGAACCCCAAGGACATCTGGGTCGTGCTGCGCGACAGCACCAAGGAAAGCGTGATGATCCTTTTCATCATCGCCGCTGCCGGTGTGTTCTCATACATGCTCAGTTCGCTGTTCATCACGCAGGCGATTGCTGAATGGATCGGTACGCTGGATGTGAACCGCTGGGTTCTGATGGGTGCGGTCAACGTGTTCCTGCTGATCGCCGGGTTCTTCCTGCCGCCCGTGGCTGTGATCCTTATGGCGGCACCGATCCTGCTGCCGATCATCACCACCGCTGGCTTTGATCCGATCTGGTTTGCGGTTGTACTAACAATCAACATGGAGATTGGCCTGATCTCACCCCCCGTCGGCTTGAACCTCTATGTGATCAACGGCATCGCGCCCGACATCTCGCTGAAAACCATCCTGACCGGCTCCCTCCCCTTCGTGGCCTGCATGGTAATTGCGATTGTCCTGCTCTGCCTGTTCCCCGGTCTTGCCACCTGGTTGCCTGACCTGGTGATGGGAGCGGCGGTATGACCCTATTGGCGGATCTTCTGTCCACCGTGTTTGAGCGACGCTACCGCCGCTCGGGCGCAGCGGCCCTAGATGGCCGCCCGCTGACCGAGTTGGCCGATGCGCTGGTCGGGTCAGCGGGCGAGACCTCGGGGCTGGCGCTGGCCGAGGAAATCCTGACCCGGTTCGATACCCTGGACGACGACGAAAAGCTGGAGTTCTTCCGCTATATCGCCTCAGCCATGAATATCGACCCCGAGGCGGTGCGCTCGTCGCTGGATGAATACGAACGCGACCCCTCGAAAGCGACCTATCGCAGCTTTGCGGCTGCGGTGGAACCGGCCCGACAGGAATTGATCCGCCGATTGAACAGGGTGCCCGGTGCCACCGGCGCGCTGGTACAAATGCGTGCCGATCTGCTGCGACTGGGCGGGAAGGAGCCTGAACTGCAGGCGCTGGATTTGGATTTCCGGCATCTATTCGCCAGCTGGTTCAACCGTGGCTTTCTGGTGCTGCGCCCGATCAATTGGGAAAGCCCGGCGCATATTTTGGAAAAGATCATCGCTTATGAGGCGGTCCATGCCATCGACAGCTGGGATGACTTGCGCCGCAGACTCGAGCCCACTGACCGGCGCTGTTTTGCCTTCTTCCACCCCGCAATGCCCGATGAGCCATTGATCTTTGTCGAAGTGGCGCTGAACCAAGGTATCCCGGGCTCGGTTCAGGCGCTGCTTGCCGAAGACCGCGATCCGCTGCCGCAAGATCAGGCAGATACGGCTGTGTTCTACTCGATCTCGAACTGTCAGGCCGGGTTGGCCAGCATCTCGTTCGGCAACTCGCTGATCAAGCAAGTGGCCTCGGATTTGGCGGCGGAAATGTCGGGGCTGAAGACCTTTGTCACCCTGTCGCCCATTCCTGGCCTGAGCCAGTGGCTGACGCAGGAAAACATCGAATGGGACATCGAAAAGCCCGATCAGATGAAGGCACTGGCGGCGCATTACCTGCTGAACGCCAAGGGTCGGGGCAAAATGCCTTTCGACCCGGTGGCGCGGTTCCATCTTGGCAACGGTGCGCTGATTCACGCGGTTCATGCCGATGCCGATACTTCGGACAAGGGGCGGGCACAGTCCGGCGGCACCATGGTCAACTATCTCTATGACCTTAGCCGCGTGGCGCAGAACCACGAGCAATTTGCGAATACCCGCGAGGTGATCGCCTCGACCGAGGTCAAATCGCTTGCCGCGTCCGCCTCTCTCACATCGACACAGGAAAGGTAATCCCTATGGCCAATCCTCTCTATGACGGTTTGTTCGGCGCTCACGCCGGTAAGGACACACCTTTTTTGCATCTGCTCGACGGTTCGGTGATAACGCATCAGGACTTTCTGAACACCGCAGCGCAGATCGCCCACCTGACCACACAGTTAGGCCTAAAACCCGGCGACCGGGTTGCGGCGCAGATCGAGAAATCAGCAGAAGCGCTGGCCCTCTATGCCGCCTGCGCGCAGGCCGGCCTGGTGTTTTTACCCTTGAATACCGCCTATACCGTCGATGAGCTGACCTACTTTATTGAAAACAGCGGTGCCTCGCTGATTGTCTGTGACGCCAAAAGTGAAGAGAAACTTGCCCCCATTGGCGCGCAACTGAGCGCGCGCGTAGAGACCCTGAACGCGGATGGCAGCGGTAGCCTGATGGAAAAGGCATCGGTTATGCCTATCAGTTTCGACACAGTCGATCGGGACGGCGAGGATTTGGCGGCATTCCTCTACACATCGGGCACCACGGGCCGGTCCAAGGGCGCGATGTTGACCCAGAACAACCTGTTGTCGAATGCCGAAACGCTCGTCGAAGAATGGCGTTTCACATCCGACGATGTGCTGCTGCACGCGCTGCCGATCTTTCACACTCACGGACTGTTTGTGGCAACCAATGTGTCCCTGGCTGCGGGCAGCAGCATCATTTTCATGCCTAAGTTCGATCTGGATGAGATTATCCGTCAGTTGCCTCAGGCCACGACGATGATGGGCGTACCCACTTTCTATACCCGCCTGTTGGATGACGATCGGTTCACAAGCGAACTGGCCGAACACATGCGCCTGTTTGTTTCCGGTTCCGCGCCCTTGCTGGCGGAAACGCATGTGCAGTTCGAACAGCGCACCGGACACCGCATACTCGAACGCTACGGCATGACCGAAACCAACATGAATACGTCAAACCCCTATGAAGGGGAGCGTCGCGCAGGCACCGTTGGCGTGCCACTGCCCGGGGTTGAACTGAAAATCTGCGACTCTGACGGCAACGCCCTGCCCAATGGCGAGATCGGAGAGATCGAGGTGCGCGGACCAAACGTATTCAAAGGCTATTGGCAAATGCCTGAAAAAACCGCGGCCGAGCTACGGGAGAACGGCTTTTTCATCACCGGCGATCTGGGCCGGATCGATGAAGAGGGCTATGTCCAGATCGTAGGCCGAAACAAAGACCTGATCATCTCAGGTGGCTATAACATCTACCCCAAGGAGATTGAACTGGTGCTCGATGACCAACCCGGCGTGCTGGAAAGCGCCGTCGTTGGCGTACCCCACCCAGACTTCGGAGAAACGGTTCTTGGTGTGATTGTCGCGGAAACGGGCGAGACCCCAAACCTTGAACAGATGCAGGCTGCGGTATGCAACAGCCTCGCGCGGTTCAAACACCCCCGCAAGTTGATCCTGATGGATGAACTTCCCCGCAACACCATGGGCAAGGTTCAAAAGAACATCCTACGTGAACAGTACAAGGATATGTTCGTGGCCGCATGAGAGGATGCCGTTTTTCCGATCAAACAATGCAACGTCGGGGTAACTGCGGCTTGCCCCAATTTTGCAAAAGCCGTGCGCGAAAAACACGTTAGATGTCACTTAGTCAAACCTGTCGAGGAGTCTCGGTCTGTTCGCAGATATACATATTTTCTTAACCCGCATGACGAATCAGCTGGCCATGCGTCATGGTATGGTTCGAAAACTTGAGCCAATACTTGGATGATGTCATGTATAGCGCATGGCGGGTCAAAGTTTCCTTCAGTAAACCGGCGTTGCGCCAGAGCCTCGGTTGTACCAAGCAAAACAAACGGGCGGTCCTAAAGGCCGTTTTCCCAAAGTTGAACGTTTTGTATCTCCTTCAGGTCGGGTAAAGCGCAGCCCGATTGATGTTATTAGAGGCAGGCCATAGGGGTTTATTCGGCTGCCATTGGGGACAGAAACCGAAAATCTCTGATGCTGTTGCGTTTCATCTCGATCGAGAACCCGGGCTGCGTTGGCGCCAAATAGGCCCCGTTCTTCACCAGGCAGGGGTCGATAAAATGCTCATGCAGGTGATCGACATATTCGATCCGCTTGCTATCCTTCTCGCCCGAGATCGCGACGTAGTCGATGATCGACATATGCTGGACGTATTCGCACAGGCCCACGCCCCCGGCATGGGGCCAAACCGGCAATTCGTATTTCGCGGCCATCAGCATGACCGCCAGCACCTCGTTCAGCCCACCCATCCGGCAGCCGTCGATCTGAACGATATCGATCGCGCCTTCCTTGATGAACTGCTTGAACATGATCCAGTTCTGGCACATCTCGCCCGTCGCCACCTTGACCGGAGCGACACCTTCCCGGATCGCCTTGTGGCCAAATATGTCGTCGGGGCTGGTGGGTTCTTCGATGAAGAAGGGCCGCGCAAAGGACAGCGCCTTGACCCAGTCGATCGCCTGATCGACCTCCCAAACCTGATTGGCGTCGATCATGATGTTCACGTCGTCGCCCAGCACTTCGCGGGCGATGGTCAGGCGGCGAATGTCGTCATCCAGATCGCGGCCAACCTTGAACTTGGTGTGGGTAAAGCCCGCTTCCTTGGCCTCCTGACATAGACGGCGCAGCTTGTCGTCGGGATAGCCCAGCCAGCCCGCCGAGGTCGTGTAGCAGGGGTAGCCTTCGGCCCTCAGTTTCGCGATGCGTTCCGCTTTACCCGGTTCAGAGACACGCAGCATCGCCAGCGCCTCATCCGGAGTGATCGCATCGGTCAGATAGCGGAAGTCGATCAGGCGCACGATCTCTTCGGGGGTCATTTCGCTGACCAATTGCCAGACGGGTTTGCCCGCCTCTTTGGCCCACAGATCCCACGCGGCGTTCACGACCGCGCCGGTCGCTAGGTGGATCGCCCCCTTGTCGGGACCAATCCAACGCAGTTGGCTGTCGCCGGTGATATGACGCCAGAACCGGCCCATATCTTCGGCGATCCAGTCCAGCTCCAGCCCTTTGATCAACGCACCGAGGGCTTGGATCGCGGCCACACAGATCTCATTGCCGCGCCCGGTGGTGAAGGTCAGCCCGTGGCCCTCATGCGCGCCGTCGGTTTCCAGCACCAAATAAGCCGCCGAGTAGTCGGGGTCGGGGTTCATCGCATCCGACCCGTCCAGACTGTCCGAGGTTGGGAACCTCAGATCCTCGGTCCGAATGCCGGTAATCCGGGTCACTTGCTGGCCTCAACGGTTTGGCGCTGAACGCCCAACCCTTCGATCCCCAGCTCCATCCGGTCGCCGGGCTTGAGGTAGGTCTGCGGGGTCTGCCCCATGCCCACGCCCGGAGGCGTCCCGGTCGAGATCACATCGCCCGGCTGCAGCGACATGAATTGCGACAGATGCGAGATCACGGTTGCTACGTCAAAATGCATCGTCTTGGTCGAGCCGTCCTGATAGCGATGCCCGTTCACCTCAAGATACATTGGCAGGTTTTGCGGATCCGAGACCTCATCGCGCGTCACCAGCCATGGGCCGATGGGGCCAAACGTGTCGGCGGACTTGCCTTTGACCCACTGGCCCGAACGGTGCAGCTGAAAGTCGCGTTCGGACAGATCGTTGACCACGCAATAGCCCGCAACGTGGTCCAGCGCGTCCTCAACGGATACGTATTTGGTATGCTTGCCGATGACGACGCCCAGCTCGACCTCCCAATCAGTCTTGACCGAGTTTCGGGGTATTTCCACAGTGTCATCAGGCCCCATGATCGCCGAGGTCGCCTTGAAGAAGATCACCGGCTCTTCGGGCAGCGCCATGCCGGATTCAGCGGCATGGTCGGCATAGTTCAGGCCGATGCAGATGAACTTGCCCACCTGACCGACACAGGCCCCAATGCGCTGCGTACCTTCGACCACGGGCAGAGCATCCACATCCAAAGCGCGCAGGGCATCAAGTCCGGCATCCGACAGCGCGTCGCCCGCGATATCGCCAATGACACCCGACAAATCGCGGATCGTGCCACTCTCATCCATCAGGCCGGGCTTTTCTTGTCCAAACGGACCGTAACGCAGCAGTTTCATCTCAAATCTCCCTGATCAAACGGTCCAGCCGCCATCGATGGCGAAGGTCTGTCCGGTGGTGAATGCGGTCTCATCGCTGCCCAGATAGACGGCCAAGGCGGCAACCTCGTCCGCGTGACCGATGCGGCCCATGGGCTGGCGCGCGATGAAGTCTTTCATTGCCTGCTCGTAGTCGCCGGTGGCGCGCAGGCGGTCGTGCAGACTGGGGCTGTCGACGGTGCCGGGGCAGATCGCGTTGCAGCGGATGCCCTGCGTGATGAAGTCGGCAGCGATGGATTTCGTCAGGCCAATCACAGCCGCTTTGGACGCACAATACGAGAAACGGTTCGGCACGCCTTTGATCGACGAGGCGACCGAGGACATGTTGATGATCGAGCCACCGCCATTCTCCAACATGCCGGGCAGAACCAGCTTTGCTAGCCGGTACATTGCCTTGACGTTCAGATCAAAGCTGAAATCCCATTGGTCATCGTCACATTCAAGGATCGAACCGGCGCCAACGAAACCTGCGCAGTTGAACAACACGTCCAACTCTCCGGCGGTCGCGACCACCTCGGCCACCGCGTCCGCATCGGTGACGTCCAGCTTCAGAGCCGTGACACCCTCGATCGCAGCCAGTTCTGCAAGCGTTGCATCATTGATATCGCAGGCAATCACCTGCGCGCCTTCGACCACGTATTTCTCGACGCTGGCGCGGCCGATGCCCTGCCCTGCTGCGGTTATCAGTGCTTTCTTTCCGGCCAGACGGCCCTGTGATTTGGTCATGTCGTCCTCAATCCGTATGGAATACTTCAATCATGGGTGCCCATTGCTCGCCTTCGGCGCGGCTGGG
Organism: Ruegeria sp. ABV3_008; assembly: GCF_056161185.1. Classification (NCBI taxonomy): domain Bacteria; kingdom Pseudomonadati; phylum Pseudomonadota; class Alphaproteobacteria; order Rhodobacterales; family Roseobacteraceae; genus Ruegeria; species Ruegeria sp. ABV3_008. The sequence goes on along the minus strand of NZ_JBSWYP010000020.1, from coordinate 30,643 downwards.
CAGAGGGTTTTGGCAAGGGTCGGTGAAACTCCACCATTCCCGCGTTTTGGGGTCTTGCGCCATGCGGCCATATCCCCTTTGAAATCGGTGTCGTGATATTCCCAGTACCCAAACAGCAGGTTCTCGGGTTGACGCAAAATGATCGTGTAGTTGCGGATATTGTTTTTGGAGATCTGAGCCAGCACATCCGGCCAGAAGGCAGCGTGCAGACGCTTGTATTCGCATAGCTTTTTGGGCTTCGCTGCCATCACCATGGCCATACCTTGCATCATGCGCCCTCCCTGATCTCAATCGGCGTGGACTGGGCGGCGATGGCCTTCCAGTCCCACGCGATACCAAGCCCGGGCACATCTGACGGAAAGGCAAGCCCATCCTCAATGCGTATCGCGTCCGTCGTAACGCTGTCGAGCTGTGGGATGTATTCCAGCCATTTTGCATTTGGCACCGCACAGACCAGTGGCAGATGCAGTTCCATCAAAAAATGCGGGCAGACCATGACGTTATACGCCTCGGCCAGATGCGCCACTTTCAACCATGGGGTAATGCCTCCGATCCGCGCCACATCAGCCTGCACAATACTGGCCGCGCCCGCGTGCAGATAGTCTTTGAACTGGCTCAGCGAGTACATGCTTTCGCCGACGGCTATCGGCATCGAAGTCCGGCGCGACAGCTCGGCGTGGCCTGCGACGTCATCTGCGGGCAAAGGCTCCTCGAACCAGCCGATATTATAGTCTTCCAAAACCTGAGCTCGGCGGATCGCTTCAGACAGGGTAAAGCCCTGATTGCCATCGGTTAGGATTTCATATCCCGGCCCAACCGCTTCACGCACCGCAGCCAAACGGGAGGCATCCTCGCTTAGGTGGTCTCGCCCGATCTTGATTTTCGAGCCGCGGAACCCCTGCCCCTGCATCGCCAGCGCGTCATCGACCAAGGCCCGTGTGTCCAGATGCAGCCAACCGCCCTCGGTCGAATAGAGCGGGATGCGATCCCGCGATCCCCCCGCGGCTTTCCACAGCGGTAGCCCTTGTTTGCGGCAGCGCAAATCCCAAAGAGCGGTATCAATCGCGGCCAAAGCAAGCGAAGTGATCGCCCCCACCGCCGTCGCATGTGTCAGGAACAACAGATCGCGCCAGATGCCTTCGATCCGATCCGCATCTTGCCCTATCAGAGCGGGTGCCAGCGTTTTTTCAAGCAGCGCCATAACCGACGGGCCGCCGGTGCCGATGGTATAGCAGTAGCCCACACCCTGCGCCCCGTCGCTATCGGTCACGGTCACGATGGGCGTTTCCTGGCTGACGAAGGACTGGATGGCATCTACACGTTTGACCTTTGGGATCAGGTCAAACATGCGCAGTTCGATATGGGTGATGGTGGCCATGGTGCTTACCCTCTCAGCGCCTCGCCGGTGCCCGCGTCCAAGACGTGGCATTTGTCGGGAACCAGATGGAATGGCAGCGTCTCAACCGGATCCACTGGGCGCGGGTTGAACATCTTGGCCTGGACCTCGACCCCTGCCAGATCGGCAAGCAGCGGGGTTTCGGTGCCCAACGGTTCTTCCAGTGCAACCGTGAGCTCCAGATCGACCAAAGCGCCCTTTTCCTCGACCGCGTGGCCGACCTGCATGAGATTGTCGGCGCGGTAGCCGTATTGAACCACATGTCCCGCTCTTACAAGGTCGCGCGTCGAGGCCGGGACCGTGAGCGCATCCTTCAGAATGGTGCGGTCAGCCAGCGTCATTTCCTCGACCTGATCATGGGTCACGTAGATGATGGCATTGGCGACGCGCTGGCGCTGACCACCGGACAGTTCCGCTGGTTTGTCGCCCATCAATTCGTCCGGCTCAAGGATCGCCGCGACCTCGGTCTCGACCTTGGTGATTTCGGCCTCGGGGCGTTTGGCGATCTGAAGTGTGAAGCCCAGATTCTCGCGCACGGTCATATCCGGGTACAGCGCGTAGTTCTGGAACATGATCGCGATGTTACTTTCACGCGGAGGCAGGTCGTTGACCGCCCGGCTGCCGATGGAAATCTCACCATCGGATTTATCCTCGAACCCCGTGATCATGCGTAAAGTTGTGGACTTTCTGCAGCTTCGGCGAACGATCCACAGTTCGATTCGGCATGCGTTGCCGCTACTCGCAAAACGGCGCGGCTTTCAAGCAAGCTACATATTTTACGGAACGAATTCATCACTTGCTACTCCCTGAATTCTTTTTTGGCAGCTCTCGCGTGCCATTGTTTTTTGCATGTAAATCAGTTATTCACTTTTAAATCAACATTGACATCTACTGCGCATTCAAGTCACTTTGCCCACGCATTCGCACGCAAGCGCGAATTGGGAGGAAAACGTGCCGGCTACTTCAGAGAAATATCGTGCCCCTGCACTTGAGAAGGGTTTGGACATTATTGAGTTGCTATCGCAGCATGCAGATGGGCTGGCGCAAGGTGACATTGCACGCGCTCTGAATCGGTCCCAGAGCGAGATTTACCGGATGTTGTCCACGCTGGTGCGGCGCGGTTATGTGATCCGGTCCCATGAAGATGATCTCTATTCACTCAGTCTGAAGATGTTTGCGATTTCCCAAAGGTATCCTCCGGTCGAGCGGTTGCTTGAGATGGCGACACCCAAAATGCGCGCCGTAACGCGAAAGGCCTGGCAATCCTGCCATATGGGGATGGAAAGCAATGGAGACATAGTTGTTGTCGCCTCGATCGCCTCGCCCGGGAACTGGGGCTTGGCGTTGCGCGTCGGAACCGTGATTGGCCTTGGGAATACCGGCACCGGCCGCGTTCTTGCTGCATTTCGCAGTGACGCCGACCTTGACGACCTGCTGGACAATCACAGGCTTGCGCAAGGTGAGCCGGAATTGGACGTCGTTGAATTCAAGGAACATGTCGCCCGCATACGCGAATTGGGCTACGAGCGAATGCCGTCAGCCACAGCTGTTGGTGTGACGAACCTCGCCTACCCTGTGCTGGACCAAGAAGGGCAGGCAATCAGCGTTGTGAACTGCCCATTTTTGGAAAGGATCGATCAGCTTGAAGTTCCGGGAATTGAAGACGTGCATCAACTCTACAAATCGCTGGCGGAAGAATTGACCAATTTCTATACGGGCAAGTCGCAAGCCTGACCTACCAGTCGCTTGTCACCACGGGATAAGGTCAGGCAGGCTAGTACATATCCGTCCTGGTTCATGTGAGAAGAGGCTGTTTTCGCCAAAAATCGCATCTTTAAACAAGAGTTGCGCTCTCTTTGGTTTTGTTAGCTAAAAGACCGCCAACTGTGATGAGACCAGCGCCTATCCAGCCCCACAAATCGGGCAAGGTATTCCAGATCAAATATCCGAAGAATACTGCCCAGAGCATTCCGGAATACTCAATCGAGGCCAGTGTACTAATTGGTGAGAAGGAACATGCTGACGTTCTGAAATACACACACAAAGCGCCACAAACACCCAGCAAGCCAACGAGCCAGATGTCGGAAGAACTTGGAACGTAGCTCCCATAGGGAACCAAAACAGCGGCTGCGGCAAAGACCATGAGATACTCATATCCAGCGATTGCTTCCGGTTTATCCCGTCTTGAAAGGGCACGCGCTGTGATTAAGCCGAGTGCGCTACACAACGCCGCCGCCAATGGAAAAAAGGCTGCCACGTTAAGACCTAGGCCCGGCGGGCGTATCAAAAGTAAAGCGCCCATAGCACCTGAAACGAGTGCAAGTAGTTGTGGAAGCCCGGGATGTTCTCGAAACACAAGTGAAGACAAGACCATCGAAAAGATAGGCGCGACCATGAAAATCATGGTCACTTCGGCAAGCGGCAAATTTTGAAGGCCGGAAATGAAAAAGTACATTGTGCCTAGGGTCAGCAATCCCCTGGCCATCAATAGTAGCCATCTTGGTGAGGCCAAAGATCTCCAGTTTCGAGGCGCAATGAACATAAGGAAAAACACAAGGCCAAAGGCGCTTTCAAACAAGATGATCTGAAGCCCGGAATACGTCTCGGATAATACCTTGGCGACCGCGTCCATCGCAGACATAAAAAACACGCCAAGCGCAAAGTAAGCTGGACCATTGGCGTAGAGTTGCGATGATTTGAGGCGGGCGATCATGACGTGAGCTGATCAAAAATCGACGTGCGTTCCAGCCGAAAGCGCGCAGTGAACGGACCAGGTGTTTCGCGTAGAAATGCGTTCATAGACTTAAGCATTTCGATCGCATCAATTTTCTTCAGATTGACCGTATTGTTCTCAAGCCATCGTTCAAGCCGAAGCAATTCATCGGGTTGAACATTGTCCTGTTCGCCGAGGTGCAGCATGTGTTTGTACGAGCGGTTGGAGAAATACTCTTGATCCATAAGAATCAGGAGCTTATCGGCCGTTCCTTGAGAAATTATTTTGTTTTCCGAAGCAACTTCAAGTGTTGCTCTGATGTTTACAAGCGGCTCTGACAGCGACGGGTATTTCAGTTCTGCAGGTCCGTGATTTAAAGCAACCTCGTCGTCACGCGTCAATAGACCGTCGCGGTATTCCTCAAAGATGCGGCCAACCCCTTGCATGCCAAAACTATGCAGTTCCGCTGCCCTCAAGGCGCCCATGCTGGAGCTGCCGAATACATGTACACCCTGATCAAGCGCCCAGAGTATTTCCTTGTGCAAGACAGACGGTGTGAACTGAAAATAGCCGTCAATTATTCCGATGGCGCGTGGCTTTCGCGCGACCGCATCCAATACATCCCCCTGAGCCGCCGGCGGCAGATACTCACCCGCTAAAATCTGTTTGGCTTCACTTTCGTGAATGGTGGGGCCGCAGAAAACAAAAACGGTCATTGCATTAACTCTGTCGCATTTTGCGCACGCAATCCCGGCGTGTAGCGCGGGTCGTCATGCGGCCCCTCCAACCCGGGAACAAGAACCCTTACAACAGCAATGTGGGCGGAAACATAGTCGACTGTAATGTCGATGAAGCAGGCGCCGTCAAGCCCAGCTGCAATCAATCGCGATTTGAGCCAAACAAGATCTCCCTCGGGAGATTTGCTTTCATACGACTGCCTGGAGTCAAAACTCAGGCATCCAGGTCGGGCAATCGTTTCTTGGAACTTCATCTCAGAGTAGTAGTCCGAGTGCAGATCATCGCGCGCGCCTGTGATCAATGTCAGTCGTTCCTGTGCAGCTTCTGTCAGGGCGCGCGAGAGCGCGATCTGCCGACAAGGGTGACACCCTGCGCCGACAGATGGGCGCGAGAGAAGTATCGGCACGTTTCCGTTTTCACATGCCCATACCAAGTAGGCGGGCACGCCGATTTCCGTCGTCACGTCCCAGATCGCCAAGTTTATGTCTGCGTCCTTGAATTTGCTTAGGGTCTGGCACAAACCGTGATCTTCGATCGTCCGTTGATCAATTCGACGTGCGTCACGCTCTTGCCACGGCAAACGCGACCATAGCGCAACAGCGTCCCGTTCGATCACCTCGCACAAGCCGTGTATCTTTGCCTCGGAAAGTGAGTTGCCCGAGGCCAGACCGTTCGAACTCGACAGGAAGAACCCGCTCCCGGGTGGGAGAGGGCGCGTGTAGTTTGTATGTACCAATTCGTAGGGAACCCACACATTTCCGGAACCCGTCAATAGTTGCATTTCGATCCAGAGGTTCGGTGCGAAAGGATCAAACTCCAACTCATTGCTAAGCGGCAACTGATCAACTGGCAAAACACTGTGTGTGTATCTGATATCTTCAAGGCTCGCGAGTATGACCGGAGCCACAATGCGTTCCGCGTGGAAAATCTCGATGGACTCCATCACGGCAGAAGCGACCGCAGCGTCATATGTCACGCCCTTCCCTTGAGAAACGGCCATTGATCGCGAGTTTGGCCTGCATACGACGGTTGTCGGTAGCCCAACACGATCAAGCCCCGTGACATCCGCTATACGCGTGATGCCAAAAACCGGAAACAGGTCCCGCAAAAGCTCAACCGTCTGCTTGGGCGAGCGAATGCGATGTGTCCCATCAAAATATTGTTTCAAACCAAGTTCTCACGCGACTGGGAACAACCTATCAGTGCGCGCAATGACGATTCATACTGCGCGACACGAATGTTGGCTCAAAGGCTTGAGCCAACACTCAAATACGTTGTTTGGACTGGTTTTAAGCAGTTGGTTGAATCTTCGCCCCGACTTGGGCCGGATCAATCTTTGCTCCCAGTTGAGACGGGTCAATTTTGGCTCCGTGTTGGCCGGGGTCAATCTTGGCACCAATTTGGCGTGGATCGATCTTGGCCCCGATTTGGCCCGGGTCAATCTTTGCACCCAGCTGAGACGGGTCAATTTTGGCTCCATGCTGGCCGGGGTCAATCTTGGCACCGACCTGCGAAGGGTCACCGTGGCATACGTCTTCGGTAGTGATCGCAGAGTGGCGATGTGCAGAATTGGTACCTGGCTGAGCAAAAACTCCGGATTGATCGATGGTGATCAGACGGCCATCAGGCGCACGAACAGTTCTTTTGTTTTCAAACATTTAATTTCTCCCTTTGTTGGAATCGTCGTTCAAATTTGTTTTGCACTTCAAGAACCAGAGCGCGCCTTTCACTAACATAGAATTTGCATGATCACCAAGGCGCATGACTGGCGCTTTTCCAGATGAGTTGGAATGAGAACCTACGTTCAGGCCAAAAGGAAAGGCATCGGTTTGACAGACTTTGGAGCTGTAAGCCTTCTCAAACCTAAAGCAAAACTTGTTGTTTGGTGCTCCTTCATTGCGTGACGAATTTCGGCACTATCGGCCGAAACGGGGCCGTCAAATTTGGCCGGGCGTGACCTAGTTTTCTGGCATTGGTCGCTGTCTGCGCAACTGTCGATTGACTCGCTGTCACCTCTCCAGGCACAAACTCGAATGGTCTGCGCAGTCGATATTCTTTCTATTTGAAGCTGTGTTTGCGGCAAAAGCGCAGACCACAATGCAGAACAAACTGCATGTCTTCCAAGCCCATGAACCGAACGCTGTGTGCAAGGTGCAATGAGCAATAGTTGTATGCACTAAACAGTCTCGCCTACCCAAGTCGCTCTCTTTTTGATTGGCCCTAAGGGAGATCAACGCCGACTGGTCAAAGAGACAGTGTGCCTTCTTAGAAAGCTGAGTAGGTCCCGTGGATTGCCGGCCCGTTTTTCAATCTCGTCTCTCTCGATAGGGTCACCGACGATCGGGCGCTGGGGTTTATCCAAGGCATGCCGCACTTCGTACAAAAGCAACCCTTGGCGCAGCGTGGCGGAGACATTGCTGGCGATTTGATATGCGCGACTGTTGCGTCCGGGAAAGTGAATGGGGACAACTGTGGCCCCAGAGCGCTGGATCAACTTGGCTGTAAAGGGATTCCATTCGCGTTCGACCGCAGGCCCCCACCAACTGCCCGACGAGGCAACAACCCCGGAAGGGAACAATGCGATTAACCCTCCGTTCGCAAGATGCTCCATAGCTTTTCGGCGCATTTCCAGGCTCTTTTCAAGAGCGTCGGGTTCATGATCAAAGGGGACCGGGATCATGAACTGGTCAATCTCAACGACACCCGTCAGCAGAGAACGCGTTAGAATTTTATAGTCGGTTCGGACCTGACCGATCAGTTCGGCCAGGATCATGCCGTCGACAAGTCCGTGCGGGTGATTGGCGACAACCACCACGGGCCCTTTGCTCGGGATTTGACGAATTTCTTCATCGGGTGTTTGCAGCGCGATGCCCATCACCTCGAGGGCCTGCCCCCAGAAGGGTTGCCCAACGGGCACGCCCATTGCCTCGAATTTTCGGATGCGACGCAACAAATGGAATTTGCTTGTAGTCAGCTCAATAGCTTTGATCGCCCATCGCTGTACCGGGTTGCTGAATGTGGACGCATAAGACAAGCGGCGCCGATCATAGGGCTGCTCGCTCAGGTTTGTTCCGTCGCTCTGGCCAAGCAAAAGCCGAGTCTCTTTGTCCGGGCGGCCAGTACCGGGCCTTTTGAGGGTCTGAGACCCCTTACCTCTCATCGAAGGATAAAGACGGAGCACGGCGCGCGGCGTGAAATACGCGACGCCGTCGAGCCCAGAAGATAGTCTCGAACGCCAGGTTTGTGAGATCCGACAATAACCAAATCAACATGGTTCTCGCGGGCAAACTCCGCAACCTTCAGGCCGGGCTTGCCAGTGATAACCTCGGTCGAGATGTCGTCCGCGCCGTTCGCAAGGCGATCCAGTTCGTCCTTGATGCGCGCTGTTAGGTGGTTCTCGGGTTTCGACTCCACGAATTCGGCGACGAAACCGGGTATGTCTTCCAGCACTGTCAACAAGGTCATCCGGCCGTCTTCGGCAAGCAGACGGCGCCCAGCGGCGATTTTGTTGGCGACAACGCCTTCGTGGTCCAGAGCAACCGGGATGAGAATGTGCTTGTACATAGTCAGTTCCTTTGTCGATTTAGGGGGCGTTTGTGGCGGCCGTGCCGCGGGAAACGATCATCTTGGTGGCCTCAGACACTTGCACGCGCGAGTTCGCGAGCCAGATCAAGATATTGACCGGGAACCGCTATGCCATGCGCCTGCGCGCGGCTGATCGAGTTTGCCCTCCGATCCCCCGGAAGCCGTGCGCCTTCGAGGCTTTCGATGGCCGTTAGCACCATTTCGAGACGATCCGTGAAGGCGTCCAGATTGCTCGGGCTCATGGCAAGCAGGAACTGCCCGGACCCCGGAGAAGGACCCTCCGCATCAAAAAAAGAAGCCACGCCCAAGCTGGGGTTTGCACCGGTGAAAACCGAGGCAAAAACCTCGACTATCAAGGCGAGGACGGTTCCCTTTGCACCTCCGGCTGGGGCCATAGAACCAGCCAATGCGGCGGCTGGGTCGGTCGTGGGCTTGCCGTCTTTGTCAAAGGCCCAGTCCGGAGGGATGGGCTGGCATGTCTTTTTAGCATGCATGACCTTGCCGCGCGCAACATTCGAAAGCGCCAGATCAATCACCAGTGGCGGCGCATCGCGCCGCGGAGCTGCAAAGGCGATGGGGTTGGTGCCAAAAACCGGGCTCGCGGCGCCCCAGGGTGCGATTGCCGGAGGGGCATTGGCAAACATCAAGCCGACAAGACCCTCAGCAGCGAGCCTTTCGACTTGCACCGACAACGTCCCCGCATGATGTGAATTTTTGACCGACATCGTGGCCGTGCCGTATGAACGCGCCACGCTTATGCCCTGTGAGATGGCATGATCCAGCGCCGGGTACGCAAAACCGAAATCGGCGTCAGTGGAAATCGCTGTTTGACTGGTCAGGCGAGAAGTAATTTTTGCGTCCCGGTTAATCTTTCCGCTGCGCACCTGCGCGACATAGTCCCCGAGGCGCGAAAACCCGTGACCCGCCTGGCCTTCGGCTTCTGCCGCCACCAGCGCATTTGCGACGGACTCAGAGTGTTCCTTGGAAACCCCCTGAGCCATCAATGCACCTGAAATGAGGGCCTTAGCCTCGGAAAGGCTGATGTTTTCCGCGTGTTCCATGGTGTTGTTTTTGTGGCGGGGCGGCACCTTTGGGCCGCCCCTGCCCGACTTAGGCGCTGCGATAGAGCTTGGTCATCGAGAATTCGCGATGGCCAAGCGCTTCGGCGGCTGTGTTGCGGCCATTGGCTGTGCGGCGGATCATGTCGATCAGTGCATCGCCCGCTTCGTCAATGGTCTGTTCCCGGCGCAGGATACCCGAAACGTCGACGTCCACGTGCTCTCCCATCGTCCGCACAGTCCGAGGGTTCGCAGTGATCTTGATAACCGGAACAATCGGGTTGCCCACCACATTGCCTTGACCCGTAGGGAAAGTGTGGATGACTGCGCCACCGGCCGCCATCAGGGTCACACACTCCGCAGCGGCCGAGGAACTGTCCATGAAGTAAAGCCCTGCGCCCGAGCTTGGCGCTTCGGCGGCATCGAGGATGTCGATATATTGCGAGGTCCGACCGATCTTTTCGAGGTTGCCCAAGGCTTTTTCCTCAATCGTGGTCAGGCCGCCTTCGATGTTGCCTTTGGTCGGCTGGGAATCCGACAGGTCGTCGGTCTGGTGCGCAAAGATCACGTCGTCCTGATAGGCTTTCCACATCTTGTACCAGCGTTCGCCCACTTCTTCGTTGATCGCGCGCTTCTGGCAGATGTGCTCAGCGCCGGTAATCTCCGAAGTTTCGCCAAAAAAGCCGGTGATGCCTTCGGGTAGCAGCTTGTCATACATATTGCCAACCGTCGGGCAGGACCCTAGACCGGTGGTGGTGTCGGATTCACCGCATTTGGTCGAGATCCAAAGCTCGTTCAGCGCGCACTCTTCGCGCTGGTACTCCGAAGTCAGATGCACGAATTCCTTCGCGGCCCAGCTGGCCTGACGGATGGTTTCAAAGTCCCCTTTCTGCTCGATCGAGAATTCGGCCACCGGTTTGCCGGTTTCGCGAATGCCGTCCGCAATCCGTTTGGTCCAACCGGGCTCTATGCCGATCACGACAACAGCAGCTACATTGGGGTTCGCCCCGGTGCCAATCATGGTCCGGAAGTGCAGCTCCAGATCCGCGCCAAACTGCAGGCGGCCATAGGCATGCGGGATGGCCAGTGTGCCTTTGACGTTATTGGCAACGGCTTCGCAGGCCGCGTTCGAGATATCGTCGACCGGTAGGATAACCACGTGGTTTCGAACACCGACACGGCCATTCTCACGACGGTAAGCATGCACAGACATATTTTTAAAATCGAGTGCCATGAAGAGGACTCCTTACCAGCGCTTTGTTTTGCAGTTGTGGGTGTGGACGTGACCGCCTTTGGGAATGTCAGCGACAATCTTGCCAATGTCTTCGCCATACTTGATCGCGGTATCGCCGTCCTTGAAGTCTTTCAGCGCGATCTTGTGGCCGATTGGCACATCAGCGCCCGATGTGAGGCGGAAGGTCGAATTGTCATGGGTTACGCAGACCAGCATATCGGTGCCGGCCGTCAGGCCCTCGACCACGACAACACCGACATTGTCGGCATGTTCGTGGACGAGCAAGTGGGGGATTTCAGCCATTTGTAGTCTCCTCAGGCGTCAGGTTTTAGAATGATTTTCGGGGCCGCAACGCGCCCTGCCAGAATGTCCTCGAAGGCATGCGCGCCATCTGACAACGGGCGGCTTTCCACCCAGTCCAGCGCGCCCAGCCTGCCCTCGAACATGGCGGCGGCGGTGTCGCGGAAATCTTGTGCGGTATAGGTGTAGGTGCCGATAAAGGTGATCTCTTGCAGGGTCATGCGACGCACATCCAGACCGCCTGTGTCTTCACCCAGGCCGATATGCAGAACCACACCTCCAGGCTTGGCAGCTGCAGAAGCAGCTGCCCTTGTTGCCGCAAATCCGACAGCGTCGACAACAACAGGGAACTCGCCCTGAACCTCCTTGGCGACTTGCATCCCGCAGGTGGAGGAGAGGTATTCTCGGCGGATGTCATTTCTCTCGACGATTAAAACTTCCTCAAAGTCCATCGCTTGCAGGGACAAAGCGGCGGCCACTCCAATTGCGCCACCACCAATGACAAGCGCGTGGCGAGATTCCGATGGATGCAGCGCCTCAACGCCAAGTCGGGCCGCATGCCAGCCGACGGCGATGGGTTCGGCCAGTGCTGCCTTGGCCAGTGAAACATCGTCAGGAACCGTGACCAAATTGGCTTCGGGGATGCGTACAAGCTCAGCGAAAGCGCCCTCGCGCGGGGGCATCGAGATGATCTGCCGCGTTGGACACAGGTTTTCACGTCCGGAAACACAGGCCGGACATGCACCGCAATTGACCAGAGGGTTGATCGTCACACGCTCACCTGCGCGAGGTCCGCCAACGATGGTGCCAGCCGCTTCGTGCCCAAGGATAAGAGGGGCCGGGCGACGGTTGTCGTGACCCAGATAGGCATGCATGTCCGAGCCACAGATGCCCACGCTTTCCACCCGGATCAGCGCCTCGCCCAGCTGTGGGGTTGGGTCCCTGGTCTCTTCGTAAGACAGGGCTTTAACTTCTGTATAAACAAGAGCTTTCATTTGGCGGTGAACCCTCCATCCAGCATCAGGATTTGGCCGGTCACGTAGCGAGAGGCTTCTGAACACAGAAAGAGCAGAGGCCCATCGAGATCTCCGAGCGCCCCGTTGCGGCCAATGCAAGTTTGAGCTGCGTTACGTTCGGCCCGTTCGGGATCAGCAAAGACCGCCGCAGTCAGTTCGGTCTCAAAAAAGCCCGGACCAATTGCATTCACATTGATCCCCGCAGACGACCACGCTTCGGCCATGGCGCGGGTCATTTGGGCCACGCCGCCCTTTGACGCCCCATAGGGCAGCCCGTTTGGAAAGGCCCGAAAGGATTGCAGCGACGCAAAATTGAGGATCCGTCCCCAGCCTTTTGCCTTCATGGCCGGAACAAAAGCCTGGCTCAGGAAGAAGGGGGCAGACAAGTTGACCGCGAGGGTCGCGTTCCAAATGTCTGGTGACAGGTCCTCGGCAGGCAATCTTGGGTTGAGACCCGCAGCGTGAACAAGAATATCCGGCGCGCCGAACGGAGCAGCGATTTCGCGCACCAGCTCCGGTTGGTTTTCAAGATCGGCCACATCGCCTGCGACCACGGCAACGTTTCCGCCCATCTCGTCCGCCCAGCTTGCCAAGGCTTCGGCGCGGCGGGCGACGCCCACCACCTTTGCACCGGACTTTGCCAAGATCGTTGCCGCTTGTTGTCCGAGGCCAGAACTGGCCCCGGTCACAACGGCCACGTGACCGTCAACGCTAAATAATCGTGAGGAAGACAAGTGTTTTAGCCTTGCGCCGTCAGGTTGAATTCTTCGTCTGGGAAGTACTTCTTCAGGCGGATGTCAGCCGTGCGCGCGTGGCCTTCCATGCCTTCGAGGCGTGCAATCCGTGCGGTCGCTTCAGCGACGGGCTTGGCTCCTTCACGGGTCGCGCGCTGCCAGGTCACGATTTTCATGTACTTGTGTACACTCAAGCCACCTGTGTAGCTGGCCGCCCCAGAGGTCGGCAGGACGTGGTTCGTGCCTGCCGCCTTGTCGCCAAAGGCCACGGTGGTTTCTTCGCCCAAAAACAACGAGCCATAGCAGCTGAGGCGATCCAACCACCACTCCAGATCCTCCGCCTGAACCGTCAGGTGTTCGGGTGCATAAGCATCGGATGTTGCGGCCATTTCCTCACGGTCCGCGCAAAGGATGACCTCTGCGTAATCGCGCCAGGCGGCGGTGGCATTGTCGCGGTTCACTTCTGGCAGATCGGCAATCAGCTCTGGCACCAGCCGCATGACCTCTTCAGCCAGCGCGCGGTCATCGGTGACCAGCCAAACCGGCGAGTTATAACCATGCTCGGCCTGACCCACGAGATCGGCTGCAACCACCATCGGATCGGCTGTATTGTCGGCCAGGATCAGGCTGTCGGTCGGGCCGGCAATCATGTCGATGCCGACACGGCCGAACAGCATCCGCTTCGCCTCAGCCACGAACTGGTTTCCCGGACCTACGAGAATATTGGCCTTGGGCAAGCCAAACAGGCCAAACGTCATCGCCGCAACGCCCTGAACACCGCCCATGGCCAAGATTTTGTCTGCACCACAGATATGCGCCGCATAGATGATGGCAGGCGCGATACCCACATCAGGACGTGGCGGCGAGCAAGCGACGATGTGCTTGCACCCAGCGACTTTCGCCGTTGTGACGGTCATGATCGCGCTTGCGATGTGGCTATACCGCCCGCCGGGCACATAGCAGCCTGCAGCATCCACCGGGATCGCCTTCTGACCGGCGATAAAGCCCGGCACAACCTCAGTTTCAAAGTCTTTGACCGTGCCCAACTGCGCTTCGGCGAACTTCTTAACGTTGGCGTGGCTGAACTGGATGTCCTGCTTCAGCTTTTCGGGCACGAGGGCCGAGGCAGCCTCGATGGCCTCAGGTGACAACAGGATTTCACCATCGTAATTGTCAAACTTCCGGGCGTAGGCCATGGCTGCCTCATCCCCGCCGGCCTCAATTTCATCAAGAATGTCGCGGACGATTTTCTTGGTTTCTGAAGCATCGCTTTTCGAGGTCAGCGTCGCTTTTTTGAGATATTCTCTCGGCATTGATTGCTTCCTATTTGTAAATATCTGGCAGAAGAACGGTCGAGATCGTCGGCACGTAAGCGATGAACAGGGTGACGATCAGCATGAACAGGACGAACGGAATGGCGCGATAAGCGATCTTCAGGATCGACTCGCCCGTTATTCCTGCGACCACGAAAAGGTTCAGCCCCAAGGGTGGCGTGATAAAACCAACGCCCAAAGCGGTGATCATCATGATGCAGAACTGGATCTCGTTCATACCGATGTCATCCGCCAGCGGCTTTAGGATCGGCGCGAGGATCACGATGTTTGGGGTGGTCTCCATCACGCAGCCCGCTGCGATCAGAATGCCGACCATCATCAAGATCAGGACAAGTGGTTCGTCACTAACCGAGGTGGCGGCTGCTACAAAGCCCTGCGGTACACCAATGATGGCTAGGGCTTCTGCCAAAGGGGCCGAAAAGGCGATGATCGGCAGAATGACCCCGTTCACTTTGGCTGAACTGACCAGCATCGCTGGAAAATCGCTCAGGCTCAGAGTGCGCAGGATGAAGCCCATGACGATCGTTACCACTACGGCTGTCGCGCCTGCTTCGGTCGGCGTCAGACGACCCGAAAAGATGCCGTAGAAGATGATGCCGGGCACCAGAAAGGCATACCAACCGGACTTCAGGGCTTTGCCAAGCCGCGAGAAGTATTCGCCCATGCTGATGTTGCCCCCACCTTCCCAGCCTTTGAGGCGGTTCATGATGATGTTGGTGGCAAGAATGGACAGCAGGATCGCAATGCCAGGGATCAGAGCGGCCAGAAACAGTGTCGAGGCAGAAATCCCCAAAACAAGGCCGATGATGATATATGCGATCGATGGAGGGATCAGGATACCGGTACAGGCACCCGCAGCAACAAGAGCACAGGCATATGGCCGGGGGTATCCGGATTCGACCAGTCGGTCGATCGTCATGCGGCCAACAGCTGCTGCCCCTGCGGCGTCCGAGCCCGAAATCGCGGCGAACATCCCGCAGACAAGCACCGTGGCCGATCCAAAGCCGCCCTTGGCGAACTGAGTTAGAGCCTCGGCCACATCAAGAAATTTTCGACTGAGCCCGGTTCTTACTAGGACGTCGCCCGTTAAGATAAACAGCGGCACAGCCGTCAGCGCGAAAAAGTCGATGCCAGAGAACAGCTTTTCCCCGACGAGGCTCAAAGGCAAAGCCCCTGACCAGACAAGCATCAGGATCGCGGCAGAACCGATGGCGGCCCAGACGGGAACGGCAAGTGCGACAAGTACGACGAACAGGATGACCGGACCATAAAAATCCCAGCCGAGGACAACGGATTGATCGAGTTGATTCCAAAGCATGTCCAGCCCCCTCAGTCGAACAGTTTGTCACCTTCGTAAACGGGACGACCCGCACGAAGGTCCGCGATGTCGCGGAGGATGGATTGGAAGAGGCGAAGCAAAACCAGCGCGAAACCGATTGGAACGGCCATCAGAAACCAGACGCGACTGATGCGCAGACCGTCTGTGACAGATCCGAATTTCGCGGAAACGTGAACTGTTTCGTAGGAATAGTAGAGCGCCACGACCGACACGGCGACCATCACAAAATCCCCAAAGAGATAGAGTAGCGCCTTAATCCGCGGGCTGACATAGTGCATGATCACGTCAATGCGGATATGTCCGCGTTCACGAACCGCAGCGGCAGCGCCGATCCACGCGAGGTAGATGAACGAGTATCGGACGATTTCCTCGCCCCAAATCGAGGAATAGGACAACAACTCGCGCCGAAGCACTTCGATGAACATCGTCGCCACCAGCATCGTGTAGAACACGAGCAGCAGCCAGCGCTCGGCATTCCGGTTCAGTTCTTGCAGTATTCGTTGCATACAATCCTCCCGTTCACCGGCACCTCAAGGGCAGCCGGCAGCCGGATTTCCAAGTTGTCGTCAGATTTTTGGGGCGGCCGGTAACTATGCCGCCCCTGAAACGCGACGAGGCGTATCAAGCATCGTGGACGTAGTAGCGCCCTTTCGTGCCAGCCGCTTCTTCCAGCTTGGCAAAGTTGTCCATGGAACCGGCAAGCTCGACCTTGAATTCGTCCCAATCGGACAATTGGTACCCACCAGCGGCTTTCCATTCAGCCAGCTGATCCTCGCTGAGGCTGTGGAACTCGACACCTGCTTTGCGCAGTTCCGCCATTGCGTAGGTGCGCGCAGATGGAACCTTGGCCAGGTTCTGATGCGAGGTCAGCTCGCCCGCGAACTCGATGCCTTCCTGCACATCTGCGGGTAGCGAGTTGAACCATTCCAGGTTCATCGAGTAAATCTGGCTGTCCGGCACCGCTTGGGTAAAGGTGACATGGCTCAGGATGTCCTTGAAACCAAACACAAAGAGCGCCCCAACCGACGGGTCGAGAGCATCTGCCACGCCCTGCTTGATCGCCGAAGGCGTTTCGCCCCAGGCCACCGGCGTCGGGTTCGCGCCGACCATGCGATAGTACTGCTGCAGCATCTTCGAGCCGGGCACTCGGAACTTGACCCCCGCCATGTCGCCGGGCGTGATTACTGCGTTTCCGCCCTTGCGCACGGCCACAACGCGCGGGTCGATATTGATGTAGAAAAGCGCCTTGAAACCTGCGGCTTCGATCTTGGGGTGTACTTCGGCTTTCCACGCATCCGAGGTCACTAGGTTGGTGAAGCGCTGGTTCGAGCCACAGAAATAGGGCATGTTGATCAGGTCAGCCGCGCTCGCATAGGGCGCGAAGTTCGACAGGGAATGCTGTGCGCATTGGATGGTGCCAGCCTGCACCGCCTGCACCAAGGCACCACCTGCCCCGAGCTGACCACCCGGTGCCAGCTTGACATAGACCTTGCCATTGGTGGCGTTCTGGATGTTTTCCTTCAGGTCCAGCTGCATGATCGGATAGCTGCGCGACGCACCCAAGACATACGCTGTCGCAAGGGTCATCGTGAATTCCGCTGCATCCTCGCGCTCACGCTCTTCCTTGGCGGTCTGTGCCGCGGCCTCGCTGGACCACAAGGTCCCCGCAGCGCCTGCAACCAGAGCTGCGGTGAAGCTACCGCTTCCTGCCAGCTTCAAGAAGTTCCGGCGTGAAGCCGAAGTCAATTCCTGCTTTTCACGATCCATGTTTTCCTCCCTATGGGTCATGTCATTTATTGTTTTTTTGATTTTGCAGCCGCCTCTTTCCTAAGCGTGACGACAACGAATGCGAGCGATGCCGCGAACAGCAACACCATCTCTCCGACGTCGCCCAGGAATTGGCCGTAGCCAAATGCGCCCGCGACGACGTTGATCAGGAACGCCAGAAAAAGCGCAATGGCCGCGAAAATGAACATTGCCAAATCCCCCCTTCTCCGATTCGAGGTCACTGTAAGCGCTTACATTTTGCATTGCAAGCGCTTACACTGTACCTAGAAGGACACCCTAGTTGACCCCGCATTCCGAAGGGCGCAAATGGAGCGCCAAAGCCACGAGTGTAGTTAGGTAGATGACGAAGGCACCATTTCCAGACGAGCCAAGCCGGGCGTCACCGACACTGGAAGACGTTGCGCAGCGTGCAGGCGTTTCCACGGCCACTGTTTCGAGGTGCCTCAACAATCCTAAGATGGTGTCCGAGAAAACCCGAGAACGGGTCCTCAGCGCAGTCAAAACACTTGGCTACACACCGAACTTCGGGGCTCAGGCCCTTGCCGCCAAACGCACCAGAACCTTTGGCGCAATTATACCGACGATGGAAAACGCCATCTTCGCACGTGGCCTCCAAGCTTTTCAGGAAGAACTTCAGAGGCATGGCATAACCCTCCTTGTCGCCAGCTCTTCATATAACCCTGAGCTTGAAGAAGAGCAGATCCGCAGCCTCGTGGCACGCGGTGCGGATGCGCTTTTACTGATAGGCTTTGACCGAACCCCACAGGTTTACGATTTCCTTAAGAAACAACGGATCCCGTGTGTGGTCGCCTGGGTATATGATCCTGACCAAACGCACCTGTCCATCGGGTTTGACAACCGAAGAGCCATGCGTGCACTGGCCGAACAGGTACTCGACCTGGGACATAGCACCATCGCCTTTGTCACGGCAGAGAGGGACGGCAACGACAGAGCTCGGTTGCGCTGTGAAGGCGTCGAGCAAGCGATGCTGTCTCGGAACCTAGATGTCGGCAACCTGCACGTCATCGAAACGCCCTACTCGATCGACAACGGAGCGCGCGCCCTTGAGGCGGCGATGGAATTGGACCCGAGGCCGACTGCGATCCTGTGCGGCAACGATGTTCTTGCCGCCGGTGCTCTCAGGCAGGCCCGGAAAATGGGCCTTGAAGTGCCGAGAGATGTGTCCATCACCGGGTTTGATGACATTGAAATAGCAGAGATCGTAACACCGACCCTGACGACGGTTCATGTTCCTCATCGAAACATGGGTAAAGGGGCCGCTCGTATGCTGGTCGCTTTGCGCAAAGGTGAGGATGCGGGGTCAAGTGTACAGCTCGAAGCCACGACAAAGATACGCGAGTCACTCGGGCCTGCACCCCAGGTCTAGGACCCATGGCCACTAGTTGGCGCGAGCTGCCTCTAGAGCATCCGGCCCACCCAGTTGGGGCAGGCCGAACGGTTCATCGTGAGTGAGTGGTCTTAGTCGTACAGAACGGCCGAGATTTTCGGGTCGTCGATGTTCGAGGCATCGTAGTAGTAGAAGCCCGTGTCGATGAGGCTCGGCACTTCTTCACCTTTCAGGGCCGAAACGGCAGCTTTGACGGTTTCATAGCCAATACCAACGGGGTTCTGCGTGATCGCCCCAGCCATCAGACCGCTTTTGATCGCGTCTTTCTGCGCCTTGCCGCTGTCATAGCCAATAATGACCAGACCTTCGGTGCCCAGTTCCTGAACGCCATTCACAACGCCGATAGCTGAGCCTTCGTTGGTGCCGAAGATACCATTCAGATCCGGGTTTGCCGTTAGAATTGCCTTGGTGACCTCGGTCGATTTCAGGTGATCGCCCTGACCGTATTGAACGGTAACGACTTCGATGTCCGGGTATTTCTCGGCGATACGGTTTACAAACCCGTCGCGGCGGTCGATCCCTGTACGGCTGGTCTGGTCATGTGCCACAACGGCGACCTTGCCTTTGCCGCCAATCTTCTCGGCCATCTTGTCCGCTGCCAGACCGGCCGCCGCAAGGTTATCCGTGGTTGCGGTCGAAAGCGGGATGTCGCTGTCGACGCCACTGTCAAAGGCGATGATTGGAATACCCTTGTCATTGGCCTGTTTCAGCAGCGGGATCGCCGCTTGGCTGTCCAGCGCGGCAAAGCCGATGGCTTTGGGATTATTGGCCAGGGCTGCTGCCAGCATGTCGATCTGACGGTCCACCATAGTTTCGTTGTCCGGGCCTTCGAAGGTGATGGTGACGTCAAACTC
Source organism: Ruegeria sp. ABV3_008 (assembly GCF_056161185.1). Classification (NCBI taxonomy): domain Bacteria; kingdom Pseudomonadati; phylum Pseudomonadota; class Alphaproteobacteria; order Rhodobacterales; family Roseobacteraceae; genus Ruegeria; species Ruegeria sp. ABV3_008. The sequence goes on along the minus strand of NZ_JBSWYP010000020.1, from coordinate 11,146 downwards.
ATCCGCTGCTTGCTCTGCGCCGGACTTCACCGCCTGCCAGAACTGGTGCTGGAAGCCTTTGGACACCAGCGGGATATAGATTTCTTCGGCAGCCGCCATCGAGGCGGGACCTGCCAGGGTTGCGGCACTCAGCGCCCCCAGAATGAAACGACGTGAAAACATGTTTTCTCCTCCACAGTTGGTCGTTTTCTATTTTGTTATTCTCAGCCGGATTTCTTGCGCCGTGCCATGTCGGCATAGACCGCCAGAATAATGATCGCGCCGGTGACAACGGTCTGCCACTCCTGCGCGACGGACAGGACCCGCAGCCCGTTGGTCAGCACCGCCATAATCAAGGCGCCGATCAATGTGCCAAGGATCGTGCCGCGACCGCCCGAGAGCGACGTGCCGCCGATGACAACCGCCGCAATAGCCTCCAGCTCATACCCAAGGCCCAAAGCAGGCTGGGCTGAGTTCAGGCGCGAGGCGATCAGGATGCCGCCGATGCCGCAGATCGCTCCGGCCAGTGCGTAGATGCGGATCTTCCACATATCGGTGTTGACGCCCGACAGGCGTACGGCCTCTTCGTTCGACCCCAACGCAAAAGTATAGCGGCCCAGAACGGTACGGCTCAGGATATACGAGGCAGCGATCGCAACGATGAACAAGATCAGCACGCCATTGGGGATGGGCAGCGCTGGGAAAACCTCTCCGATCAGCGACCCGCGCGAGATTTGGTCAAAGCCCGGCGTGTCGTTGAAGTAGATCGGTCGCGTCCCCGAGATCACCAGCGAGAGCCCCTTGAGGATCAGCATCATGCCGAGTGTGGCGATGAAGGGCGGGATTTTCATCTTGGCGACGAAGGTCCCCGAACACAGGCCACAGAACGCACCCGCCGCGATTGCGGCCGCGACACCCAATAGCAACGGCATGCCCAGATAGGTCAGCACCACCCCCGCGATCACCGCGCAAAAGGTCATCAACGTGCCCACCGACAGGTCGATCCCGCCGGTGATGATCACCAAAGTCGCAGCAACCGCCAGCACTCCGTTGACCGAGGTCGCCTGCAAAATCGCAATCATGTTCGAGGTTTGCATGAAGTTCGGCGATGCGATCGAAAAGCCGATCAGCAGCGCTACAAGGCTCGCGAAAGCCAGCATTTTCTGGTAGGCGCCGCTTTCCGACAACCCCCCAAGGGGCTTTTTCTTGTCGATATCCGTAGCTGTGGTCATTACATTGTCCCCGTTACCTGCATCGCCGCCGCCCGCTGCGTGGCGAGATGCATGATGTCTTCTTGTGTGGTGTCTTTTCCGCCGGGCAGAATGCCGGTCAGCCGGCCTTCGCACATCACGGCGATGCGGTGGCTGAGGCGCATGATCTCGGGCAATTCCGACGAGATCACGATGATCGTCTTGCCCTGCTCTGCCAGTTCCTCGAGCAATTTGTAGATTTCGGATTTTGCGCCCACGTCGATGCCCCGTGTGGGTTCATCGAAGATCAGGATATCGCAATCGCGCAGCAGCCATTTGGCGATGACAACCTTTTGCTGATTACCGCCGGACAACAGCCGAACCTCTTGCACATCTGATGGCGTCCGAATGCCCAGCTGCGCGATGTAGCCTTTGGCGGTGGTACTGATTTCACTGTCGTTCAGAACGCCGCCAGTGCTTGTAAAAAGATCCATCGAGGCCAGCGCGATATTGTCCCGGACATTCATCCCTGTGGCGAGGCCGAAATGCTTGCGGTCCTCAGATAGATAACCGATCCCGGCCTTCACCGCGTCGGTGGGCGATTTGATCGAAACCAACTGACCATGCACCCGAATTTCACCGGCATCTTTTGGGTCGGCACCAAAGATTGCCCGCGCGACCTCGGTCCGGCCAGCGCCCATCAATCCGGCAAATCCGAGTATCTCGCCTTTCTGAACCGAAAAGCTGACATCGTGTATCTCTTTGCTGCGGGTCAGGCCCGAAACCTGCAGCGCAACCTCAGCATCGCCCAGATCGGGAACGTCCAGAGGTTCCTCATTCACCTCGCGCCCCACCATCATTGCGATGATCTGGCTGATCGGGGTCTCTGCGGCCCCCACCGTGCCGACATATTCCCCGTCGCGCATGACCGTGACCCGGTCCGAGATCTGCTTCAGCTCATCCATTTTGTGGCTGATATAGACGATGCCCACACCTTCCGCCTTGAGGCGGCGGATGATCACGAACAGCTCGGCGATTTCGGCGTCGTTCAGGGCCGCGGTCGGCTCATCCATGATCAGAACTTTCGACCGGAAGGACAAAGCCTTGGCGATCTCGACCATCTGCTGTTTTGCAATGGTGAGGCTGCCGACCAGCGCCTTGGGGTCGAGGTTCAGGTTCATCGAGGCGAAGATCTCGGCCGTTTGCGCATTCAGCGCGGCTTCGTCCAGACGACCAAAGCTTTTGCGCGGTTCGCGTCCGATGAAGATATTCTGCGCGACGGTCAGGTCATTCATCAGGCTCAGTTCCTGATGGATGATGCCAATGCCCAGATCCTGCGCCTCGCGCGGGGTGGTTGGGCTAACGGATTTCCCCTCGATCACAAGATCGCCGCCGTCACGCTGATAGATCCCGGACAGGATCTTCATCAGCGTGCTTTTCCCGGCACCATTCTCGCCCATCAGCGCGTGAACTTCACCCGGAAACAGATCGAACTGCACGGATTTCAGCGCATGCACACCGGGAAAGTGCTTATCAATCCCCGTCATGTCGACCAGTTTCGTCATTTTTCCTCCCATTCTGCCCCTCTCCCCAAGGGCGGTGCGGCTTACATCACCGCGCCGATTTGCCAGGGAACGAACTCCACGCCCCCAAAGCCAAGTTCTTCACTTTTGGTTTTCTCGCCCGAGGCGACACGGATCAGAATTTCGAACAGCTCTTCGCCTTTGGCTTCGATGCTGACGCCATCGGTGACGATGTCGCCACAGTTCAGATCCATGTCGTCTGCCATCCGGGCATACATTTCCGAGCTGGTCGCCAATTTGATGCAGGGTGTTGGCTGATAACCCGACACCGAACCACGCCCGGTGGTGAACACGATCAGGTTCGCGCCTGAGGCCACCTGCCCTGTAACCGAGCATGGATCAAATCCGGGGCTGTCCATGAAGACGAACCCGTGTTTTTCCACCTTCTCGCCGAACTTATAAACATCGCGCAGCGGTGCCGTGCCGCCTTTGGCGACAGCGCCCAGCGATTTTTCCAGAATTGTCGTCAGCCCGCCGCGCTTGTTGCCGGGGCTTGGGTTGTTGTCCATCTCACCGCCATTGCGCTCGGTATAGTCTTCCCACCAGTGGATGCGCTCTATGAGCTTTTGGCCCACTTCGATGGTCTCGGCTCGGCGGGTCAAAAGATGCTCCGCCCCGTAGATTTCAGATGTCTCGGACAGGATCGTTGTTCCGCCATGGCGCACCAAAAGGTCCGATGCATAACCAAGGGCCGGATTGGCCGTGATCCCGGAATACCCGTCCGATCCACCGCATTGCATTCCAACCGTGATTGCACTGATGGGAGCGGGCGCGCGCTCAGCTTGATTGGCCAGTTCGGCTATCCCCCGCAGCTCATCCAAGCCACGTTCGATGGTGCGGCGCGTGCCGCCCTCGTTCTGGATGGTCATGTAGCGCGACGCGCCGTCTGACCGGATCGGGCGACCACCGACAAGGTCAGCGACCTGCATGACCTCGCAGCCCAGCCCGATCAGCAGGATACCCCCGAAGTTCGGGTGCTGCGCGTAACCGGCCAGTGTGCGGAACAAGGTGGCGTAGCCTTCGTCCTTGCCGGACATGCCGCAGCCCGTGCCATGCACAATCGGCACCACCCCATCGACATTGGGGAAATCATCCAGCAGCCCGGACTTTTCGGCCGCCTCTGCAATGAACCTTGCAACCGAGCCCGAGCAATTCACGCTGGTCAGGATGCCGATATAGTTGCGAGTCCCTACCCGGCCATCAGCACGGTGATACCCGTCAAACGTGCGATCCGCAGTCAGCGCGGGCAGCGGAGCATTGGCGCTGGCATGCGCATAGTCCTGTTGATGCGCGCCCATCCCCAGATTGTGGACATGGATGTGCTCACCCGGTGCGATGTCGCTTTTGGCCTGACCGATGATCTGGCCGTAACGGATCACGTTTTCGCCAGCCCGAATCGGCATCGTCGCAATCTTGTGCCCGCGGGCCACTTGCGAGGTCAGAGGTGTCGGCACATGTGACGGCTGCTCGCCCGCCTGCAAGTCACGCAGGGCAATAACAATATTGTCATCAGGGTTAAGCTGAACGACGTCCCGCGTCGCCTTTTCCAGAACATTTATGCCGTCGTGTGCTTGCATCACTTCCCCGCTTGCTTGGTCCATGTTGCTAAGTGGTAGATCTTCTCTTGTCAACTAACATGTTAGAATGTTAAAACCTGGCTATGAACAAGCTCCAAGATATTGATGCCTCTCTCCTGCCCGAGATTACGGTCACCGAAGGATCGCTGGCTCAGCGGGTTCACCACTCTTTGAAAACAGCGATTCTAGCGCTGGACTTTCCGCCAGGCGCGAACCTACGGAAGGCCCCGGTTTGCGAGCGTTTAGGCGTGTCACGCGCGCCTGTTGCGGACGCCATCGCCCGACTGGCATCTGAAGGTTTGGTGGATGTGGTCCCGCAATCGGGGACGCGCGTGTCCTATTTCTCGATGGATGAAATCCGCGAAGGTGCCTTTCTGCGCGAAGCACTCGAACTTGCAACCGTCGCCAAAGTGACGCGGGACCTGACCGAAGATCAGCGCAAACGTCTCAGCCGCAATATGCGCCTGCAAGAGCTTTTGATCGAAGATGACGATATTCCTGGCTTCTATCAGGCCGACGAAGAGTTTCACGGCATGCTGATGGACTTCACAGGCTTTCGCCGCCTCGCCAACGTGGCGCAGAACGTTTCCCTTCAAGTGAGCCGGGCGCGGATGCTGCTGTTGCCGACCCCCGGCCGGATTGCGGAAACGCTGGCAGAACACAAAGCCATTTTTGACGCAATTTGCAGCCGCGACGAACAGACCGCTCAGGACGCCATGCGCGCCCATTTGGGACAGCTGATGCCGCGCATCGAGGAACTCAGGCAGCAAAAACCCCACCTTTTCAACCTCACCCAACAGTCGCATAGCGAGGCAGGATGACCGTTTCACAGACAGAATTGCTCAATAACCGCACCGCGCGGCCCGTTCCCCTGACCCGGATGGGATTTGGCGGCGCCCCGCTGGGAAACCTGTACCGCAAAGTGTCGGATGAGGACGCGCAGGCCGCGCTTCAGGCCGCCTATGATGCGGGTATTCGTTTCTTTGACACCGCACCGCAATACGGGCTTGGACGGTCCGAGCGCCGCTTTGGCGAGGCGATTGCCCGCTTTGGACGCGAGAACATCCAGCTGTCCACCAAGATCGGGCGTCTGCTGCTGGATTGCGAACCCCATGAGGTCACGCCCGAGGCCTTCGTGGACGTTCCGCAAAAACGGATCGTGTTCGACTATACCTATGACGGCGTGATGCGCTCTTACGAAGCCAGCCGTGAGCGGGTCGGGGTCGCAAATACCGACATCCTTCTGGTGCATGACGTCTGCGTCTTCAGCCAGGGCAGTCAGGAAATGTCGGACGCCAAAGTGCGTGAGCTGTTCGACGGTGGCGGCTACAAGGCACTGGTTGAGCTGCGCGACGCCGGAGAGATTGCCGCCATCGGCGCAGGTGTTAACGAATGGCAGGTATGTGAAAAGCTGCTGGGCCTGGGTGATTTCGACGGTTTCCTGCTGGCCGGTCGCTATACGTTGCTTGAGCAAGAAGCATTGGACAGCTTCCTGCCCCTTTGTGAAAAGCGCGACGTGGGGATCATTCTGGGCGGGCCATACAACTCCGGCATCCTCGCAACCGGAGCCGTGCCGGGTGCAAAATACAACTACGCCGATGCGCCCGAGGAAATACTGGCGCGGGTTCGTAAGATCGAGGCCGTTTGCGCCGCGCATGACACCCCTCTGATCGCGGCGGCCCTGCAATTTGTTTTGGGCCATCCGTGCGTCAAAACAGTCGTGCCGGGCGCTGTCAGCGCAGCCGAGGTACAGTCCAACGTGGCCCTGCTAGAGCGGGAAGTGCCTCCGGGCCTCTGGTCTGATCTGCGCTCCGAGGGGCTGATCCGACCGGATGCACCGCTTCCGAGTGAGGCTGCTGATGCTGCGTAACATCGACCCCATTCTTTCGCCCGACCTGCTGCATGCGCTCAGAGCCATGGGACACGGTGATGAAATCGTGATCGCGGATGCGAATTTTCCCGGCACAAGCACCGGCTCTGAGTGTATCCGAGCGGATGGCTCAACCGCCAGTGAAGTGCTGCGGGCTGTGCTGTCCGTGATGCCTCTTGATACATTCGTGACCGACCCGGCCCTGACCATGCAGGTGGTCGGTGATCCGGACGCAATTCCCGAAGCCGTCGTCGATTTTCAGGACATCATCGACGCGACAGCGGACAACCCGGCCAAAGTACGGGGGCTTGAGCGGTTCGCATTCTACGAACGAGCGGCCTACGCATTTGCCATCGTCCAAACGGGTGAGCGCAGGCTCTATGGCAATATCATCCTGAAAAAGGGCGTTGTCGCATGAGGATTGACGCGCATCAGCACTTCTGGACCTTGGCGCGGGGGGACTATGGCTGGCTGACGCCTGACTTGGACGTGATCTACCGCGATTTTACCCCCAATGATCTGGCCCCGATGCTGAAAGACGCAGGCATTGAAGGCACCGTGCTGGTGCAGGCGGCACCGACAGTGGCCGAGACGGATTATATGCTGTCCCTGGCCGATGAGACCCCATTTATCAAAGGTGTTGTGGGTTGGGTCGATTTCGAAGCCTCGGATGCGCCTACCCAGATCGCTGCGTTGGATGCGCACCCGGCGCTGGTTGGGCTTCGTCCGATGATCCAGGACATTATCGACCCGCACTGGATGCTCGGCGACGCTCTGATTCCAGCCTTTGCTGAACTCACAGCGCGGGGACTGACGTTCGATGCATTGACCTTGCCGCAGCATTTGGGATCGCTCAGAAAACTGCTGGCTCGTCATCCGGACATGAAGGTTGTCATTGATCACGGCTCCAAGCCGCTGATCCGGGACGCAAAACTCGAGGGTTGGGCTGAGGATATGGCAGCGCTGGCCAGCGAGACCAAGGCATGGTGCAAACTGTCCGGTCTTGTCACCGAAGCGGCATCCGATTGGACCGTCGATGATCTGCGACCTTATGTGGACCACCTGCTGAATACCTTCGGCTCGTCCCGCCTGATCTGGGGCAGCGACTGGCCGGTTTGCACCTTGGCCAGCAGTTATGAACGCTGGCTGGAAACTACGGACCTTTTGCTGAGCCAACTCAGCAGCTCCGAACGAGATGCCGTCATGGGTGGCAACGCCGCGCGGGCCTATAACCTCAGGGATTGATATGACTCTACCAAATCTGGACTCCAACGGGCTGTGGCTCGGACGTATTGAGCGCGCTGGGATCGGCCCCTGCGTTGTGACCCTGCGAAATGGCCACGTGGTCGATATCACATCGAAAACTGCGCCAACCGTTCGGGATATTCTCGAGCGGGACGATGCAGCGGATTACGTCCGCAAAGCGCAAGGCGAAGACCTTGGCCCGTTTGACGCGGATCACCACTGGCTCGCGCCGTGCGACCTGCAAGCGGTCAAAGCTTGCGGCGTCACATTTGCCGGCTCAATGGTCGAGCGCGTAATTGAGGAGCAGGCCGCAGGCGACCCAGCCAAAGCTGATGCGATACGGTCTCGCATCGGGGAGCGGATCGGCGACAGCCTGTCCAATATCACGCCCGGCTCGGATGAGGCCGCAAAAGTCAAAGAGGCGCTGATCGATGAAGGGCTCTGGAGCCAATACCTCGAGGTCGGAATCGGACCGGATGCCGAGGTATTCTCCAAAGCGCAGGTTTTGTCTTCGGTCGGCTCGGATGCGGATATCGGGTTGCACCCGATTTCCACCTGGAACAACCCCGAACCTGAGGTGGTTGTGGCCGTAACCTCTCGCGGCGAAATCAAGGGCGCGACCTTGGGCAACGATGTGAACTTGCGCGATGTCGAGGGGCGCTCGGCCCTGTTGCTCAGCAAGGCCAAGGACAACAACGCCTCGTGCGCGATCGGGCCGATGATCCGGCTCTTCGACGATGGCTTCACCCTCGACGACGTGCGCAAGGCCGAGTTGACGCTGACTGTCACCGGGCCCGATGGGTTTGTTCTGAACGGCGCGTCTTCGATGTCCCAGATCAGCCGCGATCCGGCGGATCTTGTGAAACAGACCATTGGACGCCACCACCAATATCCGGACGGGCTGATGTTGTTTCTGGGCACGCTCTTTGCCCCAACCCAGGACCGCGACACGCCCGGAGGAGGCTTCACCCATAAACTTGGCGATATCGTCACCATCGCCAACAGCCAGCTTGGGGCACTGACAAACACGGTGCGCCTGTCCACGGAATGCCCTGAATGGACCTTCGGGGCCTCACATTTGATGCGAAACCTCGCCCAACGCGACCTGCTTTAAGAGAGAACCAACATGTTAACCGGAAAACACCTGATCGCTGGCGAATGGGTCGGCGCAGACGCCACTTTTGCATCGGAACCTGCCCATGGTCCCAGCCATGACTTTGCCGTTGGCACGCCCGCGTTGGTTGACCGTGCCGTAGACGCCGCCGAGGAGGCCTTTGCCTCATTCGGATGGTCAACCCGGGCCGAGCGGGCGGCCTTGCTGCGCAAAATTGCCGACGAGATTGACGCACGTGGCGATGCGATCACTGAAATCGGAACGCAAGAAACCGGCCTGCCCGAGGCCCGTTTGCAAGGCGAACGTGGCCGTACCGTCGGTCAGCTGCGTCTGTTCGCCGATTACATTGAGGCGGGCGACTATCTGGACATGCGCCACGATCCGGCGATGCCCGATCGCGCTCCCCTGCCCCGCCCCGACCTACGCATGATCCAGCGTCCTCTGGGACCTGTGGCTGTCTTCGGCGCGTCCAACTTCCCGCTGGCCTTCTCGGTCGCAGGGGGCGATACGGCTGCGGCTTTGGCCGCAGGCTGCCCCGTCGTGGTCAAGGGCCATTCGGCGCATCCGGGTACGGGTGAAATCGTCGCGCAGGCCATCGACGCTGCCATCAAGGCGACAGGCGTTCATCCCGGTGTGTTCTCATTGGTGCAAGGCGGTAAACGGGATGTGGGAACGCGTCTGGTGCAGCATCCTCTGATCCGGGCGGTTGGGTTTACCGGCAGCCTTGCTGGTGGCCGCGCCCTGTTCGATCTGTGCGCGCAACGAGATGAACCAATCCCGTTCTTCGGTGAGCTTGGCTCAGTCAATCCAATGTTCATCCTACCGCAAGCCACCGCCGCGCGCGGGGCTGAGATCGGGACCGGCTGGTCTGGCTCATTGACCATGGGAGCTGGGCAGTTCTGCACCAATCCCGGCATCGCGGTTATCATTGACGGCCCTGAGGCAGATGCATTCCAGTCCGCCGCCGAGGCGGGCCTGTCCGCCGTAGCCGAGCAAACCATGCTGACCGATGGCATCGCCGATGCCTACCGTCAGGGGGTTTCGCGTGTCGCAGCGGGCACCGGAGTCACCCAGATCATGGGTACCAGCTGCGCGACGCGTGATGCGGCCCCCTACTTGTTCACGGTGTCGGGTGATGACTGGCTGGCCAACCACAAACTGCAAGAAGAGGTCTTTGGCCCGCTCGGCATCGTTGTCCGCGTCCGCGACTCAGCTCAGATGCAGCAGATTGCGCGCGCTATCGAAGGCCAACTGACTTGCACCTTGCATTTGGACCCCAGCGATAAGTCCGACGCACAGGCGTTGCTGCCTCTGCTCGAGCGGAAAGCTGGGCGTCTGCTTGCCAACAGCTTCCCCACAGGGGTCGAGGTCTGCGACAGCATGGTTCATGGCGGTCCTTACCCGGCATCGACGAATTTCGGCGCGACATCGGTTGGCACTCTGTCGATACGTCGTTTCCTACGGCCGGTGTGCTACCAGGACATTCCCACTGATCTGCTTCCCGAGGATGTTTAACGCTGCGGGATGCCCCTTGCGAGCGATGTCAGCAGAAATACCGCGGAACAGCCGTAGCCCTTGACGGCGGCTGAACGATCCAATCAACGAAGGAACCTGATATGAAACTGCTCCGCTATGGCCCCAAAGGCGCCGAGAAACCCGGGCTTCTGGACGATGGCGGGGCGATCCGCGATCTCTCGGGCATCGTCAGTGACATCTCGGGCGAAGCGCTGGGCGATGAAACGCTTGCGAGGTTGCGGGCGCTGGATCCCGCCAGCTTGCCAACGGTCGAAGGCCCCCCCGTATCGGTGCTTGCGTCGGCCAAGTCGGCAAGTTCATTTGCATCGGTCTGAACTACGCAGATCATGCCGCCGAAAGCGGTATGGAACTGCCGCAAGAGCCGGTGATTTTCTTCAAAGCCACCTCGGCAATCATGGGCCCGGACGATACCGTCGAAATCCCGCGCGGCTCGGTCAAAACTGATTGGGAGGTCGAACTGGGCGTCGTCATCGGGAAAGAGGCCAAATATATCTCGGAAGAAGAAGCGTTGGACCACGTCGCGGGCTACTGCGTCGTCAACGATCTGTCCGAACGTGATTTTCAGCTACACCGCTCGGGCCAGTGGGTCAAAGGCAAATCGGCTGACACTTTCGGCCCCATCGGCCCATGGCTGGTGACACGGGATGAGATCTCGGACCCGCAAAATCTGGCGATGTATCTTGAGGTGAACGGGCATCGCTATCAGGACGGCTCGACCAGAACGATGCATTTCGGTGTTGCGATGGTGATCTCGCACCTGTCGCAATTTATGTCACTGCAACCGGGCGATGTGATCTCGACCGGGACGCCTCCCGGCGTTGGCATGGGGCAGAACCCGCAAACCTTTCTGAAGCCAAGCGACCGCATGGAGCTTGGAATCGAAGGATTGGGCGTACAACGGCAGAGTGTCGTCGCCGGATAACCGATAGCGCCGTTTCTATTAGACAGCACGGTATCAACGAAAAGCGCCGCCCTTTTGGGCGGCGCTTGGATTGTTTGTGTTTTGGTGGGTTTATTCTGCGGCCTGTGGTGCCTCGGCGTGTTTGTCACGC
>NZ_JBSWYP010000019.1:0-51454 GCF_056161185.1 Ruegeria sp. ABV3_008 | reverse complement strand
ACTAGCCTGCAATGTGCAATAGTGAATCTATCGGCTGCTTTGACTGCAAAGTAGACTTTGAGCAGAATTCACTGACTGACCGGTATAAGCCCAAACCTGACCTTCGGCACAATTGAGAATCTTAGTTCAATGGTCGGTTTAAACGTGCGCATTCTTCGGTGAGGGAGTTACGCTCGATGATCAATGGCGCTAAGACTACGGTAGAGGAAACAAGCAGGTTTACGTTATGCGAAGTACAGTCTTCTTGCCCTTAGTGGCATTTTTCCTATGCAACAATGTCTTAGCTCAATCCGCAACGGCAGCTTCTCTTGGGCTTTACGAGGTTTTTGGCGTTGAAGACGGAAGCATGCTGAAATTGCGTGCAGGACCGGGAATAGGGTTCAATGTGATCGTGGGACTTCCAAATGGTACCGCTTTAAGAGTTCACAGTTGCGAGCAGACCGGCGGCACCCGTTGGTGCCGCGTGTCCTTGCAACGTGCGCATGGCCTAAATGGGTTTGTCTCTTGGGCATATTTGCGAAAGTTGTAAGCATGACCTTGTTGCGGTGCCATCTTAGATGCTCAGATTTTTTTAGAAGAACCAAAATTGAATTGGTTAAGGTTGTATCCTAGCTTCGGCCAATATTGCACACACAATAGCTATTCAATCGAATGGCAGCGAACGACTGCTCCTAGCCCAAAGAGGTCACTGCCTTAACATTGACCATATACATTGTTACCGGTCTTTAATTTGCTTGTTGGTAGATATTTGTGATCCAAATGAAGCAGAGTTCGCCTTTGTATTTCTTCTTTGATTTTGGGCGGCGAAATACCAGAAAAACTACGCACAAGCTCGCACCTCGACCTAAGTTTCCCTTGCTTACTCAAGCTTATCCAAAAATTTGTAGTCTGTTGGCGGATCGTCGCAAATACCTGGCCCACACTCCAATAGAGCTGAGCCTGCGTTGGCGGCTCCCAAAGCTAAGATCAACATGAACGCCGTTTTGGCCAACTTGCTTCCACCGAACCGTTCCGATGCCCTAACGTCCGCAGCTAGATCATATTGCTTTTCAAAGACAAGCATCACCGCGGTTCCGAGTATGATCAATCCGAAGGCTATGCCGGCCCAAGTGTAAAAATGCAGACCAAGAACCGGAGACCCATAGTGCCCGGTGCCGGGCACTATGTGCAGTAGGATTTGGCGGATCGAAACGCTGATACCGAATATTGCTGCCACAAGGACGATTCCGTAGTTCCTTGCACGCGTACCCCATAACAGATTTAGCCCTAGCCCAAACCCCACGGCCACGAAACCGACACGCTGCAATAGACATAGCGGACAGGGTAATTCGTAGAGAACAAGTTGAAAATAGAATGCAAGAACCAACACTAGGCAAACAGCCAGGGCACCAAGCGCGTTCATATTTCGGGCAAATTCAGGTGACATGGAACGATCTCACAGTTGGATTGAAAGCGGCGTTGTTGCATGAAATTTAAGCCAATAAACGCTCGCCAAAAGCGTAACTACGAAGAGGGCGTATGAAAGGCGGACGAGTTTATAGTAAGCAAGCCCCAAGGCGCATGTGAACAACGCAAATAGTAATGCAATCATATTGATCCCTTTGATTTTTTGCCTTGCCGAGACTAGCAGATACTGAGGACACCGTTTCCTTTTCGAAAATCGGTTCTAAGCACCTTATCAAGTCTCGAATGATCTTCCGCATTGTTTGCTATACTGCCCCTCTGGGATTTCACTTTATGCCTCTGGGTCTTCCGAAGATATCCCGAGCTGTGCTAGTTCATCCCAAACACCATCAGGGATGGACCACTCTGCCCATTCCATCGCCTGTTGAACATGCTGAGGCCATGTCACTCCGCAAACGGTCGAAGTGATGTAGTCATTTTTCAAAGAGTGTTGCAACGCGACCGCCCCGACTGGGACATCGTAGTGACCGCATACCTCTTCAACAGCACGTATTGGCGCAAGTACTTCATCATCTGCAGGACGATAGACATAAAAGCGATGGATCGCGCTTCCTCGGGCAAGTGCACCTCCGGAATAAGGTGCTGCGTTCAATATCGAAACGCCTCGTGATTTCGCGAGTTCTATCAGAGGTGCCGCGTTGTCGTTTACCAGTGTGTGCCGGTTGTGTGTCAGGACCACGTCAAAATCCCAACCCTCCAAAATTGGCATCATCAAGTCTATACGTCCCGCTGCGATTCCGACCGCTTTTGCCAGACCTTCCTCCTTGATACGGAACAACTCTTCAATCGCGCCACCTGGTCCTTTGACCTCAGATAGATCACTTGCATATTCGACATCATGGACGTGGAGTATATCGACGCTGTCGACGCTTAGGGCCGAAAGACTTTCCTCGAATGACCTACGTGCCTGAGAAGCATCAAAGGCACCGGTTTCCATATCCCGGTCGACTTTGGTGGAAAGCACCCGCCCTTCCGGCCAACCGCCAAGCTCACGAATGACAGTTCCTATGCGCTCTTCACTTCGCCCCATGGCATAGCAACGGGATGTGTCCAGGAACGCATTTGGCTGCGAAAGAATTGCCCGAATTGTATCAATCGCGCGGTCTTCCTCAACTCCATACCCATAGATTTCCGGAATACTTCCCAACCCTGTCGATCCAAACCCGACGCGAGGAACCCGTATCCCTGTCTTCCCAATTTCGCGTAGCTCCGCCATGCCAACCTCCCAATTGGTTCCGGACGTTCATAGATGTTGCGCGAGTAGTCTGTTGAAAACAAGTCAGAGTTTCCGCGACGCTGTTTGGTCGTGCAGGAACCTTTCAAGCAATTACACTACGAGGGTCTTATGAAATGGCCACTTTGTCCCGCAGAGCTTTCATTCGTCGCAACTCTTTCCAATGTCTGCTTCGCGGACAAAGCTGCCACTAGCTAACAATTAAGCAATGGCAGCGGTTCGCGAGAAAGCGGACATGAAAATACCACAAAATATACCACTCAATGAAAGTATACGAGTATGGTCGGATAAAATCCAAAGAAACCCGCGAACGGGGTTACAGACATAAAATACAGAGGCTTTAGCAACCAAACGAGTTTCATCGAAATTTGGGAAAATCACCAAGTGGCGGACCGAGGAGGATTCGAACCCCCGACCCCTTGATTCGTAGTCAAGTACTCTATCCAGCTGAGCTATCGGTCCGCGTTGGTGAGGCGGTGTTTAGACCCGGGGCGGGGGACGTGCAAGCCGATTCTGCAAAAAATCATTAAAAAGTTAGATCGCCGCGTGGAAGGCTTATTTCGAAGGTTGTACCGGTGGGTCCGGTCTCTTTCAGCACGAGATCTCCACCATGTCCGCGCACCAGTTCCTGTGAAATCGCAAGTCCAAGGCCCGAGCCGCCCTTGCGCACGCCGCCTTGGAATGGCGTGAACAGATTCTCACGGGCTTTGGGTGGCAGGCCGGGGCCGGTATCGCGGATTTCGATGCACCAGCTGGCCTCCATGGCGCAGCCGGTGACAGTGACGCGCCCGGGTTTACCCGAGGCAACCAGAGCCTGCCGGGCGTTGCGCACGAGGTTCATGATCACGCGGAACAGTTGCTCCGGATCCGCGCGCACGACCAGATCCTCCGGCACTTCGTTCATGATTTCGACGCAGGCATCAGCAACGGCGAGCTGCTCGCTTGCGGCAACATCTTCGGCGATGTCGCGGACGCGCACCATGGTCAGGGTCGGCGCAGGCTCTTCCGCGCGGCCAAAGGCAAGGGTGCTTTCACACAGCGAAACCGCACGCGTGATCGAGTTGACCAGCTTGGGGGCCATGCGGCGGACAAGGGGATCATCGCTGGCTTCGATCCGATCCGTAAACAGCTGTGCCGAGGTCAGGATATTGCGCAGGTCATGGCTGACCTTGGCCACCGCACCACCCAACTGCGCCAGACGCTCGCGCTGTTTCAACGCCTGCGTCAGGTCGGTTTGCAACATCTTTAGGGCCTCTTCCGCCTCACGCAGTTCGGTGACCTTGGAGTTGGGAGTGATAATGCCGCGCGCATCCTCGGGCGCGCTGGCATAGCGTTGCATATAGCCGACAACGCTTTTGATCGGACGCACCAGCACGACGCGCACCGCAAGGAACAGGAAGAAGGCCGTAATGATCGAAATAACGAAAGACAGCCCCAGAATGCGCAGCCCATAGTCCACCATCGCCATGCGCAAAGGCATGCTATCAATAGTGACCTCGATCAGTAGACCGGCCCCTTTGACTGGCTCGCCAATCACGCGGATGACTTCATTCTCGGTGGTGAAAATCCGGTTCATTGCGTCGCGGATCAGGATCCACGGGCCAGCATCGCGCAGGTCATAGGTGTTGGTGATCTGTTCCGGGATCGGCGATGACAGCATCAGCTGCCGCACCTCATCGCGCCGCAGGACAACGTTGTAGACACCCGCATTTGCCAGTAGCTCGGCCTCAAGATCATCAGCGAGCATATCATCAGCCAGCAACGCCAAAGACGCGATCTGCGCGCGTTCCAGCCGGTTCAGCAGGAAGTCTTCTCGGAAACGCGCGATGGACGGCACAAAGATCAGGACCTCGGCCAACATCACGAAGACCGTCGTCAGGATCAGAAATCGGCCGGACAGCGAGTTCAATTGGCGCTCCTCTTCCGGTCAGGGGATCCAGCGTTGCACGAACCTGACCACGCGTTTAACCGTCTGATTCTCAAACAGCCTTGGCGAGAAATAAGCCCCCGCCACACGTTTGTTAAGTTCTCCGATCGTCGGATAGGGCGAAACCATCGCGGCGATCTGCCCCATCTTGAGGTTATTGGCCAGCGCAAGGGACCACAAGTTGATCAACTCTCCGGCCTGATGACCGACAATTGTCGCGCCTACGGGGCGTCCTTTCACGACCATGACCTTGATAAAGCCCTTTGTCTTACGCTCGGATATGGCGCGGTCATTGTGGTGGTAGTCGAAACGAGCAACCTCCATCGCATCGCCATGCTGTTCACGGGCCTGCGCCTCGGTCAAGCCAACTTGAGCCAGTTCGGGGTCCGTATAGGTGGCCCAAGGGATATGAGCGGTTTTCGCCTTTGACGGCAGACCAAATAGGGCTGAGCGGATGATGATGCCCGCGTGATACCCCGCTACATGGGTGAATTGCAGACCACCCGCCACATCACCAATGGCGTAGACCTTGCGGTTGGTCGTGCGCAGAGCGTCATCCACCTTGATCCCTGTGCGTGTGCGATCAATCCCGGCGACCTCAAGGTTCAGGCGTTCGACATTGGCCTTGCGTCCAGCCGCCATCAGAAGATGGGTCCCGGCAAAGATGTCTCCGTTCTGGGTGACAACTTCGACAGCGCAAGCCGAGCCTCGGATTTGCGCGACCATGGCTTGTTCTTGAATGTCGACGCCTTCGGACCGAAGGGTCTCCAAAACAAGGGCTGCAGCCTCGGGGTCATCCTTGCCCAGCGCCTTTGCGCCTTCGATCACAGTGACCTTGCAGCCCAGCCGGATATGGGCCTGCGCCATCTCTATCCCGATGGGGCCACCGCCGATAATCAACAGATGGTCGGGCTTATCCTTCAGATCAAAGATAGTTTCATTCGTGTAGAATGGTACCGAGTCCAGCCCCGGGATCGGCGGCACAAGCGGCGAAGAACCGGTGGCGATGACAACCCGCCTCGCGGTGATCACGTTCTCACCGGCCTGCACCTGTGTCGGAGACAGGAAGGTGCCGAATTCGCGGATCACCTTGACGCCGAAGCCCTCGAACCGTTCCTGACTGTCCATCGGCTCGATCTGAGCGATGACGCCCTGCACGTGATCCTTGGCTGCCGCATAGTCCACCTGCGGCACAACATCGGCCACGCCAAAAGGCGCTGAATGGGCCTGCCCATAGGCCATCTTGCCACTGGCGATCAGGGCCTTTGAAGGGACACAGCCAAAGTTCAGGCAATCCCCGCCCATCTTGTGGCCTTCCAGCAGGATCACATCGGCCCCCATCTGTGCGGCCCCTGCCGCAACCGACAAACCGCCCGACCCGGCGCCGATGACCAGGATATCTGTTTTCAGCTCTTTCATGGAATTCAGGCGTCCTTTTTCCCGCGCAGGGCTTTGATCAGAATGGGCAGAGCGGCCAATAGGCACAAGCCTATGATCGGACCGATAACAAAAGGTTCCCAAAGCAGCGAAACATCTGGCGTTTCTCCGCGATCAAAGACACCGCCCAGGCCGACACCGATCCAAGTGTAGACAATACCACCCGGAATGATGCCCAGCGCCGTAGTGAACAGGAAGTTGCGGAACTTCACGCCCACCAGAGCCGGGACCAGATTGGCCACAAAGAACGGAACCACGGGCACAAGACGCAGCAGGAACAGGACCGAGATTTCATTCTCCCGCAGGCCGTCCTTGAGTTTCTTGATGGTCCCTTCCGAGGATTCGAGTCGCGCCGTCAACGACTCACCCAAGCCCCAGCGCGCGGCCAGAAAGATGGCGGATGCGCCGATGGTGGCTGCGAACACGTTGAACGCGGTGCCTGCGAACAGGCCGAACAGGAAACCACCGGTCATCGAGGCGACGGCGGCCCCGGGCAGGGAAAACGCCACGATCACGATATAGATCCCAACGAAAGCTGCGGCCATGGCCCAATAATACTCATCCCTCCAGGCCAATAGGGCCTCGCGATTGTCGCGCAGGGTTTCAAAGGTCAGGTAGTCTCCAAGGGTGAAGAACCCCACCGCGGCAACGGTCAGTATCACAAGCAATGGAATATGCCGCGCAAACCCGCTGCGCGGTGCTTGGGTTGTTTCGCTCATCTGGCTGTCCGGCTTTGATTGTTTCATTCTGACCTCAAAATGCGCTTCCCTGTGGTCCGACAACAGGCCCCTCACGCGGCCTTGAACTCTGTGGCAGGGAATGTGAGGGTTCGGGGCGCAAAAAACCGGATTCTGAAATCTTTTGACCGGCCAGGTTACAGAATTGTTGCAAAAGGCGCGAAAACCCTTGCCTTGGGGTTTGACTTACCCCCCGCTTGGCAGTAGAGGACGGGCTTCGAACACTCGGGCTAGGCGAATCCGCGCCGCACCCACCGCTATAGATTGGAGACGGAGCGATGAAACGCACCTATCAGCCTTCGAACCTGGTTCGCAAACGCCGCCACGGTTTCCGCGCGCGCATGGCCACCAAAGCCGGCCGCAAAATCCTGAACGCGCGCCGTGCACGCGGCCGCAAATCGCTGAGCGCGTAAACCGCCTCACCGATCAGGTTATGAACATGACGCCGCCGGAGGCCCCTGAGGATGGTATCAACCAACCGAGGGTCAAGCCCCCGGCGGCGTCCGTTTGCGTGCCCAAACCTCTGACCGTTCTCAAGAATCGCTCCGACTTTCTGAAAGCGGCAAGGGCGCGTCGGCAAGGTACGTCCTCGATGATGGTGCAGGCGCGCAGGCGTGCGCCGGATGAGGGCGCAGGCATTCGCGTCGGGTTCACCTGTTCCAAGAAGGTCGGCAATGCGGTGGCCCGCAACCGCGCCAAGCGCCGCCTGCGTGAAGTCGCCCGTGCCGTACTGCCCACACAGGGGCATGAGGGCTGGGACTATGTCCTGATCGGCCGCGCCGAGTTCACCGCTGGGCGGGCGTTTGACGCCATGCTCGACGATCTGCGCTATGCGCTGCGCAAAATCCACGCCCCTCGCAAATGACGCTGCTGGCGCACATATTCGCCCTGCCCGTGCGCGCATACCGGTTGGTTTTCAGCCCCTGGGTCGGATTCAATTGTCGCTACCAACCCACATGCTCAGCCTATGCGCTGGAAGCGCTAGAGAAACACGGCGCGATCAAGGGCGCGTGGCTCGCCGCCCGTAGAATCGGGCGCTGCCACCCATTGGGTGGTACGGGGTATGACCCGGTGCCCGAGAAATCCGAAGACGATTAGACCAGCGCTAGATTCCCTCGGTCCGTAAACCTTCGGGTCGGGATAACTTCACGATCCAATTTACCCAGCAGAGTGTGGAGCAAATCCTCGTAGAATCGTGGCGAGTCGAAATACCAGCTGTGGCTGGCGGATGGCCCATCCGGGTAATCCGCGCGATTGTCATTGAAGAACTTGCCGCAATACAGGTTAACCGCCTTTTCAGGATGGTCCGAGGGCATACCCACCCGCCCTAATCTGCGCGAAACGCCCACGCGCTTGACCTCAGAGATCGAAAGAACCTCATCAAACGGGCTGTAGTAGCAGGTCAGCCTCGTACACCGCCGCATCAAGGATGAGTTCTTGGCGCTGCCTTCCCGGAAAGACTTGGCCGAAACATCCGCCGCGACAAAGGCGATCTGACTTGTGGTCCAGCTGTGTTGGGCGATCTCATGGTCGTCATCGGCGTAATCCATAGCCTCGCGCACCAGAAACGTCCCCATCGAATGCGCCAGAACGTAAACATTATGGGGGCAATCCGGGGTCTGCATTTTGGACAGACGTCTGATCCCGTCAATATACAGCTTATCCGCCGAGCGACGCGCATCGGCCCCGTCCGAGCTGTAGCCCAAGACGGATCCAACGCTTGGCCAGTCAAAGCTGACGATCACACCTTTTAAACCATGGGCCTCGAGCCCCTTCCGGATTTTGCGGTGCCGCTCCAGCATCTCGAACTGCTCGGTGTTGAAGCCATGCACGAAAAAGACGATGTGGCCCTTTTCATGATCCGTCGCCCCGACGGCCTGCTGCACCTTGCCCAGCCAGTCCGAAATTCGGATTTCATGTTTGCGCGCCGGTGTCTTTGCATCTGACGGTATCGCCAGATAGCGCGCCTTGCCCAGTTTGTTGGAATAGCTATTGCCGCTGCGTCCGCGGACGGTAACGAAATAGTCCAATTTAAACTCCGTCGATAAATCCGCAGAGCATATCACAGGCGGCGCTTTCCCCAAAAACCGGCCCGGGTTCACGACACCTTGCCCGCGCGCATCCTGCGCTGTAATCACGGCCCATGTTTGATGAAGCCGACGATATCCATCCGCTGTTTGCTGGCGCGCCCTCGACGACCGAGTTCAAGAAGCTGCGCAAACGCATCGTGCGCCAGACCCGTGAGGCGATCGAGCAGTACGGGATGATCGACCCGTCTGCCCATGACAAGGACGGCAAGCCGCCACGCTGGCTGGTCTGCCTGTCGGGCGGCAAAGACAGCTATACCCTGCTTGCTGTTCTTTATGAGCTGAAATGGCGCGGGTTGCTGCCGGTCGATTTTCTGGCCTGCAACTTGGATCAGGGACAGCCGGGCTTTCCCGCCACCGTCCTTCCCGAGTTTCTGGATAGGATGGGCGTTCCCCACCGGATCGAGTATCAGGACACCTATTCCGTTGTGATGGACAAGGTCCCGCAAGGCCGGACCTATTGCGCCCTGTGTTCGCGCCTGCGCCGGGGCAACCTGTATCGCATCGCGCGGGAAGAGGGCTGCTCGGCCGTGGTGCTGGGCCATCACCGCGATGACATTCTGGAAACCTTCTTCATGAACCTGTTCCACGGCGGGCGTCTGGCAACCATGCCGCCCAAACTGGTCAATGAAGAGGGCGACCTGTTCGTCTTCCGCCCGCTGGCCCATGTGGCCGAGGCCGATTGCGAGAAATTCGCCAAGGCGATGAACTATCCGATCATTCCCTGCGATCTTTGCGGCAGTCAGGATGGTTTGCAACGCCAGCAGGTCAAACAGATTCTCGATCAGTGGGAAAAGAACAGCCCCGGCCGCCGTCAGGTTATGTTCCGCGCGCTGACCAACGCCCGCCCCTCCCATTTGCTGGACCCGAAATTGTTCGACTTTTCAGGGCTTTCCCTGGATCTCAGCAAAAAAGACGAAAATTCTGCCAAAATTCCGCAGTTGCGTTAACGTCTGACTCAGACTGGTTTCCTACCGTTCACCTTGAGCGTTCGATGCCCAAGGCCTGGAATAGTTATGCGGAACCTTCCTGATTTTGACCGTTTTCTCCGTCCTGTGACCTCCGCCTTCAGCGGCCCATCTGCTCTGGCCTTTTTGCCAGCGCTCAGCCTTGGGGCTTTTTGGCTGGGCGGCGAACGCGCACTTGTCAGTGTGACGCTTGGCGTACCGTTGATATTCGCGGTGGCAGGGATTGTGAACAATCAGTCGAAAGCACGCGCAGTGCAGGCAATCGGTGGTGTGCTGCCGAACGACCAGTTCAATCTGGCCTTGGCAGAAAAGCTTGAAATCGCGTTGCAGCAAGAGGCTGGCGCCGCTTGCATCGCCATTGCAATCGACGGCTTTGCTGAGGTTGTGGATATTCACGGTCAAGCCTCCGCCGATCACATCCACCAGCAATTCTGCAGCCGCGTTCTTTCGATGATCCGCGACGATGATATTGCGATGTTGGTCGGGGATGACGGCCTGATGATCGGCTTGCATCCGTCGCAGCAACTGGATCTTGAGGCTTGTATTCAGATGTCCGGGCGCATCCAGTCTGCGGTAGAAGAGCCGATCATGCTCAATGGAATCGGCCTCTACCTGACCTGTTCGATTGGGTTCAGTATGAACAAAACCATTGCTGGCGATACGGTCTCCGACTGGAAAGCCGCCAGCACCGATGCGCTGACCGAGGCACAGCGCAGCGGGCCCTCGACGATTCGGGCCTATTCCTCCGAGACCCGGCGCAGGTCACTGGTCCGCAGCAATCTGCGCGAGGAGTTCGAGGCAGCGCTGGATCATGGCGACATCCGCCCGTGGTTCCAACCACAGGTGTCCACGGATACCGGCCGCGTCACGGGTTTTGAGGCGCTGGCGAGGTGGGAACATCCGCAGAAAGGCGTGCTAAGCCCGCAAGTCTTCCTGCCCTTCGCCGAACAAGCCGACCTGATGGAGCGTTTGGGTCAGGCCATCCGGCACCACGCCTTCACCGCCATGCGGGCCTGGGACAGGGCAGGCGTTATTGTGCCGCGTATGGGCGTCAACTTCTCCTCGGATGAGCTGCGCGCACCGGGCTTGATCGACCGCCTCAAATGGGAGCTTGATCAATTCGACCTGACCCCCGACAGGCTGACCGTCGAAGTGTTAGAGACCGTCTTTTCCCGACGCCCCGATGATGTGATCACCCGTAATGTCACCGGCCTTGCAGATTTGGGGTGCTGTATTGATCTGGACGATTTCGGCACCGGCCATGCTTCGATCGCGTCGATCAAGCGATTCAACGTCACGCGGATCAAGATCGACCGCTCATTCGTGGCCAAATCCGATCAGGACCCCAGCCAGCAACAGATGGCCAGCGCGATCCTGACCATGGCCGAACGCTTGAATCTTGAGACGCTGGCGGAAGGGGTCGAGACACCGGGGGAACATGCCCTGATGGCCCAGCTTGGATGTGATCACGTGCAGGGCTTTGGTATTGGCAAGCCAATGCCGTTCGAAAAGACGCTGGACTGGATGGCCGCGCATAACGGCAAGATGAACGGCGTTCCGAAAATCGGACGCCAAACCGGCTGAATTCCGTGAAAGAGTGGCCCGGAATGCCACGGCGCGACGAATTTGCAGCCGATTCCGCTTGACCTTTGGGCCTGCACTCTGTTGAACCCTGCGGGTGTCTTTCACTGCTCAAGGTGGCTGTCCCAGATGGACGATCAGAACAAGAATCTCATCCTTGCAACCGCGCTCAGCTTTCTCGTGATCCTGGTCTGGTTCGTGTTGTTCCCTCCGCCGGAACCCACGCCCGGAACGGAACAGACCGAGATCGCGGCAACCGAAGGGTCCGAGATTCAAACGCCCAGCGCAAGCGGCACCGGAACGGTTGGCGAGGCGACCGCAACCGCAGAAGAGGCTCAACCCGAAGAGCAAGCGCCGCGCGTTGCGATTGATACGCCCCGTCTTAAAGGCAGCCTGTCGCTGTCGGGCGGCCGCATTGATGAGCTGTTCCTGAAGGACTACAAAGTATCGCTTGAGGAAGACGCACCGATCGTGGAACTTCTGGCCCCCGTTGGGTCGGATTCGGCCTACTACGCCCTCTATGGCTGGGCGCCCGGATCCGGTGTGAGCGGCACGGATGTTCCCGGACCCAACACCCTTTGGACCCTTGAGCAGGGTGAGACATTGGGCGTAGACACCCCCATCACACTGGCGTGGGACAACGGAAACGGCCTGACCTTCCGCCGCACAGTCTCGGTGGACGAAAACTACATGTTCTCGGTGACCCAATCGGTCGAAAACGCCACCGACGCCGAGGTCAGTATGGCCCCCTACGGCATTCTGGCCCGCCATGGCATTGGCGAAGACGGCGATCTGCCGGGCCTCAAGAACTTCTTCATCCTGCATGAAGGGGTGATCGGCATGGCCGACGGGACTTTGACCGAGGTCGACTATGGCGATGTCCGCGACTTCGACATCGACCCGAACGAACGCGCTCAGGCCGAGGTCTATCAGGTCAAAGAGGACGGCTGGATCGGCTTCACCGATCACTACTGGATGACAACACTGATCCCCGAGCCCGGATCGGCCTTCAAAGCAGCCGCAAAATACGACTCGCGCCGCAAAATCTATCAGACCGAAACCGTACTTCCGACCCTGACAGTGGCTCCGGGTGCAACGGAAGAGGTCAGCACCCGCCTGTTCGCGGGCGCGAAGGAATGGGAAGCCATTCGGGAATACCAATCCGAGGGCGTTCAGAAATTCATCGACAGCATCGACTGGGGTTGGTTCTTCTTCCTGACGAAACCGATTTTCTGGCTGCTGCACAATATCAACCTTCTGATCGGCAACATGGGTTGGTCCATCATCGGCCTGACGCTGATCATCAAGGCGATCCTGTTCCCACTGGCGTTCAAATCCTACGTCTCGATGGCGAAGATGAAGGAGCTTCAGCCGCAGATGGAAGCCTTGAAAGAGGCTGCGGGCGACGACCGCCAGAAGATGCAGCAGGGCATGATGGAGCTGTACAAGAAGGAAAAGGTAAACCCCGCCGCGGGCTGTTTGCCGATCCTGATGCAGATCCCGATCTTCTTCTCTCTGTATAAGGTGATTTTCGTCACCATCGAACTGCGTCAGGCCCCGTGGTTTGGTCCATTCCAGGACCTCAGCGCGCCGGACCCGACCTCGATCTACAACTTGTTTGGCTTGTTGCCCTGGGCCGCACCCGCGCCCGAAAGCTTCCTTGCGCTGATCTTTATCGGGATCCTGCCCCTGCTGCTGGGTATCTCGATGTGGCTGCAGCAAAAGCTGAACCCGGCACCAACCGATCCGACACAGGCGATGATCTTTGCCTGGATGCCCTGGGTCTTCATGTTCATGCTGGGCGGGTTTGCCAGCGGTCTGGTGGTTTACTGGATCGCGAACAACACCATCACCTTCACCCAGCAGTATCTGATCATGCGCAGCCAAGGATATAAGCCGGACGTGTTTGGCAACATCAAGTCAGGCTTCAAGCGCACGCCGAAAACGGACGGCAAATGAGTGGGCAGGTCTCAGCCATCTGGCGGCACCCGATCAAGAGCCATGGGCGAGAAGCCCTGACCGAGATCACTGTACTCCCCGGGCAGACCATGCCCGGGGATCGTGTTTGGGCCGTCGCGCATGAGGCTGCCAGGACCGACGGCTCGGAATGGGCACCCTGCGTAAATTTCAGCCGCGGTGCGAAGGCGCCCAAGCTGATGGCAATCTCGACCGAATCCCACGGCGACAGCGTGACCCTTCGCCACCCTGATCGTCCGGATCTGAGCTTTGCACCCGATACCCAGCAGGACGTGTTTTTGGAGTGGGTCAAACCACTGATGCCTGCGGATCGCGCAGCATCGGCGCGGATCGTGCGTGTGCCCGGTCGGGGAATGACCGACAGTGATTTCCCTTCGATCAGCCTGTGCAACATGGCCAGCCACCGCGCTGTCGAACAGAAGCTGGGCCGTGAACTCTCACCCATCCGCTGGCGCGGCAATATCTGGTTCGATGGCCTGCCCCTGTGGGAGGAGTTCGATTGGCTCGGGCGTGAAGTTCAGATTGGACAGGCCGTGTTCCACGTGCGCGAACGGATCACGCGCTGTCTGGCAACCACTGCCAACCCCGACACGGGCGAGCGGGATGCGGACACGCTTGGCGCCTTGAACAGCTGGGACCATCAGGATTTCGGCGTCTATGCCGAGGTGATCCGAGGCGGTAAAATCCGCATTGACGACAAGGTTCAACTGCTATGACTGCCCTGCCTTTCCCTCTTGCCGAAGAACCTGACGCGTTCGCGCTGGAGCGTGGGCGCAAGCTGTTTGCAGGTGAATCCGAGTTCGTCAAAGGCGTCGTCGCGATGAACGGCCTGCCCGCCCCCGACCGGCTTGAGGTCTGTTTTGCCGGACGTTCGAACGTGGGGAAATCCAGCCTGATCAACGCGCTGACCGGCACCAAAGGTCTGGCACGTGCCTCAAACACACCGGGCCGCACGCAAGAGATCAACTTTTTCACCCAAGGTCCTGAGCTGTACCTGGTGGACCTGCCCGGCTATGGCTACGCCAACGCTCCGGTCAAGGTAGTTGAGAAATGGCAGCGGCTGTTGAAGCAGTATCTCAGCGGCCGGCAAACTCTACGCCGCGCCTTCGTTCTGATCGACTCACGCCATGGGGTGAAGCCTGTGGATGACGAGATCATGAAGCTTCTGGACACCAGCGCCGTGACTTTTCAATGCGTCATGACCAAGGCCGACAAGGTGAAGGCCAACGACCGCGAGAAAGTGCTGAACCAAGTTCGTACAGCCCTGTCCAAACATCCTGCCGCTTACCCCGAGATCGTTTTGACATCCTCAGACAAAGGGGATGGGGTGCCAACACTCCGCTCGATCATCGCCCATCTGGAATGACCCTGATCCTGCGCGTCTTTGGTGTTCTGACCCTGCTTGCACTGCTCATGACCAGTGCAATTCCGCAGGGCTGGATGCCGGCGCAAGGCAATGACGGCAAGATCCTATTGGTGCTTTGCACCGGAGCGGGAACGGTTGAGCAATGGGTCGATCTGAACCCGGACGATCCAATCCATGACGAGCATGACACGCGCTCCATGTGCCCTTTTGCGGGACTCACCGCGGACGCGAATTTGCCTGGGTTTGAGTTGATCATTCCAGCGGATTTCCAATTGCAGCCGCGTTGGGATCAATCCGATTTCACCCATCGCAGTGCGGGGTTCTACGCCCGCTATGATGCAAGGGGACCACCCCACTCCTCCTGAAACAGCGAAACCTTGTTTTTACCCTGCGCGTACCCGCGCGCGAGGGATGTCTGTATATGGAGATTTCAAATGGCAATGGATAGCCAAACTTCGGGCACGGCCCCGATGCAGAATACAGCTGCGCAAAAATTCTACTTTGCCGCGTGGCGGTGGCACTTCTACGCTGGGATTTTCGTGATCCCGTTTCTGATCATCCTCGCCGTGACCGGTTTGATGATGATGTTTATCACTCAGTTTGACGGGCGTGACGGCGAGAAAATCACAGTTGCAGTCGAAGGCAATGCCCTGCCCGTCTCGCAACAGGCCGAAGTCGCTTTGGTCGCGGTTCCCGGGCAGGTCGTCGAATGGATCGGCCCCAAGGCCGAGGATCTGGCGACCGTCTTCCGCGTCAAAACCGATGCGGGTCAACGCTTGGTCGCGGTCGACCCCTACGCTGGTCAGGTTCTGGAAATCTGGGATCGCCGTGCCGGATGGTATGATCTGGCGGACAATATCCACTCGACCCTTCTGATCGGTACCACTGGCGACCG
The DNA here is from genome assembly GCF_056161185.1 of Ruegeria sp. ABV3_008. Taxonomy (NCBI): domain Bacteria; kingdom Pseudomonadati; phylum Pseudomonadota; class Alphaproteobacteria; order Rhodobacterales; family Roseobacteraceae; genus Ruegeria; species Ruegeria sp. ABV3_008. The sequence goes on along the minus strand of NZ_JBSWYP010000019.1, from coordinate 35,781 downwards.
CATCCTTGAAATCGCCGCAGGCCTGAGCCTCGTTCTGGTGTTCACCGGCCTCTATCTATGGTGGCCGCGCGGCAATGCGATGACGGGTTTTGTGCCCAACCTCAAGGCACGAGGGCGCGCGTTGTGGAAGTCCCTGCACGCGGTGGTCGGCTTCTGGATGTCGCTATTGCTAATCGTCTTCCTTGTCTCAGGCCTTTCTTGGGCCGGGGTCTGGGGCGGTATGATCGTTCAACCCTGGAGCAGCTTCCCAGCCGAGAAATGGGACAATGTGCCCTTGTCGGATGAAACCCATGCCAGCATGAACCACGGTCATCAGAACGACGTTCCCTGGGCGCTAGAGCAAACACCCATGCCTGCCTCCGGTTCTGACGCCGGACTTCAGGGCGTGCCAGAGGGAACTGTGATCGACATCGACGCCCTGGTCTCATTGGGGACAGCGTTGGAAATGACCGGACGATTCCGAGTGGCCTATCCGGGCGGCGAGGATGGCGTCTGGACACTCAACCGCGACAGCATGAGCAGCGACTCGACCGATCCGGTGAACGACCGAACTGTCCATGTCGACCAGTACACCGGCAAAATCTTGGCCGATGTCCGGTATGAGGACTATTCGCTGATGGGCAAATCCATGGCAGTCGGAATCCCATTCCATATGGGGTTGATGGGCACGTGGAACTTCATTCTCAACGTGGTGTTCTGCCTGTCGGTGATCTTCGTCTGCGTCTCAGGCGTGGTGATGTGGGTCAAGCGCCGCCCGCAAAAGGCGCGTCGTCTGGCGGCTCCACCGATGCCGGCGGAACTCCCCCTGTGGAAAGGCGCGGTCCTGATCGGGTTGTTCACAGCTATGGCTTTCCCATTGGTAGGGCTGACACTGTTGGGTGTACTGGTCTTCGACTTGCTGATCCTCAGCAATATTCCCGCGATGAAGCGCGCGATGAGCTGATCTGAACAGGGGCCGCGCCAACCCGGCGCGGCCATCGTTGACCGTATTTGCCTAGGTATGGTCTTGGCAGTCCGGTCCAAACGCCCTAACAGGGTGGATCAGAGGACTGACAGCCATGAAGACACGAGACATGAACCGGGATTGGATCGCCACCGCCGCAACCCTGAACAGCGCGTTGCCCTATTTGCAGCGCTATGATGGCGCGATTGTTGTCATCAAGCTGGGCGGCCATGCCATGGGCAGCGACGAGGCGATGGACAGCTTTGCCCGCGACGTCGTGCTCATGCGGCAGGTCGGGGTGAACCCGGTGATCGTGCATGGCGGTGGACCGATGATCAACGCGATGCTCAAACAGCTGGACATCCAGTCAGAGTTTGTGGGCGGCAAGCGCGTCACCGACAAAGCGACGGTGGAAGTGGTCGAGATGGTCCTGTCGGGGCTTGTGAACAAGCGGATCGTACAGGCGATCAACCGCCAGGGCGGCACCGCTGTGGGCCTGTCGGGCAAGGACGCCAACCTGATGACCTGCGAACAGACCGATCCTTCGCTGGGCTTTGTGGGGTCTCCGTCGAAGATGGACCCCAAGGTCCTGCACGACCTGTTCTCGCATGACGTCATCCCGGTCATCGCGCCGCTAGGCGCGGGCACCGAAGGAGAGACCTTTAACGTCAACGGCGATACGGCTGCGGGGGCTATCGCCTCGGCGCTGAAAGCGGATCGTCTGCTGCTGCTGACGGACGTCTCAGGTGTCAAGAACGCCGCTGGCGACGTGGTGACTGAACTGAAGGCCGGTCAGATCCGCGAAATGACTCTGGAAGGGACGATTGCCGGTGGTATGATCCCAAAGACCGAAACCGCGCTGGATGCGCTGCATAGTGGAGTGCGTGCGGTGGTTATTCTGGACGGACGCGCGCCCAACGCGGTCCTGCTGGAGCTATTCACCGAACACGGCGCCGGGTCGTTGATACGCCCCGACTAATACCAAACCGGAGGAGATATGACCCAACAGCCCGCCTCCTCTCACCACAATTATGACCGTGTCGAACACGCAGCGCGGCGGTTTGGGCTGATTGTCATGGGCGCGCTGCACCCGCGTCAGGTTCAAGCGAAACAACTGGATGGCGGAACGCTGATCCTTTTGGGCGCAGGGCCCGAGTTCTGGCCCCAGTTGAAAGCCGCGCCGGAATGGCAGGGCAAGGACCCGGTAGATCGTTGGTCACTCCGTGTGGTTGGGCAATTGGCACAGGAATTGGGCGCCGAGGCGCATTTTCCCTTCGGCGGCCCTCCCTACGCGCCGTTCATCGACTGGGCATTGAAATCAGGGCGGACCTTCAGCAGCCCTGTGGGCGCGCTGGTACATGACCAGATGGGCATGATGATCTCGTTGCGCGGCGCGCTTCATTTCGCCGATGAATTCCCAATACCCCTGGCAATCGCCCCTTCGCCATGCACCTCATGCGCAGCGCCTTGCACACAGACTTGCCCGGTAGGCGCGTTGAATGATCAAAGCTTCTACAATGTCGACGCCTGCCACACTCACCTTGCCACGCCCGAGGGGCGGGTCTGCATGACCGGAGGATGCCTCGCACGCCTCTCCTGCCCGGTTAGCGCCCACGCAGGCCGAGACCCGGACCAATCCGCACATCATATGAGGGCCTTTCATCCGTCATGACACACACCCTGATCCTGACCCGCCATGCCAAGTCCAGCTGGGATGATCCCAACCTCGGTGATCATGAGCGACCACTGAACAAACGTGGGCGCGCCTCAGCCCCGGCGATTGGATCTTGGCTCAAGAAAAACGGCTGGGTTCCGGATGAGCTTCTGAGCTCGAACTCCGTCCGCACACGCGAGACCTGGGACTACATGGGTCTGAGTGCTGAAAACGCCTACTACGCCTATGACCTCTATCTGGCGGGGCCGGATGCGATGCTGGCCGAGTTGAAGACGGCAACAGGCCGGACCGTGATGCTGCTAGGCCACAATCCCGGGATCGGTCAATTCGCGGCTCAGCTTGTCGAAACCGCGCCCGAGCACGCTCGGTTCCACGACTACCCGACCTGCGCCACAACGGTGATCCAGTTTGAGATCGACAAGTGGTCCGACATCCAGAAGCAAAGCGGCAAGGTCTTGGGCTTCGCGATCCCGCGCGAGCTTCTGAAATGAAAAAAGGCGGGGCAAAACCCCGCCTTTCCTTTGATGTAATCTCGATCAGTGTCCGAGGATCTGGCTTAGGAACAGCTTGGTGCGTTCGCTCTTCGGATTGTTGAAGAACTCTTCCGGTTCGTTCTGTTCCACGATCTGACCAGCATCCATGAAGATCACGCGGTTAGCGACCTGACGGGCAAAGCCCATCTCGTGGGTCACACAGAGCATGGTCATGCCTTCTTCAGCCAGCTCGATCATGGTGTCGAGCACCTCTTTGATCATCTCGGGGTCCAGCGCTGAGGTCGGTTCATCGAACAGCATGATCCGCGGCATCATGCAAAGCGAGCGGGCAATCGCCACACGCTGCTGCTGACCACCGGACAGTTGACCCGGGTACTTCAACGCCTGATCGGGGATCTTCACCTTCTCGAGGAAATGCATCGCGCGCTCTTCAGCCTCTTTCTTGGGCGTTTTGCGCACCCAGATCGGGGCCAGCGTGCAGTTCTCCAGAATGGTCAGATGCGGGAACAGGTTGAAATGCTGGAACACCATGCCAACCTCGGACCGGATCTTGTCGATGTTTTTCAGGTCATTCGACAGTTCGATCCCGTCCACCACGATCTTGCCCTGCTGGTGTTCCTCCAGCGCGTTAAGGCAGCGGATCAGGGTGGATTTGCCCGAGCCGGACGGGCCCGCGATCACAATCCGCTCGCCTTGGTTGACGGTCAGATTGATGTCGCGCAGCACGTGGAACGAGCCGTACCACTTGTTCATTCCGTTGATATCGATGGCGACCTCGTCGCTCACCTGCATCTTCGAGCGGTCGATTTCGCGGTCAATTGCAAGTTCAGACATGTGTTGAACTCCTTAGTGATGATCGGTGGCAAGGCGACGCTCGAGCCACTGAGAATATTGAGAGATGCCGTAGCAGACGACGAAGAACAGAAGCGCGGCAAAGCCTAGAAGCTCCCAATAGACGCCGTTCCATTCGGTTGACGCCAGGATGGGGCCTCGGATCATGCCCACCAGATCGAACATCGAAATGACCGAAACCAGTGTGGTGTCCTTGAACAGGCCAACGGCCACGTTCACGATACCAGGGATCGAGATCTTCAGAGCCTGCGGCAGGATGATCAACCGCATCGCCTGAGGGTAATCCAGACCAAGGCTGTCTGCTGCTTCATACTGTCCACGGGGAAGCGCTGCCAGACCGCCGCGGATCACCTCGGCGATATAGGCGGCTGAGAACATGGTGATCATGATCACAACGCGCAGGAACAGGTCGACTGTGCTGTCAGGCGGGAAGAAATAGGCCAGCATCACCGAAGCCACGAACAGCAGCGTGATCAGAGGCACGCCACGGATGAATTCGATGAAGATGACGCTCACCCACTTGATCAGCGGCATGTCGGACTGGCGACCCAGTGCCAGGGCAATGCCCAGCGGAACCGACAGCGACACACAGGTGACACCCAGCATCATGTTCAGCATGAAGCCACCAAGATCACGGCTGGGAACAGCTGTAAGCATCGCGTCTTCAGAAGCACCTTCCGGTATCAGCGCTCCGCCGACATTCCAAACGACAAGCGCCACAACGATTGCCCCGAAGAAGCCTGCCGCAAAGCTGTTCTTGCCGAATTTCTGGAACACGGCACCGCCCGCGACGCAACCCAGCAGAGCCACAAGCGGGACCAGAATGGTGCCACCCCAGATCAGCCAGAATGCAATGAACGGGTAGAGCGCTGTGAAGATCAGCATCTTGCGCGGCAGATCGAAAAACAGCACCGGCGCAAAGGCCACCAGCATCAGCACAAAGGCCAGGTTGGGGCGCCAGTAAGCTTCAACCGGGTATTTGAAGCCGTAGATCAGCTGTGGCCAGCGTTCGGTCAGAACCGCGAAACACGCGCCTGTCTTGCCACCCAGAATCTCACGACACTCTGCCAGCGAGTTCGCATTCCACACCCCGTTCAGAATCCACGGCAACGTGTTCTTCAGAAGGATGTAGATCAGGATCAGCGACAGAACCGTCAGGATGGTGTTGGCAACGCCAGAGAACAGGTTCTCACGCAGCCATTTGACCACGCCCGTCTCATTCGCCGGGGGCGGAGAGGGAGGGATGGTACCTTCGGCCACGAAAGCGATCGGATTGGTTGTTTGATCGGCCATGGCTCAGCGCTCCTTCAACTTGACGGATGCGTTGTAGACGTTCATCACCATCGAGATTACCAGCGAGGCGGTGAGGTAGAACAGCATCAAGAGCAGAACACATTCGATCGCACGACCGGTCTGGTTCAGGGTGATACCGCCCAACGTCGCGGTGATATCCGCGTAGCCCACGGCAATCGCAAGAGACGAGTTTTTGGTGATGTTGAGATACTGCGAAATCAGCGGCGGAATGATCACCCGCAGCGCTTGCGGCAGGATGACCAGATTCATGATCCGACCCTGACGCAGACCCAGAGCGGCCGCAGCTTCGGTCTGACCTTTTGAGATCGCCTGAATACCGGCACGCACGTTTTCCGCGATGAAGGCCCCGGTGTAGATCGACAAAGCAAACCACAAAGCGATCAGAGGACCACCGACCTTGATACCTCCGCTGAAGTTAAAGCCCTTCAGCGCGGGAATGTCCCAGGTCAGGCCCATCAGAACCATCAGCAACGCAAACGGCACCAGCCAGACGCCCAGTTTCACCAGCAGCGTTCTGGGGCGTTCACCGGTCTCTTCCTGTTTCTTGGTTGCCCGCTTTTCGATCTCGCGCGAGGCGAACCATGATCCGACCAGACCGGCAATCACCAGCAGCCAGTTCAGAATGGTTGCACTGAACAGGCCATGTGCGAATTCCGGACGGGGGATATAGACCCCGCGGTTGGTGAAGGCGAAGGCATCAAACAGCATGCTCGACGTGGGGTTATCACCGCGGAACGCCCGCGGCCCCGGCAGAACGGCCGTCATGATCGTGAAGATGATGATGATCCAGATCAGAACTGGAATGTTGCGGAAGATCTCGACATAGACCGCCATCAGCTTTGAGACGAGCCAGTTGTTCGAGAGCCGCAGAACCCCGGCGATCACTCCGAATATCGTTGCGGTGATACAGGCCAGAAACGCCACAAGCAGCGTGTTCAATAGCCCAACAACCGCTGCCCGCCCATGCGAGGACTGGCTGTCATATTCGATCAGACGCTGGTTGATGTCGTACCCGGCGGAATCGCCGAGGAATGTGTAGGATATGTTCAGGCCGGCGGCCCGAAGGTTCTGGATCAGGTTGTTGCCCAGATACCAAATGGATAGCGCAATAGCGATAGCCGCGATCACCTGAAAGGTCAGCGATCTGTAGCGGGTATCGTTTATGAGCATCGACAGCCGAAAATCAGCTTTCGGCGGGTCAGTCATAGTCGACATATTTTGGAATCCCCGTAGCTAGCGGACTTTGTTTTTATGGCGAGGTTGTCCCCGCTCTGCGTCCGTTCGCGTAAGTATTAGTGAAAAAGGGCGCAGGATGTCCTGCGCCCTTTTCCGTGGATGTCTTAGCGGAAAGGCGGCGAGTACAGCAGGCCGCCTTCGGTCCACTGAGCGTTCAGGCCGCGTGCCAGACCGATCGGAGTTTCTTCACCGATGTTCTTGGCAAACACTTCACCATAGTTGCCGTCCGCCTTGATGGCGCGCATGGCCCACTGTGCGTCCAGACCCAGCATCTCGCCCAGGGTACCTTCGGTGCCCAGCAGACGGTTGACTTCCGGGTTGTCGGTGCCAGCTGCCAGCTCGTCGATGTTCGCCGAGGTCACGCCCAGCTCTTCAGCCGAAACCAGCGCGTTCAGGGTCCAGCGGACAACATCGCCCCACTCGTGATCACCGTGACGGACCAGCGGGCCCAGCGGCTCTTTCGAGATGATTTCGGGCAGCAGGACGTGGTCACCGGGGTTTTCGAACGTGGCGCGGGTTGCGGCCAGGCCCGAAGCGTCGGTAGTGTAAACGTCACATGCGCCAGCCAGGTACTGCTGCTGCGCCTCGGCGTTGGTTTCGATCGGAACCGGCTCGTAGCTGATGTTGTTGGCGCGGAAGAAATCGGCCAGGTTCAGCTCGGTGGTGGTGCCGGTTTGGATGCAGACGGTGGCGCCGTCCAGTTCCTTGGCCGAGCTTACGCCCAGTGCCTTGGGAACCATGAAGCCCTGACCGTCATAGTAGTTCACGCCGGTGAATTCGAACTTCAGGTCGACGTCGCGGCTGAAGGTCCATGTGGTGTTACGGGCCAGCATGTCGATCTCGCCCGAGGCCAGAGCGGTGAAGCGCGTCTTGCCGGTGGTCGGAACGAATTCAACTGCGTTTGCGTCACCCAGAACAGCGGCGGCAACGGCACGGCACAGCGATACGTCGAAGCCTTTCCATTCGCCATTCGCGTCAGGTGCAGCGAAGCCAACCAGACCGGTGGTCACACCACAGTTCAGAGTGCCGCGCGCCTTGACGTCGTCTACAGTTCCCGCCGCGGCAGCACCTGCGGCCAGACCGGCCACTGTTGCCGCGCCCAAGATTACGGATTTTTTCATTTTTACCTCTTCCTGATTTTCCGCCCCGGTAAGGGCGGCTCTGCCCGGCATAGTGGATGCCGGAAAGGTTACCCCAAAGGTGTCTCCCCTTTAGTGGGCTTGAGTTTGGTCGCATTCATAAACAAACGTCAAGGGTCGGATCAGGGAAAACGATGGGTCTCCGCCTCTGGATTAGGCAGATGCGTAAAAAAACCAACGTTGGAAGGATCAAACAGAGAGATCGAAGAAGGTCTTGGCGTGCAAAAACGCGGCTTTCTTTGTTTCCGCAACGGCGTGGGCTTCGTCATCGTGGCCCCATTGTTCGATCTGCCAGTTCTCATCAAGTCGCGAAATGCGCCATATTTCGTCCGGTTCGCGCCAATCCTGTGCCGCCGCAAATCCCAGAATCAACGAACCAGACAAGCTGACCAGATCGTGGAAGGCCGCCAACTGAAACGCATCCAACGTATGGACCCGCTGACGCAACTGCGCCAAAGCCTCAGCCGATTGGGGCTGGTGCAGAACCCCCGCCACGGGAATCAGTCGGGCCTGCAGGGTCTCGGCGGCCCAGTCCAGCGCGGGATCCCAGTCTGCGGCCTGACGCTCTTGCAGCTCTTGCGGATGGGTGGCGCGATAGCACAGCAGATCGGAGTCACCGTAGTCCGCCAGCATATCCGCTACTTCGCCGTGCTGGATGCGCACCTTGTCGATCGCCGCATTGGCCGAGCGGGTAAAGGGCATGGTGGTCGGGTCCACCTCTTTGTCTTGAGCATCCCACTCAGCGGCAACGGCTTCAGCCATCGCTTTGGTCGGCAGAATCAATGCGGCCTTGGCCGGCGTTTTGACCCGACGGCCATCCAGTTCGACCGTATAGCCGTCCTCGGCCTCGACCGTGGTGCTGTTTGTCCAAAAGCGTTTCGGTTTCCAGTCGCTCATGTCTTCACTTCCAAAGAGTGGCCAGCGCATCCGGCAGCTGGTCGAATGTTTCAATCACACAAGAGGCCGCACTTAGCGCAGCAGTGTCGTGGTACCCCCACGAGACCCCGATCCCGGTGACGCCTGCAGCGGCGGCCATGTCCATGTCAAAGCTAGTATCCCCGATCATCACCGCATGCGCAGCCTCAACACCGGTTTCCGCCAGCGCAGTCTGAACCATCGACGGATGAGGTTTTGACGGGTGATGATCCGCCACCTGCCGGGTCACGAAATAGCGCTCCAACCCATGCGCTTCGATCAGCGCATCCAGACCGCGTTGCGATTTGCCCGTGGCGACGCCAAGCAAAATCTCTGGCACTGCATGCAGGGCTTCAATCGCGTCGCGCGCACCGGGATAAAGAGGGGAACTCGCCGCGCCGAGATCCAGCCGGTGCGCGTGATAGGCCTGCTTGTACCCTTCAACCAATTGCGCCTGAACGGTCGTCGACTGCTGTGGCACAAGCTGTGCAATGGCCAAAGGCAACGACAGGCCGACAATCGACAAAATGGCCTCACGGCTTGGTACCTCGACCGAGGCGGCCTGAAAACTGGCCGTCATCGAATGGACGATGCTGCCCTGACTGTCGACCAGCGTGCCATCGACATCGAACAAGACCAAACGCAGGGGTGCGCTCATTGCAGCTCCTCAAAGGGGTCGTCGGCGGCAAGGTCTTCGGTCCAGCCAAAAGTGTCCCAGCTGTCCTTCATATGCTCGGGCAGCGGGGCCTCAACCGTGATCGGTTTACGGGTCATCGGGTGCTGGAAAGACAAGCGCCGTGCGTGCAGGTGCAGTTTCTTGCTGATGATCCCGCCCAATTGCGCGCCCCAGCCATCGCCAAGGTTTTCCTGACCGGACCCGCCGTATTTCCCATCGCCGATGATCGGATGCCCAATCGCGGCCATATGCGCGCGCAATTGGTGAGTCCGGCCCGTAATCGGCTCCATCGCGACCCAAGCGGCGCGGCCCGCGACACGATAGAGCGTCGCGTAGTGGGTATGTGCCCGTTTCGCACCCGGCGTGCTGTCGATGTCGCCCATATGGACTGGGATCATCTTCTCACCCTCGCCCTGTTTGCCATGACCAGAAGCCTTGACCAGACCCGTTTTGATCTCGCCCAGATAGGGTGTCGGCACTCCGGCGACCAACGCCCAATAGATCTTGCGCGTATCGCGGTGACGGAAGGCAGCAGTCAACCCCTTAGCAGCCTCTCGCGTGCGGGCCAGCAGCAGAACGCCCGATGTGTCCTTGTCCAGCCGATGGACCAAACGCGGGTTCTCGTCATAGCCAAAGCGCAAAGCCTCAGACAGGCTGTCGACGTGGCGGGTCTGGCCACTGCCGCCCTGCACCGGCAGGCCGTGCGGCTTGTTCAGCGCCAAGACGTGATCGTCGCGATAGATAACACAGGACTGGATCATCTTCGCATCCGCCTCGGACACGCTGCGCTTTACTTCAGCCGGTTTGTGATCGGCATCCGGAAGAGGGGGCACGCGGACGACCTGCCCGACCTCCAGCCGGGTCGAGGCTTTGACGCGGCTGCCATCTACGCGCAGCTCTCCCTTGCGGCACATCTTTTCGATCCGCCCCTGGCTGACATGCGGAAACAGGCGGCGTAGCCAACGATCCACACGCTGGTCTCCGTCACCTTCTGCGACCGTAATCATCTGCACGCCACTCATGCCATCGCCCCTTGTCCCGCGCGGCCGATCCGCCCGGAGTATCCTGTTGCTACTGTCCTAGAAAACATGCGCGTCTGTGGCCTGCAACGGGTCGAGAGTCAAGCAATCGTAGGTGTTTCAGATGTTCAAGAAATCCCCATGTCGCCCGGCCCCGTCTCGAAACCGCCCGGCGCCTGCGGTCCCCTCCCGCCGGATCGCCTCCAGACCGTTGGCCCATTCAACCTTAAGCCCATCGCGCACTGACATCCCACGCGTTTCGATGATCGAGCGTCGGTCGGCCCGCACAGCCTCCTGCGGGAAACGGGCGATGTCGCAGGCCATGGCCTCAGCGGCGGCCCGCGCTTCTCCATGCGGCACGACTTTCTCTGCCAACCCGATCCGATAGCACTCCTCGGCCTCTACCTTGCGCCCAGTCAAAGCGATCTCAAGCGCTTTGCCCTGCCCAACCAAGCGCGGTAAGCGAACTGTACCGCCGTCCATCAGAGTAATTCCCCATCGGCGACAAAAAACCCCAAGGTAAGCCGTCTCAGCCATCACCCGTATGTCGCACCACAAGGCCAACTCCATCCCACCGGCGACGGCTGCACCGTCGATTGCTCCGATGACCGGCTTCGACAATTCCAACCGAGATGGCCCCATTGGCCCAAGCGTCGAGGTGGCGGATCCAATAGGAAAGCTGTGTTGCTCGTAATAGGCCTCACCCAATTCAGGGTCAGCCAGACTGGCGGCCAGCTTCAGGTCCCACCCGGCACAGAAATTGCCCCCCTTCCCCCAGAAAACGGCAACCTTTGCGGGGCCGTGTTCGAACTCAAGAAACGCATCCACCAGAGCCTTTGCATGATCCGGGTCAACAGCGTTCCGCGCCTCGGGCCGGTGATGGATGATGGTCCAAACGTCTTCGGTTTTGTCTATGGAAACGGGCATGACATGTCCTCCCTCATGGTCATTGACCCAAGGGAAGCCGGATGCGTGCCACCTGTCGCCTGTGACGTCACGGCAGCGCGTAGTTGACCCTGCGTTACCCGCTGTTGCGCTGCGTGCGCAGCTTGGCGAAATAGTCCAGCCGCTTCTTCAACTCACGCTCGAACCCACGTTCGACTGGTTGATACAGCACAGGCCGCTTCATCGTCTCGGGGAAGTAGTTCTGACCCGAGAACCCATCTTCTGCATCGTGGTCATAGGCGTAACCGTCGCCGTAGCCCTGATCCTTCATCAACGAAGTGGGCGCGTTCAGGATATGCTTGGGCGGCGGCTCACTGCCCGATTGCTTGGCCAAGCGCATCGCGGCCTTGTATCCCACATAGGCCCCGTTCGATTTCGGGGCCAGCGCCAGATAGACCAGCGCCTGCGCCAGCGCCAGCTCTCCCTCGGGCGAGCCGAGCCGTTCGTAGGTCTCCCACGATTGCAAACAGATAGCCTGCGCCTGGGGGTCGGCCAGACCGATATCCTCAACCGCCATGCGGGTGATCCGACGGGCCAGATAGCGCGGGTCTTCGCCCCCAGTCAGCATCCGCGCAAACCAATAGAGCGCCGCGTCCGGGTCCGAACCGCGCACCGATTTGTGCAAGGCCGAGATCAGGTTGTAATGCTCATCGCCGGATTTGTCATATTTCGCCGCACGCCGCATCAGACGCGTCGACAGCGCATCCGGGTCCAGCGGTGCGTCAACCTTCCACGCCGCAACCTGCTCGATCAGGTTCAGCAAGGCCCGCCCGTCGCCATCCGCCATCTCATGCAGTGCATCACGTGCGGCAGGCGTGAGGGGCAGCGCTTTGCCCAGTTCTTTTTCGGCCCGCTGGGTCAGACGTTCCAGATCGGCAAGGCTCAGGCGCTCCAGCACCAGAACTTGCGACCGGCTCAGGACCGCGGCGTTCAACTCGAATGACGGGTTTTCGGTCGTCGCCCCGACCAGCAGAATGGTCCCGTCTTCCATATGGGGCAGAAACCCGTCCTGCTGCGCTTTGTTGAAGCGGTGGATCTCATCCACGAACAGCAACGTCCCCTGTCCGTTTTGACGCCGGATCTTTGCCGCTTCGAACACCTTTTTCAGGTCCGGCACACCGGTAAAGATCGCGCTGATCTGAACGAAATGCAGATCGGTTTCCTGCGCCAGCAATCGCGCGATGGTCGTTTTTCCAACGCCCGGAGGCCCCCAGAAAATCAGGCTGGACAGGCTGCCTGAGGCCAGCATGACCCCCAAGGGCGCGTCGGAGCCCAGAACCTGCTCTTGCCCGATCACTTCGGCCAGCGTTTGTGGACGCAGGCGATCCGCCAAGGGGCGGTGCGGGTTCGCAGCTGGCTCGGCCGCGCCGGTATCGAACAGATCGCTCATGCGCTACAGCCGGATTCGCAGGGACAGGCTGCGGCCGCCACGTTGGATCAGCATGTTGATCCTGCGACCCGGATCGGTCAGCGCGTGCACCACGTCCTTAGGGCGCGCGATGTCTGCGCCATTGATCGCCTCCAGAACGTCGCCGACACGCAGACCCGCGCGGGCGCCGTATGGGCCGGGATCTACAACAACGACACCGGACTGGGACAGTTTAAGCCCCAGATCAATGATCACAGCAGGGTTGACGCCCGAGACTGTCAATTCGGGCAGTACAGTGCTTTCATCCAAGGTCGTCTTTTCGGCATCCGGCGTATCGGGCGCACGGATCAGCGCCACTTCGATGTCGTCGCTTTCCTCACCGCGCAAGCGGGTCAGAACGGATGTGCCGCCGACCCCCGCCACGGACATGCGGAATTTCATCTCGGCCGGAGAGTTCACCTCATCCCCGTCCACATGGGTAACCACATCGCCAACCCGCAATCCGGCCTCGGCCAGAGGGCTAAGGTCGTGCAAGTCCGAGATCACCACGCCCATAGGGATCACCAAACCCAGAGACTCGGCGATGTCGGCGCTCATGTGCTGGCCGCTCATACCCGCCCAGGGGCTGACAAACGTGTCATTGCCAGCTTGCGCCTGCCGCAGGAATTCGGCCACCAGATTGGCCGGGATGGCAAAGCCGATCCCGTTCGAGCCGCCCGAGCGCGTCAGGATCGAAGTGTTGATCCCGATCAGATCGCCATTCACGTCAATCAAGGCCCCGCCCGAGTTGCCCGGGTTGATCGCCGCATCGGTCTGAAGAAAATAGCCGCGCGCATTCCCGGTCGCCGTGCCGGTGCGCGCCAATCCCGATATAATGCCCGAAGACACCGTCTGCCCGATCCCGAACGGGTTACCGATCGCCAATGCCAATTCGCCCACCTCAACGTGATCCGAATCGCGCATGTTCAGGAAGGGCAGATCCTGAGCCTCTTCCAGCCGCAGGATCGCGATATCGCTTTCCTCATGGCCCAAAACCACCTCGGCGGTGAATTCGCGCCGGTCTGTCGTGACCACACGGATTTCAGTGGCCGAGCCGACCACGTGGTAATTCGACACCACATACCCATCCTCGGACAGGATCACGCCCGACCCGAGCGAGTTCTGCACCCGCTGCTGAGGCTCTCCAAATCCGCGCCCAAAGAAGTCCTGAAAGAACGGGTCCGAGAACAACGGCCGCGACCGCCCCTGCCGCACGATCTTGGCATAGATGTTTACAACAGCAGGCGCGGCCTGTTTCACCACTGGGGCAAAACCAAACGAGATTTCGGCTTGGGATTGAGGGACGCGCGTCTCGGCATGGGCAACCGATGCCATGGCGACCGAAACAGCGATGAAAATCCAGCGACGCATGAGGAACCTCAATCCAGTAAAGCCCTCTGGATATGCGCCGAGCGGATCGTCAATGCAAGAAGGCCAGTCGTCAGCCTTTTGCACCTTCGTCAAAAAACGGTGTCATCTGCGCGACAATGACGGCGTTCTCGTCCAGTGCCCGCTGCATCAGGGCGCGTTCATCGGGGTCGATGTCATGCCCCTGCGCCTCTCGCTCGGCCAATGTGCCATAGCCGGTCACGTCCAGAGGGGCCGTGTCGGCCTGTTTCAGGATCGCAACCGTTTCACGCACGGCCTCGGCCTCATCCACGCCGCTGGCAAAGCACATCAGGGCTGCTCCGGTCGCGCCGTCTGGCAGGCCATCTCCCTCCTTGCGGCCGATCTGCACGAGCAGGGTATAGACTTGCTGACGAGAGGGTTTCTTTTGCTTTTCCATGCAGGGGGCCATAGCTCTGCACCTTTGCACGGTCAAGCATTTGCATAGGGCTGACAACTCTGCATAGTGGTATTTTCACAAACCACTAGGGATATTTGATGACCTTTCCAGATTTCATTACCGACTTTCCCAGCCTTGACGTTCCCTTCCCCGAGGACGTCGTGCAAACAGCCGTGATCCGCTCTGATGCCGGGCTGGTGGCGTTTTTCACTTTCCTGAAGGATTTTGAACTGCCGATGCACGCCCACAAGGCCCAATGGGGCACTGTCATCGAAGGCGAGGTAGAGCTGACGATAGGGTCTGAGACCAGAACCTATCGCCCCGGAGACAGCTACTTCATCCCGGACGGGGTCGAGCATGGCGGCAAGATCAAGGCAGGCTCACGCGTGATCGACGTGTTTGAAGAGCCGGACCGCTATCCTGTCAAAGCCTAACAAAAAAGGCCGCAGCACAGGGCTACGGCCAATCCTTTCGATGAATCGCCCTTAGTCACGCAGCAATTCATTGATCCCCGTTTTCGAGCGGGTCTTTTCATCCACCCGTTTCACGATCACCGCGCAATAGAGGCTGATGTTGTTCTTCGATGGCATCGAGCCTGCAACGACCACGGAATAGGGCGGAACCTCGCCATAGGTGACCTCGCCGGTCTCACGGTCGACGATCTTGGTCGATTTGCCGATGAACACGCCCATGCCCAGAACTGAGCCTTCACGCACGATGCAGCCTTCGACCACCTCAGAGCGTGCACCGATAAAGCAATTGTCTTCGATGATGGTGGGACCAGCCTGCATAGGCTCTAGCACGCCACCGATGCCGACGCCGCCCGACAGGTGCACGTTCTTGCCGATCTGCGCGCAGGATCCGACGGTCGCCCATGTATCCACCATGGTGCCTTCGTCGACATAGGCGCCAAGGTTCACGAAGGACGGCATCAGCACTGCGCCCGGCGCGATATAGGCCGACTTACGGACAACGCAGTTGGGCACGGCACGGAAACCGGCGGCCTTCCAGTTGTCGTCACTCCAACCCGCGAACTTGCTGTCCACCTTGTCCCACCAGCCACCGGCCTGAGGGCCGCCGGTCTGAATTTCCATGTCCTTGATACGGAAGCCCAGCAGAACCGCTTTCTTAGCCCACTGGTTGACGTGCCAGTCACCGCTATCCAGTTTTTCGGCAACGCGCAATGCGCCGCTGTCCAGCGCGTTCAGCGTGTCTTCGATGGCTTCGCGCTGTTCGCCTGTTGTTGCGGGCGTGATGGTATCGCGCGCCTCCCAGGCGGATTCGATGGCGGCTTCCAGTTGCGCATTGGACATTGGGCGTCTCCCTACAGAATCTGTTCGTGTCGGTGTGGCCTATACGAAAGCCAAGCCCACGGCGCAATGCGACGAACAGGGGCTCTTTTGCGGCGGAATCGTCCGACCCTCAGCTGGCGCGGCGGATATGGCGGATCAGGATGGTCGTTGCGGCGCCAAGATCCTTGTGTTTCAGCGCTTGAACAATCGCCAGATGATCCTTGTCGACGCGCTGTTTCCACTTGGGTTTCCAATGGGCAAACAGATGACGCGCGCTAGCGATATGAAGGTCATCAATCGTGTGCAGCAGGCGCGGCATGCCGCAGGGCGTCAGGAGCGCCCGGTGAAAGACCCGGTTACGTGTTTCCCAGTCCGGCATGGTCTGCGCCTCGTCACAGGCAATCCGCGCCTCATCCATGCGTTTCACATCACCGGGCGTCATGTTCTGCACTGAATGTTGCAGGGCCAAAGGTTCAAGCACCACGCGCATTTCGACCACTTCGCGCACCTCGGCCGGGTCGAGAACAGCGACACGCATACCGCGCCGCGGTTCGCTTTTGGCAAGGCCATGCCCCTCGAGCCGAAGCAGAGCCTCGCGCACGGGGACATGGCTGGTCTCAAAGGCTTTGGCGATGTGATCCTGGCGCAGCTTCTCGCCGGCGTTCAGATCACCGGTGATGATCTGCTGCCTGAGATTTTCGTAGATTGTATCGGCAATCGTGGCGCTCATGAATTATAGATAAAATCCTCAACCTGTTTTCACAAGGCGATAATTCAGCCTGAAAAAGGGTCTGGCGCAATGTTCCCGCCGCAGATCAGAACGGCGACGCGTTCGCCCGGCTCTGGCGTGTAGGCCCCCGACATCAGCGCCGCCAAGGCGGCCGCTCCGGCAGGTTCGACAAGGATGCGATGCGCTTGCCACAATACGCGCTGCGCCTCAGATATGGCCTGATCGGATACCAGCACCGACTCCATACCCTGCGCCAGTTCAAAACAGATCGACCCGATCCGCCGCGCGCCCAGCGCGTTGGCCGCAACGCCGGAAACCGACACGTCCACTGGCTCACCAGCCTGCAAGGCGGCATTCAAAGCGCATGAGGTTTCCGGCTCGACCGCCACGACCTTGCGCGCGCCTTGAAACCAGGCCAGAGCGCCCGCGATCAGCCCGCCGCCGCCAACGGCGATCAGGACGGTATCGGCCTCCAGGCCCTGCGCCTCCCATTCGGCAAAGCAGGTGCCCTGTCCGGCGACCGTAGCAGGTGCATCATAGGCGTGGATCTGCATTGCGCCGGTGTTGTCCTCATGCGCCTGCGCCATCGACAGCGCGTTTGCATATTCGCCGGGCACCACGCTGAGATCCGCGCCGATCTGTTCGATCAGGGAAATCTTGGACGGGCCCGCGATCTCTGGCACAAAAATCTTGGCCGGGTGCCCCAACGCACGCGCCGCATAGGCCGCCGCCGCCCCGTGATTACCGCCCGAGGCCGCCACAACACCTGCTTGCGGCACCTCCATGCTCAGCAACGTGTTGAACGCCCCGCGCGCCTTAAAGCTGCCGGTGTGTTGCATATGCTCGAGCTTCAGCTCGATCGGATAGCCGGGAATGTGGCTCTCCATCACCGGGGTTATCTGCGCGTGACCGGCAATGCGTTCTGCTGCCGCCTGAATTTCCGTCTTCCAATCCATTCTTGTCTTTCCGTGACTGGCACTCTGCCCGCGAACCCTATAGCTGTTTGTCAAACACGCAAGCAGGGATCGTTCACCAATGAGAGAAGACCGCCACAGCCCTTTCCGCGACGCGCAGACTGACCGCTCGACCGCGAGCGAGGTGCCGGACACGCCTCAAACGCGGTCCCCGGCCTATCGCCTTGCCTTCGCCGATGAGGAATTCCTGTGCCGTGATGAGCTGCGCCCCGTGCGTTTGCAGCTGGAACTGCTGAAACCCGAGATGATCATGAGTGAGCGTGAGATCACTTCGACCATCGTCATGTTCGGCGGCGCGCGCATTCCGGAACCGTCGCAGAAACACACCGCGCGCACCGAAACACTGGCCGGTCTGTCGCAATATTATGACGAGGCGCGCGAGTTCGCGCGGCTTATGACCGAGAAATCGAACGAGACGGGCTGCCGCGAGAACGTCATCGTCACGGGTGGTGGCCCCGGCGTTATGGAGGCCGGAAACCGCGGCGCGCAGGATGCCGGTGGTTGCTCCATCGGTCTAAACATTGTTCTGCCGCATGAACAAGCGCCGAACCTTTATGTGACGCCGGACCTCAGCTTCAACTTCCACTATTTCGCCATCCGCAAGATGCACTTCCTGATGCGAGCCCGCGCCATCACCATCTTCCCCGGCGGCTTTGGCACGATGGATGAACTGTTTGAGTCCCTCACCCTGATCCAAACGGGACGGATGGAGCGTGTGCCCTTCCTGCTGTTTGGGCGCGAATTCTGGGAGAAGGTCATCAACTGGTCGGCGCTGGCCGATGCTGGCACGATCTCGGACGAAGACCTCGATCTGTTTCGCTTTGTCGACACCGCGCAAGAAGCGGTTGAGATCATCGACAACTGGGAACCCGCCCCGCCTCGCGACGCCATTCCGGGACGCTGAACCATGGCCCACAAAACCGGAGAGATGCTTCACCTGCGTGGTAACGCGTTGGACAAGGGTGACCCGGTCGCCCTGCCACTAACCCAAAGCAGCATGTACCACCTGCCCGGCCTGCCGGATGGGCATGCCACTTATGGCCGCGTCGACAACCCCACATGGGTGCATCTGGAACATGTGCTGTCCCATCTTGAGGCCGCGCCCTGCCTTAGCTTCCCGTCGGGCATGGCGGCCATCTCGGCCGCTTTGTTTGCAACCGTTCAGGCCGGGTCGCGCCTGTTGATCCCCTCGGATGGTTACTACGTGACGCGCCTGCTAGCAGACAGGTTCCTGTCGCGGCTGGGCGTTGTGGTCGAAGAACGGCCGACCACAGGCTTTACCGACGGAGGGTTTGAGGGCTTCGACGTGGTCTTCGTGGAGAGTCCGTCGAACCCCGGCCTCGACATGATTGACCTTGCGGATGTGGCCAAACAGGTTCGTGCTGCCGGAGGCATCACCATTGCCGACAACACAACCCTGACACCGCTGGGCCAGCGGCCGTTGGATCTGGGTATCGACGTGGTCGTGTCCTCGGACACCAAGGCCATGGGCGGGCACTCGGACATGCTAATGGGCCACGTCGCCAGCCGCGACGCGCAGATCATGGAGCGGGTTGAGGAATGGCGGCGCGTCTCAGGCTCAATCCCCGGACCGCACGAAGCATGGCTTTTGCATCGCGGGCTCGAGACTCTGGACGTGCGTTTTGACCGCATGTGCGCCTCGGCTCAGGTGCTGGCCGAGCGACTGTCAACGCACCCGGTAGTCAAGCACATCCGCTATCCCGGCTTGCCGAACGATCCGTCCCACGCGCTGGCGCAAGCTCAGACCACGCGGTTCGGGTTCCTGCTATCGCTGACGCTGGAAAGCGAGGACAAGGCCGAGGCCTTCATCAACACCTGCCCTTTGCTGCGGCCCGCCACATCATTCGGCGGCGCTCACAGCTCGGCTGAGCGCCGCGCGCGGTGGGGTGACGCTGTCGACCCCGCCTTTATCCGCCTGTCGGTCGGGTGTGAGCCGGTTGAAGAGCTTTGGCAGGCGTTCGAGGCCAGCCTGAACGCGCTCTGACTATTTCTTGGCTTCGCGCAGTTCCTTAAACACGTAGATCGGCAGCACCACGCTGGCGATCAACGCCCCCAGCCAGACCAACAGCGTTGCGGCCAGCAGGTTGGAAACACCTCCAACCGTCAGCCCCGAGGCAATCAGGTCGGTGACCAGCAGACCCACAAAGGTCACGATCAACGCGATCCCACCCTTGAGCGCCGGCGCCTTCTTTTCCCCGAGCTTCAGGATCAGCGGCTCGGCAATCACCTGAACGACGGTGAACACAAGCACCACAACGATGAATGAGATCGGCTTGATGGCAAAGCCGTTCAAAATGAGCGACGCCAGCAACAGGCCGATGGCATTCCCGGCCAGCAGGGCCAGAGCGGATTTGATTCTGCGCGACATTCAGGCTCTCCGTGTATGAACAGGTACAGACATACAGATATTATCAAACCTGTAGGATTTTTCGAGCCAATTCAATTGCCTCTTCCTTTTGGTCGGTTGAAATCGCATGATAAAACACATTCATAAAGATCAGACCGACCCACATCCGCGAGAGGTGAGATGAGCGACGATCCCTATTCCGTCCTCGGCGTCGCCAAAGACGCCAGTGCCGCCGAGATCAAGAAAGCCTATCGGCGCATCGCCAAGGAATGCCACCCGGACCTCAAACCCGGTGATGCCGAGGCCGAGGCCAAGTTTAAAGCCGCCGCCGCTGCTTACGATCTGCTGAAAGACCCCGAAACCCGTGCCCGCTATGACAATGGCGAGATTGACGCTTCGGGTCAGGAGCGCCCTCAACAGCAATATTATCGCGACTATGCCGAGGCCGCCGGAAACCCCTATCGCGGACGGCAGGCGGACCCGGATGACATGTCGGACATCTTCGCCGAATTCATGCGCGGCCGCGGTGGGTTTGGCGGCCAGCGCACGCAGGAATTCCATGCGCCGGGTCACAATCTGAATTACTCGCTGCAGATCAGCTTTCTGGATGCCGTGTTTGGGGCCAGCCAAAAGCTTACCCTGCCCGATGGCAACCGGATCGAGGTTAAAATCCCGGCGGGTATCACCACGGGTCAAACCATCCGGCTGCGAGGCAAGGGCGCTCCGGGCTATGGTGAGGGGCCTCCGGGGGATGCGCTGGTCACGATTTCGGTCGAGGATCATCCGGTGTTCGACCGGCAGGGGGATGACATCCACATCACATTGCCGATCACCATTGATGAGGCTGTTCTGGGCGGCAAAGTCCCGGCCCCTACGATCGACGGTGGCGTCAACGTCACCGTTCCGGCAGGCACCAGCAGCGGCAAAACCCTGCGCCTGCGGGGCAAGGGAGTCAAAAAACGCGGCTCGTCCGAACGGGGGGATCAACTGATCGAACTCACCGTCGCCCTGCCCGACCAGATCGACGACGACCTCAAGCAATTCATGGAAACATGGCGCGACGCCCATCGCTATGATCCTCGGAAAGGAATGCCGTCATGACCCTGACCGAAGAGGAACTGATCGAAACCATCACTCGCCTGACCTCGGACCGCCTGACCGAATACCTGGCCGCCGAGATCGTGATCCCCGAGCAATCAGACCAAGGCGTGGTCTACCACAGCATCGACGTTGCCCGGCTGGAACTGGCCTGCGAACTGCACGAGCAATACGATATGGAGGCCGATGCTTTGTCGATGATGATTTCTCTGATCGACCAGATGCACGGGCTACGCGCTGAACTGCGTGAAGTTCTGAACGCGGTCGAGGCGCAACCCGATCCCGTGCGGCAGCAACTGATTGAGGTTATCGGAACCGCCCGCTTTCGTCGCGGATAGGTCTACTCACCTTTGATCTGGTAATCCTCGGGAACGTAGAAGGTGTAGTCCCTGTCGGCTACCTGCACGTGGCAGTCATGGCAATAGGCCACGGCCCCGGCCCGATCGCCCAGAGTGTCGCCAAACAAAGACCCATCGGGCAGTACCATAATGTAGCGCCAGTCTGCAGTCTCGGGATTGGCACCTTGGGCCAGTTTCTCCATCACGAACATCGCACCGGGGTAGATTTTACCCTCATCGGTCACCGTCATGCTGTCCTTGGCCAGAACCGAGCCCATGGGCAAAAGCTCACCCGGTTGCAGGGTCGCGTAGTTCAGCGCCATGCGGTTGGCATAGCTGTTCACGAACCGCTGCCCGTGTGTTGCCGAGATATAGGGCGCATCGTTGAAAAGTGGCCAGCTTTGGTAGTTCAAAATGAGATCCAGCTGAGAAGTCGCATAGCCACGGGCCATACGTTTCGACAGCGCGCGATAATGCGCGCTAGCTTCGTCCTTGCTCAGCTCGGCCGGGTTTTCGATGGCCAGATGCGCATCGGGGTCTTCCGCAAAAGCGCCCACTGCAGATAGCGGTACAAATAGGACTGCAAATGCAATGGTTTTCAATTTACTTCGAGGTCGTTCAATCATTTGGGGCTCACCTGAAATATCAGTTTGCCTACATGCCGCGCGTAGCGAAGAAATAAGCTGGCGGCGAAAAGCCCCGGCGTTTCAAGGGAAAGCCGAGCGTCCGAAACAGGAACGGACGCCCTAACACATAGCAAATATTGAAGACAAAATCAGCACCGGAAACATTAAGTTTACCGCTGCAACCCTTGGCAGAAGTGGCTTAGCTACCGCTCAACCCGGCCTCAGCTTCGATCTGCTTACGCGATTTGCGCGCACGCTCGGTTGCCGATTTCAACTGACCACAGGCCGCCATGATATCCTCGCCGCGCGTCTTGCGGATGGGTGAGGCATAGCCGGCCTGGTAGATGATATTCGCAAAGGCCCGGATACGATTGTTCGAGCTGCGCTTGTACGGCGCACCGGGCCATTCGTTGAACGGAATCAGGTTGATCTTGGCCGGGATCTTATGACGCTTGATGTGGTCGATCAGACGATGCGCGTCCTCGTCGCTGTCATTCACACCATCCAGCATTACATACTCAAACGTGATCCGCTCGGAATTCGAGACATTGGGATAGCTGGCCAGCGCTTGCAATAACTCCTCAATGTTCCAGCGCTTGTTGATCGGCACCAGAACGTCGCGGGTTTCATCGGTGGTCGCGTGGAAGGAAATCGCCAGCAAACAGCCGATTTCTTCGGCCGTGCGCGCAATTTCCGGCACCACGCCCGACGTGGACAACGTGATCCGGCGACGAGAAAGAGAAATCCCTTCGGGGTCCATGGCGATCTTCATCGCGTCTCGGACGTTTTCGAAATTGTAGAGCGGCTCACCCATGCCCATCAGAACGATGTTCGACAGCAGGCGCGTCTCATCCTTCGGCGCACCGGGGGTCGGCCATTCCTCAAGATCATCGCGGGCCATCATCACCTGGCCCACAATCTCGGCCGCGGTCAGGTTGCGCACCAGTTTCTGCGTGCCGGTATGGCAGAAAGAGCAGGTCAGCGTACAACCTACCTGAGACGAGATACACAGCGTGCCGCGATCCTCTTCGGGGATATAGACCACCTCGACCTCGTGCCCGCCCGCAATACGGCACAGATATTTGCGCGTGCCGTCCTCGGACACCTGACGGGTGACCACTTCGGGAATTTCGATCACAAAGCTCGCGGCCAGTTGCGCGCGATAGGCTTTGGCCAGGTTGGTCATCAGTGCGAAATCACGCACGCCCCATTGGTAGATCCACTGCCAGATCTGACCGGTCCGCATCTTGGCCTGCTTTTCCGGCGTGCCATGTTCGATCAGAGCCGCGCGGAGCTGATCGCGCGTCAGACCGACAAGGTTCACCTTCCCCTCAGGCAGTTTGCGGGGGATGGTCATGACGTCTTGAGTGATCGGCGCTTTGGGCGACATTTGGGTACCTACTGGGCGTATCTCAGGTGGATTCCGGATTGGGATGCGCCTCTATATAGGATCGCGCGCAAAGATCAAAAGGAATCGTATTGACCCTTACGCGCTTTTATCGCCGGATCAGACCCCTGCAGGCGGGATAAAGCAATCCTCGGCATCCAGTGTTTTCACCGGATCTTCAGGCCCGCATTCTTCACCTGTAATCGGGTAGGTTTCAGGCTCTTTTTCACAGGCCGCCAGAACCAGTGAAGAAGCCAACATCAGAGTTATCAGAGTTTTGTCGAACATATTCAGACATCCTTTGTTATTACTGAACAAATTAGTTCAGATGCCAAAAGGACGCGCTTTGATACGGATCAAGCTTTCTGAATATTTGGTAGAATTATGCGAGAAGCTGCAAAATAGACGGGTCGCTTGTGATCGCGACCCGAAAGATCAGTTGGTGCAGCGCGTCTCCGCGTCTTCGATCGCGGCGGTGAAGCCCAGCAGAGAGAACGTGTCCTTTGTTTGCGTCCCGCGTTCCGAGCGTGCGGTCAGCACAGCCTCGGTCCCGCGCTTCATGGCGGTGACGATCTTGGCATCGTCCTGAGCAGTCGCCGGCCAGGCCCACTCGCCCTCGGTAAACAGTTCGAATTCAGACCCGTCTACAACCAGGTTCACCGTGGAACCGGCCGCAAAAGGGTAGCCACCGGTAAAGGTCACTTGTCCTTTGACCTCGGCATTCGGACGATAGAAGACAAACAGCAAGATGTCGCTGCGGCGCACAGAAACGACACGTCCGCCCCGCGTATTCACGGTTTCCTTGGGGGCCGAAACGCTCCAGCATTCGGTGGGATCATCTTCGACAAAAACGCTCCAATCCGTTTTTGCCGCGACGCGGTTCGTACTTGTTCCCTGCTGTGCGATTGCAGTTGTGGCCATACCCGCCACACACAGACCCGCAAGCACGCGGGTAAGCATTGATCCCATTTGTCCAGCCTCCTAGCTCGACCTTCTACCTCATACCCATCGGAAAGCCATGCGAACCCTGCCAGTTCGTCTTGGAAACGTTGCGCATTCCGATGATTGTCGACATACACACACTAACGCAGGTTTCGCCACAGGCGAAAGGGCGATTGGCAGAATTTTGCGCATAAATCCGGAGGTCCAGATGACGCAGCCCATCCCGATGACAGAACTGTGGCGTGGTGATTTGCTGGAAAGCCTGCATCTGGGTCATGCGGTGGTCTGCGATGAAACAGGGCAGATCATGCAAAGCTGGGGTGATCCGAACGCAGTAATCTACCCGCGTTCCTCGGCCAAGATGATTCAGGCTTTGCCTTTGGTTACGTCCGGCGCTGCGGCAAAATACGGGCTGAACTCAGAACATCTAGCACTAGCCTGCGCTTCGCATAACGGGGCCGCCATTCACACGGATCGCGTTTCGGCCTGGCTGGATCATCTCGGTCTCACCGAGCATGATCTGCGCTGCGGCCCGCAAGAGCCCGCCGACATAGCCGCGCGCGACCGGCTTATTCTAGCCGACGATACGCCGTGCCAGATCCACAACAATTGCTCGGGTAAACACTGCGGGTTTCTAACCCTGTCTCAGCATATGGGGGCCGGACCGGAATACCTTGAGATTGACCACCCCGTTCAACAAGCGTGCTTGTCTGCCATCGAGGAAACAACCGGCGAGACCAGCCTCGGCTACGGCATCGACGGATGTTCGGCCCCGAATTTCGCGACCTCACTGGTCGGGCTTGCGCGTTCCATGGCGTGGTTTGCCTCAGCCGCTGATCGGTCGGACCGGTCGAGCGACGCGGCGCAGCAACTGACCGCCGCGATGATCAAGCACCCAGAGCTTGTCGCGGGCGAAACCCGCGCCTGTACCGAGTTGATGCGCGCGATGAACGGTCGCGCTGCGATCAAGACCGGGGCCGAGGCCGTCTTCGTCGCGATCCTGCCGGAAAAACGCATGGGCGTTGCGCTGAAGATCACCGACGGCACCACCCGCGCGAGCGAATGCGCCATCGCCGCCATTCTGGTCAGCCTCGGCATGTTGGAGGCCGATCACCCGGCCACGCGCAAATTCATGAATGCAACGCAATACAGCCGCCGAGGGCTGGAATGCGGCGTGATCCGACCCGCGCCGGGCTTTCCGAACTAAGGCGGCTACATCTCGATTTCGTGGATTTCCGCCACTTCGACCGAGCCAGATCCGTTGATGACCATCGGGCAGCCTTTGGCCATCTCGGTTGCAGCATCAATGCTGTCGGCTTTGATCACCGTGAAGCCAGAGGCCGGGTTTGCCCCGCCATTGTCGACAACGCCGCCGTTACTGACGGTATAGGATTGGCCTACCGGGTTTCCCGGGATATCCAAAGCCTCGCCCATGTTTTGAAACCACGCGCCCCATGCGGCCATGGTTGCTTCGATTTCTGCGGGGTCAGTTGGGGTGTGGCCCCCGTGATAAACAAATAGATATTGGGGCATTTTGTTCCTCCCTGAATGAAATCTATTGGCACTGCGCTTCGAGTTTGCGCAGCGAGGATGTCCAGCCTGTGTTGTGGTTCTCAGCAGCCTCGGCGTCCGCGAGTTCACGGTGATCGATAACAAGCCGGGCACCGGTTTCGGTTGCCGCTATTGAAAAAGTCACGTGGCTTTCCGGCCCGCGTTGATCTTGGTCGCCATGCCAACCCCACGTGAAGCCAACCGAGTTCGGAGGATCAACATGCGTGACATGTCCCGAAACCTTGAATTGCTGCCCATCGCTGTTTTCCATCACTGAAAACCAGGGGCCGGTTCTCGAAAAATCCAGATTGTGATCCGGCACATGCATGCCTTCCGGCCCCCACCACTGCAGCAGTTTCGAGCCATCTGTCACCCAATCAAAAAGGTCCTCCGGGCTGACGGGAAAGTCCCGCTCCAATTTCAGGTCGGCCATGAATTTTCCCTTTCCAAGATGTCACCCAAACGATCCAGACTGCTTTCCCAGAACTGCCGTTTCGAGATCGTCCACTCGGCAATCGCACGAAGGCCTTCGGAGTGGACGGAATACAGCCGCTGGGTACCCAGCACGCGTTGTTGCACCAATCCGGCCTGTCGCAGCACCTTCAGGTGGCGCGAGATTGCGGCACCTGACATGCCTTTGCCTTCGATCAGGTCTCCGGCGGGCAGTTCACCGCCTTCCATCAGTTGTTCGACGATGGCGAACCGAGTGCGGTCAGATAGTGCGGAAAAGGCTGTAATAAGATCGGTCATGATTCTTATTTAACACAAATGTTAAATTTAGGAAAGTCTACCTTTTGTCAGCGCCAATCAGGAAAATTGGCCGTGCCTCTTCTTTTCGTGTATATGTGAAAAGGTTCATAGACCTGCTCCAAAGACACAAGTTACGGTGTTATGTGTGAGTTTAATAAGTTGTTTTATTTTAGGAGGCTTGAGATGCGCTTCGCGTCCACTTCATTGTTTATCGCCTGTACCCTTGTTGTTGCAGGCTGTGCATCCCCTTGGTCACAGACTGAGACTGTCACCCCTGCTGCAACCGCCCCTCAACCAACCCCTGCGGCGGCGGTAGCGACAACTCCCACGCCTGCATCCACGACGGCGACGGCGGCAGCCTCTACGGTCATTTCATCGACAGCGCGCCAAAATGCGTATGACCGCGATGGCGGAGATGGCGGCGGTGGCGGCGGTGGCGGCGGTGGAGGAGCCGGCGGTGGCGGCGGTGGAGGAGCCGGCGGTGGCGGCGGTGGAGGAGCCGGCGGTGGCGGCGGTGGAGGAGCCGGCGGTGGCGGCGGTGGCGGCTGGGGCGGATAAGCCGGAGACGACACCACATGCTAAAGCTTGGGTTCAAAACCGGTCGGCGCCATTTACTAGCAGCTGCGTCTATCTTAACGATTTGCGCAAGCGGCCTCAGCGCGCAGTCCCCGTCGGCAACTAGCGGGAATAGCCGGGTTGCGATTGTCATCGGCAATCAGGACTACACGAGCGTTGGCGACCTGACCAATGCCAGAAAAGACGCCGAAGACATTGCGGACATGCTGCGAGACTTCGATTTCCAAGTCTTCGACGGCTATGACCTGACCAAACGCGAGTTTGAAGAGCTGATCCGCACAGCGGTTCTGAACATCCCGGATTCCGCAGATGTTCTGTTCTACTATGCGGGTCACGGCATTCAGATCGGGCGGCGAAACTATTTGCTGCCCGTGGATGCCAAGTTTGAAAGCGTCTATGATGTGCCGCTGGCAACGATGACGCTGGATCGTGTGATTGACACCCTGTCCGCCCGTAGCGCGGCCCATGTGGCCATTCTGGACTCGTGCAGGGACAATCCGTTTCAAGACCTCAGATTGGCGGCCGATCTGGACGCCAATCTTTTCGAAACTCGCGAAGGGTTCGACGTCTTCAAAACGCCGCTGAATTCCTTGGTAGCTTATTCGACCTCGCCAGGTGCGGTGGCCAGTGATGGCGAAATCGGCCACAACAGCCCCTATACGGCGGCCGTTCTGGAAACTGCCCAATCCTCTCCGTTTGAGAATATCCAACAGCTCTTTCCGGTCATTCGCGAGAGGGTTCACACCAAAACATCGGGGCAGCAGATCCCCTGGGAAAGCTCGACACTGGTGCGCCCGTTCTATCTGGCGCAGCAAAAAGTCGAGGTTGAACCAGAAGCGCTGCAGGACGGCGCCCCCCAATCCCTATCGCTCAGCTATCAGTTCGACAAATCTGTCCCGCTGTCCCAAAGCCTGAGCCAAGCGCTGGGAAGGGACATTGTAGATGTGCGGGTGACGGAAACCCCTGACCGGGGTGCTGTCAGCGCAAGCGAAACATCTCTGACCTACACGCCCGAGATCACGGACACACGTGCCGTTGACCTGCCCAAAACCGGTTTTGCGGACACCTTTGCGGTCGAGGTCGTAACCGCCGATCAGACGCGCCAGACGGTTGAGGTCTCTCTGGAATTGGGCATGAACGCCTGCGATCTCGAAGCGGGGGATGCGCTGGATCTTAATGGCGTTGGCGTGTTCCGCCTGCCGAATGAGCTGGATATCACCAAAGGTCTGGCCGCCTGTTCGCAAGCGGTCGAGGACTATCCGGAAAACGCGCGGTTCCAGTACCAGCTGGGCCGTTTGCAACAAGCCGCAGGCAATGTGCCAGGTGCCTTTGAGAGTTTCACGAGTGCTGTCGACGGCGGGCATATTCGCGCCAAATACGCTC
Source organism: Ruegeria sp. ABV3_008 (assembly GCF_056161185.1). NCBI lineage: Bacteria > Pseudomonadati > Pseudomonadota > Alphaproteobacteria > Rhodobacterales > Roseobacteraceae > Ruegeria > Ruegeria sp. ABV3_008. The sequence continues at coordinate 7,364 of NZ_JBSWYP010000019.1, read as the reverse complement.
TGGCAACTTTGTTGGATACACAGCGCATCGACCGCGCGGTCACCAAGACCCCTTATGACCCGGAAAGAGCGCGCGCGCTGCTAGAAGAAGCCATCGCCCAGCAAGACCCCTATGCCATGCACCGGCTGGGCCAACAATTGCTGCGCAAAGGTGAAACGACCGAAGAGAAGAATCGCGGCTTCGAGCTGTTGGAACGCTCGGTCGAGCTTGGACATACCTATTCGATGAATGAACTTGGCATGTATTTCCTGCGTGAAAACTCGGAACGCTATATCCCCGAGCGTGGGTTGCGATATCTGCGGGCGTCCGAGCTGCGGCAGGACATCTATGGGTACGACAATCTGGCCTATGTCTCGCTGAATGGGCTGGGCGGCAATCCGGTCGATTTCGACAAAGCCGAATCCTACTTTCTGGCGGCAGCTCAGGGTGGGCATCCAACTGCTCCGGCCAGTATCGCCCGCATGATCCTGCGGGATCAGTTGAAAGGTCGGCCTCGCACCGAGGCCTTGGCCTGGTACGACACCTCGCTGGAACGCGGTGATGCCTGGGGCGGTGCGAACGGAGCCTATATCATTCTGGACGGTCAGGTACCGGGCAAAGGTCCGGCTGACGCGGCGCTCAGGGCGGCAAAAGCGGCGCTGCTGCCGAATGAGGACCCTGCCGCGCAGGCTCAATCGCAGTTGGACAGCTTATCGCGTGGGGATCTGGATCGGGCATTGCAACTGGCGCTGAATGAACTTGGGGAAAATGTCACCGTCGATGGCCAAGTCGGCCCTGCAACCCTGACTGCGCTTGAGAACATCAGCGCCAAGTTCGGTGTTCCGGTTCCCTATGCCGCCGCCAGCGATCCGAAGGCCCGGCTGTTGCTGGCCGCGCGTGTGTACTGGGCGCAGAATCCGGTGCGCTTTGACTTGTTCTAGACGCTGAAGTCAGCCTTGCTGTAACCTTGAATATAAAGCAGGGCCGTTAGGTCTCCGTGGTTGATCCGCACGTCGCATTCGGCGGCGACCGAGGGCTTTGCATGTAGCGCAACGCCGGTTCCGGCCCGCCCCAGCATGCCCAGATCGTTAGCCCCATCGCCAACCGCGATCACGTCGCCCTCGGACAAGCCAAGCGTTGCGGTGATCCGCTCCAGCGATTCAACCTTGGCCCGCCGCCCGAGGATCGGGCGCTGCACATCGCCCGTCAGCTGCCCATTCTCGGTCAACAGCGTGTTCGCCCGGTTCTCATCAAACCCCAACTGCGCCGCCACACGGGCCGTGAACGCCGTGAACCCGCCCGAGACCAAGGCCGCATAGCCGCCAGCCTTGCGCATGGTCGCCACCAACTCGCGCCCGCCGGGCATGAGGGTGATCCGCGTGTTCAGAACGTGGTCTATGACCGCCTCGTCCAGCCCTTTCAACAGGCCGACCCGTTCGATCAGCGCGCCTTCGAAATCCAGCTCACCATTCATCGCGCGCGCGGTGATGTCCTTGACGCGCTCACCCACGCCCGCCTCATCCGCCAGCTCATCAATGCATTCCTGCTGGATCATGGTGCTGTCCATATCCGCCAGAAGCATTTTCTTGCGCCGCCCCTCGGATGGCTGAACGACCAGATCAACGCTCATTTCCTGCAGATCGGCCCAGACATCCCAGCGATTATCCGGCATCTCGGGCAGCGTGAACGCGGCCGCCTCACCGGGGTTGAGCCACGTGACTTCGCCCCCGCCCCACGCATTTCGCAGCGCATCCACCATAGTGACCCCAAGCGAGGGTGTGGTGGGATTTGTGAGCAAGGTGGCAACGTACATGGCAGGTCTCCGGCAATCTGCATAGCGCATATCGCAGGTGCAGCATTTTCGCCAGAGTTGGTTGGAAATATCTGCCAAACGGGGCTTTACGGTCCCGGTTTTCCCCGCCAGATTCAGCCCACGACGCACGGAAAGGAACACCGAATGGCCAACCCGCTTTATGATCGTCTGTTTGGCATTCACGCTGGGAAAACCACTCCGTTCCTGCATCTGCCCGACGGTCAGGTTCTGACCCATGCCACCTTTCTCGACACGGCCGCGCGGCTGGCCAACGCGCTGACGGGACTGGAGCTGGAGCCCGGAGATCGCGTCGCGGTTCAAGTCGAAAAATCGCCCGAGGCGCTTGCTCTCTACGCCGCTTGCGCGCAGACCGGGCTGATTTTCTTGCCGCTCAACACCGCCTATACGACCACTGAGCTGCAGTATTTCATCGAAAACAGCGGCGCAAAGCTGGTAGTCTGCGATATCGCGAACGAGGCTGGCCTGACCCCGATTGCCCAAGCGCAGAACGCCCATATTGCAACTCTGAACGCCGATGGCAGTGGCAGCCTGATGCGCCGGGCGCTGGGAATGCTGCCTGCGTATGAACCTGTTTCACGGTCCGAAGACGATCTGGCCGCGTTCCTTTATACCTCAGGCACTACGGGGCGGTCGAAAGGCGCGATGCTGACGCAGGCCAACCTGCTGTCCAATGCCGAAACGCTGGTGCAGGAGTGGCATTTCACCAAGGACGATGTGCTGCTGCATGCGCTGCCGATCTTTCACACCCATGGCCTGTTCGTGGCGACCAATGTGGTGCTGGCTTCGGGCGGGTCGATGATCTTTCTGCCCAAATTCGATCTGAACGACATCCTGCGTCTGATGCCAGAGGCCACCTCGATGATGGGTGTGCCAACCTTCTACACTCGCCTGCTGGGCGAAGACCGGTTTACCGGAGATCTGACGCGCCATATGCGGCTGTTCATCTCAGGCTCGGCGCCTCTGCTGGCGGAAACCCATGAGCAGTTCGAGGCCCGCACCGGGCATCGTATCCTCGAACGCTATGGAATGACCGAAACCAACATGAACACCTCAAACCCCTATGACGGCGAACGCCGCACCGGGACCGTCGGGTTCCCGCTTCCGGATGTCGAGCTGAAGGTTACGGACCCCGAAACCGGCGCGCCTTTGCCACAAGGCGAGATCGGCATGATTGAGGTTCGCGGTCCGAACGTCTTCAAGGGCTATTGGCAGATGCCCGAGAAAACCGCCGCTGAGCTGCGCGAGAACGGGTTCTTTATCACTGGCGATTTGGGCCGGGTGGACGAGGATGGCTATGTCCATATCGTCGGCCGTGGCAAAGACCTGATCATCTCGGGCGGGTACAACATCTACCCCAAGGAAATCGAGCTGTTGTTGGATGACCAACCAGGCGTTTTGGAAAGCGCGGTCATCGGCGTGCCGCACCCGGATTTTGGCGAAACCGTGCTGGGCATTCTGGTGCCTCAGCCCGGACAGGCCCTTGATCTGGATGCCATTCTAGCACGCGTTCAGGATCAGCTGGCCCGGTTCAAACATCCGCGCAAACTCATCGTGCTTGGTGAGCTACCCCGCAACACCATGGGCAAGGTGCAAAAGAACGCCCTGCGCGCGACCTATAAAGACAGCTTTATACAAGGCTGATTTATACAAGGCTGACCCGGCCCTTTTCAGTCAACTCCCAACAGGTGCGGCCTTCGAAGACAACGACACTGGCCGGGCGTCCATACCCCGCGCCGGTATCCAGGTTCACGCGATTGCCGCAATACGTCACCCGGTCGACCGGAGTATGGCCATGGACGATCAGCTTGGGATGCGGCGCGGTATTTTTCAAAAACTCCTGCCGGATCCAGACCAGATCGTTTTCATCCTGCTGATCCAACGCGATACCGGGGCGGATGCCCGCATGAACGAAAGCCAGATCGGGTGTCTGGTGCATCAAGACCAGCCCCCGCAGGAACGCACGATGATCCTCGGGCACGGCCTGCAACGCCATGGCGTGCAGATCCTCAAGCCGGGTTTGCCCCTCGAACACGATACCATAGCTGGCAAGTGTTTCGACCCCGCCCAGACGCTCATGCAGCCAGTGGTAACCGACCAGAAGATGCGGATCATGGCGGGGGAAATCCTCAAGAAACCATGCAAACATACGGTCGTGATTACCCAGCAAAGTGATCCAGTCCCGCCCTTCGGCGCGTCCCGCGATCAGGCGGTCGAGAACACCCCGGCTATCTGGTCCCCGGTCGGTATAGTCGCCCAGAAACACCACCTGAGCCTCAGGCCCGCCGTCGCGGTCAATCAGAGAAAGGAGTCGGTCGAACTCGACGCTCTGCCCGTGCAGGTCGCCAATGGCGTAAATCGGTTTAGTCATGAAAAGGTCTCGGCTGCTGTCACGGCAGTTTAGAGGCGAAAGCGTTGATAGCGCAATCAGGAACACCCGCGCCGGTCCTTGGCGCGGGTGTCAAATTGTCTGAAATGACAAAGGGTGCCAATCAGACGACGTCGAACTCCAGCGGTTTGATCTGCGTGAACAAGCCCGTTTCCGCCAGCTTAGCGCGCGCCTCGGCCGGGACAGGTTCGTCCACATAAAGCAGCGCGATGGCCTCCCCACCCGCTTCAGACCGGCCAAGAGTAAAGTTCGCGATATTGACGTCGTTCTCGCCCATGGTCTGACCCAGCGCACCGATAATGCCCGGCACATCCTCGTTGGTGGTGTAGAGCATATGCGCCCCGATCTCGGCGTCGATATTGATGCCTTTGATCTGGATGAAGCGAGGCTTGCCGTCGCTGAACACTGTGCCACCGATCGAGCGTTCGCGCTTGGTGGTCACCACGGTGACCTTGATATAGCCCTCAAACGCACCGGATTTGTCCTGATTGGTGGTCGAGATCTTGATGCCACGCTCTTTGGCGACAACCGGCGCCGAGACCATGTTCACCTCGGGATTGAACTTCTTCATGATCCCCGCAACGACGGCGCAGTTCAGAGCGGCCAGGTTCATTTCAGCCGCTACACCATCGTAGAGGATGTTGATCGCCTGAACCGGCTCATCGGTCATCTGGCCGATGAAACTGCCCAGATGGCCCGCCAGTTTGATCCACGGCCCCATGACCTTGGCCTCTTCAGCCGTCACGCTGGGCATGTTCAACGCATTTTCCACCGCACCGGTCAGCAGATAGTTCGAGATCTGCTCCGCCACCTGCAGCGCCACGTTCTCCTGCGCCTCGGTCGTTGCCGCGCCAAGGTGAGGCGTGCAGACCACGTTGGGCAGGTTGAAAAGGGCATTCTCTTTCGCCGGCTCTTCGCTGAACACGTCAAAGGCCGCACCGGCGACATGGCCCGATTGCAGCGCCTCGGCCAAAGCATCTTCGTCGACCAGACCACCACGGGCACAGTTGATGATCCGTACACCCTTTTTGGTCTTCGCCAGGTTCTCTCGGCTCAGGATATTGCGCGTCTGATCCGTCAGCGGGACGTGCAGAGTGATAAAGTCAGCGCGGGCCAGCAGCTCGTCCACCTCGACCTTTTCAACACCCATCTGCGCGGCTTTCTCTTCACCCAGATAGGGATCATAGGCCACAACCTTCATCTTCAGGCCGAGCGCGCGTTCGCAAACGATACCGCCGATATTGCCCGCCCCGATCACGCCGAGGGTCTTGTTGGTCAGCTCGATGCCCATGAACTTGGACTTTTCCCACTTACCCGCATGGGTCGAGGTGCTGGCCTCGGGGATCTGCCGCGCCACTGCGAACATCATCGCAATCGCATGCTCAGCGGTGGTGATCATGTTGCCGAACGGCGTGTTCATCACGATCACACCCTTCTTCGACGCCGCATCCTTGTCGATATTGTCGGTCCCGATCCCGGCACGACCGATCACTTTCAGTTTGTCGGCTTTCTCCAGAATGGTCGGTGTAACTTTTGTGGCCGAACGGATGGCAAGGCCGTCATACTGACCGATCACCTCGGCCAGTTTGTCTTTGTCCTTACCCAGATCGGGCATGAAATCCACGTCGATGCCGCGATCACGGAAAATCTGCACGGCGGTTTCGCTGAGCTTGTCAGATACGAGTACTTTGGGGGCCATTTTCTCTGGTCCTTGAATTGTATGGAAGGTCCGGGCCTTGGACGGCCCGGTGAAAAGTCAGGCAGCCTCAGACTGCGCCGCGATCTCGGCCTCAAAGGCCCATGCCAGCCATGGCAGCATCGCTTCGATATCCGAGGTCTCAACCGTACCGCCGCACCAGATGCGCAGGCCTGCAGGCGCGTCACGATAGGCACCGATGTCCAAGGCGATATTCTCGGCCTCAAGCCGTTTGGCCACGGCTTTCGCGAATGTTGCACCGTCCTGAATGCGCCCATCTGTGAATTTCAGGCAGACCGAGGTGTTCGACTGCGTCGCCTCGTCCTCAGCAAGATTGGCGATCCAATTGTTCTGGTTGCAGAACGCATGCACCGCACCGGCATTGGCATCAGCACGAGCGATCAGCCCCTGCAACCCACCAACCGAGCGCGCCCAATCCAGCGCGAACAGGTAGTCCTCAACCGCCAACATGGACGGCGTGTTGATCGTGGCCCCGGTAAAGATACCGTCGATCAATTTGCCGCCCTTGGTCAGGCGGAAAATCTTAGGCAGAGGCCATGCGGGAGTATAGCTTTCCAGTCGTTCGACTGCGCGTGGGCTCAGGATCAGCATCCCGTGTGCAGCCTCGCCACCCAGCACTTTCTGCCAGCTGAAAGTGGTCACATCCAGTTTGTCCCAGGGCAAGTCCATCGCAAAGGCCGCCGAGGTCGCATCACAAATCGTCAGGCCCTGACGATCATCGGCGATCCAGTCGCCATTGGGCACCCGAACGCCCGAGGTTGTACCGTTCCACGTAAACACAACGTCATTGGAAAAATCGACCGAAGCAAGATCAACGATCTGACCGTAATCTGCGGTCTTCACCTTGGCGTCGATCTTCAGCTGCTTGACCACGTCAGTCACCCAGCCCGCGCCGAAGCTCTCCCACGCCAGCATTTCAACCTTGCGCTCACCCAGCAGCGACCAAAGCGCCATCTCAACCGCGCCGGTGTCCGACGCGGGAACAATACCGATCTTGTAGTCCGCTGGGATGCCCAGAATCTCACGCGTGCCTTCGATGGCCGCTTTCAGCTTGTCCTTACCGACAGCAGCACGGTGCGAACGACCCAGCGCGGCATCGGCCAGTTTGGACAGATCAAATGTGGGGGGTTTGGCGCAGGGGCCCGAGGAAAAACGCGGATTCGCCGGCCGCGTCGCCGGTTGTTCAATGCTCATCTGTATTACCCTTCCAGATACACGCCCCTCGTTGGGGAGGGGTGTCCCACGGACAGAGCTATGAGGCCTTCGCAGACGCAGCAAGCGAAAAAGACGCTTTCACCGCAAAAAACGACACCAAAGATGAGCGCAAATAAGAACAGAGGTTTCCGATAAGCGAAAACCCCGCCTTTCGGCGGGGTCTTTTAGTTTTATTCTGCGGCTTCTTCGTAAGCTTCCATTGGTGGGCATGTGCAGACGAGGTTTCGGTCTCC
>NZ_JBSWYP010000018.1:0-60815 GCF_056161185.1 Ruegeria sp. ABV3_008 | reverse complement strand
CAGTGGGACTGTATGGTTTCCGCTCCGGATGCCATATCGTCCTGTCATGGTCGCTGCGCGGGACGGCGTGCACTGACTTTCCACGTTGAAGTTCGTAAGCCTTAAGCCCTCAGCGGCCAGAGCATCCATTTCCGGAGTGGCAGTGCCGCGAATGATTCCTCCACCATTGAACCCTGGCTCACCCCACCCAAAATTATCGAGAAAAATAAAGACTATATTGGGCTTGTCCTGAGCTGAGGCGACAGTGCCAATTAGAAGAGAAAGCAACAGTAGGAATGTTCGCGAAAACCGCTTCATGATGGCGCTCCCCATATATATCATTCGTTCGAGACTGGCGAAATTGGATGCCTGCGGTCGAAAATGACCGTCTTGTAAGGGATCGCCTAGAACCTTGGCTACGTCCTGAACGAACGGTAAGTTTCAGATCCAGAGTGATCAGCCCGCGAAGCGAACCGGTGGCAATTCGTACAAAGCGGACGGTCAATTTCCAGAGTTTGGGTGCATCCTTGAAGTGTGCATTCTGTGTCATGATACGCGACTTGGAACAGCAAAACCTTCAAACCTTCTGTGGAGTGAATTGTCTAACGGTTCCACCTTAAGCTTCTGATGCAGGCTGTCGTTTCTTTTCAGGCCAGAATTCGTCGACCACGACATAGGCAACAATTACGAAGATCGCAGCGCTGGCGACTTGCAGAACTCGCGTAATACTCTTTACGTCAGCTTCGTCGGAAAAAGGTGCAATTGACCCACCGTAGACGATCAAAGCGGTCGTAATTGCAGAGCCAGCGGCGGCGGCGAGCGGGGCTTGTGATTTTCCAAGTGCTCCGAGGGTCAGGCAAAAGAAAAAACACAGCAGAATAGAAGTGAGAATGACCGGGGCTATTACGTTTACTTCGTAACAAATGATGGAGACTGCCGCCCCAAGAAGGTTAGCCGTCAGCATTGCTTTCGCTACGGTTTTGCCTGCGGCAGGCATCGCCGCGAGTTGCTGGCTCAGCAGCGCGACAAAAAACAGAACCAGTAGTGCGGATGCGCCGGAAACAAAGAACGCCATAGCAAACGGAACTGTGACAAGTGACATCCTGACGATGCGGCGATGTGGGTCAAAGTCTGACGACGTTGCTGCTTTCTTCTGAGCGGCCGTGGGAGGTTCAGCGGGAATTAGCACAAACATCAGCGTTGAAACAAAGCCCGCAAAAAACAAATTCAGCGGTATCCAGTACACGAGCACCAAGGCCAAATCCTGCGATTGCAGAACCAAGTTCGGGATCATCAACGCCCCCATGAGAGCGATAACACCCGGCAATACTCCGGCACCAGAAACCGACCAAACGAAAGACAGGATTATTCCAATCGCCACGAGGATGAGAAACACAACAGGATATGGTGAGAAGATTGACGACAGCAGGAACGAAATGAACATCAATCCAATTGAGAAGACAAACAGCTTGCCAAATGCCGCCAAAGGCAATGCAGCAGGCGCTTGTAGAAACAGTGCAGTGAATACCGCCCCGACGACTGCGAGTGGCCAACCAAGAAACAAGCCCAACGAAAAGACACCGGTCACACCCAGCGCAAGCCGGGCGACAGAGCGCTGGTCCTCAGTACGCATAGGACAGAATTGAAACCACGCGGATATAGGTACGGCCGACGAGGTTCAGCAACGAGTTGTCACTTAGATACATAATCACATCGGCCTGCCCGTTCAGTTGAAAGCGAAGATCATCTTCGGCACTTCCAGCTTCATAACCGGGTAAGACGATCCTGACTGGGAACCTCTCAGGCTCTCGCAAGAACCCCTTGGTGCTTGGTGCGCTTGCCAATTGCCCGGGTTCATCACCACCACTCAAAGATACAGCGGCACTGAAGCTCTCAATGACGCCAGGGACAATCTTACCGGGATGCATATCCAACACCACGTCAACCGGCGACCCTATCGACGCTCTTCCCAGGTTGTTCTCGGTGAAATACGCCTCTATCCAGACGTCCGTTGCATCCAAAAACGTCAATAGATCTTGCCCGGATCGGGCATACGTACCGGGAGCTATCAGCAGGTTCGAGATGACGCCTGTCGCCGGAGCACGCAGTTCAGTCCATTCAAGGTTCAGTTCCGCATCCGCCAAAGCAGCCAAAGCCCGCTGGATTTTCGGGTTTTCAACCCCATCGTCACCGAGCCTCTGCTTTGCTTTTTCCAGATCCGCTTTTGCGTTCTCAAAGTTTGCTTCAGATTCTGCCAGCTGCCCTCGCGCATCATCAGCCTTTGAGACGGCAATCAATCCTTTCTTTTCGAGCGCAAATACGCGCTCTGTCTGAAGGCGCATGGTGTCGAGATCACTCTGCGCCCTCGCCAATTTCGCCTGAGCGGCGCTTACTTCTGCTGACGAGGCACCCACCTCCTGAGTGGCCGCCTCGAGATCGGCTTGGGCTTTGTCACGATCAATTTCGTACGGTCTGGCATCAATCCGAACTAAAACATCCCCTGCCGAGACCACCTGACCGTTTTGAACAAGAACCTCGGTCACCGTCCCAGTGACCTGCGGAACGATCTGGGTCGCAACGGCTTTTACTCTGGCATTTCCTGTGAACGGTGTCTTTCTGTCAGCGACCAGATACCAGACGAGAAAAATGAGAATGACGGCTAATGTCGACCAGATCGTCTTCCTCATTCTGTAGCTCCTTCAGCGGCGTCTTCGCTAACCGGTGGTGCGTCAATCCAGACTTTGAACAACTCATAGAAGACCGCAAACAATACAGGTCCCATGAAAATGCCGATCAAGCCATAGGCCATCATACCCCCCAGAACCCCAATGAGGATCACAAGCATTGGTGTTTCAAGGCCTTTTGAGATGAAGACGGGGCGTAGGAAGCTGTCCATTATGGTCACGGGAATGGCTAGGATGGTGAATATCAAAGCCGCACCTCCGGACATGGAGCTCCATGCATAGATGATCACTGGTATGAGCACTAAACCGGGTCCAATCTGGATGATCGAAAGGATCAGGCAGACAAACGCCAGCGTCGCGGCCGAGCCAATCCCAAACAGAACCAGCAATATCCACACGACGACGGCCTGAATGGCGGCAACGCCAATTACACCTTTTGTCACATTTCGGATCGTTGCGCCTGCCAGAGAAACGAATTCACCACCACGCGGTGCAAATACACGGTTGGCAAAACGCTGAAGGCCTTGAACCATACTTGGCCCGGGACTGAACAGAGCACCCATTATCAATACCGACAGGGCGAGTCCAAGAAGACCAATTCCGATCCCCAACACCTTTCCAAAAAGGGACTTGGTGATCTCAAGAATTTGGGTGCCGTATTTTGCAAGCGCACCGTCCAGATTCCGCTCAAACATGCCCCAAACATCAGCAATTTTCCCGCCGACTACCGGTAGTTCCTTGAGACCTTCGGGTGCTGGAGGGATTTTTATTTCGCCTTTGTCGGCCTGTTCCGCAAACTCGGATCCAAGTTCTGCGGCACCGGAAACCGCAGTTGCGACTGGCCCCAGGGTTAGAACAAGGCCCAACAAAACCAAGATCGTCGCTGCAAGCTTCTTTCGCCCTCCCAATTTGGATTGCATCCAATCAAACACCGGATAGAGCGCCACGCAAAGGATCGTTGCCCAGATGACCACGCTTGCGAGCGGGGCCACCATGACCAATGCGCTATAGAGAAATAGTCCGAGAAACAGCAGTCGTATCGCTAGATCGACAATCTTCGCGTCCTGAGTTTTTTCCATTCCATCCCCCTAGGTTTGTTTTCTGAATATTATACTCAAAAAACGTTATATGTATATTTTTTTGAGATTGGGGTGATGACCTATCGATTTGAAGACAAAAGTGAATCCGCAACATGGTTTGAAATGCGCAGACAATCTCATGCCTGCGCACAAACTCGATTGGACGAAACCAGGTGCAGTTTATTCGTCTGTTTTCTTGTCGTCTTGGGATAAGATCGTATCAGCCACGGTGGTCGCAGCAGTCACAAAAACGCCCAGCCCTACAATGATGTAAAACATTGTGAAGATTTTCCCCACTGCGGTTTCAGGTGAAAAATCACCAAACCCTACGGTCGAAATTGTAACGACAGAAAAGTAGATTGAGTCGAGCCAACTCCAACCTTCTACAAAGTGGTAAAAGACCGAGGCCCATAAAATCATTCCGACCGTGAAGGCCAAAAGGCCTTTCACTCTGCCATCCTTAAAGGCGGTTCGGATCCCTCTGGTGATTCTGGTAAGCGCGTTCATTGGACTACCTTAGCAACTAACACATAATTACATAGCAGTTTTAGAATTTATTATGAATCGCGTATCGCCGTTTGGCTAAAGACCCTATTCAACTTCATGAGCAAGCCTGCCGTTCCATTCTTCTGTCGAAACTTTGGGTTCAGGCGGATCTGCTATGTAGGACGGCGTCATGATCTGTGTTCCGTTTTCATTGAACACTTCAACTATGTTCTCACGAAGATCAGACAGGATTTTGGGCAAGCTCGATCCACGCGACGTATACGCATTGATCTCATAATTGATCGCGTAGTCAGCCAGCTGCGTCCAAAGGACAAAGGGTTCAGGCGTCTTTTTCAAGCCTTGAGTTCGAAGAGCTGCCTCCACAAGCATAGCCTTGATTTTCTTTGGAGGTTCCTCGTATCCGATCCCGACTGAGGTATGAACCAGCAGTCCTCGCCCATCCACTTTGCGCGAGTAATTCACAACCTCGGAATTTAACAATTGCGAATTTGGAATACTAATCATCTCGTTTTTTATCGACTTGATGAGTGTTTCCATCAGCTTGATTTCGGTGACATCCCCTATCTTGTCGCCGACCTGAATGCGATCGCCAATGTTGGTACTGCGTCTATAGATAACAAACAGGCCCGCCATCATATTTGAAACAACCGTGTTTGACCCGAGCGAAACCATGATACCTGCGAGAATGGTCAGACCCTGAAAAGCTCGTGAATCAGACCCTGGAATGTAAGGGTAAGCGAATACGAGCGCGATCACGATGATCAATGCCCTGACCAGCATTTTTGTAGGTGCAATCCAATGGTCTTCAAAGTCCTTGATCTTGAAAGCACCATTCTCGAGGTTTTCAAAGAATAGATCGATGCCACGAATGGCCATTCTTGTGACAGCGGCAATGATGGCGAGCATGATCAGGTTTGGAATGTAGCTCATGATTGCCAAGACAACGCTGATGAGCGGCTCACTGACATACTTCAAAAGGATTTGAGCAATACCCTGTGTTTCGGCGAAAGAAAGCAGGACCAGAGAAAGATAGTAGTAGAAGAAGAACAGAAAAAGGACCCACATCAAGATGTGAATTGAATAGACGATGATCGACGCGATAGCCCTGCTCCTTAAAATGGACTTGGTGGCTTCCTCGACGCCTTCTGCCCTCTTCTCCAAGATTTTTCGGATGTATTTCAATAGCTTTTTACGTTTTGCAAAAAACCCATACGAAGCCAAAGCAAAGATTACCGTCCAAGCAAATGCCGCCATGGCACTACCCACTCTGCCCTCATTGGACCGACCTTCTCGGTATTGGAGGATTGCTGCCTCGATCGCTTCGGATTGAAGCCCAGCAAGAACCTCAATGGCCATTTGTTCGTGTTCAGCATCCGCTTGCGTGGTGACCGTAACCATTTGTCCATCCGCGCGGATTAATTTTCCGAACTCGGCATCCGAAATCTGCATCTGGACCGTGTTGCTTTGAGACGCATCTGCGACCTGAGCAATTCGTTCCTCAATTTTTGCCGCCCTTTCAATGGCAGGCAACGCGCTCGATCCTCGAACCACGAACAACTCTGAGCCGTCGATAACAACCGGCGCTATGAACTCGGGATCGTCTCTTTCTTCGGGTGCAACGAGGATCTCCTCGGACTGGGCAAACGCGACATTGCACAAGAGAAGAAATGATACTAACCAAACTGAAAAAGCTCTCATGAGTTTGCTCCTTGCACAGGTATCAAGTGAACATCCCGTTGTGGGAACGGGATCGAAATACCTTCTTCGTCAAACCGCTCCTTTGCTTGACCCGTTAGGTCCCAATAGACTGTCCAATAGTCGTCTGATTTGGACCACGGTCGGCAAAAGATATTGACAGAATTGTCACCCAACTCGCCCACGAAAACTTCCGGCTCCGGCGTCTTTAGACACAGCGCATGTTGAGCGACCAAGTCTTTCAGAACGTCAATTGCCTGGGCTGCGTTGTCCGAATAGGCGATTCCAAAAACCAGATCGACCCGACGTTCTTCAGATGCGCTCACATTGGTGATCACATCCCCCCAAATCTTGCTGTTTGGCACCACGATGATCTGGTTATCGAACGTTCTGATCTTGGTCGAAACAACGGACATCTCGTCCACAAAACCTGATGAGCCCCCGACCTGAATATAATCGCCGGTATCGAACGGCTTGAGAACCATGATCATAAGACCGCTTGCGAGGTTGCCCAGTGTTTCTTGCAAAGCGAAGCCGAGAATAAAAGACAAACCCCCAAGCACAGCAAACAGCGGCGTGACGTTGACTCCGAAGAGAGCCAATACGATGAGTATGCCAAGCACAAAAACAACCCAGTAAACCGTTGTGGCGATGAAACGCTTGAGCATCCTGGAAATCGTCGGAATTTTGCCCAGGCCGCGTTCAGTGATCCGGCGCACCATTCTCGCGACAAACATCATCGCCCAGACAGCCAACAAAACGCCCAGGGCGGCCATCAGTACCCCGACGCCGCCATCCCAGGAAAACAACCAAGCCCAGGCGTTCTGAAAAAGTGTTTGAATATCGGTTGTCTTAAGAGCGCCTGCTTTCAAGGCGAGAATATAGTCGGTATGAGGCTCGAGCTCTTCCGCCTTTGCGCCTTTCAAAGTCCATGCTTCAAGCACCAGTCGGTAGTTGTTCAAAATATCTGATCCAGAGTCATTCAAGGAAGACAACTGAGACCGTAGGCTGGTCTCTTGCTCTCCGTTCGCTGACCGAAGCTGAAGGTTGATTTGTGCGACGTCTTCGAGCCGCGATCGCACGTAACCCTGCCAACTACCTGCGACGCCGGATAACTCTTCCGCCGTTAACGGGACAAGTAGGATTTCCAAGTCATCTGCCGGGATTGTTTTTTCAACAACCTCTTCCAACAAGTTGTTGTTTTCCAGCACAACAACTTCCTGCTCAGGTTCAGTGACTTGAGAGAAAACAGGAAACCCATTCGACGACACCGCAACGCACCAAAGCAAAAACCAGACTAGTTTAAATCTGCGCAGTCGTTTCATCTGATCGTCCCCTACTCCTATAGCGCTTGAGGAGAGCATAGGTGGACCCATCAAATCTAGACTTATGTTTATTTTTGCATGTTTAAGTGCAAGTAACGACTTCGCTAACCCCGCCTCGTGGTAGAAAATGGCAGTCACTCCAATTCGCCGATGTTACTGCATTCCGAGTATAGAAAATTCATTTTTGCAGCCGTTCTAAGGTCGACCCAAAAAGGGAAAGGGCTTCATCTGATTTGGACAATTTTGGAAAGACTTCCTCCATGATGCGCTTGAAAGATATCACAATTGCAAAGGCACTTGCTTTCGGCCTAGCTGCTACAAGAACCGCCGATGAAGTGAGTTCGATCTAGCGAATGCCACCACTGCCGAGCAGATGACCTATCATCGAGCTGCCGACGCAGCCGTTTGGGCGATGCCGCTGATGAATTTCAAATTTTATCGTGATGCACTTGCCAATGCATGGGTTGGTTCCAATGACATTGGGTACAATTCAGAAGCCCAGGATTGGCGTTTCCAGACTGCAACACCGAATAACACGACGCCCTACTTACACGCTTATTGGACTATCGAAGACGGCCCGATCGTTATTGAAATGCCTGCGTCCGAAGAGGGTATCGGAATCTTCGGCACAATTGTGGATGCATGGCAATGCCCTCTGGACGACGTCGGCTCCAACAGTCGGGACCGCGGTTCAGGAGCAAGGTAAATGCTGGTGCAGCAGGGATACAACGTCCCTCCGCTTCCGAACACTCTGGTCTATTAACAGGACACAAACTTCAGCTTTGCCGTGCTTCGTCCGATCCTTGCCGGCGGCGCCACCGAAGAAAACCTTGCGAAAGCCTCGGCGCTGACCAAACAACAAAGTTCACCCGTTGTCTGAAGCAGGCGGTAAGGTGTCAACTCAGTATGTCGACGTTTACGCGGTAAACTTGGAAATGACGACCGTGATGGGTGGCGGCATTTATGACCATAAGCACCCCCATTTCATGTTACCGTAAGCAGTGTCGTTCAATCTGACTTGCCCTGCGGAGAACCAGCGCCAATTTGCAGCCCAAATGGCTTCAAACTTGTGTTTCCAGGTTCGGGTGGTCCTGCACAAATTTTTCAAAGTACTCGGCAAACGTTCCGACGATCGGTGGGAGTTGTTCGTATGGGGGGTAGTACAGCGTCAACCATAACGACGTGATAGACCAGTTTGACATGACCTGCACGACTTGCCTGCCAGCTAATCCCTTGTCAATAATGAAATCCGGTAGAACACATATGCCCTCTCCTGCGACCGCAAGAGCGTAGAGAAAGTCTCCATTGTTGGAGATTATCTTTCCGCCTGCTTGAACTGAAACGTTGCTACCTGCATGCGAGAAATCCCAAGTTTCCGAGCGGCCTTGCGCGCTGTAAGACATCAGAAAGTCTGGATTCAGATCGCGCGGATGATCAGGCCGGGGTATGTGTTCAAACAGAGATGGCGCAGCAATCATATGCCGCGGAACTTCACACAGTTTGCGCCAAATTGTCGATTTGTCGGTAGGCGGGCCCGATACACGTACAGCGAGGTCGCAGTTTTCCTCAATCACATCAAGTAGGGTGTCGGTGAAGTTGATCTCGACTGAAATATTCGGATAGGCGAGACGAAACCCCGAGATCACTTGCGGCAGCAACGTGACGCCCAGCGATACCGGCGCGGTCAGACGTAGATGGCCCTTGTCAGGTTGATTGGCCCGTTGAAGACTGCGTGTGACCTTTTCAAACCCCTCCAATAGCGGTCTGTACTGCGCAAGGACAGTCGCTCCGGCGCTGGTTAGTGAAACTTGCCGTGTCGTACGCACCAGAAGCTGTGTGCCGAGGTCTCTCTCAAGCTGCGCTATGATGCGTGTTGCTGATGCCGGCGCGATGCCCAGTTCGCGCGCTGCTAGGGAAAAGCTTTTCAGGTCTGATACGGCGCGCAGAACGCGGATGGGCTTCAGCTCGATCATCTCAGTTCAATAATTCCGTTTTCGACAATAATAAAGCCTCATAGTTGTCTATTAACTTTAATAATCGATGCGCCATCTTTGATGCAAGTTGAACACTCGCCAAGGAGCGGAACATGATCAAAGACATCAAAGGGCTGCACCACGTCACTTCGATGGCTGCGGACGCCAGCACCAACAACGCTTTCTTCACCAACACCCTTGGCATGCGCCGAGTGAAAAAGACGGTCAATTTCGATGCACCTGAGGTGTATCACCTCTATTACGGGGACGAGGTTGGAACGCCGGGCTCGGTCATGACCTATTTTCCTTTTGGTCAGATGCCAAAGGGACGCAGAGGTGCCGGCGAGGTAGGTGTGACCGAGTTTGCCATCCCCACAGGTGGTGTCGAATTCTGGAAACAACGTCTTGCATCTGAGGGCGTGACTGGGCTGACCGATGGCACGGCCTTCGGAGAAAAACGTCTGTCCTTTGACGGCCCCGATGGCGACAGCTTTGCCTTGGTCGAGTCTGATGCGCGGGGTCGGACAGCCTGGACCCAGGGCGGTGTTCCCGATGAGGCCGGGATTCTTGGGTTCCGGGGCGCTCGGTTCTCTCTGAAGGATGTCGATGCGACGGGTGAACTGCTGACCTTCATGGGATACCAGAAGGCTGAAACCGAAGGTGACGTCACTCGCTATGTGATCGAAGGGGGCAACGCTGCAGACACGATCGATCTGCAGCAGCTACCGTCAAGTACCCCGACCGCTGGTCAGGGCGCTGGGTCCGTTCATCATATCGCTTTTGCCGTCGACGACCGCGCCGCGCAACTGCGTGTTCGGCAGGCCTTGCTGGATACAGGCTATCAGGTCACGCCGGTTATCGACCGTGACTATTTCTGGGCGATCTATTTCCGCACGCCGGGTGGTGTGCTGTTTGAGATCGCTACCAACGAGCCCGGTTTTGACCGCGATGAAGACACGGCCCATCTGGGTAAGGCGCTTAAGTTGCCTACCCGCTACGAGCCACATCGCAGCAAGATCGAAAGTCTCCTGCCCCCACTTGCATCATGATTTCAGAGGTTGAAATGTCCAAAGATCTCTATCAGGCGCTTGTGCATGCGCCGCAACCCGCCCGTCCGCTGGTCTTTGCCTTTCATGGCACCGGAGGGGATGAGCATCAGCTTGTTGAATTGGCCGGCACTCTTGTTGCTGGCGCCGGGGTCGTATCACCACGCGGCGATGTCTCTGAAATGGGGGCCGCGCGGTTCTTCCGCCGCACGGCCGAGGGAGTGTATGACATGGAGGACCTTGCGCGTGCGACAGACAAGATGACTGCGTTCATCGAGGCCCATCGCGCGTCTCATCCCGGTCATCCGGTCTATGGCTTCGGCTATTCGAACGGGGCAAACATCTTGGCGGCGGTCCTTCTAAAACGCCCTGACTTGTTCGAGCGGGTCGGCCTTTTGCATCCGATGGTTACGTGGGAACCGAACGCGCATCCTAAGCTGGTGGGGCGGAAAGTTCTGGTGACCGCCGGACGACGCGACCCAATCACGCCATGGCCAATGACGGAACGCCTTATCAGTTGGCTTTCTGAACATGGTGCCGAGGTCACTTCGGACGTCCATGAAGGCGGACACGAGCTGCGAAACTCTGAACTGACGGCTTTAGCCTCCCACTTCAACGGGAATGTCGGCCCCGGGTGAAGGTTCACGCATTGCATTCAACGTAGACAACACGGCGGCTTCTTTGCGCGCCCAGGACATGAACTCATGAATATGCTCTTCACGTTCCCGGCCCGGGTGGCAACATATGAAATAGCTGAACCCGGTTTCCACCACCGGACCGAATGGGCAAACAAGTCGTCCGTCCGAAAGCGCAGAATATACCAGCAGCGACCCGCAGAGCGCGACACCCGCGCCTGCGATCGCAGCGTCTACAATCTGGCCACCCGGAGGTCTTTCGAACCGCATGGCTTTCGAAGGATCAACTCCATTCGGAAGCCCGGCGTGTTGGCTCCAAAGAACCCAACTGGGAACCGACCCGTCCAGCATCGGCGTTGTATCGTACAGAACATGCGCGGCCTTGATGTCGGCCGGGGACTCTATGCCGAACGCGTCCAGCACACCTGGGCTGGCGACCACCAGCATCAGCTCTCGGTGAAGCAACTGTGCATACCGGTCCTCTGGCGGTTCGCTGGTGTATCGAATTTCGACATCGGCGGTCGCGTGAGTATTGTGGTCCGAAGGGTTTGCGGACTCAATGTGGACCTGAACGTCGGGGTGGTTCTTGGTGAACTTGTGCAACCTTGGCAAAAGCCACTTGCTGATCAGCGCATTGCTGGAACTGATACGCAATTTGGGTGCCTTTTTGGGCCGAACCTCATCGACCACCTGACGGATCTGCAAGAACGCTTCGCTGATCGTTGGCTGCAAGCGCTGCCCTTCCGGTGTCAGATGGATTGCGCGGGTCTTTCGCACGAACAAAGCCACCCCAAGGTCGGCCTCCAGCGCCTTGATCTGTTGGCTAACCGCACCTGGCGTTACCGAAAGCTCATAGGCCGCTTCTTTGATCGAGCCACGCCGCGCCGCGGCCTCAAAGGCGCGCAAACTTAGCAAGGAAGGCAATCGGGACAGCGGCATGGCAATACGGAAAAACAGTTTAGCCTAACTAATGCATACCCGCAGAACTTCTGCTTTGTCGAGTTCAAACTACGCCCCACATCGAAGAGCAACAGAACTTGGAACTGAGTGAAATGATCAAGATCCACGAAAAAGCATCGCGGGGACGTACGCAAAACGGATGGCTGGACAGCTATCACACGTTTTCGTTCGGCCAGTTCCAAGACCCGACGCGCATGGGGTTCGCCAATCTGCGCGTGATCAATGAAGACAGCCTGATCCCAGGTGGTGGTTTTGCGGCACATGATCATACGGACATGGATATCATTACACTGGTTCTGGATGGACAGCTGCGCCACGAGGATGATCAGGGCAATATCGCCAGTATCAGAGCAGGCGAAGTGCAGGGAATGTCGGCAGGCACTGGCGTGCGTCATTCCGAATACAACGGGTCCACGTCGGAGCCCTCAAAGTTTCTGCAAATCTGGCTGATCCCGGATCAGGTCGGTGGTCAGCCTGCATACACACAAGCCTCGGTTCCGAACGAAGGGGATGTCCTGCTCGCTGCACCCGCCACATTGCACCCTTTGATCCCGTTGAGATCAGAGGCCCGACTAACACTTCGTCGGTTCACCGAGGGACAAGAACTTGCGCTTTCTGCAAATGGCGAAAGTGACCACTTCGTTCATCTGCTGGATGGCCTCGCCTACGCGGAGCAGGAACGCCTGAGCGCGGGTGATGGTCTACAGGTTCCACGATCCGAACAGGTCACTTTGCGATGGCACACAGACGGGGCCGCCCTGGTTTTCGATATGCCAAGCCCTGCGGCAAGGAAAGAACCCAAAACCCTCATAGCCAAATCAACCGAACCAGAATTCCAAGGAGACCAAACGTGACTTGGCAACCATATCTTATATCGCTCGCAGCGGGCCTCGGGATTGGGGTCATCTATGGCCTGATCGCAGTCCGCAGTCCCGCCCCGCCAATCATCGCCCTGTTGGGCCTCTTAGGCATGCTCGCCGGAGAAGCTGCAGTGCAATGGATCCGGGGACATTCCGACGCCGTGTCACAGGCCATGCATTTGAAGTCTTTCGCCGTAACTCAGGCGGAAGAGACGAACCAACCAACCAAACCCGAAACCCTTTAACCCCATCCAAACTCAACAACGGAGAAGTCAAATGTCGAAACACGAAATGATCACACCTGAGAACGCGGCCCTTGTGCTGATCGACTTTCAGCCCGCGATGTTCCAGGGCGTCGAAAGCCATGATCGCCTGTCGGTGATGCACAACGTTCAGATCCTTGCCAAAGGCGCGAAACTGTTTGGTTTGCCGACCGTGATCTCAACCGTCGCGAAAGACAGCTTCTCGGGTCCGTTCATGCCTGAAGTGACCGATCTGTATCCGGATCAGGAAGTCATTGACCGGACATCAATCAACTCTTGGGTTGATGAAAACTTCCGCAAAGCAGTTGCAGCTACCGGCCGCAAAAAAATCGTTCTGGCAGGTCTGTGGACCGAAGCCTGTGTCATGTTCCCGACGCTTGACCTGCTGCGCGAAGGCTATGAAGTCTATATCCCGGCTGATGCTTGCGGTGACGTCACTCCTGAAGCCCACGAGCGTGCAATGGATCGTCTGGTTCAGGCGGGTGCGGTTCCGATGAACGCGCTACAGTTCGTCTTCGAGCTTCAGCAGGACTGGGCACGCGGCGAAACCTACGATGGCGTCATGGATATCCTGAAAACGCATACGCCATACGGTATCCAGGTTCGCTTCTCGAAGTGGGCTTTGGGCGAGCACGCCTCGGAAGCAGGTATCGCCGCAGAATAATCTGCCGCGCCACGCCCGCTCGGCCACCTCATCGCTCCCCGTGAATCCGAGCGGGCGATTTCTCAAACCTCCCATAATCTGTGCCCCCTCCGGTGGGCGCAGACCACTCCCGCATTGCCAAAGGATGTGCACCATGGCCGCACCAGACAAGATACTCTTCAACGGCAAGATCACGACAATGGATCCCGACATGCCCGAAGCGACTGCTGTAGGTATTTCAGGGGATCAAATCTCCGCCGTTGGAACTGACAAGGACATGCTTGGGCTTGCGGGCCCCGAAACCGAGACCATTGATCTGGGCGGCCAGCGTGTAATTCCCGGTCTGATCGACAGTCATACGCACATCATCCGACAAGGCAACAACTTCGCGATGGAGCTGCGTTGGGACCACGTTCCCTCGCTTGTTGACGGTCTTCGTATGCTGAAGGCGCAGGCAGAGCGCACTCCTGCCGGGCAATGGATCCGCGTGGTTGGTGGTTGGTCCGTCGATCAATTCGCCGAAAAGCGCCTGCCGACGATTGATGAGATCAATGCGGTCGCGCCGGATGTGCCTGTCTACGTGTTGCACCTCTATGATCGGGCGTGGCTGAACAAAGCTGCCCTGCGTGCAATCGGCATCGACAAACACTTCTACGAGCCCTTTGTCTCGGGCCGTCTTGAACGGGACGATCAGGGCAACCCGACTGGTCTCGCGATGGCGCGCCCTAACGCGCAACCGCTTTACGCGTTGTTGGATATGGCCCCCAAGCTGGATTTCGAACAGCAGGTCACCTCGACCAAGCACTATTTCAAGGCGCTGAATGGTCTTGGATTGACCTCGGCTTTGGATTGCGCGGGTGGGTTCCTGAACTATCCAGATGACTATGGCGTCATCACCGAGTTGAACAAACGCGGCGAGCAAACCGTGCGCATCGGCTATCAGCTTTTTGCGCAGCGTCCGATGTTGGAGCTGGACGATTTCAAACGCTGGAATGACATCGTCAAGCCAGACGAAGGAAACGACTACCTGAAATGCGTGGGCGCGGGCGAGATGCTGGTCGCGTCTGCCTATGATTTCGAAGATTTCAGCTACCCACGCCCCGATCTGCCCAAGCGGATGGAGGGGGACCTCAGGCCGGTACTCGAGTTTCTGTTCGAAAACCGCTGGCCGATCCGTTTCCATTGTACTTACGAGGAAAGCGCCCACCGGTTGCTGAGCCTTATTGAGGAGGTCGGTCGTGACAAAGGGTTGGAAGAGCTGAACTGGATTTTCGATCACGGTGAGACGATCTCAGAATCCACCATGGAATGGGTTGCCCGCCTGGGCGGCGGGATCAGCTATCAAAACCGCATCGCTTTTCAGACCACAGCCTATCGTGACCGTTACGGTGAAGACGCCCTACGCGAGGTCATGCCGGTCAAGAAGATGATGGCGTCGGGTGTGCCTCTGGCTGCTGGCACGGATGCGACGCGGGTGTCGTCATACAATCCGTGGTTGGCCATTCATTGGGCCGTTTCTGGCAAGGGCCGTGGCGGAGACATCATCTGGAGTGCGGCGAACCGTTTGGATCGGCACGACGCGCTGCGTCACTGGACCGCCGCCGGGGCTTGGTTCAGCCGGGAAGCGGGAAAGAAAGGTCAGATCAAGGCGGGGCAATGGGCGGATATCGCCGTGCTCGACCGGGATTATTTCTCGATCGCCGAGGACGAGATCACCGAGATCGAGGCCGACCTGACACTGACGGGCGGCAAGATCGTACATGCCAAGGCCCGTTTTGCGGCGCATGCGCCTGCCCCACTGCCAGAGCTTCCAGATTGGTCACCCGTTCCAATTTTCGGTGCACCCGGCGCTGTGACGCAAAGCCAAGGCAGCCTTGCCGCTGAATAGCGGCAAGACCTCAGGAGATTTCCCATGTTGGACGATCAAAAGCTAAAAATCACTTACAGCGAAAGCGATACAAAAGCACGATACGGCGCTTCGGTGTCCGGGATCGTGAGCGAGGCAGAACTGACGCTGTCAAAAGTCACGCCTAGCCTCGTTATCGCCGACCACACGTTTGTCCCGGGAGAGTTGCGTGGTCGCGGCTTGGCTCGGACCTTGGCCGCGCAGCTTGTGGCGGACGCGCGCGACAAAGGTCTTCGCATCGTGCCGCTTTGCCCGTTTGTGCGGTCCTACGCCGAAAAAAACCGCGAGGAGTTGGCAGATGTCATCCAGTGGTAGCATCGCGAAACCTGCACCTGCGGTATCGAACTCGGCTTGGATCCCGTTCAAACATCGGGCGTTCGCGCTTCTTTGGGTTGCGACCCTAATCTCCAACGTCGGCACTTGGATGCATGATGTGGGCGCGGGGTGGCTGATGACGACGCTCAATTCATCCCCGGCGGTCGTCTCATTGGTGCAGGCGGCAACAACCCTGCCAGTGTTCATCTTCGCTTTGTACGCCGGTACGCTGGCGGACCGGTTGGACAAACGTAAGCTGTTAATCACAGTGAACGTGGTGCTTCTGGTACTGGTGTCGGTGCTAACCGTGCTGGTTCAGCTTGAACTGGTAACACCGACGCTCCTGATCCTGTTCACGTTGGCCATCGGAACTGGCACGGCTTTCATGGCTCCGGCCTGGCAAGCGATCGTGCCAACTCTGGTGCCGCGTGACGCGTTGCAGCCAGCCATTGCCTTGAATTCAATGGGCATCAACATCAGCCGCGCGATCGGCCCTGCTTTGGCGGGCGTTTTGATTGCATCGGTCAGTTTGGCAGCCCCCTTTGCAGTCAACGCGGTCAGCTATCTCGTGATCATTGGCGCTCTGTTGTTGTGGAAGCACGACGTCGGCATTTCGAAGACATCTCAGCCTATGTTCAACGCGATGATGACCGGCATGCGTCACGTCGCACATAACAGCCCGCTCAAGGCCACGTTGATCCGATCCTTTGCCTTCTTCATCTTTGCATCTGCCTATTGGGCTCTGCTGCCGCTGGTCGTCCGGACGATCGAAGGGGGCGGGGCGACGCTGTATGGTTTGTTGCTGACTTTGATCGGTGCCGGGGCTGTCGCGGGTGCTTTGACACTTCCGCAGTTCCGAGCGAAGCTTGATGGAAGCACGACGGCTGCAGGCGGCACCATCGGCACTGCCGTTGCCATGGGAATTCTTGCAACGGCGACAACCCATCCGTTGGCTTATATCGCCGCATTGTTGGGTGGCTTTAGCTGGATTGCCGTTCTCACCACGTTCAATGTGTCGGCGCAGACCGCGCTGCCCAACTGGGTCAGGGCCCGAGGATTGTCTGTGAATCTGATGGTTTTCTTCGGATCCATGGCGTTTGGATCAGCATTCTGGGGTCAGGTGGCCACGGCAACATCTGTTTCGATCACCTTGCTGATCGCAGCAGGCGGATTGATCGTCGGCTTGCTTTTGACGCGCAAGTTTCAGCTTGGTCAGGGCGAAGATCTGGACCTGACGCCCTCTATGCATTGGCCGGCGCCGCAAGTTGCCCTTGAAGAGCACGGCTTGGCATCCCGCGGTCCTGTCATGGTCGAAGTTGAGTATCGCATCCGACCCGAGGACGAAGCTGCATTCCTGTCCGCGATTCAAGAATGGTCGGGCGAGCGCTGGCGCGACGGAGCCTATGACTGGCGCGTTTTCCAAAGTGCAGAAGAGCCCGAGCTATGGGTCGAAGCCTTCATGGTTTCATCTTGGGAAGAACATCTGGCTCAGCACGAGCGTGTATCACACCAGGATAAGGACCTTCAACGGGCTGTCGCAGCCTTTGATACCCGTGAAAGCGGGCCGGTCGTTCGCCATCTGATCGCACCATGATGAGAGTGTTTGTGATGCTATCGATTTTGGTCACCCAAAGGCCCATTCTTTCGGCCACAGTCTTTGCGGCTCTGTTCTGGGCCCATGCGCCTGAGCAGGCATCTGCGGGTGGTGCGGAGTTTGAAGGCCGTATCGAAGCAGTCGACCGGTCGGACGTTTATAGCCGGGCGGAAGGCATCGTCGAAGAAGTGCTGGTTGAGCAAGGTGACTATGTCCAAGCGGGCACGCCATTGCTACAGCTTCGAAACGATCTGGAGAAACTGGCGGTCGATGCTGCGCATGCAGAGCTGGCCAAGGCCGAGGCTCTCTTGCTTCAAGCCCAAGATAAGCTGGAACGCGCAGCCCAACTCTCTACGCGGGGAGCGGCAACAGAGGTTGCCCTGTTGGACGCTGAAACCAATCTGGCTTTGGCTGAGGCCGAAAGGGCTTTGGCGGAAACCGAGTTGGAGATCGCAAAAACCAACTTCGACGACACGCTCATACGTGCGCCGATCTCAGGACATGTTGAAGACCCGCGCGTTGGACCGGGTTCGCTGGTTGAGTTTAGTTCGGGCGACCCGCCCCTGTTTCAACTCGTAAATCTCAACCGCCTGCGCGTTGTGTTCGAGATTCCCTATGCCCAATGGGTTTCGGGGTTGAACACGAGCATCACGCGCTCGCAGGAGTTATCAAATTCTGGCTGGTTCCATGTTGAAACGGAGGTCGGTCAGGTTCTGCCGAACGCAATTCCGCTTACCGGATCGGCGGTCTGGTTCGATGAAAACAGCGGAAAAATTCGCGTGTGGGCAGATCTAGAAAACCCCGACCAAACGTTGCGACCGGGAATGAAAGTTCGTGTCACGCCCTTTGTCCAGCCAGTCACAGGCGCCGAGCAAGACCACTCCATGGTCAGGCCATGACGAAATCCACCCCACAAGACCCCCTCAACATCAGGCATCACAAGGACTGTTCCAAATGATCAAATTCGAATTGAACGGCCGACCCGTAGAGGTTGATAACCCCCCTGACGAAATGTTGCTGCTGGTCCTTCGAGATACGCTCAAACTCAAGGGTACGAAATACGGGTGCGGTGCTGCCATGTGTGGAGCCTGCACGGTGCATGTGGATGGTGTGGCGTCATTCGCCTGTCAGATGTCGGTCAGCGATGTGGAAGATGCGCAGGTCACGACGATCGAAGGGTTGTCCGAAGACGGTTCGCATCCTGTTCAGAAGGCCTGGATCGAAGAACAAGTCGCACAATGCGGATATTGCCAGTCGGGCCAGATCATGCGCGCGGCGGCGCTTTTGGCGGATAACCCATCCCCGACACGCGAAGAGATTGTCGATGAGATGAGCGCGAACCTGTGTCGCTGCGGGACGTATAACCGCATTTTCAAAGCCATCGAACGCGCAGCCAAGGAGGTTTGAGATGACCATGACCATGAACCGCCGCGGGTTTCTACAAGGCGTTGCCGGACTGACGTTTTTCATCGGTGCGGGTGGCATCTCATCCGTCCGGACTGAGGCCGCAGTTGGTGCTCTGGATGTAAATCACTGGTTGACGATCCGCGCCGATGGAAGCATTCGGATCGTCTTTCCTTCGACCGAAATGGGGCAAAGCAGCTACTCCACGTTACCCCAAATCCTCGCTGAGGAACTGGATGCAGCTTGGGAAGACGTTGAGATCGAACAGCTAAACGCTGATGATCGACGCTTTGGCAATCAGCTGTTTGGCGGTGTTCTATATACGGCTGGCAGCACCGGAACGCAGTTCTATTTTGACCCGATGCGCAAGGCGGGCGCGCAGGCGCGCGACGTGTTGCTGCAAATCGCAGCGCGCGAATGGGGTGTGGACAAAGCAAGCCTCAGGACCGAACCCAGTGTTGTTTTAGGGCCTGATGGCCAACAGGCCGGGTATGGTGAACTGGCGGGGTTCGGTTTGACAGATGTGACGGTGCCAGACTCTGAGACCGTGCCGCTGAAAGACCCATCCGCGTTTCGGATCATCGGGCAAGATCTGCCGCGTCGCGACGTTCCGGCCAAAAGCACAGGTCAGGCTGAATATGCCATTGATGTGGAAGTGCCCAATATGGCCTATGCGGCGGTCCTACGCGCACCAGTCGAGGACGAGGTACCGCTTTCCATCAACGACGTTGCCGCACGCGAGGTACCGGGCGTCATCGACATCGTGACCGTACCTGACGGTGTCGCCGTCGTCGCGGAAAGCCTGTGGTCTGCCTTGGGGGCACGGGGTTTGCTAGAGGTCGAATGGTCGACCACCTCACCCTTCCGGACCTCAAACAGCGAAGAGACTCTGGCCGAATACGCCGCCGCTGTCAGCGCCCCGGACGCGTCGGGGGCAACCTGGGCTGGAAAAGGCGACGCCGCTGCAGCTATTGGCAACGCTGACCGTCAGTTTTCGCAGCTTTATCTGTCGGACTACGCCTACCACGCTCAGATTGAGCCGATGGCGGCTGTCGCTGATGTCGATGCGGACGGGCAAGGTGCCGAGGTTTGGGCGGGCACGCAAACGCAGTCGTGGACTGCGCGCACCGTGTCGGAGGTGTTGGGCATCCCCGTCGAAAACGTTCGTCTGAACATGATGACAATGGGCGGAGGCTTTGGTCGACGCACGGCCCTGATGCAGAACTATGTGCGCGATGCGGTGCTGTGCTCTAAGGCCGTTGGACGCCCTGTCAAAGTGATCTGGCCACGTGAAGACGACGTGAAGCAGGGAACCTTCCGCCCCGCTGCGGCCCAAAAGCTTGAGGCCGGTCTGACAGCGGAGGGAAAATTGGACGGGTGGTATCACAAGGTCGCCACACCGACGGTCATTGGGTTTTTCAATCCCATGCGTTGGGACGCGGTTAACCCGAACGATGTGATTTCAATGCGGGGTGCAGAGAGCAAATTCTATGGGATCAAGGATTTCCGCGCCGATCACCTCATCATGGACAGGCACGCCCGCCTTGCCCCCTATCGCGGTATTGGCGCGTCCTATACGGCCTTTGCGGCAGAGTGTTTTATGGACGAACTGGCAGAACAAGCCGGGCGGGATCCACTGGAGTTCCGGCTAGATCTTGTTTCCGAAAACCCGCGCGGGCAGCACCTGCTTGAGAAGGTGGCCGAAATGTCTGATTGGCAAAATCGGGGTGATCGAAACCTAGGGCTTTCTTTTGCAGGCTACAGCTCGTCCATGGCCGCAGGTGTGGCGGAAGTTGAAGTTGACGCGGACAGCGGAGAGATTCAGATCACCAATTTCTGGGCCGCAATCGATGCGGGCCTGATCGTCACGCCAGACAACGCGCTCAATCAGATCGAAGGTGGCATCGTGTTCGGTATCTCGATGGCTCTTTCCGAAAAGATCGACATCAAAAACGGCGAAGTGGTGCAGAGCAACTTCTGGGACTATGAGATCACACGCGCCTCGCAGATGCCGGAAATCGAGATCTACATCGCAGAGGTCGATGCGCCGCCTGTTGGTGTTGGCGAAGTTGGAACTCCGATGGTGCCCGCGGCCATCGCAAACGCGTTCTATGCCGCCCAAGGCAAGCGCCTGCGCAACATGCCCTTTACTCCTGATCGCGTCACCGCCGCGCTGGAAACGTAGCGGGCTAAGGATGCTGCCGGTCATTTCCTTTGACCGGCGGCACATGTGCCAAGACCCAACTACAGACAAAGGACCCAATGCATGAGTTGGAACCCCACGCATAACCCTGAGTGCCCAAACGCTTCGGCAGACAGTGTTGAAACTCTGATTATTCCGCGCGCCCGTGATCTTGGTGGGTTTGAGGTCCGGCGTGCATTGCCCGCGCCCGAACGCCAGATGGTTGGACCGTTCATCTTTTTCGACCAGATGGGCCCGGCCGAGTTCGTCACGGAAGGGGGTATAGACGTTCGCCCTCATCCGCATATCGGTCTTGGAACCGTAACCTATTTGTATGATGGCGAGTTTGAGCATCGCGACAGCTTAGGCACTCATCAGATGATCTATCCGGGCGAAGTGAACTGGATGGTTGCAGGCAAGGGCGTCACGCATTCGGAACGCACCAGCGCAGAAACACGGGCCAAGCGAAATAGGTTGTTCGGGATTCAAACTTGGATCGCGTTGCCAAAAGACCGGGAAGACATGGCGCCGGACTTTGAACACCATAAGAACGCGGCGCTACCGGAGCTTCAAGATACGGGCATTCAAGCAAAACTCATACTCGGATCAGCTTATGGCAAATCCAGCCCCGTGACGATGCAATCCGAGACGTTTTACGTCGACGTCATTCTTTCGCCGGGCGCTCGTTTTCCATTGCCGAATGATCAGGAAGACCGTGGGATCTACGTTACTGAAGGGTCGGTTGAAATCGCGGGTGACATCTTTGACGCCGGACAAATGATGGTCTTTCGACCAGGCGACAAAATAAGCGTTCGGGCTGGTGAAAAGGGTGCGCGTCTCATGGCGCTGGGTGGGGCAACCCTCAGCGAAGAGCGTTTCATCTGGTGGAACTTTGTTTCATCGTCGCGAGACAGGATTGAAGACGCCAAAGAGTCTTGGAAGGCGGCGGATTGGGCCAATGGCCCCTTCAAACTGCCACCGGGTGACGACGCCGAGCATATCCCTATCACGCCAGAACTTGAACAAACCATGCCCAATAGAAAAACCGAGCCTTCAGCCTGACTTTTTGACCGGGTTTGTGGGTTTTCAAAGGTGCGCAAACCCGGTCTAGAGGCCTAGAATAGTTCGTGCCTGGTCCGCTGTCGCAACCGGGCGGTTGTATTGGGCACAAATCTCTGCAGCCCGCATTACAAGCGCCGCGTTTGATGGTGCCAGCGTATTGCGATCCAGGCGCAAGTTGTCTTCCAAACCCGTCCGTGCATGGCCACCGGAGGAAATGGCCCAGTGGTTCAGAACCTCCTGCTGCGCGCCAATGCCTGCAGCGCACCAAGGCGCACCCGGAAACAGTCGGCCAACTGTCTTCACGTAGAAATCGAATACGTCCCGATCTGCGGGCATCGCGTTTTTGACACCCATAACAAATTGCACATAAGGCGTGTCTTTGATTTGACCTTTCTTGTGCATCTCGGCCGCCTTCAGGATATGGCTCAGATCGAAGGCTTCGATCTCTGGCTTGACGTCATAGGTTGCCATCTCAGCCGCGAGCCAGTCGACAAGATCGGGTGGATTTTCGTAGACGCGCGTGGGGAAGTTGTTCGACCCTACCGACAACGAAGCCATATCCGGCCGCAACGGCAACATGCCGCCGCGCGTCTTACCCGCCCCCGATCGCCCTCCCGTCGAAAACTGGATGATCATGCCAGGGCAGTGTTTCTCAAGCCCCTCTTTCAACCTTGCGAACTTTTCCGGGTCGCTCGAAGGCGTTTCATCATCGTTTCGAACATGGGCATGGCAGATGGACGCGCCCGCCTCAAAAGCAGCCTGTGTACTTTCGACTTGTTCTTCGACTGTGATGGGCACAGCCGGATTGTTGGCCTTGGTTGGCAAGGACCCGGTTATTGCAACACAGATGATGCAGGGTTCGGACATTTCAGGCCTCTTTCGGTGCGAGGACAAAGTCGAATTCGACATCCCAATAGGCACCTTCAAAGCCAACTTCCGCAGATCGCGCCGGATCATCAACCCGGTTGAATTCGGCGATCAGGCTTTCTTTGACGCCAAATACCGCATCCGAGTTGATGTACTGATCATCGGGGTCAAAGATATGAGTGGTCAGGTCGTCGTAGCCGTCTTTCGACACGATGTAGTGTAGGTGTGCCGGTCGGTACGGGTGTCGACCAAGACGCTTCAACAGATCGCCAACCGGCCCGTCATCCGGGATTGGATAGTTCTTTGGCCGCACAGCCCGGAACCAATAGGTCCCATCGGCGCCGGTCGTGAAGACGCCACGCAGGTTGAAATCAGGTTGTATACCTTTCTGTTGCACATCGTAAAACCCATCGTCATTGGCTTGCCAGACATCAATCTTGACGCCTTCCAACGGGTTGCCTTCCACATCGGTGACACGACCTCGCACCACCATGTCCTCGCCCTTTTGGTCGAGACAAATATTGTGTCCCATCTCGTATTCCGGGGCACCTCCCACATGGAAAGGGCCCAGTACAGTATTCTCGGAGGCCCCGGTGGGACGACGAGAGTTCACGGCATCCACCAGCATCGACACGCCCAGAACATCGGACAGAAGAATGTACTCCTGCCGCCAGTCATCGCACATGTGCCCAACCTTGGTCAGGAACATGATCGCCTCGAACCATTCCTGTTGCGTCGGTTCAATCTCCTTCACGGCTTCATGGAGCTTTCGCGTGATGACCTCCATCACCTGCTTCAGCCGTTCGCTTTCTGCGTTTTTGTTGCGTGCCGTGACGACCTCGGCCGAGTTTTCCTCGGTAAAGTATCCCATCTCATGCGAGTCCATTTTGGCCTCCTGACTTGTGTAAGTTTGCTCCAGATTGGCTCATCGCGAAAGGACTGTGGTCAGCGCGCGACGCAGTTCGGCTTCGGCATCCGCAGCCATATCGGCTGAGCGCCACGCCACGTGTTGATCGGGACGGACCAACAAGCAGCCCGTATCCGAAATCTCTGACGCGCGCGCCCAATCCCCGGTGTGGTCGACATAGGTCTGGCGCGGGCCGATGACGTGACAGCGAATGGGCATGCCTAGCTCTTTCGAGGCGGTCTCAGCAGCGGCGACCCAAGCCTCGCCACCAATTCCGGTTAGCACGGTGAATTCCCCACGACCGCACAAATCCAGAGTTGAATGCTTGTTTCCCGTATCATGATCAAACACCCAGACATGTGGAATACGCGCGCCGGGCCAAGTCGTTGGCTGGTAGTGCAGCTCAGCATCCTGATCAAAACCGGGATTGGGTTGACCATCCGTTTCAATCGCACAGGAGTCGTAGCGCTGGTTCATTTCAACGCCATGCGCATCGAACTCATATTTCTTGAAAGCAATCGCCTCGCGAATGGCCTGTCTTTGTGCCGCAGCTTCAGGCGTTGATCCTGTGCGAGCCTCTAGATTGCTTTGCATGACCTCTGGGTCGACGCCTTCGGCCATTCCGAGCGATTCAAAGATGGGACCGAATTCACCGATGGATTGATTGGCCCGTGTGACGATCTGCTTTGCCACGGGCGCGCGTTCTTCGCTGTAGCTGTCCAGCAGGTCCTCTCCGGCATGGCCTTTCAGGACAGCCGCCAGTTTCCAAGCCAAGTTGAAACTGTCCTGTATCGACGTGTTCGACCCCAGCCCGTTTGACGGCGGGTGTCGGTGTGCCGCGTCACCCATTATGAACACGCGATCCTTTTGCATATGGGTTGCGTACATATTGTTGACGGTCCAGGTGTTGGCGCTGATCAGTTCGATCTCAAGCTCGGGGTCGCCAACCAATTGCCGTGCAACCTGAGTGGCCATGGCCTCGTCCACCTCGGGGGCTGGTTGGTTGATGTCGTAGCCCCAAACGATGAGCCATTCGTTCCATGGGCGGACCATGCGGACCAGACCCATGCCGATGCCACCGACATTCGCACCCGGTTGCATCACCCAGTAGAGAACCGAGGGCCGATGCGCGACGTATTTACTGAGGTCCGCACGGAACAGGATGTTCATCGATCCGCCGACGCCCATCTGACCTTCGAATGGCAGACCGGCATGTTCGGCGACCAGAGAATTGCCCCCATCCGCACCGACCAGGTATTTTGAACGGATCGTGATTTCTTCGCCCGACAATCGATCCAAACACGTCGTCGTCACACCATCTGCGTCCTGCTCATGACGTAAGTATTCAGTGCTCATGCGCGCTTGCGTGCCGCGGCGACAAGCGGTGCCAAACAGGATCGGTTCCATGAATGTTTGCGGCAGGTCGTTCATCATCGTCGGGCTGGACAGCAGGTGCTCGGCCTTAGACAGAGGATGATTGCCCCAGCTTTTCATCCGCCCGATTTCCTCACCGGCGAGGCTTTCGCAGAACACGTTTTCACCCATCAGATCCTGATGCGCGGCATGCATATAGGCTTCGGCCTCGACCTCATGACCAAGGTCGCGCAGAACCTCCATGGTGCGCTGATTGGTGATATGCGCGCGCGGCGTGTTGGCCAGCCAGCGATAGCGGTTGATGACCATGTTCTCGACGCCATAGCTCGACAGCAAAGCCGCCGTTGCAGACCCCGCCGGGCCGGTCCCGATGATCAGGACATCCGTTGTGATGGTGGCCATAAGCTCTCTCCCTTGTTCTTTGAATTTCTCAGGACCGCGGATCCCAGAGGCGGCCGTCATATTCGGCCTCATAGGCTTTGCCGTCCGGGTAGCTGACCAGTTCCAGCTGCATGCCCCAGGGGGCGAGGAAATAGACCCAGGTCTCGCCAGCGCTTGGGCCGTCGGTCATGGTTGTCGGGTTGCCCAGAACCTCAATACCCTTGTCCTGCAAATAGCTGACGGCACCGTCCATATCGGTGGTGTAGAACGCGATGTGATGCCCGCCGATATCCGAGTTGCGCGGCAGTTTCGTATCCTGATCCGGTGCGGTGTATTCGAAGATTTCGAAATTGGCGCCGTTGCCACAGCGTACCAGCCGCATCGTCGGGATCTCGGCCTTGGCGTCCACGTTCAGATGGTCTGCCATCCAAGTGCTGTCACCCCCCGAAAAGGGTCCCAACGGGTAGAACACATTGCAACCGATGACGTCCTGAAAGAAGGTAACGGCCTCATCGACACTCGGGACTGTAAATCCCACGTGGTCTGTGCCCGTCATTCCCGGCAGGGAGCTGCCCGCAAATGCGCCAGTTCCCAACGCTGTGACTGCGACCGTCAATGCGAGTGTTTTCATGGATCAATCCTCCTTGTTCGGTTGCGCGCCAATCACCAGACGACGGCGCACGGGGAATATTTGAAGTCCGGTTTTCTCAGAGATCAGGCCCCAGATGCCGCGCGGGGCGAAGAGCATGACGGCGATCCCGATCAGCCCGAGCACCATGAGGTACCAGGAGCCGTAGTCAGCGAGCAGGCTTTGCAGGATAAAGAAGATCAGCACGCCCAGAATCGGGCCTTCGATGGTGCCTATGCCTCCGATCACGACGATGAAAATCACGTAAGCCGTCCAGTCGGTGACCGAGAACGCCGCATCCGGTGAAATCCGCAGTTTCTGAACGTAAATCAGAGCGCCCGTCAGTCCCGTTCCCGCGGCTGATACAAGGTAGACCAACCACTTCATCCGCACCGCATCCACGCCGACGGATTTCGCAGCTTCGACATTGTCGCGTACCGCAGCCAGTGCCAGCCCGCGCTTTGTTCTGAGCAGCCAGTAGATGCCCGCAATCGTTGCAATCACCAGCGCCAAGGCCAGCCAGTAGGTCAGGATATCGCGCGCTGCCGCTCCGCGAACATCAAACGTTGTCTGGATCCATTCGGTGGCCCACATCTCACGTGTTGCGGTGCGCGGCAGAGAGGTTCCAGTGCCGCCGCCGAGCACTTTCCATTGTGCCACCAGCAGGCGCATGACCTCGGCGATGACCCACGTTCCGATGGCGAAATAGGCACCTTGCAAGCGGAAGGCGAAGAAGGCTGTGGGTATGGCTACGATCAGGGCCGCAACGCCGCCCAGCAGGATCGCCGCAACCGGGTCCATACCCCAAAGGATGACACCGCCGAACATGGCGTATGCCCCCATGCCGACGAAGGCTTGCTGGCCGACGGACACTAGCCCACCATACCCCGCCAGCAAGTTCCAGAACTGCGCCAGAACAAGCATGGTGAAGATGAAGAACAGGTCTTGAATCAATCCTCGGCTGGCAAAGGTCGGCAGCAGGATGAACAGGATGATCAGGGCGACGCAGACGGCTCCGGCGCTGTAGGACGCACGGGTCTGAGTCTGGACGCGGTACATAGAGGTATCAGTCATCAGTCCACCGCCCTTGGAAACAGGCCTCTGGGTTTGATCAGAAGCACGATGAGAAACGCCAGGTGACCGGCCAGGATTTGCCATTCGGGGTTGATTGCTGCGCCGACAGTCTGAGCGACGCCGATGATGATGCCCCCGATTAGCGTGCCCCACAGACTGCCGAGGCCACCAATGATCACAGCCTCAAAAGCGTAGATCAGGCGCGCTGGGCCGATATTCGGGTCAAAATTCGCCCGCATTCCCAGATACAGCGCCGCCAAGGTCACTACGAGCATTGCGATGGCTGTCGCAGTGGCGAAGATACGTTCTGGACGGATACCCATCAGACCCGCTGTCACCGCATCATCCGAGGTCGCGCGGAACGCCCGCCCCAATTCCGTGCGATAGAAAAGCTGGTTCAGACCGACGATGACAAGGATTGCTGAGGCAAAGGTCAGCAACGGCAGAACACCCAAGTTCAACCCGCCCATCTGAACGGAAGCCGTAGCAATCTCACCCGCAGGCAAACGTTGGCTATCGGCTGAGAACCCTTCGAGCAGAGCATTCTGCAAAACAACCGACAGACCGAATGTCACAAGCAAAGGCGGCAGGATATCAGGCCCCAGCACGCGGTTCAGCACATGTCTCTGCAAAGCCCAACCCACACCAAACATGATCGGCGCAGCAATGATTGCGGCCAGAAACGGAGAGAGACCAAGCAGCGAAACCAGTAGAAGGATCAGATAGGCCGCAAAGACGATGAGATCGCCATGGGCCAAATTGACCAAACGCATTATCCCGAACACAAGGCTCAGGCCTGCCGCGAACAGCGCATAGAGCCCGCCCAACAGAACGCCCTGAATGATGGTGTCGATCCAGATCATGCGGCGGCTCCTCCGAAATAGGCGTCGTGAATGGCTTCACGGCTGAGCGTCTCGGCGGTGCCTTCCAGCGTGACGCGGCCCTCCATCATGCAATAGACGCGGTCTGCGACTTTCATCGCTTGACCAATGTCCTGCTCCACCACGATCAGGCTGGCTCCGGCCTCCTGAATGCGGGGGACGGCATCGTAGATGTCTTTGATGACCACTGGCGCGAGACCAAGGCTGATCTCGTCACATAGCAAAACACGCGGGTTGCTCATGAGGGCACGGCCAATGGCCACCATCTGCTGTTGCCCGCCGGACAGGGCAGTGCCGGGGTGGTTGCGGCGCTCTTTCAGAATCGGGAACAGCTCGTAGATTGTTTGCAAAGACCAATGGCCAGATACCTTGCGGCCATAGGTGCCGATCAGCAAGTTTTCCTCGACGCTTAGGGAAGGAAACAGCCGACGCCCCTCGGGCACCATGGCCACTCCGCGCGCCATGATTTCATCCGCCGCAAGGTCTCCGATGGGTTGGCCATCAAATCGCACTTGGTCGGACCCGTTGGTCAGAACGCCCGAGATTGATCGCATGAGGGTCGATTTCCCGGCCCCGTTTGCCCCGATGATGGCAACGGTTTCACCTTCGTCCAGATGGACATCCACGCCGAACAGGGCTTGGAAATCGCCATAGTGGGCGGTCAGCCCGTGGGTCTCTAGCAGGCTCATCAGACTTCGATCCCCAGATAGATTTCTTTGACTTCCCGGCTGTTCATGATCTCATCCGGGTCGCCGAGGCCGATGACCTTGCCGAAATCCAGAACCAGCAGCCGTTCAACGACTGAGGTGAGCGCATGCAGGACATGTTCGATCCAGATGATCGTCACACCGCTGCTGTGCAGCCCCTTGATCGTGTTGATCAGCGCGGTGCATTCAGCGTCGGTCAGACCTCCGGCGATTTCGTCCAGCAGCAACAGCTTTGGATTGGTTGCCATCGCGCGGGCCAACTCCAACCGCTTGCGTTGCAACAGCCGCAATCCACCGGCCGTGTCATTGGCCACATCCAACAGTTCCGTTTTCTCGAGAATGCGGGCGCAGTCCTGTTCGACCTCCTGTTCGGATTTGCTCTGCCCATGCGTCGCGGCCACAAGCAGATTTTCGAACACCGTTAGATGATCAAACGGCTGAGGGATCTGGAACGAGCGCCCAATACCCGACAAGCAGCGCTGCATCGGCGGCACGCGCGTCACGTCAGCCCCGTCGAAATGGATCGATCCCGCATCTGAGGTCAGATTGCCCGTTATCAGATTGAACAGCGTCGACTTGCCCGCCCCATTCGGACCAATGATCCCAAGGGCCTGCCCCTGCGCGACATCAAAACTGACATCGTCAGTGACGGTGAGCGCACCGAAGCTTTTTGAGACGTTTTTGAGCGAAAGAATGGTCATACCGGTGTTCCTGCCCCGGACAGGGTCCGGGGCGCTGGTTTCGTTGCGATCAGGAGATTTCTTCCATCACACCTGCAGTCGGAATTTCGGGTGCTGAAGAGTTGTCGACGATCACAAGGTCGTAGCTGCCATTTTCGAGCAGCCTCCACTGCCCTCCGACCAAGGGCGTTTTCGCAACGTTCTGCGCAGCGAAGGGTGGCAAGCCCGCACCATCAAAGGCGATCCGGCCAACAATGGAATCCAACTGCGTGGCAGCTATAGCCTCGGCTACGGCATCGCCATCACCTGCGTCATCAACACGTCCCATGACGTTCGCAGCCATTTCAAACAGTGCGTGCACAAAGCCGATGGGCTGGGTCCATTGGCGGCTAGTGGCGGCCATGTAACCCTGCGCCAATTCAGCTGAACTTGCGCCGGTGAGCGACGACGAGAACGGATGCGTGGGCGACCACCAC
This sequence comes from Ruegeria sp. ABV3_008, assembly GCF_056161185.1. NCBI lineage: Bacteria > Pseudomonadati > Pseudomonadota > Alphaproteobacteria > Rhodobacterales > Roseobacteraceae > Ruegeria > Ruegeria sp. ABV3_008. Next base: position 30,728 of record NZ_JBSWYP010000018.1, on the reverse strand, counting down.
ACCTCGGAACTCAGGTTGTTGCCTGCGTTGCCCAAAGCTTCGACGGCCTGCGGGAACAGGATCGCCTTGCCGATGCTCGCCGCCTTAGGGGTGAAGCCTTGCTGCTTGGCTTGGCTCCAGAAGGTGGTGAAGTCAGGCGGGATCGGCACGCCGGTTACAATTTCAACATTCGCCTGACGAAACGCATTGATCTGCGCCGAGAAATCGTCGGTCAGGTTTTGGTACCGTCCGGGATCTGTCAGGCTATATCCCAACTCGGATAGAACCGGCGGGAAACCTACATTCGGATCGCCCCAGGCATTGCCATCACCGTCATTCGGGAACAATGCACCGACCTGCTTGTTGGTCTCCAATTGGCCCCACATCGCCGTGAAGACTGAGATAACGTCCTCAAGACCCCAGAAGAAGTGATAGGCGTAGTAGAACGGCTCCCAGCTGGCTGGATCACCGGGATTGCCCTGCTGGCCGATGAACCACGGCTGCCATGGGGCAACAGTGGAAATACACGGCACTTCCTCGGCCTCACAGGTCGAGGCAACCGGGTTGGTCGTTTCGGGTGTTGAAGCGACCAGCATGAGGTCGATCTCATCATCCACGATCAACTCGCCCGCCACGTCTGCTGCCCGGTTCGGGTTCGACTGGCTGTCCTTGACGATGACTTCGAAATTCGCACCGGCCTCAGATGCGGCGAAATTGTCGAGAATAAACTTGTCGGCCTCAGAAAAGGCGGCCAGAGGACCTGATTGCGGGCTGACATAGCCCAGCTTGATCTTGGCGCCCTGAGCGATAGCGGGCGCAGCGAGCGTGCCGGCGGCTAGGCTGAGGCCGGTTGCAGCGCTGGATTGCAGCAATTTGCGTCGTGTGATCATGTGTCCCTCCCTTGACACGGTGAAGTCAAACGCTTGGGGCGTTGCCTGCCCACGCGTTTCGAAGAAGCGTCCGCAGCCCATCAGCAGTGACCGGCTGTGGGTTCCAATACGGGTTCTTGAGTGCGATTTCGGTTGCGCGGTTCAGATCGGCCTCTGACAGGCCAAAGTCTCTAAGAGCCATTGGTGCGCCCATGGATTTGGAAAAATCCCAAAGCGCCTGGCCGGGCTCAGAACCGCCGAGAATTTCTGACACGGGTGCCAGAAGCTCCGGCACACCCGCCGCGTTGTAGGCGATGGCATGGGGCAGAACGACTGCGTGGGTTTCCGCGTGCGGCAGATTGAAGGACCCGCCCAGCGTATGGCAAAGCTTGTGATGCAACGCCATTCCGACCAGACCAAGCACAGTGCCGCAGGCCCATGCACCGCGCTGCGTTTCTTCTCTGGCTTTCAGGTCGCCGGGGTTTGCCACAACGGTCGGCAGACCTTCCGCAAACGCCTTCAAGCCGCCGATAGCCAATTCCGTGGTCTGATCCGTGCGATCCTTGGCATAAAGTGCCTCGGCAGCATGAGCCATGGCATTCAAGGCGCTGGTCACGGTCATCGCGGACGGCAATGACGCCACAAGTTCGGGATCGTACAGGATGACGCGGGGCAGAACCTTTGGGTCTGTAAGGGTGGTTTTGATGCCATCCTGAGTCTGACCCAAGATTGGGGTGGCCTCGCTGCCGGCATATGTGGTCGGGATGGCGATTTGTGGCAAACCGGTCCGAAGGGCAATCGCCTTGCCTAAGCCAATCGTCGAACCTCCACCGATAGAGACAATGCTATCGGCATTGACTGACAAAGCGTGTTCAACCGCTTCTTCGGTCACGCCGACCGGAGTGTGCATTGTTGCCCGAGTGAACACGCCTGCAGCACGATCCCCAACGGTTGTCGCAAGCTCCATTGCCATATCGACTTGCTGAGGCGTCGATAGGATCAGCGCCTTGTTCGATCCCAGCTCCGCCAACTCCGCGCAGATGTCGTTGCGCAAACCTGCGCCGAACCGGACTTTCTGACCATTGATGCTGTTGGTGCTCAGAGCCATTGGGCGGGTTCCTGACAAGCGATGGATTGCGGGTCTGGAGGGAAAGCTAGCAGGCAAAGACAGCACTCTTGATCGAATTATCGACCATCAATATAACTTTGGGTTATGAAGCTTGATCCAAGACATCTTGAGATTCTCGCGGCTATTGTCGAGGCCGGAGGGTTGACCGAAGGCGCTGCTTTACTTGGGAAATCTCAACCCAGTGTCTCCAGAAGCGTTTCTCTCTTGGAGGACAGGGTGGGAGAGCCCCTATTCCTGCCGACCCGAAGACCTTTGCAACCTACAGAGCTAGGTCTTGCGCTTGCTCAGGAAGGTCAAAGAATCCTAAGCGCGGGTCGCCATGCAAGTCGAGTTGTGGACGAACACCGTCAGGGCATTGCTGGTGCGGTGCGGGTTGCGGGTACGCCGATCTTCATGGACGGTGTCATCTCGAACGTGATTGCAGAGTTTCAGGCCGAGTACCCCAATATTCGGATCGACCAATCCTATGGATACCCCACTGAACTTTTGTCCCAATTGTCCGCTGAAACTCTGGACTTGGCCATTCTTCCTATGCGCCCAGCAGACGTGTCTGATGAGTACGAGTTTCGTCAAATCCTGCCTGGTCGAAACGTCATTGCGTGCCGTGTTGGGCACCCATTGGTGCGCAAAAAAGAGGTGAAGCTTGAAGACATCACTGAGTTTTCCTGGATCGCGCCACCTGCAAATAGCCCGCTTTTTCGTGACTTGCGAAACACGCTGGACGGTATCGGTATGCGAGACCTCAAAATCAGTTTCACAGGTGGGTCTTTGAGTGCGGTTGTGAACGTTCTGACGGGTTCAGACTCTCTAACCGTTTTGCCTTTTTCGGTGGTCTTCATGATGCAAAGGCAAAAAACTTTGGCAGCACTTCCGATAAAAATCGGTGATCCCGACCGGCACTTGGGATGCGTTACACTAAGCGTCCGAAGCATGCCTGCTTCGTCGGAGCGCGTGCTTGAGTTCATTAAGCAGAAGTTCGAAATGCTTGATCGGTTGATTTGTAGCGCGGGATGATCTCTCTGACCGGCCTCGCCTGATAAAATACGAGAGATTGAGTTGCTTTGTGAAGCCCGCACGAAGTTTTAGACGGATGTTGTTCAATGCGTGCGGCCTCAGGAATCCTTTTGGGTTTAGTGGATTTCTGTATTTTTCGATGTTTTTAGGTCAGAGATGCTTGACGTTTGGGTCAGAATTGAATGACGAGAATTACCGATTTGGTGAGGTTTTGGAGTTCTATTGAGGCAGTAGTCGGCGACGCCTTACATTTCTTGTCGGGCGTCAGACGAATTTGACCTTTGCTTTATAAACGACTCAACAACACCGTTTCTTACTCTCGTAGAAAGCTTCGTTTGATCTGAATTGCCTTCGGGAAAACCAGGGCTGATTTGCAGCCCAAATAGCTTTGAACGTTTGTTTCCAGGTTCGGGTGGTCTTGAATAAATTTTTCAAAGTATTCGGCAAACGTTCCGATGATCGGAGGGAGTTGTTCGTACGGGGGGTAGTACAGCGTCAACCATAACGACGTGATAGACCAGCTTGGCATCACCTGCTCGACTTGCCCGCCAGCCAATCCCTTGTCAGCAATGAAATCCGGTAGAACACATATGCCGTCTCCCGCGACCGCAAGAGCGTAGAGGAAGTCTCCATTGTTGGAGATTATCTTTTGGCCTGCTTGAATTGAAACGTTGCTACCTGCATGAGAGAAATCCCAAGTTTCAGCGCGGCCTTGCGCGCTGTATGACATCAGAAAGTCTGGGTTCAGGTCGCGCGGATGATCAGGCCTTGGAATGGGATGTGTCGCAAACTTTCGGGACAGCCGGAATTAACGGTTTACTGGGCACACCTATCCTGTGATCTCGGCAAATAGCCGAAAGCCAGCCGCCGTGATGCTAGAGAATTGCAGCTTCCGGATCATTTAGGCGATCTCAATACCGTCCAGTGCAGCCGAGGTGGATCTGAACGTGCAAATGAGCCGTACGCGACGCTTGATAACGCAACGATCCTGCTCGATCAGGTTGTTCAAGTACTTGTACATGACTGTTTGGGTTCTGGCTGAGCAGCTAAACCGATTGAAGATTTTGTTCACTTTTCGAATGCCTGCCGGGTTCGCTCCACTTTTGTCGATCACGATCTTGTCTGGGATTCCATTGGAAGACTGCGCTTTGGTAAGGAACCTTGCTGCCGGTGGGCGGTTCTTCTGTTCAGACAACATGAGATCGAGAGTATTTTCCACGTTGTCGGCGGCCCGATAGAGGTACATCCATTTGCCGCGAACACGGGCATATACCTCGACCATGCGCAGGGAGCTAAGCGTTGGTCTCATCTTCAATTGGGTGGGCACTGCGATCATCGGCGAATACTTAACAATTCACCTGTCGAAAGCGGCATGGTCCATCCGCACGCCGCGTTCAGCTATGATCTCTTCGAGGACGCGATAGGACACCGTATACCGCAGATAGAATTACACGACGTGCAAAAAAGGTAAGATCAGACATGTTTACCGATCTCGCTATTGAGACGTGATCCACCCCCACCAGCAGAAACAATTGGGCACCGACCCTCATACGCAGGTATCCTGCGGATCTGCTACTCAGTAATAATCTTCGCACCAGAGTCTGTGGGCGCACCGAGAAGGTGTTGCCGAATCCTCATATCCAGTTTGGTGCTTCTTAAATCGACGATTCCGCTTTTCGAAAAAAGCTCTCGAACTGAGCGGTAGTTTTCAGCTTTTTTCCAGACAACAGGAGAAGAGGTTGGCGTTCGGCCGGACAAGGAAGCGAGATAAGACATCGTGCCGAACAATAGCTTTGACTTGTCGCGATGGGGTTTGTTCAGAATGTACAGGCTGAGAGGCGCGTCTGGACCGCGTTCGGAATCGACAACAAAAACCTGCCCCGCGCGGAAGGCGGCTTTGCCATCACATCTTGTCCAGCGGCGCGTCGATGACTTTCCTTCGCTTAAGGCTTCGACAACACGGCTGTAAACCGTCCCGTTCCGCTCATCCAAAAAGGCAACGTTGACAATGGCTTTGGTTGGATCGTTCGGTGCGCGAAAGAACACTTGATAAGATCCGAGAAATGGCCGCAGCCGTTGAAGATCACCTGGGAACACATCAATCAGAGGGTCTCGTCGCCGATCCGCCTCGGTTTTGGCGAGTTGGGTGGTGTGGCGCCGCAGCTCTGCATGATCTCCCAGCAAGATATGTTCGCCCACGTCGAAGAACCGGCTAATGCGGCGCAAGTTGTTTGGCGAGGGCATGCTGCTGCCGTTGAGGTACTTGGCGAATTGTTGATGGTTGATGCCAATCTGTCTGCAAACAGCCGCCACTGACGGGTAATCCGCACAAAGGTGGCGGAGGTTTGCAGCTAAATTCTGGTGCATCGGTGGTTGGGCCTTGGCTAGCATAAACTCGCTAAAGAAAGCATAATTTAGCGTTATTGTTTAGCTCAAATTGGTGCGTGATCTTCCGGGCAACAGAAGAATGCTCAGGGAAGTTCAAGCAATGGATAAATTTCAATACGTGCGGCAGATGGAACGGCGTCTGCAATTGCGTCAGGTGGATCGCCGCCAGTTCATGCGCGGTGTTTTGGCAACCGGCATGACTGTCGGTGCAGCAACGCTTTTGGCGGATCGCGCTTTTGCGGCCACGCCCCAAAAGGGCGGCAGCATGATTGCCGGGATTGGTCATGGCGGGACGACTGAGCAACTCAACCCGGGGCAGATATCAGCGGGTTTCCTGATTCCGTTGAGCCTGGGCATGAACAGTTTCCTGACTACGATCGACGCGGACAGCAACGTGCAGCCGTCGCTTGCAAAATCATGGGAGGCCTCGCCGGACGCTTCGGTCTGGACCTTCGAGATACGCGGCGGGGTCGAATTCCACAATGGTCGCACAGTGACAGTTGAGGATGTGATTGCCTCGATCAATTTTCACCGCGGAGAAAGGTCAACCTCGACTGGGGCGCCGCTGTTGGCGGGTGTGAAGGAACTGCGTGCGGACGGGCCAAACACCATCGTTTTCGAGCTTGAGGGCGGTAACGCAGATTTCCCGGCCATCCTCAGTGACTACCGTTTTGCTATTCTGCCGGCAGACGGTGACAGCATTGACTGGCAATCCGGTATCGGTTGCGGAGCCTATCAGTTGAAGGATTTCCAGCCAGGGATTTCGGCGGATTTGGCCCGTCACGGGAACCACTGGAACCCTGATGTCGCGCATGTGGACGAATGGAAGCTTCTGGTGCTGCTGGATACGACCGCACGGATGGCGGCGCTGTCGGCGGGGTCGGTCGACATTGCCGATAAGGTTGATCCCAAGACGGCCAAATTTGTCTCGCGTGATCCAAATGTTACGCTGCATTCGGTTGCCGGTACGCAGCACTACTCCTTCCCGATGCTGACCAATGCCGCGCCGTTTGACGACAACAATGTACGTCAGGCGATCAAATGGGGCATCGACCGGCAAGAGCTGGTGGACAAGATTCTGCTGGGTTACGGCGAGGTCGGCAATGATCATCCAATCGGGTCCGGTCAGAAGTATTTCAATGCTGAGCTTGAACAAAAGACTTTCGATCCGGACAAGGCAAAATACTATCTGAAACAGGCTGGTCTGGAGTCGCTGAATGTCGAACTTTCGTCCTCTGACGCTGCTTTCCCTGGCGCGGTGGACGCAGCGACGCTGATTTCGAACTCGGCCGCGAAATGCGGGATCAACGTTTCTGTCAAACGAGAGCCCAACGATGGTTATTGGTCCGAGGTCTGGACCAAGAAGCCTTGGTGCGCCAGCTATTGGGCCGGGCGACCGGTCGAGGATCTCATGTTCTCATTGGCGTTCCAATCCGGTGTCGCTTGGAACGAATCTCTCTGGTCGCATGAGAAATTCGACAAGATTCTGGTGGAGGCTCGGGCTGAACTGGACACCGAAAAACGTCGCCAGATGTATGGCGAGATGCAGGATATTGTCGCCAATCAGGGCGGTGTCGCGATCCCGATGTTTGCGTCATACGTTTTTGCAACGCGCCCAAGCGTTGGCACGCCCGAAAAATTCGGTTCGAATCTGGATCTGGATGGAAGCAGCTTTATGGAGCGTTGGTGGAAAGCCGAATAACTCTGGTGAAATATGATAGCATCGCCAAAGATCAGAGGATGGCTCGCGCAGCCGTCCTCTGACGTGTTGGGAACAGAGAATTTATGAAACTTTTCATTGCAACACTATCTACAGAGACGAACACGTTTTGCACGATGCCGACTGCGATGTCGGGTTTTGAGGACTATTTCCTGCGGCATGGTACGGCGACACAAGAGCCTCCAAACCTTATGACGGAGGCACTGCATCTGTGGCGTGAAAAGGCCGAAGCTCTGGGCTGGCAGGTTGTCGAAAGCCTGACCGCCATAGCCGAACCCGCCGGACCGACCACGCGCAGCTGTTATGACGCATTGAGCGGCGAGATTCTGTCTGATCTCGCGGAGTGCGGTGGTGCAGATATCATCCTGCTGCAACTGCACGGCGCGATGGTGGCTGAGCATATTGAGGATTGCGAGGGCGATATTCTGGCTCGCGTCCGCGAACAGTGCCCGGAGGCAACGATCGGTGTTTCGCTGGACCTGCATTCTCATCTGACAAAGAAGATGCTGAACGCCAGCGATCTGATCGTGCATTTCAGAGAATACCCGCATGACGATGCAACGGCCTGCGCGTCCGAACTGTTTGATCTGGCAAAGCGGGCAAATGCGGGTGAGATCGCGCCCAAGATGGCGTTTTTTGATACCCGTATGATGAACCTCTATCTGACTAAAACCGGGGCTATGAAGGATTTTGTAGCCGAGATGGCCGAAGCTCAAACCAGACTCGGTGTGTTATCAGTTTCATTGAGTCACGGTTTTCCCTGGGCTGACGTCGAAGATGTCGGCGCGCGGATGCTTGTTATTGCAGATGGCCAAGCACAACTGGCCGCGCAACTGGCTGAGGAGTTGGGGTGGCGCTTCTTTGATTTGCGCAACGAGGTGACCACGCGGTATCTACCGATCTCCGAGGCGCTGGATCAAATTGCTACACGGTCCGGTCTATGCGTTCTTGCGGACATGGGTGACAATTCAGGCGGAGGAGCGCCGGGCGACGCCACCCACTTGCTGAAAGCCATGCTGGAGTGTGGAATGACACATTTTGCCAGTGGTCTGTTCTGGGATCCCGGAGTAGTGCGGATTTGTCAGGATGCGGGTATAGGAAGCAGATTGAAGCTTCGGCTTGGCGGAAAAACCGGTGTGGTTTCAGGGGATCCGATCGACCTGACTGCAAGAGTTATGAATATCGAGACGGGCCTGGGTCAGCATCTCGGCACAGGTCTTGAACCCATGGGCACCGTGGTCTGGCTCCGCCTGGATGGAGAAATCGACTTGTTGGTCAATGATCTTCGCGTTCAGGTTTACCATCCTGAAGCCTTCGAGCAGATCGGCATCCGACTGGCAGAGAAATCGGTGGTGGCGGTGAAATCCCTGTTCCATTTCTACGGCCCGTTCAGCCAAATTTCGGATCACATCCTGCAGGTTGCCAGCCCTGGCGGAACACAGCCTGCGTTCCACGACCTCGCGCTCACCAAGCGAAAACTGCCTTTCTGGCCTGCGGTTGCGCAGCCATTTTTAGATGAAAGCCTTGTGGATGCCGGATAGCGGTTTCAACCAAAAGGTCTAGCGGTCGGAACCCAATCGCAAACATACTCAGCATCCGGTGCTATGGCGTGGGATTGGGGCCACGCCAGATAAAACCCGTTTTGGACTATTCATGTCCGTTACTCTCGCGCCGTCTGTTTAGCTTGATGAGCTAAGCTTTGGCCGTTGAGGCGCTGACCTCTGCGGGGGTGTGATCTCGGTGATGCCAACACGCGGGGTTGAGGTAAAGGTGAGAGGATGTCCGACAGCTCTTCAGCTGGCCAGAATGCGCTGCGCTTTCAAGCGAGAACCATCTGGCAAAATGGCCCCGGCGTCGCTGAGGTTCTCACGTGGTTGGGCATCGCCGGTCAAACGATTCATTGAACGCTATTCCGAACCTGTTCCCTCGGGCTGCGTCGCATCGCTCCAATAGGAGCCTTCTTTCCTGTCGATATGGAGTTTCAGCACTTCTAAAGCTTGTGGAACGTCACCATCCCGGACGCACTGAAGCAACTCAATGTGCTCCCGATAGGATTTAGCCATGTGATCAGGGTGATGCCCCAACCGGCTGCGCAACGCTGCCATTTTCAATGCAATCGTTTGATAAGCGTCATTAAGAAACCGGTTGTCTGCGCAGTCGAAGAGGCATTGGTGAAATAGAGTATCCAGATAAAGGTATTCTGCATCATCCGCGGCCTCACGGGCCGCTGTCATCCGATTAACGCATTTTTCAAGCGCGGCATGAAGCGCCTGCGGGTTCGCCTGCATGGCCGAGGTCAAAGCGGTCGTTTCAAGGCAGACTCGTGCATCGCAAAGTTTTGCCAGTTCTTCGGGCTCCAGGTTGAACACGAATGAGCCTCTTTGCGGTTCGACGACCAGCAGGCCTTCCATCTCAAGCCGATTGATTGCCTCTCGCACCGGGGTGCGGCTGACCTCAAGATTTTTGGCGATTCGAGCTTCAGACAGTTGCTCACCCAGTTCGAACTCGCCTTTGATGATCCGCTCGCGCAGGTTTTCGGTCACCAATTCCGTCAATGATTTCGGTCTGTTGAATGGGCTCATGTCGCTCTCCTCAGTTCGACAGTAGCAGGCCTATATCTAGCATACAATGTGTTAGTATTGACAGATTGGCATACTGTATGCCAGTTTCGATTCTCACGAGGAGACGGCATCGGGAGGGGCGTCTTTGCAAACTCTGGAAACATGGATTGTTGCGTTGAACCGGGCGCTGGTGGCTTTGGCGCTGGCTACGGTCTTTGCAATCGTCTTCGCCAATGTGGTGGGGCGGTACGGTTTTGGTACCTCCCTGGCCTGGGTTGAAGAGGTCGCCAGACACCTGATGATCCTTGGCGCGTTTTGCGGTGCCGGTCTTGCCTTGCGCGAGGGTCGGTTGGTCGCGATCACGACAATTCCGGATTTGCTGCCCGACGCTCTGGCCCGACTGCTGCGCTGGGGCATTGTCTTCGTCATGTTTGCCTTCATGGCGACGATGCTGTGGCTGGGCGTCAAATTCGTTGAATTCGGCTGGAACAAGGAAACCATGTCCACCGGCATTTCGCGCGGCATCCCCTATCTCGCCATCCCGATCGGGTGCGCGTTGTTCCTGATCCAATTGACCTTTTTCGCAAAACGTTTCGTAAGCCAAGAGTTTGAACACGGTCTCAGCGCCAAGGGTGATGAGGCAGAGGTCTGAGCCGTGGCAAAGACCCTGATCATCCTGTTCTTCGCGACGCTGTTTCTGGGTGTTCCCGTTGCCTTCACGATGGGAATCGCCGGCCTGTCCGCGATTTCTATCGACGGTTCGTTGAACCCACTTGTCGCAACCCAACGCATGTTCGCCGGGATCGACAGTTTCCCGCTGATGGCGGTGCCTTTCTTCATTCTAGCGTCCGAGCTGATGACGGCCTGCGGGCTAACAAACGCATTGCTGCGCTTTGCCAACGCTCTGGTTGGACATGTGCGTGGTGGGTTGGGGCATGTGAACATCCTTGTGTCGATGCTGTTTGCGGGGATCAGCGGCTCTGCCCTGGCGGATGCCGCGGGGCCCTCTGCCATCGTCATGCGGATGATGCGCGAGGCTGGGTATGAGAAGAACTATGCTGGTGCCCTGTCCGCGGCGACGGCTACCATCGGTCCGATTATTCCGCCGTCCATTCTGGCCGTGATTTTTGCGATCTCAACCAATGGAGTGACGGTCGCGGGACTGTTTCTGGCCGGAATTGTGCCTGGGGTTATGCTGGGCGTTGCGCTGGCCATTGCGAACCATATCGTGTCCACCCGCAACGGCTACCGCGGGCGTGAACATCGCGCCACTATGGTTGAATTGCGCGGTGCAACCCTGTCGGCCATTCCGGCCCTGATCATGCCAGCAATCATTCTAGGCGGTATCCTTTTCGGTGTGTTCACACCCACCGAGGCGGGCGCGGTGGCCTCAGCCTACGCTCTGTTCCTTGGTTTCATCCTGCGCGCCTTCACGGTCCGCGCTCTGTACGCCGCTTTTGTGCGGGCTGCGGTGGTGACGTCCTCGGTCTTCCTGATCGTGGCGATGGCGTCGATCTTTGCCTGGCTACTGACTTACCTGCAAATTCCACAGGAATTGGCCAAGCTGATCACCCAGATCACCGACAACCGTCTGGGCATTCTGTTCATTCTGGCGGCTTTTGCCCTGATCTGCGGCTTCTTTATCGACACGCTGCCCGCGCTGATCATCCTGACTCCGATCCTAGGTCCCATTGCCTATTCCGCGGGGATCGACCCGCTTCAATTCGGGATGATGTTGGTGCTGAACCTGACTATCGGGATGATCACCCCTCCGGTTGGTCCGGTGCTGTTCGTGATCGCCACGGTCGGACAATTGAAAATCGAACGCCTGTCAAAAGCGGTTCTGCCGCTGCTGCTGGCTGAACTCGTAGTGCTTCTTCTGGTCATTCTTGTGCCAGGCGTCAGCACCTTCATCCCCAACTTCTTTGGATTTGCGAACTGACATGAAAGGGAGGAACCTCATGAAAACCATGTCGAAACTGATGACGGCAACAGCCGTTATTGCAATGACCGCCGCCAGTGCGGCCTCGGCTAAAGAGCTGAAATACGCACATTTTCAAGCCGCTGACCTGAGCTCGCCCAAACACGCCGCAGCGTTGGCGTTTGAAGCCTGCGTCGAGGGCAAAACCTCGGGTTCGATCGACGTTCAGATCTTCCCGGCATCGCAACTGGGTGGCGGGTCCGAGATCATGGAAGGGCTGCAGCTGGGCACCGTTCAGATGGCGTCGATCCATGACGGCCCAATCTCGGCTGTCTACAAACCGTTCTCTGTTCTGGCGATGCCTTATCTGTTCGAAGATCAGGCGATGGCCTGGGCGGTGATGGACGGTGAATTCGGTGACGCGCTGGCCGAAGATATGCGGGCGAAAACCGGCATCCGCAGCTTTGGCGTGGCCGACAACGGGGTGCGCAATTTCACCAACAACGTGAAGCCCGTGGCCGAGCCTGCCGATATGGAAGGCCTGAAAATGCGCGTAATGACCGCGCCGGTCTGGGTGACCCTCGTCGAAAGTCTCGGCGCATCGGCGACACCCGTTCCGTGGCCAGAACTGCCCGGCGCTCTGCAGCAGGGCGTTGTGGACGGCCAGGAAAACGGCGTGACGAATATCGTCAACGCGTCGCTTTACCAGCACCAGAAATACGTCTCGCTCGATGGCCATGTGTTCAGCTGGCACGCCTATCTGATGTCGGACATGTTCTTCGAAAGCCTGACGGATGACGAGAAGCAAGCCGTCGAGCAATGCGTCGAAATCTCGAAAACGATCCACCGTGGCATGACCGCCGCGCAGGACGCGAATGCGACCGCGATCCTGTCGGAAAAAGGCATGGAAGTGGTCCCCGTCAGCCCCGAGCAGAAGGCCCTGTTCCGCGAAGCCGCGCAGCCTGCCGTGCGCGAATACATCGTGGGTGAGATTGGCGAGGAGTGGCCCGATCGCCTCGACGCCGCTGTCGAAGCCTACAAGGCGCAATAACCCATGCCGAGGGACCGTCACATGACCCACCAAACCATCGCAATTCTTGAACCCGGCTATGCCGCCTATGACACCGAGGCTTCGGTGTTGGCCGAGCAGGATGTTCAGATCGCGCCGGTCGGGCCGGAAACCGAGGCGGTCCCGGCCCTGCAGGCACTCGATCCGGTTGCCATCCTTGTGCGGGAACGCATTGTGGATGCGGCTGTGATCGATGCCTGCCCGAACCTGAAAGTCGTCGTCCGCTATGGGGTGGGCGTCGACAATATCGATCTGGACTACGCGCAATCGCGCGGCATCTATGTTGCGAATGTACCAGACTATGGTGCGGAAACCGAAGTCAGCGAACATGCGCTGGCACTGTATTTGGCCGTGCAGCGGCGCATTCCGTCCCGGGATGCCGAAGTGCGGCAGGGTCAATGGGGAGTAGGGCAGGCGGCGTTGATCCCCAGCCGTGAAAACGCCACCCTTGGGCTGATTGGCTGCGGCAAGATCGGCCTGCAAGCTGCACGGAAGTTCCGGGCCTTGGGGTTCGCTTCGGTTCTGGTTTTCGACCCCTATCTGAGCGACGACGCAGCCCAAGCGGCGGATGTGCAAAAGGTGGATTTGATCAACCTCTGCAAGGCGTCCGACGTCATCAGTCTGCATGCTCCTCTCACGCCCGAAACACGGCATATTCTGAACGCTGAGCGTATCGCACAGATGAAGCCAACCTCGATCGTGATAAACGTGTCGCGCGGCGGATTGGTGGACGAAGCCGCGTTGGCTCAGGCCCTCCACCAAGGCCGCATTTTCGGGGCAGGGATCGACGTGTTCGAACAGGAACCGGTCGATCCGACCAACCCCCTTTTGCATAGCCCCAACACCATCGTCTCAGACCACGCTGCCTGGTACTCTGAACGCTCGGTTGCGGTGCTGCAGCGTTGCGCTGCGCGTGAAGTCGCGAGAGTTCTTGAGCACGAGCAACCCGATCACTGGGTGAACAAATGGTAGATTTCGTCAGCACTTTGCGATCTGCGCAAATTGTCCCGGTGATCCGCCATAGCGACCCCGAGATCGCTTTGACGGCCTGTGACCTGCTGGCCGAGGCCGGAATCCGCGCGTTGGAGATCACCACTACGGTTCCGGATGCCGCAGCTCTGATCGCTGAGCTGTGCCAACGCTATCCTGAAATTCACACCGGCGCCGGAACGGTTCTTGACGCTGATCAGGCTGACGCAGTGTTGGCCGCTGGTGCCGAATTTGTTGTCTCTCCGTGCTGGAGCGATGCTGCTGCGCGGGAAGCCGGTGCTGCGAAAGTGCCCTATCTGCCCGGAGCAATGACACCGGGCGAGGTTCACCATCATGCGGAAAACGGTGCTGCGGTGATCAAGATTTTTCCGGCCGATGCTGCCGGAGGGCCCGGCTTCCTGAAGGCTGTCAAATCCGTGTTTCCCAATCTCGCCCTGATGCCGACTGGCGGCGTGTCTCCTGACACTGCGCAAACCTATCTGAACGCCGGTGCGCTTTGCGTTGGCATGGGTGGAAATCTGCTGCCCGCCCAGGCGCTCGAGGCCGGTCACATCGACTTGGCTCGCGCACAAATCAACGCGGCTCTCACGGCCGCATCTTTTCAATCTTCCCAACGTAAGAGGATACTCTCATGAACACCCAAGAACTCGTCGCCGGGTTTCGCGACGTGGCCACCGCATCCGTCGCGGATGCTGTGGACAAGGTGTCCGGCAAGACCGGATTTCTGCCCGCCGCGATCAAACCGCGCATCAATGAAAGGAAGATCGTCGGTCCAGCCGTGACAATCTTGGAAGGACCTACCGATGAATTCCTGCCACCGCAGCACGCGCTGGACGCCATCGACGAATCCGAGGCTGGTTCGGTCATCGTGATCTCGACCAATGGCACTACCGATGTGGCGCTGTGGGGTGGTCTGATGACCGCCGGAGCCGTTGCCAACAAACACGAAGGTGCCGTTCTGGACGGTGGTGTGCGTGATCTGGTCGAGATCAAGCGAGACTATGACTTCCCGGTCTATTCCCGCTGCGTTAACCCGGGCACCACTCTGGGCCGCGTTCGTACGCTGGCTTCGAATGTAGAAGTCGACATGGGCGGTGTGATTGTACACCCCGGCGACATCATCGTGGCAGATATCGACGGTGCGGTTGTGGTCCCCCGTGAACATGCAGAACCCATCTTGGACATGGCACGCGAGATTGATGAGCGCGAAGCCGAACAGGCGCGTCTGATCATTGAAAGCGGCTCGCTGCGCGAAGGTCTGGCGAAATACGGCCGTATCTAAAACAACAATCCGTCCCGCAGGTTGCTCGCAACAACCTGCGGGACACCAGATCTCAGCAAGGGAGGAATACATGCTGAAACGAATGCTCAACACGGTGGCCCTTACCGCCGTTCTGGCTACCCCGACGCTCGCGAACGGGCTCGAGGTGGTCGCGGAATGGAACACTCTGCCCTATGCCGTCAAGGATGAGGCGACAAAATCCGCTTGGGAAGGGAGCGAGATCTACGGCAAAGCACTGGTTCAGGGCGCCAAAGTCGACAGCCAAGGCAACATCTATGTGTCCACCGCACGCTGGGGCGGGGCCGAGATACCCTCAACCGTTTCCAAGCTGGTCAAAAACGGAGACACTTGGGAACTCGAGGCGTTTCCGTCTGAAGAAATGAACAGCATGTCGAACCCCGATGGCCTGAAAGCCGTTCTGGGTTTTGAGATCGACCGCAATGACGTGATGTGGATCCTGGATCAGGGCCACGTGGCAGGCCCTCCGTTCGAAGATGGCGACGCCAAGCTGGTTTTGTGGGATCTGAAAGAGAACAAGGAAATCCAGCGCTATGTCTTCACGGCGGGAGAAGCAGATCGTCAGTGCTCTTTCCTGAACGATCTGGCTGTCGATAACGACACCGGCTTTGCTTATATTGCCGATAGTGGCATCTTCTGTGACCCGCTGCATGGTGGCTTGATTGTCTATGACAGCAACACCAATTCCGTGCGCCGCATTCTGGACCAACACCGGTTCACCAATGATGAGCCGAATTTCTTCTTCAACATCGACGACCGCCCTGTGCTGAAGAATGGCGGCATGCGCACCGGTGCCGACGGTATCGCGCTGTCAGGTGACAAGAAGACGCTCTACTGGACCAACCTGACGGGCAATCACCTGTATAGCCTGCCGACCGAAATCCTGCGGGACTTCGAGACCAACGAGACGGTGATTGAAAACGCGGTTGAGGTTGCCGCAGTGCTGCCTTCCAACACCGACGGTATGACGGCCGACAACGAAGGCAACATCTACATGACCGCGCTGTCGCTGGACGGGATCATGAAATTCGATGAATCCACCCGTCAGGTCAGCCGTTTTGTCCACCACCCGGAAATGAATTGGCCGGATACGCTGGCCTGGGGTCCGGATGGCGAGATGTATGTGGTCTCGAACCACCTGCATATCTGGGTCGATGGCGACATGAACTTTGAAGACCCCGAAATCCCGAATTTCCGTATCTGGAAGATTCCGGGTGTCGGCCAAAGCTATACGACCGAATAACCCTCCCAACCTCCTTGGTCAGCCCACCGGGGCTGGCCCTTTTTTGCAAAGATGAGATGACCATGACCCCCGATATTTTGTGCCTTGGCGAACCGATGCTGGAGTTCAACCAGCAGCCTGACGGGAACTACCTGCCAGGACATGGCGGTGACACCTCAAACTGCGCAATCGCCGCCGCGCGGCAGGGTGCGTCCGTTGGCTACGTGACGCATGTCGGCGCTGATACGTTCGGTAATTCTTTCATGGACCTGTGGAAGGCCGAGGGGATCGACACCTCGACCGTGCGTCAGGTCGCGGATGCTCATACCGGGGTCTATTTTGTGACGCATGGCGCGAACGGGCATGAGTTCAGTTACTTCCGCGAAGGCTCGGCCAGTAGCCGGATGGAGCCAGATGATCTGCCAATGGCGGCGTTGAAATCGGCGAAGATATTGCACGTTTCGGGGATCAGTCAGGCGATTTCGGATGTTGCCGCCGATACCGTGTTTCGGGCCATTCAGATTGTAAAGGACGGCGGAGGCCTCGTGTCCTACGACACCAATCTGCGCTTAAAGCTCTGGCCGATCGAACGCGCCCGTGCTGTGACGCACGCGGCCATGTCAAAATGCGATATTGCCCTTCCTGGTTTGGATGATGCCGAGCGACTGACTGGCCTGTCCGATCCCGATGACATCGCAGATTTCTACCTGAACCTCGGCGCAAAAATTGTCGCCCTGACGCTTGGTGCCGAAGGGACTTTGGTTGCGACACCAGACAAGCGCGAACGTGTCAAAGGCCGTCGGGTCAAAGCGGTGGATGCCACAGCCGCAGGCGACACATTTGACGGTGCCTTCTTGTCCCGTATTGTTGCGGGCGATGATCCGTTTCAGGCCGCACGCTATGCCAACGCCGCTGCTGCGCTTTCGACCCAAGGGTATGGTGCGGTTGCCCCGATGCCTCGCAGAGATGCAGTCGAGGCGTTTCTTGCGGAAGGAGACTGATCCATGAAACACGCCGTTGTAATTGGCGGCACCCGCGGCATAGGCGCCGGTATCGCAGGGGAACTTCGCCGTAAGGGATGGCGCATCACCGCGACCGGTGTCGGAGCTGAAGAGGTTTCGGAATATGCCGCGCAGTATCCTGACGATGTCTGTGCGCAGTTGGATGTGCGGGACAATCAGGCCGTAGCCGCGTTCTTCGGTGGAATTGAAAAACTCGACGGGCTGGTCAATTGCGCAGGTATTCTGGCACGTAGCGCGGAGTATGAGATCGACGTTTTTGAGACAGTGATCGATATCAACCTGACCGGTACCATGCGCTGTTGTCTGGCCGCGCAACCCTTGTTGGCCGAGTCAGGTGGCGCCATCGTGAACACCGCGTCGATGCTCAGTTACTTTGGTGGACCGCTTGTTCCTGCTTATTCTGCCAGCAAGGGTGGGGTGGCGCAGTTGACCAAGGCCTTGGCCGGGAAATGGGCGGAGGATGGCGTGCGCGTCAATGCAGTTGCACCCGGATGGATCGAAACCGAAATGACCGAGGTTCTGCGCGCCGATCCGGCCCGCAACCAACCTATTTTGGGTCGGACGCCGCTGGGCCGTTGGGGCAAACCATCCGAGGTTGGCGCACTGGCTGCTTGGCTACTGTCGGATGAGGCTGCTTTTGTGACCGGCGCTGTCTATCCTGTGGACGGCGGCTATTCTGCAATGTGAGGAGGGCAACTGATGCCAGTAAAAGGAAACGACGACGATCCCAGGATGCCTTATCAACTGCCCTTCCCCAAGGATGCGCAGGAGGAGATCGTCATCCCTGAAGCCGTTGCCAAAGACGAGAGGGTATGGGTGCCGCAAACCGAAAACGTCTCGTTCCGACCGCTCTGCTTGAACCGGTCTCAGGGGTACTGGATGAACCTGTTGCGGGTGCGGAAATCCGGAGTTCTTTCGAGACATCGGCATCCGCAGCCCGTTCATGGTTTTGTTCTGAAAGGTCGATGGCACTATCTGGAACATGACTGGGTCGCGGAGGAAGGCGGCTATGTATTCGAACCGCCGGGCGAAACCCACACTCTGATTGTACCCGATGATGTCGACGAAATGATCACCTATTTCCAGGTCAACGGCGTGATGCTGTATGTTGACCCCTGGGGCAAAACCATGGGTTACGAGGACGTCTTCACTAAAATCGACATGTGCCGTAAGCACTATGAGGAGGTTGGTTTAGGAGCGGACTATGTCGAGCAATTCATTAGGTAGGCCGCTCAAACTGGCCCTGGTTGCCCATGACGCCAAGAAAGATCTGATGGTCGAATGGGCCCAGTCCCATGCTGACGTCCTAAGTCAGGCGGAGTTGTTCGCCACCGGAACCACCGGTGGCCGCCTCAGGGCCGCGTTGCCTGAGCTTAATGTCACCGCGTTGCATAGCGGGCCACTAGGCGGCGACCAGCAACTTGGGGCGATGATCTGCGAAGGCCGGCTGGACGGTCTGTTCTTTTTTATCGACCCAATGTCGCCGATGCCGCACGACGTGGATGTCAAAGCTCTGAGCCGTCTAGCGATCGTTTATGATCTACCCTTCGCAAGCAGCCCAAGCACCGCGGATTTCGTTCTGAAAGGGCTGACCGAACCAAATTAGTTTTAAAGCCTTTGGATGATGCTGCATTCAAATCCGAACCGTACGGTCAGGACGCATTGATGTTCGATGTGCTGCAGGATTCACGGTTTGGAATCCGGAGCGGTGGCATTAGCGGTTTATTCTGACTGAGCGTCGAGCAGATGGCGTAGCGTCCCCTTTTTTCTCCAGCGTTAGCGCGGCAGACTACAGTCATCTATTCATCTTTTGGTTATGAATCCTGACCCCAGGAAACGCGTTTCCCAGATCGAGTTCCGTCGAACGGCTCATTTCAGTGAATGAGTCTACAACGAAGCGCCCCAAGGGTTCATGTGCTGTTTTCTGGGTCCAAACCATTTCGCTTTCCCATTTCGGCAAATCCAGTGGCGTGGGAAAGACGTCACACCCCGCGCGCCGCGCAACCGGTGTCAACGACGTTGGCACCGTTGCAATCAAGTCGGATTGAGCGACGATATCGGGTAGCAGAGCAAATTGAGCACAGGTCAATACCACTTGCCGAGCTTTTCCAAGCTTCTTCAGTGCCTTATCTACAAAGCCGATTTTGTCATTGTTCAGTGTCATCAATGCATGACGAGCCTCTAGGAACGATTCAAGTGTCAAACCATCTCGGGTCAAAGGGTGATCGCGACGGGCGATACATACAAAACTATCCGGCATAATCGTCCGTCGATGAAACCGCGCAGGAAGATGTCCAAATGTACCAATGGCCAACGTCACTGTTTCGGCATCCAATTGATCAATCAGATCCGTTTTGTTCATCGGTACGAAGATCAGGCTAAGATTTGGTGCGTGTTCTGCAAAGTAAGTGACCATCGCAGGCGCCAAACGAAGAATTGCTAAATCCGAAGCTGCAGCGGTGATTTGGCCTTGGGCGTGTTTGGGATCAAACTCGGTTTGCTCCAGCATTTCAGAAACGATCGACAGCGCGCCTTTCACTTTTGGTGCCAATTCTTCCGCGCGGCTGGTTGGCACCATTCCACCCTGTCCCCTTTGAAAAAGTGGATCTTCGAACCTGGCGCGAAGCCGGTTCAGCGCGTTGCTCATGGAGGGTTGGGCAAGACCTATAGACGCTCCAGCGCGGCCAACATGTCGTTCTCGGTACATCGCGTCGAAGGCTTTGAGGAGGTTGAGGTCGAGAGAGTTTATATTCATGGAGTGAATTTACTTCATTCTATTTATCCATTTCAACAACTTCATACTGCGCATTAAATATCCGATCAGAAGCAAGAAACGCTCAGATTGCGGCGGGTTGAAAGCTCCAAGGGGCACAATGGTTGCCTGGAGCACCTAACACCGGAGTTGGGCCTGGAAGAGTGATCCTCAACCAGCCGAACCAACCCAGAGCTGCGATCCGGTGCGAATGCCACTGAAGGAAAGAGGAGTTGAACTGTGACAAACGTTTTTGAAACCGCGCTAAAAGGCAAACATGTCGTCATCGTTGGCGGCGGTAGCGGTATGGGCAAAGCAACAGCTGAACTTGCAGCAAGTTTGGGCGCCAAGGTTACAATCTCAAGCCGCAACCAAGAGAAACTGACGGCCGTTGCGTCTGAAATCGAAGGCGACATTTCGATGGCTTCTGTTGACACCACTGACGAAGCAGCTGTCAAAGCCTGGGCTGCTAGCCTTGGCAAGGTCGATCATCTCGTCATCTCGGCATCCAGTGCCGCGCACGGCGCGTTTGCTGAACTGCCGACTAACGACCTGCGCGGCATGATTGAGGCTAAATTCATTGGCCCCTACGTGACCACTCGCGAGGTTCTACCGTATCTGGCCGACGGCGCATCAATCACGTTGTTTTCCGGTGTGCTTAGCCGCCGCCCATCGGCCGGCGCTACCGGTCTGGGTGCGGTGAACGCGGCTGTTGAGGCTTTGACCATGGGGCTCGCGCAAGAACTGGCGGGTAAGGCCCGCGTCAACTGCATCAGCCCCGGGATGGTTGCAACCGAAGCCTATGCAGGCATGCCAGAAGAGGCACGTGAAGGCATGTACGCACAGGTTGGTGGATCGCTCCCTGTTGGCCGCGTCGGCAGGGCCAGCGAAATCGCTCAAGCTGTCATCATGGCAATGACCAACGGTTTCCTGACAGGTTCTGTGCTGGATATTGATGGCGGGCATCTGATCAAGGCCTGACAATCTTTGCGGGTGTGCTAGCTGCCCCCTCTTCCTGTTCGGCTCTTGCGTAGCTCCACATGTCAAGTTCCCTTATTTCGATGCAATTGACTTGCGCGAGCCGGTCATCTCTAACAAAAACCCCGCCACCATGGACGATGTTGCCGATCAGCTTGAGGCTGATGACAATTCGTCCGGCGCACCCGGTGAACGCGGCACTTTTTGATACCTTCGAGGCTTGGATTGGATTTGAAACAGCCCCCCATGTTCAGTTGGCCGATCTACCCGAGCCGGCCTTTGACAAAACAGGTCGCACGCGCAATTCGGTATTGCGGGGCGTCATCACTCATCTGAAAAAAGATGCGGATTTGAACGCGGCCAACGCTCAGATGTTGGAGCGCCTCATACCCTTTCACCGATGAATTGATGCTGACGTAGAGGATCGTGTGATCGCTTATGCCATGTTGGTTCTCCACCGGCGTAACTAGAATTCTCTGTGGGTTTTCCTGTCACTCATCCACAACACGAAACTCGCCGGAAGGCGCGTCGGTAGGTGGCTCTTCGAACTCATTGGAAATCAAACCGCGGCGGATGAGTTCTCGAATGGCGGCCGCTCTGGATGGCAGTCTGTTCTCGAACCGCCAATCATCTATGGCTTTAAGCTCTTCGAGGTCGAGCATCAGTTGCAGTTTTTCCGTGCGCTTTGGTGGTCGATTTTGATCAGACACTGGTATGACCTCAGTAGCTTACGTCAGTTACTCCAAGCATGTATGGCATTGGGCCTGCGTGTCTACAGCAATGTTGGCAAGTTGGGCTGGATACCCAGGATCATGAAACGCCGCATGATGTGTCGGATACCTATAGTAAGTATATGATTTTATTTGTAAAATAGATTTTCGCTCTTAGGTTCTACTCCACAAGCAACGAAACGGAGTGAAAATGATACAGCAAGTCTTGAAGTCCGAAGTTCAGGAAGAAACCAACGACACAGGCATCGACAAAAACGCCTGGATCGCCAACGCGGTGACAGAAGTGCTGGCCGATACCATGGTTCTGATGGTGAAAACGCAAGGCACACATTGGAACGTCGTAGGCCCACTCTTCGTGCTGATCCATGAACTGACAGAGCGTCAGTATCGCGACCTGTTCGAAGCTGCGGATGAATTAGCCGAGCGTGTGCGCGCTCTGGGTCAGGTGGCACCGATCTCGTTCACTGACATGGTTAGCCAAGCCAAGCTGACCGAAGAAGAGACGGTCAAAGACGCAGAGGGCATGATCAAACAATTGGTCGCAGACCACGAAGCAATTGCCCGGAACCTGCGTGAGACCGCCGCGACCGCCGCCCGTTATGGCGATGGAGCTACAGAGGATCTGATGAACGCGAGGATGGCGAAGCATGAGGAAGCGGTCTGGATGCTCAAGGCAATTGTTGCGGCCTAATTGGCAGCTCCCACTGATCTGAACCAAGGTTTGAGAAGAAAGGAATATTTGATGACACGTGTTGGGTACGAGAAAAAGGCGCAGCTGCAACTGGATAGCTGGAATGCTCAAATTGATGTTCTCGAAGCCAAGCTGAAGGTGGCTGAAGCGGACGCCAAGCTCGAGCTCGAGGAGCAGCTCAGTAAGCTCTACAAGGCAAGGTCTGACGCAGAGGCTCAACTGAATGATTTGAAGTCGACCAGCGACGAGGCCTGGGAAGATGTCAAAAAGGGCTACGAGGCTGCATGGAGCGATATGCAGAGTGCTTTGAAAAAAGCGGCCGACCGGTTCGCGTAGAGCTGGGTTTGTGAGCAAAGCTCGTGTCGTGAATGGGGACCGGAATGCAAACACTTAGAGAATTAGTGAGGTACTTTCGCGGGTTCCTAACCATCCCTGCCGCCATTAGTCTTTCAGGGCTTTTGGTGGCTGGGATTGTCTTCAAAACGGAGCAAGCGCTCGTGAGTTGGGGTTGGTCCGCTTCCGATTGGCTGAGCGTTTCTAATCGTACTGCGAGCGATGTACTCAGCGCAATGTCAGCAGCATCCATGTCCGCGTTGGTCATGGTCTATTCCATTGTTTTGCTGGTCTACACCTTGGCAGCTGGATCTATTGGGCCCAGGCTCTTGCAGCGCTTTGGCGAAGACAGGGTAAACCAGATTGCAGTTGGCTCACTTGGAGCGACGTTTTTGTACAGCTTGATGATCTTGTGGCTGATACGCGATGACACATCCGTCAATTTGGCCGCTGCGATTGGAATAGTCTATTCGATCTTCTCAGTTCTTTTGCTGTTGCTATTCGTTCATACGGTCTCGACGCGCGTAACCATTGATCAGGAGGCAGCGCGGATTTCTGAAGCCTTGGATCGCCAAGTGAGCACCGCAATCGAAAACAGTGCAGATATTCCATCTTCAGAGGCAGTCCCTGAGGAGGGAGACAAGCGCCAAGTCTCGGCTTCGGGCACTGGATATGTGAACTCGATCAATACCGAAGGTCTGGTGGGTGCCGCCAAGGAAGCAGGAGCCGTCGTCGTTTTTGATGTGCAGCCAGGTGACTTCATGGTTCCAACGGACACTTTGGCCAATGTTTATGGTGATGGTGAAGAGAGCCTCAATGATCTGGTGCGAGCGGCAGCTCCGTTAATCCCCGCGCGAGATCCTAACGGAGATATCCGCTTTTCTGTTCATCTTCTCGTTGAAATCGCACTTCGGGCTTTGTCGCCGGGTGTCAACGACACGTTTACCGCAATTGTGTGCATCGACCGTCTATCGGCATCTCTGGCTCGTGCGTGGTCGTCCAAGCTCTGTACGGGGGTGTATCGGGATGACGACGGAGCTGTGCGAGTGGTTTACCCATCAATCACGGCAGAGTCTATGTTTAGCGACTCAATGCCGGCACTGAGACGCGCAGCCAGAGGCAATGGGCTCGTAACGGCCGCCCTTATTCGAGCTTTGGTGCGCATCGCGGAGTCAGCTCCGTTTGAAGATGTTCGTATGGTTGCAGATGAACTGGCCGCGGTCAGAGATGAAACACGAGAAAGCGATATGCTAAAGCGCGATATTGAAAAGTTTTGCGGCCAAGTCGAAACCGCACTTGAAGGAATTTAGCTAGCTGTCCTGAACTCGAGTAAAAGTATCTAAGCCCTACGAAGACAGGTCGCTGAGGTGCCAGTTATCCGTCCGAACAAAGCTTGGACCATAAAACGTGAACTTGTCACACGTCAGCGGGATAGTTCCAGGGCATCAGGCTGGCGATGTTTACCCGTTTGTGACCGCTTGCAATAGCGATCAGCATTCGGGCGAGCTAGGCGCCGTGGTCTACGCCATTGAGCTTGCAGGTCTCGAACATTGAGGCGAGGAAGACGATCAGGTCAACCACGTGTTTGGCAGTATGGCTCAGAGTCTCGCTGATGGGCAACTTAGCGGAGGCGCAGGCGCGTTGTTTATTCAGCGGTGGCACACTAGTGTAACCGACTGTGCGTTGAGACTATTCTAGCGAAACCCACAAGACTTTTGCGTCTTCCTTGCTGGTCGAGATGCAGCCGTGACCCATTCCGCTGTCGTAATACAGAGAATCCCCGGCCTTCATGGTCAACGGGCGATAGTGTTCAGAGATAAAGGTCAATTCGCCGCTGATCACATACATAAACTCTTCACCCGAATGTCTGATCCAGTTCTCGAACTCGGACACATCTCGGGCTTTGATAGTTGCGATGTAAGGCAGCATTCGCTTGCTGGTAAGTTCAGGGCAGAGCAACTCGTGCAGATATGTCGGGGTGTCCTTCATCTCGCCCTGGCCTTTTGGAGTGTAATCGCGGCGGCCCGAAATCCCGCTTTGGCCCGATTGCAGGAACAGTTGCGGGGTGCTCATTTCCAGCGCTTGGGTAAGCCTGCGTACAATATCGAAGCTAGGTCGAGTCTGGTTGTTTTCGATCTTGGAAAGTGTCGAGCGACCGATTCCCGCCGCCCGTCCGGCTTCCTCCAACGTCCACCCTTTTGCACGGCGCGCATCCCGGATTGAGCGCCCCAAAGCAGCGCCTTCGTCCTGTTCTTCCGGCCCGACGGCGTCGTTCAGGCTGTCATCGACCATAGAAATCTCCCTGATTTTCCGCAGGTTACCGATTTCCCCGTCCTTACACAACTTCACAAGTACGAGATATATGTTGCCTTGAGTATCCGATTTCCACTATAGGAAACAAAATTTCGTACTTGGGATTCGAGTATGAAGGAGGGAACCTTGTTTACAAAATCGCTCAAAGATGCAGATCCGGTTATTGCTGCTTCGATTGTACGTGAAGGCAAGCGCCAAGCAGAACAGATCGAGCTTATCGCGTCCGAGAATATCGTCTCGCAGGCTGTGATCGACGCGCAGGGTTCTGTGCTCACGAACAAGTACGCTGAGGGCTATCCCGGTCGCCGCTACTACGGCGGTTGCGAATATGTGGATGAGGTTGAGGTTGAAGCGATCGAACGATTGAAGAGGTTGTTCGGCTGCGAGTTCGCCAACGTTCAGCCACACTCTGGCGCGCAGGCAAACGGAGCGGTGAAGCTTGCGCTGCTCAGCCCCGGTGACACGATCCTTGGCATGTCGCTTGATGCCGGTGGTCACCTGACGCACGGTGCCAAGCCTGCTCAGTCGGGCAAGTGGTTTCACCCGGTTCAATATGGTCTGACAGACGAGGGGCTCATCGACTATGACCAAGTCGAAGCGCTGGCCAGGTCTGAAAAGCCAAAGCTGATCATTGCTGGTGCGTCGGCCTACTCGCAAAAGATCGATTTCGCTCGGTTCCGTAAGATCGCGGATGAGGTCGGTGCCTGGCTGCTGGCCGATATGGCGCATATCGCGGGTCTGGTTGCGACCGGGCTGCACCCCTCGCCAATTGGTCACGCGCATGTGGTCACCTCGACGACCCACAAGACCCTGCGCGGTCCGCGCGGCGGGATTATTTTGACGAATGACGAGGCGTTGGCGAAAAAGATCAACTCTGCTGTGTTCCCCGGGCTTCAGGGCGGCCCCTTGATGCATGTAATCGCCGGTAAGGCCGTCGCATTTGGCGAGGCCTTGAAGCCAGAGTTCAAGGGGTACATGCAGCGTGTCGTCGACAGCGCCAATGCTTTGGCAAACGTCATGATGGCGCGTGGTTGTGACATCGTTTCGGGCGGCACAGAAAACCACCTTATGCTGGTCGACCTGCGGCCGCTTGGCGTTACCGGCAAAGATGCAGAAGCCGCGCTGGAACGCGCCGGGTTTACTTGCAACAAGAACAGCGTGCCGGGTGATCCGGAAAAGCCGACGATCACGAGCGGTATCCGGCTAGGAACGGCCGCTGGATGTAGCCGTGGTTTTGGGCCTGAAGAGTTCACTCAGATCGGCCTTTTGATTGGCGACGTTCTCGATGCGCTGCGTGAGTCTCCTGAAGGCGATGCAACCGTCGAAGCCGAGACCCGCGCAAAAGTCCGCGCTCTCTGCGCCAACTATCCAATCTACTGAAAGAACACCCAATGAGCATTTACGATCTCATCGTCATCGGGGGCGGCCCCGGCGGTTATGTTGCTGCGATCCGCGCGGCTCAACTGGGTATGAAAGTGGCTTGCGTGGAAGGGCGCGGGGCGCTGGGCGGAACCTGTCTGAATGTGGGGTGCATCCCCTCCAAAGCGTTGCTGACCTCCTCGGCCAAATATGCCGAGCTTGCACATCTCTCCTCCCATGGCATTGCGGTCGAGGGGGCCAGCATCGACGTGCCGTCAATGATGGGGCGCAAGGACAAGATCGTTGGCGATCTGACCAAGGGCATCGGTTTTCTGTTCAAGAAGAACGGCGTTGAGCTGATCGAAGGCTGGGCCCGCATTCCGGCGGACGGGCAAGTGCAGGTTGGCGATGATATCTATGAGGCCAAGAATATCTTGATCGCCACGGGGTCTGAGCCGACACCTCTGAACGGTATCGAGATCGATGAGAAGGATGTTCTCAGCTCAACTGGTGCCTTGGCGCTGGACACGGTGCCGGATCATCTGGTTGTCGTCGGGGCAGGGGTTATAGGGCTAGAGTTGGGACAGGTTTGGGCGCGTCTTGGGGCCAAGGTCACAGTGGTTGAGTATCTGGACCGCGTCCTGCCTGGTATTGACGGCGAGATTGCGAAACTGGCGCAGCGCGCGCTCAGCAAACGCGGCCTAAAGTTCCAGTTGGGACGCGCGCTGAAGGCCATTGAAAAGTCTGAAACCGGATTGGCGCTTACACTGGACCGGGTCGGCAAAGACAAGGAAGAGGTGATCGAGGCCGACAAGGTTCTAATCGCCGTCGGACGCCGGCCCGTCACGCGCGGGTTGGGGCTGGAAGAATTGGGGATAGCTCTTGACCCGCGCGGCTTTGTTCAAGTTGACAACAGCTTCCGCACATCGGTTCCCGGCATCTATGCGATCGGGGACTGCGTCCCCGGACCGATGCTGGCCCATAAGGCCGAAGAAGACGGCGTTGCCTGCGTTGAGATGTTGGCGGGGCTGGGCGGCCATGTCGACTACAACACCGTACCGGGTGTCGTTTACACCGACCCTGAGGTCGCCTCGGTCGGTGTGACTGAAGAGGCGCTGAAAGAAGCCGGTGCCGAATACGCGGTCGGCAAATTCGCGTTCATGGCCAACTCGCGCGCACGGTCGACCGGAGAAACCGACGGCGCGGTCAAGGTTTTGGCTGAACCGAACGGCAAAATACTAGGCGCGCATATTTGCGGTGCGCATGGCGGTGATCTGATCGCGGAACTCGTTCTGGCGATGACCAAAGGTGCCACCGTCGCCGAAGTCGCCTCCACCTGTCATGCACATCCAGCTATGGGCGAGGCGGTCAAAGAAGCCTGCCTCGACGCTCTGGGCCGCGCGATCCACGCGTAAGAAGGAGCCGCCAGATGTCCATCCAGCTTCGCCCCCGCCACCCCGAAAAAGCCAAGAAGGCAGATAGTGTCATTCCCCGCAAGCCCAAGTGGATTCGCAAGAAAAAGGGCGACAGCACCGAGTATTATGAAACACGTCGCCTGATGCGAGATCATAACCTGGCGACGGTCTGTGAAGAGGCCGCCTGTCCGAATATCGGCGAATGCTGGTCCAAGCGCCACGCCACCATGATGATCATGGGCGAAGTTTGTACGCGTGGCTGTTCCTTCTGCAACGTCGCCACAGGTCGGCCAGACGCATTGGACGTATTTGAACCGGGCCGTGTCGCGGCCGCTGTAAAAAAGCTGGGGCTTCGCCATGTGGTGATCACATCGGTTGACCGCGATGACTTGGATGATGGCGGCGCCGAACACATCGCACAGACCATCAGAGCAGTGCGCCACCAAAACCCTGAAACCACCGTCGAAGTTCTGACTCCGGACTTCTTGGGAAAAGGGATTTCTGCAGATCTGGTATTTGAAGCAGCGCCGGACGTTTTCAACCACAATCTGGAAACTGTGCCGCATCTTTATCCAACGGTTCGTCCCGGCGCGCGGTACTATACGTCTTTGCGTCTGTTGGACGATGCCAAACGCGCAAACCCTGAGATTTTCACCAAATCCGGCCTGATGGTCGGCCTTGGCGAAAGCCTCTGTGACGTCCGCCAAGTGATGGATGACCTGCGTGCCGCAAATGTCGATTTCCTGACAGTCGGGCAATACCTGCAGCCGACCCCGAAACATCACTCGATCGACCGGTTCTGGTCACCGGAAGAGTTCGCCCAGCTGGAGCAGATCGCGCGCTCCAAGGGCTTTCTGCACGTGTCAGCCACTCCGCTGACCCGTTCGTCGTTCCACGCGGACGAAGACTTTGCCGCCCTCAAGCAAGCTCGCCAACGAGCGATTGCTGCCGGGGCATAACCAGACGCACTAGGGAGGAATACCATGGAAGCGTTAAATTCAATCGTAGGGGCCATCAATGGCGTCGTGTGGGGGCCGCTGA
The DNA here is from genome assembly GCF_056161185.1 of Ruegeria sp. ABV3_008. Classification (NCBI taxonomy): domain Bacteria; kingdom Pseudomonadati; phylum Pseudomonadota; class Alphaproteobacteria; order Rhodobacterales; family Roseobacteraceae; genus Ruegeria; species Ruegeria sp. ABV3_008. The sequence goes on along the minus strand of NZ_JBSWYP010000018.1, from coordinate 1,931 downwards.
TGCTGGTTCTCATCCTTGGCGTTGGCTTCTTCCTGCAGGTCGGGCTGAAATTCATGCCGATCCTGCGCATTGGCACGGGCTTTAGCCTGTTGTTCAAAGGCCGGGAAGGTCAGGGCGAAGGGCAGATCAGCCCATTCAACGCGCTGATGACCTCGCTGTCAGCAACCATCGGTACAGGTAACATCGCCGGTGTGGCGACTGCTGTCTTCCTGGGCGGTCCAGGCGCCTTGTTCTGGATGTGGATGACCGCCCTGGTGGGCATGGCCACCAAATACGCCGAAGCCGTCTGCGCCGTGAAATATCGTGAAAAAGACGAGTTGGGGAACTATGTTGGCGGCCCGATGTACTACATCAAGAATGGACTCGGCGCAAAATGGGCGTGGCTGGGTGTAGCATTCGCCCTGTTCGGCGCGGTTGCCGCCTTCGGCATCGGCAACGGCGTACAGGCAAACGGTGTGGCACAGGTTCTTGAAGCGAACTTTGGTCTGAACACCTCGGTCACTGGCGTTGTTCTGATGGTTCTGACTGCAGCTGTCATCCTGGGCGGTATCACTCGCATTGGTGCGGTTGCCGGTAAGCTGGTTCCGTTTATGGCCGTTGCTTATATCATCGCGGGCCTGCTGGTTCTGCTGATCAACATCGGCAACATCGGACAGGCGCTGTCGCTCGTCTTCACCCACGCGTTCACTCCGTCCGCCGCAGAAGGCGGTTTCGCGGGTGCTGCCGTTTGGGCTGCCATCCGCTTTGGTGTGGCACGTGGTGTGTTCTCGAACGAAGCGGGTCTGGGTTCCGCCCCGATTGCGCACGCCGCTGCCGAGACCAAAGGTCCGGTAAACCAGGGCCTGATCGCGATGCTGGGTACGTTCATCGATACCATCATCGTCTGCTCGATCACCGGTCTGGCGATCATCGCTTCGGGTGCCTGGACATCGGGTGAATCCGGTGCAGCGCTGACCAGCCACGCGTTTGAACTGTCGCTGCCGGGCATTGGTGGGTATCTGATCGCCATCGCTCTGTCGATCTTCGCCTTCACCACCATCCTCGGCTGGTCCTTCTACGGTGAAAAATGCGTCGAGTTCCTGCTGGGTGTAAAATCCCTGATGCCCTACCGCGTCCTGTGGATCGTTATGATCTACTTTGGCGCTACCGCAGATCTGGGCTTCATCTGGCTGCTGGCAGACACGCTGAACGCCATGATGGCTATCCCGAACCTGATCGCTTTGGCCCTGTTGAGCCCGATCGTCTTCAAACTGACGAAAGAGTTCTTCGCCTCGGGCGGCCAGTCCGAAGAGCCGGAGGCAAAACCTGCCGAATAGGTTAGCCCCGACCAAAACGGGGGGCCAACCCGGCCCCCCGCCTTTGAAACAGAATTCCATATCTCGAGGAGAGACGTGATGGCCACGAAAATCCTGCTGCCCATTGATCATACCGACGACCGTTCCTGGAAACTGGCTCTGCCGGTCGCATTGGAACAGGCGAAATTCTACGGTGCCGAACTGTACGCGGTTGCCGTCATCCCCGAGATTATCCAACTGCCTAACTTGCCTGTGAACTATGGCGCCGGAGCAAAGGATCATGTGCGCAACGCGGTTCAGGCCATTCTGGACCACGGTGATGCCTCCGATGTGGCGATCCACATCGAAGAAGGCAGCGTTTACCGTGAAATCCTGAAACTCGCCCACAAAGAGGGATTTGATCTGATTGTCATGGCCTCCACCAAAGGTGATTTCCCGAACTATGAAATTGGCCCGAACCTGGCCCGGGTGGTGCGGAATGCGCACTGCACTGTGACGGTCGTTCGCGACCAATCCCGCTGATTGAAAGGTTAGAAAGATGACTTCACCGAAGCGCACTCCACTTTACTCTCTTCATGTTGAGTTGGGTGGGAAGATGGTTGATTTTGCGGGCTGGGAGATGCCTGTTCAGTATCC
>NZ_JBSWYP010000017.1:0-70967 GCF_056161185.1 Ruegeria sp. ABV3_008 | reverse complement strand
CAACTGGAATGGGAAGGCCCTGACAGCAACGGCCAGCGCGAAGTCATCTCGGGCGATGCGTTCAGCCATGGCACCACGGATGATGGCCACGATGGGCACGACGAACCCGATACCGATGATGGCTCGCACGGTGATCATGGCGATGGAACCGATACCGGGGATAAAGGTGGCCATGATGGACACGATACCGGCGATCAGGGTACCGGTGGCCATTCAAGCATGCCTGGGTTGCTTGGCGCATATTTTGTCATGGGGTCAGGCATTTCCAGCCTGTCCCAGATAGATTTCGACGCCACACCCAACGAGACCGGCATGGTATCCGAGCTGGATACCTATCGCAGCAGCGGATCTTTGTGGGAGGGTGGCCCGTCGGATGATTTCGCGGCACGCTACACCGGCAATCTGAATGTTGCCGAGGCTGGCACCTACACGCTGTTTCTGACCTCGGATGATGGCTCGGCGCTTTATATCGATGGCCAGCCCGTCATCGATAATGACGGGCTGCATGCAGACCGGGAACAGCGCGTTACGCTGGATCTGTCTGCAGGCGCGCATGAGATCGAAATACAATATTTCGAAAGAGGTGGCAGATCGACCCTGCAACTGGAATGGGAAGGCCCTGACAGCAACGGCCAGCGCGAAGTCATCTCGGGCGATGCGTTCAGCCATGGCACCACGGATGATGGCCACGATGGGCACGACGAACCCGATACCGATGATGGCTCGCACGGTGATCATGGCGATGGAACCGATACCGGGGATAACGGTGGCCATGATGGACACGATACCGGCGATCAGGGTACCGGTGGCCATTCAAGCATGCCTGGGTTGCTTGGCGCATATTTTGTCATGGGGTCAGGCATTTCCAGCCTGTCCCAGATAGATTTCAACGCTACACCTGATGGCACCGGCATGGTGTCGGAATTGGATACCTATCGCAGCAACGGCTCGTTGTGGGAGGGCGGTCCGTCCGATGACTTCGCGGCGCGCTATACGGGTAATCTGAATGTCGCTGAGGCGGGTATTTATACATTGTACCTGACCTCGGACGATGGCTCGGCGCTTTATATTGACGGCCAGCCGGTGATCGACAATGATGGGTTGCACTGGTTCGAAGAGCAACGCGTCACGCTGGACCTGTCAGCAGGCACTCATGAAATTGAAGTGCGTTATTTCGAACGCGGTGGCGAGGCAACGCTGCAGTTGGAGTGGGAAGGCCCCGACAGCAACGGTCAGCGCGAGGTCATCTCGGGTGAGGCGTTCAGCCATGGTGACATGAGTGATGATCACAGCGGGCATGACACCGGGGATACCGATGGAGATAATGGACATGGAACCGGCGACCACGGATCCAACTCGGAAGAAATGCCGGGCCTGATCGGAGCATATTTTATTCTGGCGGCAGGTATCTCCAGCCTGTCCCAGATAGATTTTGACGCCACGCCGTATGGAACAGGCACAGCGACCGAACTCAATACCGTCCGCAGCGGCGGGTCTTTATGGGAGGGCGGTCCGTCAGACAATTTTGCAGTTCAGTACACGGGCAATCTGAATGTCGCGGAAGGTGGCACCTATACGCTGTATCTGACCTCGGATGATGGCTCGGCGCTTTATATTGATGGCCAGCCAGTGATCGACAATGACGGGCTGCATGCTACGGAAGAACAGAGCATCACGCTGGACCTTTCAACAGGCACTCATGAAATTGAAGTGCGTTATTTCGAAGCCGGTGGGGCCTCGACCCTGCAGTTGGAATGGGAAGGCCCCGACAGCAACGGCCAGCGTGAGCTTATTTCGGGCAACACGCTGACTCATAGTGCGTCAGGTGATCAAGATACCGACTATGGGAACGATGGGCATGATGGCCACGACACCGATGACGGGCAGGGCACCGGAGATAGCAGCGGACATGACGGTCATGATACTGATGACGGACAGGATCCTGGCGGGCATGATGGACACGATAGTGGCGACCATGGGGGACACAGTGACGGATACATCCCGCCGCCAACTGATCCAAGTGAAGTTGACGCATACGTAGCAGCAGTCAAGGCACTGCCAGACGCGCATGCCCATGGCGACAATGCTGGCATGTCCCAAGAACACATGCAGGTTCTGGATCTTGTGGACCGCGCCGAAGCCACTCATGTCGCAATTGGTGATGGTGACTGGTTTGATCCGGCCACATGGCACAACGGGATTATTCCGGAAGAGGGTGCCAAGGTTCTGATTCCCGAAGGCATATCTGTTCTGTATGACGAAGAAAGCGACGAGTCTTTGTTCTCTGTACGTGTGGACGGAGAGTTGGCCTTTGCCACGAATGTGAACAGCAAAATCTTGCTGGACACGATGGTTGTGTCCCCAACAGGGCGATTGGAAATCGGTACAGCGGACAACCCAGTTGAGGCCGGTGTAGATGTGCAGATTGTCATCGCCAACAACGGCGATATCAATACATCCTGGGATCCTTCACTGCTGTCGCGAGGCGTTATTTCGCACGGTGAAGTAGAGATTAACGGAGCCGAGAAAACAAGCTTCCTCAAAGTTTCTGACGCACCGATGGCTGGGGACACGCAGATCAGCCTGGCCGAAGTTCCAGAAGGCTGGGAGATCGGCGATACGATTGTGTTAAGCGGTACTCATAAGCAAGGGTGGTATTGGGACAACGACGTCCGTGCTACAATTTATCATGAAAGTGAAGACGAAGAGGTCGTCATTACGGCGATTGACGGCAACACCATTACCCTTGATCGCGCGCTACAATACGATCACGACACACCCCGAGATGATTTGTCCGCTTACGTCGCGAACATGTCTCGTAACATCACATTCTCCAGCGAAGACGGCGAGGGAACCGAGGTACATCACCGGGGACATGTGATGTTCATGCATTCGGATGATGTGGATGTACGCTATGCGGCCTTTGATGATCTGGGAAGGACTGACAAGTCGACACCGGCGGCGGATGTCGGCACTTTCAGCTCGATAGAGCCCGATAGCAATGTCAAGGGGCGCTACTCTTTCCACTTCCACAAAACCGGAACTGAAAATCAGGAAGATCCTGCCATAGCTATAGGCAACACAGTCAGCGGTTCACCTGGCTGGGGGTTTGTCCACCACTCAAGCCATGCCTATTTCACTGATAACGTCGCCTTCGATGTCTTTGGCGCGGCTTTCGCAGCCGAGGATGGCGACGAAACCGGAATCTGGTCACACAATATGGCGATCCGGTCTGAAGGTGTTGGCTGGGGTGACTGGGCCGTCAAAGAACAATCTGATCTTCCACGCCATGATAATGGGCGGACAGGGGACGGGTTCTTCTTTGCTGGTCGCTTGGTCGAAGCTTCGGATAATGTCGCAGTCAATACTACTCATGGCTATGTCTGGATGCACCGTTCCGCTCCAACCGACCCACTGAGTGCAAATCTAGATCAGCCCGAAATAGCTTATGGCTCAGGGAGTATACAGGTTGATCAAGCACCCATCCAAGGCTTTCATAACAACGAAGCTTTTGGAACGGAAGTTGGCTTGATTGTCGTAAAAGCCAATCCCAGCCAGGGGCATGATGTTCGCAGTGTTTTTGATGGGTTCCTGAATTGGGAAACATCCAGAGGTGTAGATCTGTCTTATACGGCGCATTACACTTTATTGGATGTAGATCTGGTAGGGGCTGCAGGGGCAGAAAAAGCGTTCAATCTTGGTGGTAATGCGTTTGATGTCATAGTGAACGGGCTGACGATTGATGGCTTCAATGAGGGAGTGAACCTTGAGCAGAGTTTCCACTTCGGTACGAATGGGGCGGATTATGCAGACGTCTTCATCGACGTGTCCATGCAGGATGTCGCAGTAGAATATGTAGGTTTTAATTCCGCCCGACACACGGTTATGTCATCCGATCAGCTAGTTGCCGACCGCTTGGGCTTTGTAATGCACGGTGACAACGTAATATCAGAGGGGGAAGCCCTGCGCCTTGACGGCATAAAAACCGATTCAATAGGCAGCCGTGATCGGCAGTTTGAGGGGGACAATCAGGTTCTTGAATGGCATCAGGATATCGCGGCCTATATTGCGAATGTAGGGTACTACAAAACTGAGAGCGGTGAGAATGTCATCATATTAGAGGACTTTGTCGCCGACCGCGCGACAGGAGAGCTTTATAAGCTCAGTCATGTCATTGAACTGGACATGACGGATACGCAAATTCAAAACTCGTGGTCAATCAATCACTGGGGAGGGGCTCAGTTTAATGGCACCATTACTTTCGATGGTATAGCGCCTGAAACACAGGATGACTCAGCAAGTACAGCCGCAGGGCAAGATATCCTGATAGATGTTCTGGCAAATGATAGTCACCTTGCAGGCGATACACTTCATGTTGACGGGCTCAGTACGACGCCCAATGGCAATATCTATGTGCAAGATGACGGGCAGGTTTTGTATCGCCCCAATCCAGATTTTGTTGGCACGGATACATTCTCCTATTGGGCCGCAGATGATGACGGACAATATTCAGAAGGGCTCGTGACGGTGGATGTATGGAGTTTGTAGTTCAGGCTTGAACTAAACATTGCAATTGAATCTGGCCGTTGTAATTGCCTGTTCTCATGCCTCAGAGGCGGGCGGCAGGGCATCGGTAAATCTAAAGGCTGCCCGCAGAGGTGCCCCAATGTTCGGTAGGAATGTTATCGGCCTCTAAACAAGCGTTGATTTCGTCCATCAAAGCGCTTCTGATGAAGCGAATTTCTGTTTCATTGGGTTCATACCGATCGGCGAAGCCGCCGCTTACCCAGCGCCGCACAACTGGTCGCATGCTCTTAGGTACCACCGACCGACCCAGAGCCATCAGGCTTTCGTTTTTCAGCAGGCCGACTGCCCCTGAGCGCGCGATAACACTACGCTGGTTGCGATGTTCCAATTGTTTATTCTCAGTGTTGTCGGTGCGGTCGATCCAATTTAATAGACGGCTACGTTCGCTGACCTCGCCTATTCGGTGAAAATCCAGTGTAAGAAGCCGGTTGCCAAACAACTCTCGGTATCGCGCAAGTTGCGTAGCGTAGCGTGACCGCTCTATATGTCGGAAAAGCGGATGCCAACCTTTGGATATTCTTTCTTCCTCGGCCTGGAGGGAATCCAGCAAGCTGCCACTCTGCCACCCTAGACGTAGGGTATGCTCGAATTCAGAGACAATGCGTTCAATGGGGTCACGCAACAAGGCAACAACCCAGACCTCCCCCACATCATCACGCTCGGCAAAACGGGCTATATTCTCGGCGGCCGCAGCGCAGGATAAGTTGTCTGTAGAAGCTTCGATCCGTAGGGCTGCCTCGGGCTTGTCTCTGAATTGAGTCTCAAAGGTTTCTGGATCTGACGGTATTGTGTCCATTATTTCCGTCCCAGGACCGCTCCATCTGTGATCTGCAAAATCTGTAAAATAGAGTGTCTCTTTGTGATTTGATAAAACTGCATAGGGCTGGTTTCCGAGCCATGAGGCGACGCTTGTGGTGCCGCATTTAGGCGCACCAATAAGCATCAGGTAATCTCTTTTATCCATTCAATATCCTCTCGGCGTATAAACTCTCAGAGTACACAGGCTGGTACAATCTAAAATACCAATGAGAAAGCTCGGACGGGGGTGTATTCTATTGTACTAACCAGTGGCCCAAATGTCTTATCAATGTGTTATAGGTGTTTCAAATTCGCGTTAGATAGCGGGCAGGAATATTTGCGGCACAGCATTCTAAAATCCCTGATCTGGTTTTCCTTTTATGTAGGCATGAGAACTTACAAGTTGACAAATGGTTTGGTGGTGCAGGAATAGGTGTGACATCACCTTTGAAATCACCGCCACCGCACAACGGAATGAGAAACTTGTAGTTATGGAAGTGGTACCTCTTGCTATTGCGGACTTAATGCTGATCACCCCTACGCGCTTTGGTGATCATCGCGGTTTTTTTGAGGAAACTTACAATTTTTGTAGTTTCGCCGACGAAGGAATTGATACGGTATTTGTTCAGGATAATCATTCGCTTTCAAGTGCTGTGGGGACGGTAAGGGGCCTGCATTTCCAGGCCCCCCCAAGAGCGCAAGCAAAGCTGGTACGCTGCGGGCGTGGACGATTTTTCGATGTTGCGGTGGATATCCGCAAGGGTTCACACACATTCGGGCAATGGGTGGGTAAGGAACTCAGTTCCGAAAACGGCCGGATGCTACTGGTTCCTGTAGGCTTCGCTCATGGCTTCATGACATTGGAACCTGATACAGAGATTATCTACAAATGTTCCGACACTTATGCACCGGAAACAGAAGGCGCCATTCGGTGGGATGATCCCGATATTGGAATTAATTGGCCGCTGGATCTGGCTGAGCCGCAATTGTCCGATAAAGATAAAACAGCTCCGTTTTTGCGAGACATAGAGACCCCGTTTACGATTGAGGACGCACAGTGAAAATTCTGGTGACAGGAGGCGCGGGTTTCATCGGCTCAGCCGTGATCCGTCGCGCAATTGCCGAAGGCCATGCGGTCGTCAATGTCGATGTCCTCACCTATGCGGCTTGTCTGGATAATGTAGCCTCGGTCGCGGATACACCGGGCTATGCTTTTGAACAGGCCGATATCCGGGACGCGGGCGCGATGGTTGCGATCCTCAACAAGCACCAGCCGGATGCAATCATGCACTTGGCCGCTGAAAGCCATGTCGACCGTTCGATCGATGGTCCTGCGGCCTTTATTGACACCAATGTGACCGGAACCTACGTTCTGCTGGACGCCGCACGCGCCTATTGGATCGATGCTAGACGCCCTGAGCACTTCCGCTTCCATCACATCTCGACCGATGAGGTCTTTGGGTCTTTGGGTGAGACCGGGTTTTTTACTGAAGACAGCCCCTACCAACCCAATTCGCCTTATTCGGCCTCAAAAGCGGGGTCGGATCATCTGGTCCGGGCCTGGCATGAAACCTACGGTCTGCCGGTGGTGATGACCAATTGCTCGAACAATTACGGCCCCTACCAATTTCCGGAAAAGCTGATCCCGGTGGTGATCTTGAATGCGCTGTCTGGCAAGCCCATCCCGATCTACGGGGCTGGCAACAACATCCGCGACTGGCTGCATGTCGAAGATCATGCCGAGGCGTTGCTGCTGGTGCTGGAACAGGGCGAGCTGGGCCGCAGCTACAATATCGGCGGTGAGAACGAGATGACCAATCTCGAACTGGTCAAAATGCTCTGCGCGATCCTCGACCGGTTGAAGCCGGGCAAAACGCCTTATGCGGATCTGATCACCTTTGTCACTGACCGCCCCGGCCATGACCGTCGCTATGCCATCGACCCGACCCGCATCCGGAACGAGCTGAACTGGCGCCCCTCTTACACGCCTGAAACCGGGCTGGAGCAGACGGTTCAGTGGTATTTGGACAATGGGGAATGGTTGGCCGCTCTGCAGCACCGCAGCGGTGTAGGCGAGCGGCTTGGGGTGGCCGGATGAAGGCTCTGGTCTTCGGCCATCTCGGGCAGGTCGCCACGGAACTGCGCCGGCGTGCATCGGCGCATGATATCACGGTCGAGGCGCTGGATCGCACCCAAGCGGACCTGTCCGATCCGCAGAGCTGTGCTGAAGCTATTCGCAACACGTATGCGGATGTGATCATCAATGCCGCGGCCTATACGGCGGTCGATAAAGCCGAGGATGAACCCGAGCTGGCCCGGATGATCAATGGAGATACGCCGGGTGTCATGGCGCGTGCTGCGGCAGACCGTGATTTGCCCTTCCTGCATATCTCGACCGACTATGTTTTTGACGGGGCAGGAGATGCCGCCCAGACCCCGCAGGATGAGACCAGTCCACTGGGCGTTTATGGCCAGAGCAAGCTGGAGGGAGAGCAACAGATCGCCCAAGCAGGGGGATGGCATGTGATCCTGCGGACAAGCTGGGTGTTTTCAGCCCACGGTCATAACTTTGTCAAAACCATTCTGCGGTTGGCTGAGGCCCGAGACAGCCTGACCATCGTGGCCGACCAGATCGGTGGACCGACCCCGGCCGCCGATATCGCCGAGACGCTGCTGACCATTGCCAAGGCCAGAGGGCATGTTGAAGGCGGGCTGTTTCACTATTCCGGGGCACCCAATGTCAGTTGGGCCGATTTCGCGCGCGAAATTGTCTCGCAGGCGGGTCTGGCCACTGAGATCACCGATATTCCAACAACAGATTACCCGACCCGGGCCCCCAGACCGTTGAATTCGCGGCTGGAGTGTTCGCGGCTTAGTGAGATTTACGGGCTTGGGCAGCCTGACTGGAAAGCGGGCCTGGCGCAGGTGCTGGCCGAACTGAAGGTCACCGATAGCCCTGCTTTGAAAGGATAGATCATGCAACGCAAAGGTATCATTCTGGCTGGTGGCTCGGGAACTCGGCTGTATCCGATCACCATGGCGGTCTCAAAACAGCTGCTGCCGATCTATGACAAGCCGATGATCTTCTACCCTCTGAGCGTGCTCATGCTGTCGCATATCCGTGAGATCGCGATCATCACGACGCCAGAGGATCAGGAACAGTTCCAGCGTCTGTTGGGCGATGGCAGCCAATACGGCCTGTCGTTGACCTGGATCACTCAGCCGTCGCCGGATGGTCTAGCGCAGGCCTACACACTGGCCGAGGATTTTCTGGCCAGTGCCCCGTCCGCGATGATCCTGGGAGACAATATCTTTTTCGGCCACGGTCTTCCGGACCTATTGCGTGCTGCAGATGCGCAAGAGAGCGGCGGAACTGTCTTCGCCTATCGTGTAGCCGATCCCGAACGCTACGGCGTGGTCGATTTCGAAGGACAGAAAGTACGCGGCATCATCGAGAAACCGAAAGTACCGCCCTCAAACTATGCGGTGACCGGCCTCTATTTCCTCGACGGTGACGCCCCGGCGCGCGCCCGTCAGGTCCAGCCGTCCGAGCGCGGCGAGTTGGAGATCACGTCATTACTTGAGATGTATCTGAACGAAGGTCTGCTGAACGTTCAGACCATGGGCCGCGGCTTTGCCTGGTTGGATACTGGCACGCATGGGTCGCTATTGGATGCAGGGAATTTTGTGCGCACCCTGACGGATCGACAGGGCATGCAGACCGGAAGCCTGGATGAGATTGCTTGGGTCAACGGCTGGATTGATGATACAGCGCTGGAAGAGCGCGCCCGACTGTTCGCCAAGTCCACATATGGTGAGTATTTGAAACTTTTGCTGAGCTGAATGATGGGCCCTTTACGAGAGCGCTACGCGTAAGTGTTCTTTGAGATTTCAAAATACAAGAAATTGAGTCTATCGCCACACTCCTATAGCTTGGAAACATGATATAGCCGCTGTTTTTCAAACGGGGCTTTGGAATAGTTTCTTTTATGCGTGCTTTAATCTGGCGGATCGTTTCCGCGTCGCTGGTGGACTACAATTAGGGCACCCCTGAACGTGCGTAATTCCGAGCGACCTCCCAGGCTATGGCCTTAAAATATAGAGCCTGTGCCCGGCTGAGCGTATCTTCCGGCACTGCAAATCGGTTTGGAAGTTCCCGGGGGTTGCGATGGTAGATCACAGCGTAGACAAGGCACGTCATGGCATAACTGCCGATATCGTTGAGATGAATATCATCTTTGAAAATATCACTCATGCTATTGAGGCCTGGTGCATTTCCCGCTTGGATATCATCGTATATACGCATCATCAGTCTGTGACCCGGGATCATGTAAATAGCAGGCATGTCTGATGGACGGATCACATTGGCATGATCTTGCATTTGTTCCCATTTCCTGCCTTCTGCTTCCAGGCGTTTACGGAACGAGTTCCGGCTCTCTCCACCAGACGTGCTCCCGTCTGGGTTTTCCAAGCCGATCCAGGTGCTATAAAGCATAACCTCGGCGCCGTGCCCGCGATTGCCCTGAGCCCAGCTGTGTTTGACCCATCTTTCTATTAAATCCAGCGTGTTTCTCCGGAAATCCTCGGGATCAGAACGCAACGGTACGGCTTCGGTTGTCACGAGGAGTTCATAATCGCCGATATCGACCCTAGCATCTGGCTGCCCGTATCCGGCTTGATGCGACCACCGCCAATGCAATGGAGATCCGGGGATGGTGGATTTGCTAATGGTGTTGTGTGGGTCGGACTTACTTCGAAATCCGGTCGCCAGTGTTAAACGGCCTGGCCAGGGATGTGCGAGGTACGTATCTGACAGGCTATGCCCACTGTGAATCTGCTTAACGGAAAGACGGCTTGGCTGCCGCGGAGGTAGGTTCATGTCTTCTTCGGCAAGTACCGGATTCGAAGACAATAAGCCGCCAATAAGCAGCAATATTAATGATAAACAATAAATGTGATGCATATCTTTTTCTTCTCACCTTGTCGCTTCAGCTTAGAAGCCTAAGAACGTATCTTTTAAGTAACTCAGCTATAAGATTCCTCTCTGGGTCTATCGCAGTATCCGGTTCACCTCTCTCTAGGTGTGCGTTGGTACAATACAGCTTTTTCCTCAGCCGGTCTTTGTTCGTTTTGATGCGCAACAGGCATTCTGATGTCTTTCTTCAACGCAAAACCTGCCAAGGCTCCTGCTATAATCCATGTGACCGATGTAAGTGTCGCATTGGGCAACAAATCGATCAGGCTTACGGTCAATATCAAATACAAGCCTGATGTTACCACAGTGAGATCTCTTCGCCTTGCAGGTCGACCGAGTATGAATACAGGGAGGGTCAAAAGGCCAAATCGCGCGATATATCCGATCCAACCAAAAGAGCTCATGGCAATAATCCAAGTACCATCTAGGATGCTCAGCACTTCCCCTGTTTCTGAATTATATATTTCAGCCCGTCCCCAGCCGCCCCAACCGAACATGGGTTTCAAGTTTGTTTTCTCTAGAATCTGGTCTTCATTTTCTATTCTTGTGGTAAAAGACGCCGCGCGTTGCGGATTGATACTTTCGGCCAGATTCACAACTTCTTGAACCGGGATAAGATCTGCACCGCGCAACATCGGATAAAGTAACACAATTCCTGCCACACACATCGCAACAAGCATTTGGCTAGTAATTCTCATAAACAAAATTGCTGGTACGAACAGAAGCGTGAGAGCAAACGCCCCAAGGGATTTTGTGAGGAACAAGGTGGTCAGCAGCCAGAACCCGGCTATAACAAGCCAAGCTTGGGGTCGCGGACTAGACTTTGACTTAAGTAAAGTCACGGCTGAGAGAATAGTAAGCGCAAAAAAAATGCTGACCCAGAGGCCATGCTGCAGAAACACGATGGGTCGATATCCATCACCACGAATATGTTGCAGGAACGAATGTGGGAAGAACCCATAAATCCAAGCATTCAACTGGGGGCTCATACGCACTTCGAAAAGGGCCGGAAGACTATAACATAAACCGGAAACAACAAGTATTTTTAGTAATATGCGATGATCGGATTCGGATGATAGATATTTCCACCCCAGCATAAATGGGAGGATGGCAATAAGCTCCGTGAGTATAATTGAAAAGGCATCATAAATGCGCATGCCAGGTCGATAGACAACTCCATATATGACCGGCTCGCTATTGGTGACGACTGTCATGAAGGCTGATCCAATCAATACGGCAATCAGAAATAAGTAGGCCCCTTTTTTCTTTCTGGACTTGTGTGGCTCGGACGCTTCGCGCTTTTCAGTTGAAGTAGTATTGAAGACTCGTGTTCTGTTTGCTCGGGTGACGATGCACATGAAGGCAGCGCTTAGCGCTGGAATGGAATGTTTGTCGAGGACTGGAAGCAGCGGGAGATCAAAACCCGCTTGCTGCGGCAAGATCAGATATCCCCCGACAATAGATATGATTAAAGCATGTGTGCGAGGCAGGGTTCGAAACAGTACGAACGTGACCAGTGGCCACGAGAACAATACAAAATATGCGAATGCATTTGGCATATGCGTTTATATGCGTCCCGACATGGATGATTGATAGGGCTGGCGCGTTATTTTCATATACGCATTTTCTTGAATATCGCTTCGGGAATATTACGAATGATCCCCATGATAAGGGCCCAGACAGGCCGAACATAGATCACATTGCGCTTTTTCAAAATGGCGCGATCAATTGCTGCGGCGACCTCGTCGGGTTGTGCCGTCAGCTTATCGGGAAGATCCATACCTTCTGTCATTTTGGTTGCCACAAATCCTGGCAGCACGCTGACAACATTTACTCCCCTGGACGATAGCCGATTGCGTAAGCCAGACAGAAAAGCGGTGAAGCCAGCTTTGGCGGATCCGTAGATGTAGTTGCTGGCGCGTCCCCGTTCGCCTGCGACAGAGCTGATGCCCACTAATGTACCTGATCCACGCTCTTCGAAAGCATTCGCCAGCAGAGAAAGGATGTGGGCCGGGCCCTCGTAATTGGACTGCATGACCCGACGGGCAGATTGTAGGTTCTGTTCATCATCGGTCTGATTGCCCAAAAGGCCGATGGCGCAAATGGCAATGCCCGGTAGCTCGGGCAGTTCCGCAACAAACGGCGCATGACTTTCGAAATTCAGCACATCGAGTTCCTGCAGGCTGACTGGAACCTGATAACGAACTTCCAGATCGGTTTTGGTGGCTTCAAGCTTCTCCCTATCCCTCGCAGCCAATTGCAGGGGGTGTCCCTTAGCCGCAAATACATGGGCCGTCGCAATCGCGATATCCGAGGTTGCGCCCAATATGAGTACAGCGGCTTTGCTCAAAGTTCCAACCTTTCAGATTGTGATGATGTGAAGTGTTCGCCCGGCCCCTTTAATCGCATGCCCTGAAAAGCCCGGATACGGGTTTCATCAGACTGCAGAAAATTAGGGGCACTAATATGGCTGTCTTTTGCCAGATAAATCCTGCCACCATGTGTGACCGTTATGTGTTCCAGCTTTGTCAGCAGTTGATCCGTTTCTGCAGAACGGGGGAAATCCAGAGCCAGTGTGTATCCTTCCATCGGGAATGAAAACCGGCTGTCTTGTGGTCCAAAGCGTTTCAGGACCGCCAGAAAGGACCCGCGCCCGCTTGCGGATATTTCTTCCAGAAGGCGTTTTATACCATCTCGTGACTGCGCCAGCGGCAAGACACATTGAAATTGGTTGAACCCCTTACGCCCATAGAGGCGGTTCCAATTTAAAACCGCATCCAGAGGATAGAAGTAACTAGCCCAGTTGATAAATTCCGTGCCCTCTTTGCGGGCGTTTCCGTGATAGTAAGCCGAATTGAACAGGCGCATACTGAAGCGGTTCAGGCAAAATCGCGGGGCATTGAAAGGCACGTTCAACTTGCTTTTGCCTGGTAGCGGGAAAATGGTTTTTCGTTTACTTTCGGACAGTTCAGCACGGTCTGCATGCTCGCCCAGCATAACAATAGAACGCCCCAATGCAGGGCCGGAGCTCAGGCAATCAATCCAAGCGACGGAGTAGGTCGCATCAAGGGTTTCTTCGAATAAATCAATAGCACCGTCGAGGTTCGGTGCCGCATACGTTTCTTGCCGGATCCAGCCGGTTTCAACTGGTTTCAGACGAAATGCAACGCGCAGGATGATGCCTGTCAAACCCATGCCACCTATGGTCCACTCGAAAAGCTCGGCATGCTCCTCGCGTGAACAGCGGCGAACCGCGCCGGTTGCATCGACCAAGTCGATCCAGTCGACAAAAGCCCCGAAAGAGCCATGCTTGTGGTGGTTTTTGCCATGGACGTCTGCGGCGACCATCCCCCCGATGGTCACAAACCGTGTGCCGGGTGTCACAGCCGGAAACCAGCCTCGCGGAAGAAAGCACTGGATCACATCATCAAGCAGTACACCGGCTTCCGTCACCAGCTGACCTGATTCTGAATTGAAGTCCAGCATATGGCTAAAGTGGCGCATCTGGATCGTGTTGTGCGTGTTCAATGCACTGTCACCATAAGCCCGGCCATTACCTCGGGCGATCCCGGGCGCGCGTTCTATCATAGCGCGCAGTGCGTCCAGATCGCGAGGTGCCTGCGTCATGCATTCGAGTATGGGATGTCGTCCCCAGCCTGAGAGCTTCACAGAGATGCCCTCTCGTGGAATGTTGCATGGGGGAATACAAAGATACAATCCAGTCGAAACTTCACAAAATAACCAATCGCCAGTCCGATAACCGCACCGATCTCACGCATCAGATGAGTTTCCCAAATCCACCAAAAGCTGACCTCCACGCCCCAGAATATGGCTGTCGTCACAACCCCGGTCAGGGTGTAGAGCATGAATTTTCGGCTGTTTTGGGACAAATCCTTTTCCAGATCATAGAAGATCCAGCGTTTATCCAGAATGTATTTCACCACCAGCCCGACGGCGGTTCCGAAAATGATCGCCAGAAGCAGGCTGAGCTCGTGCTTGGTTACAGCAAGAACCAAGCGCTGCGCGCCCAGATTTGCCGCCGTGGCCATAATCGCGAAGAAGCAATAACGCAGTGCAATGGTACGAATGCTCATAGCAAAGCCCCACCAAACGCCAGGGCCGCAATTAGGACAAAGCAGATCAAGCTGATGCGGTCACGGGCCGCGAAGACGATCGGATCATCATGCATGTGGCCACGGTGTGTTAAAATAATAATACGGCTGATCCAGTAGAGCAAAACCGGGCCAGCCCCCCAGATTATTAGAGGCTGGGAATAGAGATCCTGAATGCTGGGTGAATTAATATACAGCGCCAGAACCAGTACCGACAGATAGCCAGACGCAGTCGCCATCATTGTGATCAACGGTAGATCATCGACCTGATACCCACGGCCGGATGCCCCCAGTTTTCCGCGCGACGCACTGTCGACCAGCTCAGCCTGACGTTTCACAGCTGCAAGCGCAAAGAAGAAAAAGATTGAGAAGGCCAGCAGCCAGACAGAAAGAGTAATCTGTGTTGCAATGCCCCCGGCAATAATACGGATCGTATAGAGCCCCGCCAATGTGCAGATATCAATGATAAGTTTACGTTTCAGGGAAAAGGAATAGGCGACAGTAACGATGTAATACACCGCCATAATCGCAACAAATGCCCAACTGACCATGCTGGCGATTGCAAACCCCAAAAGGATCAGACCGGAGGCCATCCAACTGCCGTGAGAGACTGGAATGGCTCCCGAAGCAAACGGGCGGTTTTTCTTACGGGGATGAGCCCGGTCGGCTGACAGGTCGGCTAGATCATTTACAACATAGACGCTTGAAGCAATGAAACTGAAAGCGATGAAAGCCAACAAGCTTTGCCAGGCGGTCTCGGCATCAATTTGATGTGCCGCCAGCATGGGCAAAAAGACCAGTATGTTCTTGAGCCACTGATGCGGCCGCAGGGCTTTCAGATAGGGCATCTTTGAGCTCTTTGGTAAGGACAGGTGCTCATGCTCGCATTCCAGGCCCTCAACACGTTTGCGCAGATGTTTCGAAGCATTTACAGTCACCGCCTTGCTGGCCTTTTCCCAAACGGCAATATCGGCCGTGCTGTCACCAATATAGACATATCCTTGCGCTCCAAAATTCTGCTCCAGAAAGGCTGATTTATTCTCCCCTTTCAGATTGACGCTTTCATCTGTTCCTTGAACTTCGTCAAAAATGCCAAGGTACGCTGAAATTTTTTGGGCGATCTCATGATCCGAGGCGGTCACCAGGGCCGTTAGCCCTCCGGCCTCACGCCATGCTGTCACATAATCGACAACCTCCTGATTGAACGGCAGCGTTTCAATATCGACCTGGCTGGATTGACACAGGAACCGCTTCAATGCGGCGCGGCCACGCAGAAGAACCGGGATAGTCCGAAATGGCGTAAGCCAATGGCGCGAGAAAGCATCCCAGAATGTTTCATACAGCATGTCCGAGGCAATCAGCGTCCCGTCCAGATCAACTACCAGTACAGGTGATTTCAGTTCAGAAATGTCATTCATGATCGATTGCCTTCAAGAATTCCCAATTACTCTGGCACATTTCTTCCAGCCCGTAATGTGTTTCAAACCCCAATAGGTCTCGGGCCCGTGTCGTAGCAGCACAGGAGATGGCAGCATCACCGGCGCGCGCCTCGGTGATTTCATAGGGAATGGTTTGGCCAGAGGCCTTCTCATAGGCGTGAAGGACGTCCAGCACGCTTTGACCGGAACCGGTTCCTAGGTTGACACAATGCCCAATGCCGTCTTTGAAAAGAGCATTCAGTGACAGGACATGTCCTTGGGCCAGGTCCTCGACATGGATATAATCTCGAATACCGGTGCCGTCGGGCGTTGGGTATGTGCCGCCAAATATCTGCAACCTGTCAAGTTTGCCCGTCGCGACCCGACTAATAACTGGTACGAGGTTGGTCGGGGGCTGGCGAGGGTCTTCACCAATCAAGCCCGAGGGGTGCGCTCCGACCGGATTGAAGTAGCGCAAAACGCCGGTGACGAAATCTGGATGGGCCCGACCGAGCGCTTGCAGGGCTTCTTCTCCGAACAATTTGGTGCGGGCATAGGTGTTTTCCGGGGCTGCGGGGCACTCTTCCGGGGTGGGTACCTGTGCGGGGTTGCCGTAAATGGCTGCGCTCGACGAAAAGACAATCTTGCTCACCCCATGGGTGCGCATGGCCTGGGCGACATTCAAAAGCCCGGTACAGTTTGATTGGTAATATCCCAGGGGATCCACTTCGCTTTCTGGAACACTTTTGCGCGCGGCAAAATGGACAACAGCATCGAAATCTTGCTTATGAAACCCTGCCTGCAGAGCATCGGCGTCCCGGATATCACAGTCCAGCACCGGAACCGGCTTGCCGGTGATCTGTTCAAGCCGTTCGGGCACTTCCCTTTGTGCATTCTCGAAATTGTCGAGGATCGTGACCCGATAACCGGCTTCCGTCAGAGCGACGTAGGTATGTGATCCGATGAAGCCCGCCCCGCCTGTGAGTAGGATATGTTGCGCCATAGCCGTTATCTTCCTCGTGTCCACTCTGTGCCGCCTGGTTGCAAACGGACCATCAGATGCACCAGAACATAAATCACAAAACCAATTGGTTTTTGCAGAGCCAGCCTCAGGAGCGCAGGTGCGGTCAACCGGGCCTTGTCATCGTTTTGAATGAGATCAGGAAAGAGGCGCTTCACTTCTTCGACGCCGGCATCCTGGCGTCTGCGTACCCGGATCAGATTGCGCAGCCCTTCGACCATGGGCCAATGGTAGCAGGCAGGTACCTCAATACGTTCAGCCGGGCTGAAGTTCAGCCGCACAAAAGTGTCATCCGAAATGATGTCAGGGAATTCCTCCCACCGTGCCCTGCCCGTGGCATTGACCGCAAAAAGCCCCGCTCCTACGGCTCCGGCTTGTACGAACGGAAGACATATCCAGAGGTCGGCATAGCGCCGTGTAACCCAGCTGCGGGCGCGGCTGACCCGCAGAGTCCCCGTGGCGTAGACTGCGTTTGAGGGCGAAAGGGCCTTGCGCAACTGTCCGATGAGGCCCGGATCGCAAATTACATCGGCATCCAGATAAATTCGCGCGCCACCAACGAACCGGCCTGCAAGCACATCTGCCTCATTGAAAGCGTTTAGCTTCCCCGGGGTTGGAATGTCCAAAAGCTCCAGTTGCCAGTTGCGCTCAGTAAATCGAGACTGATTACCAAGAACTAGCGGCCCAGTTTGATCAGTGCAGGCATTGGCGGCAACAATGACATGAACCGGACCGGCACTTTCATCCTGAAGTAAAAGCGCATTCAGGCAGGCGCCAATATAGCCCTCTTCATTATGCGCCGCGATGATGATGCAAAGCGGTGTTAGAGCACTGTCCTCCGCTGGAGATAGATCAGACACTGGCTCATCTAAAACACGCATTTACATCATCATAAAAAAAATTGCCTGAAACATCGGTGCTGTGATGCCAGAGTTTCCCTTACTTGCAAAGCACTATGGACAATGAAAGGGCACTCACGCATCAAGGAAAAGATCAAGTTTCTAATTCTGTCACTGGCAGCCTGTATGAATGAAACAGCAATGAGCAAGACAGATATCCGGCATACGGCCAAAGTTCTGGATCTTGTAAACTTCCCTGATCGCGCCGGATTGTTCAAAAGCATCCAGGAGCACTGGCGGCAAGGGCAAGGGTTTGCACTCGCGACATTGAACCTTGACCACATTGTGAAGATGCGTAGCAACCCCGATTTCTTCCAATCTTATAAAGCGCATAGCCATATTGTGGCGGATGGAAACCCGATCGTGTGGCTTTCACGGATGGCCGGGCGCGAGGTTGATCTTATGCCGGGGTCCGAGTTGATAGAGCCTCTGGCCGAAATGGCCGCCCGAGATAATGTGCCAGTGGCGTTTTTGGGAGCCACACCTGAAACGCTCGATCAGGCGGCACGGAAATTGGCCACCAAATACCCAGGATTGCGGGTGGTCGAAAAGATTGCACCGCCTTTTGGGTTTGATCCCCAAGGAGCAGATGCTGTTTCCTATCTTGAGACAATTCGACAATCTGGAGCACAACTGTGCTTTCTGGCACTGGGGGCGCCCAAGCAGGAACAATTGGCGATTGAAGGGCGCAAGCACGCCCCTGGCTGCGGATTTGTCTCAATCGGTGCGGGGCTTGATTTCATTGCGGGGCATCAAACCCGCGCGCCCAAGTGGGTACGAGCGCTGGCGCTTGAATGGGTGTGGCGCATGTTGAGTAATCCCAAGCGACTGGCTGGGCGCTATTGGAGGTGTATCCTGATCATGCCGGGGTTGGTGCGTGAGGCTCGGATGGCAGGTCGGAACCAATGATCTCTTTTAAGAGTTTCAATATTCCGAAGCCTTGTATCAGAAGGCACAGACGTCAACATCGTTGGCCTGCTTTCATAATTGGGATGTCCTTGATTTTTTCGGACTCAAAAGGTTGGGCAGCCGAGTTGCAGCTTAAGCCGGATGATCTTATTCAAATTGGTGTTTTTGGTTGGACGGCACCTGAACTGTCTGTACCGGATCCCGATCCGGATGCTCCGGTTGTAAGTCCTGAAGCAACAGATAATGCAGCCGTGCTGCTGCGCAGGTTAGCCGCACGCGGGCAAGCAGCGGGACTGCAAGGCGTCATTTATGACAACCGTGATCGGGAACATTCGCAGCTGCCTGCAGATCTATTCCCAGCCCTGACGCATTTGCGCTATGGGCCCGAATTGCAAGCAGCCAATGTTGATCTGGGCTTGGGTGGAGTATTGCTTTTGCCCCTGCCGGTGCTGGGGAATTCCTCGGCCGCGGTGACCGATGGACCGACACCACGCAGCCTGCCTCGACTGGCTATGACCACAGATTTTGGACCTGCACGCGCCTTTCGCACCTATGCGACCAATCACCTGTATGTTTACCCTGAACACCGGGACCACGATGATCAGGATCTTTTCCCTGCCAACTGGCCTTACATGGTTATCTCGCAAGGTTCATCAGGTTCTGACCAAGCCTTTTTAAGGGCGTTGGCGCTGACGCTCGCCGCGTTTGCTCCCGAAACCCGCGAAAAGCTTGAAGAAGAGAAGCTGATTGCTCCAACTTTGCAAATGATCCTGCGACGCACGCAAAAAGGGCTCTATGGCTCTGACACCTATCTCGGGGCGGCAGCACATCCCAGTGCTTTTGACGAGGCGCAGTTATCGCCCGCGCGGATGGTGTCCTTTGCTGCGGCTATACAGCCGGAAGACATCCCGCCAATGGTCCGCTTGCGGGTATTGGGAGAAGATTTTGGCATTTCAGCAGGCCTTGCCGGGCGCTCAGAGCGTCTGTTTACCACGCCCTCAGCTATCGCAAGATTGTGGCGCGGCCCTGAATATAAAAAACAAATCACGCTTTCCGCTTCAGAAACCAGGGATCCGAACGGGCGGCCACTCAGCTTTCACTGGGTCTTGTTGCGCGGAGACCCTGAGAAGGTCACGATCACGCCTCAAGGTGAAGTAAAGGACCGCGCGGATATTACCATCGCCTGGCATGATCCTTATCCGATCGACACACGCCACATTCGGCAAACATCCCGTATCGATATTGCCGTGATTGCCTGGAACGGCGTACATTACAGCGCACCGGCTATTCTCTCCGTCTATTTCCCTTCCCATCAAGCTCGATCTTACTCTCCCGACAGCAACGGGCAGATACGGCTGTCTCGGATCGACTACGACGCAATCGGTCGAGGAGTACAATATGATCCGCTACTCTACTGGTCTGCACCTTGGCGTGATGAAACAGAGCATAATGGCGGCGGAAGCTCAGAGAATTGGCGGCGACACATGTCCGATGATCAGGCTATGGCGTTGCAGGGGAGCGACTTTACGCTCGAAGGACAGGCAATCACTTATATATTGGATGAAAATGTCTGGCAGCCGTCTTTAACCATGTCGATTGAATAGACACCAGAGCTACGTTTGCTTTGAAGCCCGTAATCTATGCCAAGATGATAAAAGGTAGCGTATAAGAGTAACCAACCCAACGATCGGCGTTCCCGAAATCAATGCCTCAATCAGGCATCGTGGTGCCTCGGGTGTCTTGTGGCAAAAAAGGAATGTATCTGCGCTTTGCAGATGTTCCAGTACAGCCACACGATCACTGATAAATCCGGTAAAGTGCAAACGTTCCTGCAATCCGGCACGAGCGCTTCGATCTTTCATTGCAGCAAGTTCAGGTCCATCACCCAGCCAGGTGGCTTGGAAGTCAACTCTAGCCGCTCGGAGGTTTTCCAAAACTGTAATCCAGTCTTACGGACCCTTCATCGTGGTAGCACGTCCAGTGTAGACGATCTTGGTCGGCGGGTTTGACGTAGCCGCAGTTTTGGAAGTTAGCGCGTCAGAAGAAATCTGCTCTGACTTATCAACATTTACATAATAGACCATTTGCGGCTGACTACAGTATGGCGCATATGCTTCATAGGTGTCCCGGCCTTGAAACATCCCCAGAGAGGCTCGACGTATTATATAACGCTCCAACCACGCCATAGGTCGGTGATAGAGCCGAGCTTGTACACGTTGGCGCCACGGACCACTATCCGCAGTCCGGCGAACTACTTCGGATTGCACCCAGTCTGTCCAGACTCCATAAGGCCGCTTCAATCTATGGGCCTGAAAACAAGACACTGATCCCCAGTCGCCAAATGTCTGACGTCAGCGCCAATGGGACAGTTTAGGTCGATTTGATAAGAGAGGGTTTCTGGCTCATCGTAACCGCCAAGGAGTGGAGATGAGAACGAAACCCGGAACCAAGCAGAGCCATGGTGAGAAAGTTGTAAAAGACATCCGCCGCGCCACGCGCAAGCAATATTCAGCGGAAGAGAAGATCAGGATGACGGACGGCCTATTCTCTATCAGCGCCGTCCAGCTACAAGCATGGTGATCTCTGTGCTGGGAGGCAAGATCGACAATATTTATGATTTATTCACGCTTGTACGAAAGACCGACCCGGCATGGGCATTGGCAGATGACACACACCTTGTTGGACGTGGTCATAGGAATTGAGATCACGCCATAATCATGGACGAACGGTTCATCATACATCTATTCGATGTAGCGTGATCTAAGCACACACCCCGCTCGGCCATGACCTCTTCAAGATGTTTAGTGTTTTCTCTGTAAAACCCCCAGATTTTCCTCAGTATCTTCAACGAGCACATCGAAGGCAACTGAGAATGATGATCCTCTTTCTTCGGCGTAGGTGACCCACTTCGTGATTCCAGACCAATCAGCCAGATATTCAACCCGGCTTGCGGTAACATAATCCAGCACATCACCGGCTTCGTGAAGCGCGCGCAATGCTTCCGGATTCACCTTACCATCCAGGTTGATTGTCCGGTCATGCCAATACCCCAGCGTTCCGGTCTGCACTGCGCCAACCCAAGTTTCTTCCGGAACATTCTCCTGGATCCAGTTTACAACCTGAAAATGCCCCTGCTGTTTTGCGTCAGGCAGCAATAGGCGTCCAAGCAGAGCAACACATAAGAGCAAGGAGAGAGATGCCGCAGCGGGCAGAACCCGCGCCGCATAATGAGGCAATAACCGGTGTATCAGATGCAACCCCGAGACTAATACGGAAATGATCAGCAA
The DNA here is from genome assembly GCF_056161185.1 of Ruegeria sp. ABV3_008. Classification (NCBI taxonomy): domain Bacteria; kingdom Pseudomonadati; phylum Pseudomonadota; class Alphaproteobacteria; order Rhodobacterales; family Roseobacteraceae; genus Ruegeria; species Ruegeria sp. ABV3_008. The sequence continues at coordinate 48,961 of NZ_JBSWYP010000017.1, read as the reverse complement.
AGGGGCCACCGGCGCCATGTATCGGCTCATGAAGTGTGGGGCACCAAAAAAGAGACCGTAGTATACACTCAAAAACAGCCCGTACATCACATAAGCCAGAACGACAAAACGCACCGACTCGCCTGCACGCCAAATCAGAGCCAAAGAATAGATCACGAAAAACAAAACGAGTCCGGAAAAAATTGTAATTGACACGAAGTGTTCTTCCCAAGCTGTCGGGACCGGCAGCATCGGAAGAGCGTGCTCAAATAATTTGGCAGGCAGCAGGGAAATGTTGTTCCCTAAACTTGCTCCCAGTGATTGGGATTGCCCGCTGATAGGCATAATCGATCCAAAGTTGAGATAGTTGTTTATGAGCCAGGGAGACGCAACGACAATCGAAATAATGCCCGGCAAGAACAGCTTCCAAACAGCCTTGAGAAACGATGCCCGCAGCACTTGAAGTTCATAAACCAGCCAGACTATGAAAACTGCTGTAAGTAAAAAGACGGCGTCAACGCGCGCCAGAAACGCAATACCACAAATGACACCAAAGATAATACGCTGCAGAACGGTACTGGATTCCCCCTGTTGCAGTATTTTTCCGAACAGCAGCAAGACAGATAGAACCATCAGCGTATAAAGGCCGGTCTCAAGCGCATTCATTGAATGCAGCAAAAGCAGGGGGCCGACGAACCAGAGGGCAGCAGCCGTCCACGACCAGACGCTGCTTGCATTCTGGGATCGCATCACTTCTTGTGAAAAGCGCTGCATGGCAAAGATGGCTGTTACAGAAATTACCGTGGAGATGAGCAGGATTCCGGCCAAACTCGACGACTTTGCGCCCTCAGTCAAAATATAAGGGATGGTAAAAATATATGTTGCCAACGGCTGAACCCCATTTGTGGGTATGGTGCCTTCTGACACGCTCATCCCAAGACCCAATGCCATATTGCGGGCCACTGTGAGCATGAGATATCCGTCTTCGGTGATGAAGAACTGGGATAAATCCGGTTCACCGGTAAAAATTGGGAATAGCCGGTATGCAATGCCAAAAGCAAATGACAGAGCAACTAGAAGTAGCAGCGCTTTCTGAAAAAAGTTCAACATTTAACCTTTCTGAAGTCTGGCCGCCGATTGTCTACACAAGCTGAAACAGTGATGAGCAGGCGGGATAACGCAAAACAACATAATAGCGAGCAGCAGTAAATGAACGCATGAAACAGCCCAAGAAAATTGTATGTCTGCGGGCTTTTTGATATCATCTTCTGAACAATCTTAGGGCGAATGTGAAATTGGTTTTCTTGAATTACGCCTGTAAGGCAGACAGCCTGCTCTGGTCTCATTAGTGAGTATTCGCCCTCAGGACACACCCAAAGCTATAACCATTTTCAACAAGCCCCCCAACATCATCGCTATTTGTCTCTTCCGGAATGACAATTTCGGGCCCCTCGACCCCACGGTCCCGCACCAAATACGCCAGAGAATAGCCCTCGGAATCATAAGCTGACTTGTTCATGCCATAAGCAAGCGACCCGTCTTTGAAAACATGTGAGCATATTAAATCCGGCTTTAGGCTAAAAACATAATCAGGGTCAAATTTACTGTGCCCCGGAATGAATAGCTTGGGTTCAACAAACGCAATATGCCGATCATTCAGCCCAAGCATGTCTATAGTTTTCAATCCGCTAAAGAATGCTGGCTTTCCAGCTGTCCCGGTCGCAAGTGTAGCTTTGGGGTGGTTCTCTGCCAGGAATTCTCCCAACGCTACAGCCCTGTCATATTTGGGGTATGTATAGGTGTACTGTAGCCTGGGGTCGAAAACAAATGCCGAGAGTTGCTGCAGGCATATAACGGCAGTTATCAAATTTATTGATAGATTGTGGACCTGGATAGCTCTCCAAAGCGCAATCAACCCCATGGGCAGCAGGATCAGAAGAAATCTCTCACGATATATATCCCCGCCTATGACTAGATAATATGTCAACAACCCACACCCGCAAAACACTTCATAGTCGATAGACTTTAAGTCATATTTCTTCCCATACATGCCTCTGGAAAACCAACTGCATACCGCAAGCAGAATTCCCATAAGAGGAAAAAGATAGCCATCCTTCAAAGAAATGCTCCAAAGCAGTTTGGCCCCAAAAATTAGCCTGTCTGTTAAAGCACCGGACACTTTAACATAATAAGGAAGGGGCATGTACAACTGATAATAGGAGTGCCGCAGGGCCATTATAGCGAGAAACGTAACAATACACGTTCCGACAACATAAATAGCAGCAGACCTTCTCCTCTGAATCAGGAGATATAGGGCGCTTAATACTGGGAAAACAAAACCATCCGTCCGAAGCAGAACCAACACAATGCTGGCGATCAAGACCACGGCAAAATATCGTTTTTCGGACGTATCCAAATAGGTCAACAAACACACCCACAATGATACCTGCGCAAAAAACACCCAAGCCGTTTCCAACCCAGACGTCCCATGTATCCAAAGGGTCGGTGAAAGAGCCAGGAGTAGAATAGTGGGAAGTATAAGTTCTTGATTTATCTTAAGATATGGGTGACGAGATACCAAGCCCAAGCCACAAGCGACCACCAGAGCCCCTGCAAAAGCCATCACTGGATATACGGAGCCTTTGCTTACAACAAGAAAGGCCAATGCGCTTATCAAAACATAGAGAGGGTTCGAGTATCCTTCGACTGGGGGAGCGTCCGTCATATTATAGCTCAGGACACCATGAGCTATCAAATTTTCCGCATATCTAAAGCTGATGAAAGCATCGTCATTCCCAACCGAGAAGCTGCTCTGGCCCCAAAAATAGTACCCAAAAAGATACTGCGCAGCGCAGAATAAGAGGTAAACTGTTAGGCAAAAATAAACACGCATTCATATACTCACTGGTTAATCTGTTTTGGTAATGTCACTAAATACAGAGATATCCAGCTTAGACAGGAAACGCAGGATCAAAGATACCCCTGTTGAACAACACATCTGACGGATTTTACACTCAAAGCCATGATAAACAAAATTTCTGTTGCAGATGCAAAGAGCCGAAATTGGGATGTCATCGTTGCTGGCAGCAGCTTCGCCGCTATGTTCTTTTTATATGGGTTACCCAAAACACTCTCTGTGCTGATTGTCGAGAAAGGCCAGGTGGTCCCTCATAAAGAATTCATAGCAGAGACAGAAAAATTCTCTGAAAAATTTTCGCAACACAACAGTTCTGAAAAAGTCAAACCTTGGGTTGCACGCACCGTGTTTGGGGGTAACTCAAATTGCTGGTGGGGTCAGGCACCACGATTTCATCCTGATGATTTCAAAACAAGAAGTCTTTTCGGGCAAGCCGAGGACTGGTTGCTAGGCTATGATGAACTCGAGCCATTTTACAATGAAGTCGAATACGTAATGGATATCGCGGGCGCAGAGGCCAGACATATTCTACCGCGCAGTCGCCCTTTCCCTTATCCGGCGCATGCATCGTCCCGATCAGATATTTTTTTACAGCAGAAAGATCCGCTTTGGGTGCCTGTGGCAACAGCACGAAGTAACGGTGGCGACCGCCCACAATGCTGTGCCAATGGAATTTGCCACGGATGCCCGATCGACGCAAAATTTACAATTCAGAATGGAATTAGGCATTTCGAACGAGACAATGCTTACCTTCTCACGGGGCACGAAGTTCGGGCGTTGCAAACAGAGGCTGGCATTGGGAAGGCCGCTCTAATCGAAGGCGCTACAGGTCAGCACGAAATCCGGTCAGACCTTATAGCTCTGGGCACCAATGCTATTTCGAACGCGGCAATCCTTCTTAGAAGCGGTTTCACCTCACCGGCGCTGGGACGGTATTTGAACGAGCAGGTGAGTCGTCAAATCCAGATCGATACCCCAATCAAGAACTTTTTCGGAGGAAGTTCCATTACAGGGCATGGCTACCATTTTTATCATGATTTTGACCGGTCCGAGCGCGCGGCTATCTTAATTGAAAACGTAAATGTTCCCGCAGCGGTTCGCCCCGAGAAAGGCCTCTGGACAGAGCGTCTCACATTAAGGCTCGTTGCTGAAGACATCCCACAGGCAGACAATCGGGTATCCCTTGTGGATGATGAAGTTCACATTGAATGGGTTGGTCATTCGGACTACAGCTACGCAGGGATATCCTATGCTTTGAAAAACCTTAACCGTATAATCCCCGCAGAGATCGAACGTACTGTCGATCTGGGAGAGATTCCGACAGAAGCGCATATTTTAGGAACCACTAGAATGGGCACGGACGCGCAAACCAGTGTTGTGGACAGAGAACTCAAAACCCATGAGATATCAAATGTTCTGAGTTTGGGGGCAGGAGCATTTCCGTCTTGTTCTCCCGCGAACCCGACACTGACCTTGTCTGCCTTATCCCTACTAGCGGCAAGGTCAGTCTAATGATCACACGGCGTAGTATTCTTCTCTCTGGAGCCGCCCTCGGTGGATTGGCAGCATTTTCCCTGACAACCGGATTAGGCGATTGGGTATATGCTCAAATATCCGAGGATTTTAGCCCGGATATAGCCAAAGCTGCGCAGCGGGAGGGCTTTATAACTGATTACCTCCATTTTCTCAAAAAAACAAAGAGCAGGGATTACAGTCTGGCAACAGTCTATTTTAGAATCAAACCCCAGCCCATCACTCTTGTTCCAAAGCCTGAACAAGACATCAAACGACATATGACAGGAGTTCTTCTGAGATCCACCAATGTCATCAGAGTTCTAGAGGTTGGAGAAGATTTTTTCTACGCGGGAATTTTTGTTCCTGAAGAAAACGCGTGCGCCAATCAATTAAGTAGCCACTATCTGTAATATGTCCGGCGGCAGGCTGGTTTGTTGATGGTGGCGCGGCGTCTATCACGCAGGCATGCTTGGGCTGTGCGTAAAACAGCGCAAACGGGACCCCCTGAGACGTCAACAGTTCGTCAGCAATTGCATTATTGTCCACGCTTTGGCGGTAACCTCCGCTTATGCAGAAAGATCCTCACAACCACCTAAATCGAGGTGGTTTTCCCCAAGATTTCTCCGCCTGCTTAAAAAACGACTTACTCTAACAAGACAAAAGCCCTCACAAAGCCTAGCCAACATTATAAAAAAAGCCAGATTTGTTTGGTAAAGTTACCCACAAGGCATAAGGTTGACCCGGTTCAGTCATAGGTGTTTTTAAGTGAATAGTTCCATTAGGGAAAACGACATTGCCATTATCGGCATGGCCGCGCATTTGCCTGGGGCGGCCTCGGTTGACGAGTATTGGCGCAACTTGCGGGCTGGTATTGAATCTATCCGCCATCTTAGTGAAAACGAATTGCGCACGGCTGGTGAAGCTCCGCATTTACTGAACCGGCCGGATTATGTGCCTTTTGCTGCCCCTCTGGAGGAGTTTGAGGATTTTGACGCCGAATTTTTCGGACTCTCCCCCAAGGAAGCGGCCATCATGGATCCGCAGCATCGCCAATTCCTTGAGGTGTCTTGGGAAGCTCTGGAAAATGCAGGTCATACGCCGGAAAGCTTTTCTGGTCCAATCGGGGTCTTTGCCGGTTGCGGCATGGGGAGTTATTTCTATTTCAACATCTGCTCGAATGCTGACCTTGTGGATGACGTGGGCATGTTCCTGTTGCGCCATACCGGCAATGACAAGGATTTCCTCTCAACTCGTTTGAGCCATATTCTTGACCTCAAGGGCCCCAGCGTGAATGTGCAAACGGCCTGCTCAACCTCGCTGGTGGCAACGCATTACGCCACGCAGGCGTTGTTGACCGGTGAATGTGATATGGCGATTGCCGGGGGCGTCACCATCGAGTTGCCGCAAAACCGCGGCTACATCTATAAAGAGGGTGAAGTTCTGTCGCCGGATGGTCATTGCCACGCCTTTGATCATCGGGCGCAGGGGACAGTTTTTGGATCAGGTGCAGGGGCAGTGGTGCTGCGTCGCCTGTCAGATGCGATTGCCGATGGTGATCACATCTGGGGTGTGATCCGCGGTACGGCGATCAACAATGACGGGGCCGACAAGGCGGGGTATCTGGCCCCGTCCGTCGAAGGGCAAGCTGCTGCCATATCCGAGGCCCACACCATGGCCGATGTCACCGCCGATACGCTGGATTACGTGGAATGCCACGGCACCGGCACGTATCTCGGGGACCCGATCGAGGTGGCGGCGCTGACACAGGCCTTTTCAGACACCACCGATGAGACGGGGTTTTGCAAGCTTGGGTCGGTGAAAACCAATATCGGCCATCTGGATACCGCCGCCGGGGTGGCGAGCCTGATCAAGACATCGTTGGCCCTGCATCACAAGGAAATCCCGGCAAGCCTGGGCTATGAAAAGCCCAATCCGGCGATCGATTTCGAAGACAGCCCGTTTCGCGTCAATGACCAGTTGACTCCATGGGTGTCTTACAAAGGGCCACGACGCGCCGGGGTGAATTCGCTGGGGGTCGGCGGAACCAATGCCCATGCGGTACTGGAAGAGGCCCCCACACGGGCCGCCTCCGAGCCATCCGATTGGCCGTTCCAATTGCTGACTATTTCTGCGCGCAGTAAAAAGGCGCTTGAGGGCAACTCAGCCGCGCTGGCCACACATTTGCGGGCGCATCAGGATGAAGATCTGGCCGATATCGCGTGGACCCTCAAAGAAGGACGTCGGGGTTTCGAGAAACGCCGGGTGATTGCTGCCGAAAGCCACGAGGAAGCCGCGGCGCTTCTGGAAGACGGCGATCCGCGCCGGGTCTTTACGCATTCCGTCATCTCCAACAATCCCGACCATGTTTTCATGTTCCCCGGAGGTGGTGCGCAATATGCTGGCATGGCGCGCGATCTCTATGAAACAGAGCCTGTTTTTGCCGACTGGATGGATCGCGGGCTGGAGATCCTGCAGCCCAAGCTCGACTATGACATCCGCGCATTGTGGCTGCCGGAATCCGGGCAGGAGGCCGAGGCTGATGCACGTCTGACAACGCCTTCGGTGCAATTGCCGCTGATCATGATCACCGAATATGCCCTGGCGCAGCTCTGGATCAGCTGGGGTGTGGAGCCAGCCGCGCTTGTCGGTCATTCCATGGGGGAAAACACCGCCGCTTGTGTGGCCGGTGTCATGTCCTTTGAGGATTGCATCGGCCTTGTGCATCTGCGCGGCCAGCTTTTTGATACCGTACCGGCAGGTGGTATGCTGAGCGTGCCGCTGCCTGCGGATGAATTGCGCCCGCTGCTGGGGGGCGATCTGGATCTGGGCGCGGTGAACGCCCCGGGCTTGAGTATTGCAACCGGGCCTCAGGCCGCGCTTGACGCGCTTGCCGAGCGGCTGCAGGTGCAGGATATCGACTGCCAACGCATCCAGATCGACATCGCTGCGCATTCCCGCATGTTAGAGCCGATCCTGAAGGATTTTGGCGATTACCTGCGCGGCATCACCCTGAACGCTCCGCAAATTCCGTTCCCATCGAACCGGAGCGGCACATGGATCACAGCCGAAGAAGCCACCGACCCGGAATACTGGGTCGGGCATCTGAGAAACACGGTTCATTTCGCCGATTGCATCACCACACTGGCGGAAAACCCCGAGCGGATTTTCATTGAGGTCGGTCCGGGCAAAGCGCTGGCCTCACTGACCGGCCAGCATGACAAGGTGGATGCCAACCAGGTGATTGGCAGCCTGCGTCACCCGCAGGATGACATCGCCGATGACGCATATTTCCTTGCGATGCTGGGCCGGGTCTGGGCCTTGGGCGGAGAGTTTGACTGGGGCCAATATTGGGGCGAGGCGCGGCGCAATCGCGTCGTGTTGCCCAGTTATGCTTTCCAGCGCGCGCCCTATTTCATTGAGCCGGGCAAAGCCCAGTCAGATGCGGAAACCCAATGGTTGATGCGCAGCGATGATCCTGATGGCTGGGGATACCGCGTCAGTTGGACCCCTACCTATGCTGCTTGCGATATCGACGTGACGAAGGGCCTGGAAGATGTGCCACCTGAAAGCTGGCTTGTCTTTGAAGATGAAGCGGGCCTGTGCCGTCAATTGGCCGAGCGCCTGCGGGGTGCTGGCCACACCGTCACCACGGTGGTTCCCGGCGACGGCTTCGCGCGCATCCAGGAAGATCACTACTGTCTTGCGCCGGAACGGGGGCGCGAAGGTTATGACATGCTGCTCAGGGATTTGTCGGACCAACGCCGCCTGCCCACCCGTATTGTGCATGGCTGGTCCCTGACAGATCGTGAAAGTTTCCGCCCTGGCAGCAGCTTCTTCCACCGCAATCTGGAACAAGGCTTTTATAGCCTCTTTTTCCTGGCGCAGGCGATTGGCGAAGAAGACCTACCAATGCCGCTGCATATGCATGTGCTGAGCTCGGGTGCCTTACAGGTTAGGGGTGAAGATTTACCACACCCGGAAAAAGCTACGCTGACCGGTCCCGCGCGGGTGATCCCGCGCGAGTTTCCCGGCCTGACATGTGCTCTACTCGATATTGATCTGCCTCAGGCCGAAGGCAAACGCCGTCGTCCGACCCTATCCGACGACATGGTGGATCAGGTGCTTGAGGATCTGCTCGCAGAACCGGCCACACTGACTGCCGCCATTCGCGGCGGCAAACGCTATGTGCAGGGGTACCGGTCGCAGCCTCTGCCAGAACCTGACATTGCAGATTTACCCCTGCGCACCGGGGGCACTTACCTGATCACCGGTGGGTTCGGAGGTATCGGGCTTACGTTGTCCGAAGCTCTGATCCGCAAAACCGGGGCCAATATAGTTCTTATGTCGCGCAGCTCTCTGCCCGCGCATGACAGCTGGGAACAAATTCTGCATCAGAACGCTCCACAGGACCGAACCGTCCGGAACATCCGCGCGATCCAGACACTTGAAGCTGCTGGCGGGAAAGTCCTGCCCCTTGCAGGAGACGTCAGCAATGTCGAAGACATGCAGCGCATCATTGCGCGCAGCACGCAAGAGTTTGGAGAAATCCATGGCGTCATTCATGCCGCTGGCCTGATCGATGACGCGCCTATCATGACCAAGTCCATGATGGAGATTGAAGACGTCTTTACCCCCAAGATTCACGGCACGCAGGTTCTGGATCAGGTCTTTCCTGACGGATCACTTGACTGGCTGGTTCTGTTTTCCTCGACGTCGACGGCAACCGCGCCCATTGGGCAGATCGATTATGTAGCCGCCAATGAATATCTCAACGCCTATGCCCGCGCACGCGCGAAGGACAAGACACAGGTGCTGGCTGTAAACTGGGGCATCTGGTCCGATGTGGGCATGGCCGCGGATGCCATGGAAACGCGCATCGGACCCGAAGAGGCGCCGGTTGAATCGATCGACCAGCCCATGTTGGACAACGCCACTTTTGATCGGTCCGGAAACCGGGTTTTTACCGCCGAGTATGAAGTGGCGGGGCGCTGGTTCCTTGATGATCACCGGACCAAGACGGGTCAGGCACTGGTGCCGGGCACAGGTTATCTGGAGCTTGCCTCCGAGGCCCTGCGCGCCCAGGGCGAAACCGGCCCGTTTGAAATTCGGGACCTCTATTTCCTACGCCCGCTGGCTGTTGATGATGATACCGGCCAACAGGTGCAACTGCGCCTGCCACGCAGCGACATGGGCTATGATCTGGTGATCGAGAGCGCTCCTGAAGGGGTATCCGGCCTTGAGATGAACGCCCAAGCCAACCTATCGCTCTTGCCGCTGGAAACGCCACCGCCCCTTGATATTGCCGCGATCACCGCCCGATGCGCTCCGCAGTATAAAGCCGAAGCAAATGCGCGCCTGACAGCTGCACAAGAAGCACATCTAAACTTCGGCCCGCGCTGGCAAGTCCTGACCCAGACAGCCATCGGTACCGAAGAGGGTATTGCCCATCTCTGCCTGCAGGAAAATCTGACAGGCGATCTGAGCGCAGGCTATGATCTTCATCCCGGTCTGATGGATTTGGCGACGGGATGGGCGATGGACCTGATCGAAGGCTATCAACCCACCCATCTGTGGGTGCCCGTTTCGTATCGCTCGGTGAAAGTGCACCACCCGCTTGGACCACAGATCGTTAGCTGGGTCCGTAACGCTGGCGACAATCAGGCTGATGGCGAAACGGCCGGGTTTGATGTGACAATTGCCCTGCCCGACGGCACAGTATGTGTTGAGGTTCAGGGGTTCACCATCCGGCGGATGGATTCTGCCGCAGACTTTGCCCAGAGCGATACATCACATGCGGCGAGTGCAGGGGATGCGGATATCGCACAACCCTTGTCGCCTGCCGAGGAGCGGCTGCGCCATAACCTGTCACAGGGAATTCTGGCGTCAGAAGGCGCGGACCTCTTCTTCCGTGCACTGGGATTGAACCAATCGCAGGCCATTCTGTCATCTTTGGATCTAAACGCGCTGATTGAACAGGCCGCAGAGACGGGCGCCTCCGCCGGTGACAGCGACCAGAAATTCCAACGCCCGGATCTCGACGGAGAATATGTGGCGCCGGACAATGATATTGAACGCCGGTTGGCCGGGTTTTGGCAGGAGCTGTTGGGAGTTGATCAGATCGGGGTCGAGGACAGTTTCTTTGACCTCGGGGGGCATTCCCTGATCGCCGTCCGGCTTTTTGCACAGATCCGGAAAACCTATAATGTGGATTTCCCCATTTCCGTTCTGTTCGAGGCGCCAACCATTCGCAAATGCGCCGAATTGATTGCCACCCGTGGCGTGCCCACTGAAGGGGCCTCAGAAGCGGCCCCTGCGGATGCACCAACCGCACCTGCGCGTCGCTTTACGCATCTGGTTCCGATGCATTCCGGCGAAGGCGGATCGAAAACACCATTTTTCCTGGTGGCAGGCATGTTTGGTAATGTGCTCAACCTGCGCCATCTGGCCCATCTGATCGGGTCTGATCGGCCCTTCTACGGGCTGCAGGCCCGTGGCCTTTATGGTGACGAGGAACCGCATCGTGATCTGCGCGAAGCGGCACGCGACTATATCGCCGAAATGCGTCAGGTTCAGCCGCATGGTCCCTATATGCTGGGTGGATTCTCGGGCGGTGGAATCACCGCTTATGAGATTGCACGCCAATTGACGGAAGCTGGTGAAGAGATATCGGCCCTGATCATGTTGGATACCCCCCTGCCAGTGCGACGGGCGCTGAGCACGCGTGATCGGGCGATGATCCAGTGGCTTGAGCTGAAGAGGAAGGGGCTATCCTACCCCGTGACTTGGCTGAAAAACCGCCTCGCCTGGGAAATCGAGAAACGGAAGGATGGCATCGAAGACGATACTGCCACGGACGCTCAGCATTTCCATGACACTGCCATTGAAGCTGCGTTTCTGGAAAGTGTAGCAAGTTACCCGCTGCGGCCCTGGAACGGGCCGCTGACCTTGTTCCGGCCACCACTTGTCGGCAAATGGCAGGTCGCTCCGGACCGTCTTGTCAACAGCGAACGCGATTACCTGACCCATGACAATGACTGGACAGGTTGGGCTCCCAACATAGAGATACATGAAGTGCCGGGAGACCACGACTCCATGGTGCTTGAACCGAATGTTCGGGTGCTTGCCGCCCGTATGCAGCGCTGTCTGGAGGCCGCTGAAATTTCCGTCCCCACTCTTAGTCATCCACCCCACCAGGAGGCCGCGGAATAAACATGTCCGACTCTCGTGTTCTCACTATTATTCTGAATTATAAAACTGTGGATATGTCGCTGCGCTCGGCCGAAGCCGCCCTGCATGCAATGGAAGGAGTCAAAGGTGAGATCATCCTTGTTGACAATGATTCCGACGATGGGTCTTTCGAAAAAATGGCAACACATGTTACGGCGCAGGATTGGGCTGAAGGAGGACGGGTCAGGGTTTTACAATCCGGACGTAATGGCGGTTACGGAGCGGGCAATAATGTCGGCATCCGGGCTGGCCTGAGCGATGGCAGCCAGCCGGACTACATCTATGTCCTGAATTCAGATGCCTTCCCGGCACCAGATGCCATTCGCATTCTGCGCGATCATCTTGATCAGAACCCGCAGACAGGATTTGCCGGCAGCTATATTCACGGCGCGGAGGATGAGTACCATAATTCGGCCTTTCGTTTCCCATCGGTGCTGAGCGAGTTTGAAACCTCCATCCGCTTCGGGCCCGTCAGCCGGTTATTGAAAAAACATATCGTCGCAGGATATGCCCCCAAGGATCTTTGCAGCGTCGGATGGCTTTCCGGGGCCAGTCTGATGATGCGCCGGGATATGCTGGATCAGGTCGGTCTTTTTGACGAAACCTTCTTTCTTTATTTTGAGGAAACCGATCTGTGCCTTCGAGGACAGCGCGCAGGTTACAAGGCGCAATATGTACCGCAAAGCAGCGTGATGCATATCGGTTCGGTATCGACGGGGATGCAGACATGGAACCGGGTACCAACTTATTGGTTCGACTCGCGCCTTTATTACTTCATCAAAAACCACGGCGTCCTTTATGCGACCGGGGCGACCCTTGCACATCTGAGCGGCGGTTTTCTGCATTGGCTACGCAGTCTGATTACCCGCAGGAAACGCGATGTACCGCCTTTCTTTTTAACGACCTTGGCCTGGCATGATCTGAAAGCGGGTCTGCGGGCTTGCCTGCCTAATCGCAGACGGGAGCGCCATCCTAAATCTGTTGCTGGAGAGTAACATATGCCCTTTTCAACCCTGTTGATCGGCCATGAATCCCTGCTTGTGCAATGCGGCGCAATGCTGCTTGAGGCCGGTCATAGTATCAGGGGTGTTGTAACCCGAAATCCGGATGTGCGGGATTGGGCTGAAGGCCAGTCGTTGGCGGTCCACGCGCCGGGCTCGGACCTCGCTGACCGGCTTGCTGATACAGAGTTTGACTGGCTGCTCAGTATCGCCAATCTTGATCTTCTGCCGCAGGCTCTTCTGGATCAGGCCCAAAAAGGGGCAGTCAATTTCCATGACGGCCCCCTGCCCCGCTATGCTGGGCTGAACGCGCCGGTCTGGGCGCTTTTGAATGGAGAAACCCAACACGGCATCAGCTGGCACTTGATCACAGATGGGGTGGACGAAGGCGACATTATCACTCAGCGCCATGTAGATATCAGCGCAAACGACACGGCATTGACGCTCAACACCAAATGCTATGGCGCTGCGATGGACAGCTTTCCCGATGTCATTGCAGCGCTTGAAGCGGGCATTCCCAACCCACATTCTCAGGACCTGAGTCAGCGCAGCTATTATTACCGCGATGCGCGCCCTGAGGCCGGAGCGCAGATTGATTTCACTGCCCCAGCCACACTGATAAACACCTTGGTTCGCGCCCTTGATCACGGGGATTATTGGAACCCGCTGGCTTGCCCCAAGCTGGATACGGGAGATCAGGTCTACCTGGTTGGCCAGGCCGAGGTTCAATCATCGGAACAGGCCGCACCGGGTACAATTTTGGCCCGCGATGCGGAAAGCCTGACCATCGCCACCGGGCAGGACGCCATCAGATTAAGTCAGTTCAGAGACTGTTTTGGCGAGGAGATCACGGCAGCCGACATCGCCCCGGATTGCAATGTGCTCCCCTTGTTCGGTGCCGCAGACCGGGCCGAGCTTACCATCACGCTCACCCCCGTAGTCAAAGCGGATACTCACTGGCGGAAAGTCCTGGAAACGCTGCAACATACCGATCTGCCATTGATTGAACGAAATGCACCCGCATCCGGCGTGATTTCACACGCCGTGAATGGGAGCGCCACCTTTGAGAAAGCAGCCACTGCGCTGGCCGCGCTTTTCCTGTGCCAAGGGGACGGCGATGCCCTGAATCTGGCTCTGGCTCTGCCCGAAACGACCTCAGACTATGTCAGTAGCTGGGCACCGGTCACCGTGACATCCGGCACTACAATAGCGGATCTACAGGCCGGGTTGACGCAAGACATCACCGCAGCCCGGGCACGTGGCGGGTTTTCCATTGACCTCCCCGCACGTCTGTCCCGGTCCAAAGATGATCGTTTTGCTATGCCACAGCTTGGCCTGACAGATTCAAATGCTGAACTGATCCCTAGCACCAGCCTGACCCTGTCGTTTGTAGAGAGTCAGATTCAGCTTTGTGCCGACAGTGGCCATATCAGCGCCGAGGCGCTGACCCTGATCGCCGCTCGGCTAGAAGCCATCATGGCACAGTTGGATGCCCCGGAGACGGCCTTAAAACCCATCCGCGATCTATCCCTGATGCCTGAAGCCGAGCGGGTGAAAATCCTGACGGAATGGAATGCGACCGACACGGATTATGATCACACGACCTGCATTCATCAACACTTTGAAACCCAAGTCGTCCGGTCGCCCGACGCCACTGCGCTAGCGTTCGAGGATCAAAGCTTTAGCTACGACGCCTTGAACCGGGCGGCCAACCGGGTTGCGCATGTTCTGCAGGACATGGGGGTTGGCCCAGGTACTTTGGTCGGGCTGCATGTCAAACGCTCGCCGCAGCTTGTGATTGCCGCCTTGGGCATTCTCAAAGCTGGCGGTGCTTATGTGCCGATGGACCCCTCTTACCCGGCGGACCGCACCGCGCTGTATCTTCAGGATAGCGCCGCACCCGTTGTCATTACCGAGACCGATCCGGCCCGGAATCTGCCGGAATCTGGGGCGCAGATACTGTCAATCGATGCAGATCCGCGCCTGTCTGCTGCGGCTGACAGCAACCCTGGCAGCAACGTGACAGCAGATGATCTGGCTTATGTGATTTATACGTCTGGCTCGACCGGGCGGCCCAAGGGCGTGATGATCGAGCATCGCAATGTATCGAACTTCTTCACCGGTATGGATGGGCGTATTTCGCATGATGCGGCAGGTGTCTGGATGGCGGTTACCAGCCTGTCATTTGATATTTCCGTGCTGGAGTTGTTCTGGACACTGGCGCGCGGATTCAAGGTTGTCCTAAGCGATGATGACAATCGCGCCCTTGTTGCTGGCGACAGCACCCCGGCACATGGAAGCACCAGACGCGGCATGGAGTTCAGCCTCTATTACTGGGGCAATGATGACGGCGTCGGCCGTGACAAATACAAATCCCTGCTGGAAGGGGCAAAATTCGCAGACAAGCACGGATTCTGCGCCGTCTGGACGCCCGAGCGTCACTTCCATGCTTTTGGCGGGCCCTATCCGAACCCATCGGTCACCGGCGCGGCCGTCGCGGCCGTTACCGAAAACTTATCGGTGCGTGCGGGCTCCTGTGTCGCGCCCCTTCATCACCCCGCTCGGATTGCCGAGGAATGGGCCATCATCGACAACCTGACCAATGGGCGCGCCGCCCTGGCTATTGCTTCCGGCTGGCAGCCTGATGATTTCGTTCTGCGCCCGGAAAACACCCCGCCGGACAACAAACCTGCCATGCTGCAATCGATCGATATCCTGCGTAAACTCTGGAAGGGGAAACCTGTAGAGTTTCCAAAGAAGTCCGGGGAAATGCACGCCGTCGTTACTCAGCCCCGCCCCGTCTCAAAGACGCTTCCGGTTTGGGTCACAACCGCAGGCAACCCGGCAACCTGGAAAGAGGCCGGCGCCATCGGCGCGAATGTCCTGACCCACCTTCTGGGACAAAGCGTCGATGAAGTGGCAGAAAAAATCGGACTCTATCACAGCGCATTGCGCGAAGCAGGCCATGACCCGAAGGACCACACTGTCACCCTGATGTTGCATACATTCGTCGGCGCTGATCGTGAAGAGGTACGCGAAGTGGCGCGCGAACCGATGAAGGATTACTTGCGCTCCGCTGCAGGATTGATCAAACAATATGCCTGGGCCTTCCCCGCCTTCAAGAAACCCGAGGGCGTCAGCAATGCGTTCGAACTGGACCTGGGCTCACTTGAAGAAGAAGAGCTTGAGGGCATTCTTGATTTCGCCTTCCTGCGGTATTTCGAAGACTCCGGTCTTTTTGGCACGGTCGAAGACTGCCTGACGCGCGTCGAAGAGCTTAAGCAAATTGGCGTGGATGAGATTGCCTGTCTGATCGACTATGGCATCCCGGTGGATCAGGTGCTCGAGGGGCTCAAACCTCTGGCCGAGGTTCTGCGCCTGTCCAATCAGGATACCGAACCACCCGAGGATGATTTTTCGATCGCGGCACAAATTCATCGCCACAAGGTTACGCATATGCAGTGTACTCCCAGCATGGCGCAGATGCTGGTGATGAATGACGAAGCCCGTCAGGCGCTGTCGCATCTCAAGTACATTATGATCGGGGGCGAGGCTCTGCCTGGCGCATTGGTATCGGAATTGGCCGGTATCACCTCGGCACGTATTGAGAATATGTACGGGCCAACAGAAACCACCATCTGGTCGACGACCGAAACCGCTGCATCAGTGGGAGGTACCGTCAATATAGGTCGACCAATTGCCAATACTCAGGTCTATGTTCTGGATGAGGATCAAAACCCGACACCCATTGGTGTTGCGGGTGAGCTCTATATTAGCGGGGCGGGTGTCGCCCGTGGGTACTGGAAACGTGAAGATCTGACAGCCGAACGTTTTGTGCCTGATCCATTCCGTGACCAACCTGATGCTCGGATGTACCGGACCGGTGATCTGGCGCGTTGGCGTCCGGACGGGCGGCTTGATTTCCTGGGTCGGGCAGATCATCAGGTCAAACTGCGCGGCTATAGGATTGAACTGGGCGAGATCGAGAGTTTACTTGATGCTCAGCCGAGTATTCGCCAATCCGTGGTTCTGGCCCGCGAAGATACCCCGGGGTTGACCCAACTGGTGGGGTATCTGATCGCGGATGGTGATCTGAATGAACGGGCATTGCGGGATACCCTGACCGGGCAGTTGCCCGAGTTCATGATCCCCGCGCATTTCGTCACTCTGGACAGCTTTCCACTGACGCCCAACAAGAAGATTGATCGAAAGGCGCTGCCGGCTCCTTTGCCACGCAAGGTCGCTCCAACCACGCAGTCTCAGACGGCTGACCCCACGCCCACAGCTGCATCGGATGGAACAGCTGTTCGACAGGTTGCCGCAATATGGTCTCGGATTCTTGGCGTTCAGGATATCAGCCCACGCGACAATTTCTTTGATCTTGGCGGCCATTCACTACTGGCCGTGCAGGCGCATCGTGAAATCAGAAAAGAGCTGAACGTTCAGGGCCTCAGCATTACGGATATCTTCCGGTTCCCGGTCTTGGGCGTTCTGGCTGCCAAGATCGAAGAAAAAACAGGGGTTGTAGCTGGTATGGGTTCAGCGACAGAGCCCCCCCCGACAACAGAGAAATCTGCTCAATCCGACAAGGCGGCAAAACGCAGCGATGCCATGTCGCGTCGGCGTGAGATGCGCGCCCGACGTCAAAAGCGAGCATGACAGAGCTTGATCTGATCCTCACGGAATTACGTGACGTGCTCGGTCCCGATATCGGGATCGGGGTCACCAACCCCAAAGCGCCCGAGGGCGTTTTATTTCCCGAAGAAGCCTCTGCTATGGATCGTTCAGTTCCAAAGCGCAGATTGGAATTCACAGCGGGGCGCATAGCCGCCCGCCAAGCCATGGCAGAGATTGGTCACGCTCAAACTGCAGTCCCAATGGCCCCGGATCGCAGCCCAGTTTGGCCTGATGGCCTGACAGGCTCTATCGCCCATTGCGATGATGTCTGTATCGCAGTCGCTGCGCAAAACCATTCGATCCGCAGCATCAGTATCGACGTCGAGCACGACACCCCCCTTGATCCTGATTTAGAAGAAGTAGTTTGCACCCCGTCCGAGCGGGTTTGGCTCAACACTCAGTTGGCAAAAGAACGTGGATATCTGGCGAAGCTGATCTTCTGCGCCAAGGAGAGCGCTTATAAAGCGCTACATCCACTGACCGCTGAGATGATCGAGTTTGAGGATGTAGAGATCGTATTTCAATTGAACGCGAGAACGTTCCAAGCATTTCCACGCAACTATGAGAGGTTACAAGGTATACTGGCCCGAAGCCACGGTCGACTTATGACTGTGGTATCCCCAGAGAGCTAGGCCATCATGATAGATTTTGGTATATGATTTCGCTTCTATGTCTGAAAACTTCTTCATCATCGAACTTGTCACCACTAAGCGCTGCACGTTTTATAAGCTGGCCGAGCGCATCTCGCTCAGCGTTCAGCTTACATAAGAAATCGACCAAGGCTTCGGTATCGTTGAGCTCAACGAGATGCCCTCCATGCTGTTCAGAAATGAGATCTCGGGCAAATGCGCCATCATATCCGACGATTGGCGTCCCTGAAACCAGCGCTTCAATCAGGCAGCGTGGCGATTCCGGCGTTTTGTGACAAAATAGAAAAACAGTGGCTTCCCGCAATTCTTGGAGGAGATCCGAACGCTCTTTCACGAAGCCCGGAAATACAACTCGATCTTCAAATCCCTCCTCAGCAACTATACACTTCATCTCAGGTAAATCCGGCCCATCCCCCAGCCAGATGGCCTCAAAATTAACGTCTCTGCCGGACAACCCTTGCAGAACCTGTATCCAATCCAGGCCTCCTTTCATGGGATCCGCACGTCCTGCATAGATGATCTTCAGCGGCCCAGCACCTGCACGGTCTGCTTTGTCCTGCAGGGCTTCGGGATCAATATGCTCGGATTTCTTAATATGTATGTCATGAACAATATGCGGATTTTGGCAAAACGGAGCGTAGGTCTCATACGTTTCGCGGCCATGGAACAACCCCAACGCAGCCCTTCTGATCAAAAACCGTTCAAGCCATGCCATCGGAAGATATGTCAGCCTAGCCCTAATGCGCCGTCTTAAGGGCCCTACATGCATGGTGCGCCTGACAACTTCGGATTCCACTCTATCCGTCCAAACCGCAAACCGGCGCCCCATTTTATAAGCTTCATAACAGGCGACCGACCCCCAGTCTCCGAACAGTCCACCTATTGAAAAAGACAAATAATCTGCTTTCTGAATCTGGTCTCTTATGATCTGGCGCGTTGCCCTAAATGCCTTCAGGAATTGATCCGGGCGATATGCCATCGGTAAAGGTATTATATCGATACGATCAAGCGCCGGGCCTACATCTTCAATTGGACACCAATTCGGCGGAACAACACCTGGATCTACAGGCATCAACACCGAAACATGATCAAAGTTTTCTGCCCATAGGCGTAACCCGTTGCAGGCCTGATCCTCTAACAGAAATCCTTTGTCTCTTCGAAACAGTGGGACGGGCGCATAGATGAGTAGTCTTTTTTTGTTCGGCGGCATCTGAAGTCCGTCACCTGTTAAATAGCATCGCCATTATCTGATAAGATATTAATATATCAACGGTAAGTATTATATGATATGTTCGACTTACTTTAACTTGATGTAATGTTATGCCCTTAAAGTTTAGCCGCTATTGGCCGCCTGCCCTCCTCACATTAATCGCCTCAGGTATCGGGTTATATAAGTACAACTCCTCTGTCGAACTGGATCCTGCCGAGTTCATGGAACTCTATGCCGATCCCGCACAAATTTCCTCTGATAAGCAGAACGTATTTCACCTCGGACACAGTCTTGTTGGGAGAGACATGCCTGCAATGTTGAAACAGCTTGCAGGTGAGCACCACAGTTATGAAAGTCAGCTTGGCTGGGGCGCGCCACTCAAAGCTCACTGGGACCCGGATGAAGAGATCAAAGGCTTTGAGATTGAAAATAGTCACCCTCGTTATCGTGATGCCCATGAAGCCATAGCATCAGGAGAATATGACTCGTTTGTAGTCACTGAAATGATTGGGCTGCGCGATGCAATCAAATATTTCGACAGCGGTAATTATCTGCATCTCTGGGCCCAAGCCGGCTGGGAAGGCAATCCGGAGATGCGCGTTTATCTATACGAGACCTGGCACGGCCTGGATGACAAACAGGGTTGGCTCAACCGCTTAGATATTGACCTTGAACGCTATTGGGAAAAGGAGCTGCTCCGCCGGGCTCTGGCATATGAGGACATGCCTCATCCGATCTATGTCATTCCCGCCGGGCAGGTGATGAAACATTTTGCACAAGAAATAGATACCCAAGGCGGTATCGGTCCGATCTCTGCCTCCAATGATCTGTTTAAAGACGATATTCATTTCAATGACTACGGTGCATATCTGGTCGCGTTGACCCATTATGCTGTTCTTTACCAGCGCTCGCCAGTCGGATTGCCTCATACGTTGCTCCGGGCCGATGGCACTCCTGCCAAAGACCCAGGCCCGAATGCGGCGCGTGCGATGCAAGAGGCGGTCTGGAATGTGGTGACACGCTATCCTCCAACCGGGGTGCCACAACAATAAGTCCGACTGTGCCTGCCACCGGCATGTCCCTTAGATAAGAGATTGTCGTGATCAACCCGCATTTAGCCCTGATTAGGGAGATGCTGATGTCAGGCAGGTTTTTAGATGCATCATCCGTTGATCGAATACATCTTCAAAGAGATGTTTATCGGCGAAATGACGGGCGTTGAGACTAGCGTCTATGATATCCCTACGGTTCATTGCAAGTTTAAGAATAGCATCGGCCAAGGCCTGTGGATTACCGCTTGGCGTCACCCACCCAGCCTGAGAAGCCTCGCACAAAGCCGCCCACATCTTGTTATTATACCCAATGACCGGGATACCACATCCGAAATTCTCGAGATATGTGCAAGATGGATCCGCCTGCAAATGGCAACAGAGAAACAAATCGCCGTTTTTTGCACCGTAAGGCATGAGTTCCGTTTCAAAATCCACAGCTCCATGAAAGTAGAGCTGGCCCGACAAACCACTGGCTTCAGCTTCCAATCGCATTTTTTCTTCCAGACTACCCGATCCAAAAATATGCAGATCAAACGCAACACCTAGGATATTCAATGCGCGTGCAATCGCAAGTAAATCATATGACCCTTTCAAAGGCTCCAATCTGCCGGAATGTATAAGTTGAAGAGGGGTATCACTCAGTAGCCTTTTTTGGCGAAGCACCATGTCTTCGCGCGTTGCCAAAGCGTCGGCCTTGATCCGGCTATCCAAATATAAAATAGGATTTTTGTTGATGCCTGCATAAAGCTTCCAAGCGGGGTATCCGTTAGCCTGCAAGCCATCTGCTTGGGAAAATGCCCGGCGGCGCTGACGTTCAGTTTTGTGTTGCCATACGAGGCTGCGCCATTTCTTAGCACGTGATAATGAGGGGTTTAGCATTGTGATTTTACGGCGCGTCTCGGGGATATTTTCAATAATATACACGATCTTCTGCCCGAGGTTGCGTGCAATGGGAACAAGGCCCAGACATTCGTGATCATCTCCGCCGGCCAGTATGAGATCAACATCTGTCAAATCCTTCTCACTTATGGGGGACTCGCAATCGCGTTGGCGAATGGAGAACGGGAGTGTCTCGGGAAAATACGCTTCCGAAAATACAGAGGCCTGATCCGTTTTGGGAAGAAGACAAGTGACCGGTCCTTCCCACGCAGATGCGTAATATCGCATGCCTTCAACAAATTTTTTGTCTAGAAGAATCTGTTTCCCCCGTGAATTTGAGGGCGTTGATGAAATCACCAGCAGGTGGCTGCTCATTATACAAACCTCTTATGCATTCATCTACCCATTCAGAGTGGCTGGCAATCTCTCTATTGAAGCGCGAGGTTTTCAGAGCTAACGGATCAGAATGTGTTTAGGACCGCAATTGCGTCTTTGTTAAAATATACCAATGCTCCCCCAAATACAGCACCCATAAAAAAATAGGTTAAGTCATGCACCGGATCCCATGCCTGATGCTTCCTGGCCAGCCATGAAAGCATAAAGTACACCAAAATATAAGCTACTCCCTGACACACGATGGCGCCTACTAACCCAAATAGGCTTAAGCCAAGCCAAAAAAACAGAAATTGTACAAGAGCTCTGAAACCTGAGAAGTAAAAAAAAGATCTAGAGTCGCCGGTGGCGAGAGCAATATGACTGTATGTATTTCCAATGATCTGAATTAAACCAGTAAATGACAACAAAACGATAATACCACCGCTGGCGTAATACCTCTGATCATATAAAATCCTAATAATTTCTGGCCCAGCCCAAATTAGGAAAACCGCTGGAAAGAAAAGTACGCCTGTAAAAATAAAGCGCATTTTCTGGAGATCTTTGAAATTTTTTCTCGAAACGGCTGGGGGCTTTTCTCGATACAGTGGAATGAGAACTTTATGAGCAGTTACATTACCTAATGTCTGCAGGGCTGTCGCAAAAAAATATCCTATACTGAATATTCCAAGCTGTTCCAAGCTTAAGTACTTACCCAAAAGAGCGCGATCTCCCTGGCTAGCGATAAAGCCGAAAATCGTGCTTAAAAACACCCATTTCCCAAAATGTATGAGTTCCTCAACAGCCGTTTTATCCCACCTGAAGTAGTTTTTCTCCCCTTCCAGGGAAAAGTGCACCAGACATAGCTTTATTAGGCTGGAGAATGTTCCCCCAATCGCAAGCGCCCAAACTGATGGCCAAAAATAAGTAAGTATAATGAGGAGAGCGCTTCCCAAAAAACTCGCGATAACCTCTAGGGTCGTTAGTTTTCCTATACGCAGATGTCGGTTAGCCGTATGTGTACGCGTTGGAATGAAACCATCAATGATGAGTATCAGGGCAGCAACAGGCAGCAGCTGGGTCAGAATTGCCTCGTCATAGAACAAGCCCACAGGATAGGCGATCAAACATGCAAACACCCACAACCCTATTCCGCGAATAACCTGTATCGTCCATGCTGTGTTCAAAAAATCGCGTTCATCACCTCGTGCACTTTGTTGAATAGATGGGCTAATACCGACATCCGAAAACATCGCGAGGCCAATCAGAATAACAGAGATCAGCGACATCAGACCAAACGCTTCCGGGAACAACAAGCGTGTCAGGATAAGGTTGGTCCCTAAGCGAATGAACTGGAGAAAAAAATGACTTGAAAATGCCCAGAACGAACTTCGTATGAAACGCGCTTTTAAATGCGTTCCAGAAACGTTGTTGAATACCGCTCTCATCCGGAGTGTCCGCCGTCAGTGAGGAACTGATTAGTGTTTGAGCCCAATAGAGAAACCTACTCATACATTTTGGGCGCTTTTGTGACGGGCATTGAATGCCAGTGCAAGTACCACACTCAAGCTTCCGCCATCAAATCCCCGGTACAAAACGCTCAAGAGGTCCGACAACTTCCGACAAGCTTTGGTGCAACCGGGCCTCGGCGCTTTCTTCATTCTCATCCGGACCGATTGTTGTAATCAGACGAACAAGTGCACTATCTCCCCGACCGTTGCTGACCTTGCCCTTTAAGAGCTGCAGCTTCGCCTGAAACGCCAAAGCAACACGTGTTCCCTGTTGCTCATACCAGTAATAGACCAACATGCGCTCCACACCCTTCTGGATGATGGCGCGGTTTACGGGAAAGCTTTGCCCATTTGCCGAAACATCCACCTGTTCAAGCCAGGCGATTTCCCAGCCGGCACCGGGCAGGCAGACCTCGGGTGAATGCACGCCTCCGGTATTCTGGTCCTTATACCATGCCATGAAAAGGTCCACTGGCGCAGCCTCACCTACGCGTTCCAGCGTGACCGAATGATAATCATCGGCAGCCAGAATGCGCTCGACATCCGGGGGCAGTGCTTTGGGTGCACTGGCCTGCCAGTCCCCAAGTTGCGACGGGAAAAGTACAAAGGGATCGCGGTCGACAATCTGCACCTCACGGGGCGGGACCACCTGCCAGATACCAGTCAGAACCACCACCAATGCTGTAGCCGTGATCAAAGCCCGCGACGGCTGAATCAGTTGGATGCGCCCAACCTGCTGCCACAGTCCGTCGGTTTCGAGATCCAGCGCCTCGACCAATGACACCTTGTCCCGGCGCAGATGTGCTAGCAGCCAGGCCAATGCAAAGAGGATAAACACACAGATGATAAAGATCACCCAACCTTCGAAGAAATGCGAAAATCCGACAACATATTCCAGCCCGTAGGAATTCACGATGAAACCGGCCACAGCAATGCGCACCGAATTCATCAGCACGGTAATGGGCACGGCTGAAAGCAGCAGCGCCGCCTTATGCCATTTCGGCCCCTGATAAAGGACAGCGAAAATGTAAGAAAAGCTTAGGATCGGGAAAAGGTAGCGCAAGCCCGAGCATGCCTCGGCCACGTGCAGGCGATAAACACCCAAGTCAATGATATTGCCATCCAGGAAAACCGGTACACGTAACAGATCGAGAAAGAACACCCCAAGCTCAGACGAGATGAGCTGCAGCCAGGTCGACACGCCATAATAAAGCGCGCCGGGCAAAGGCAGCATATAGACAAGGTGCAGAACCGACGGCCAGAACTGCCGCCCAGTATGCCAGCCAAAGCTGATCAGCAATACGGCCGCCACCCATAAGATCAGCCCATAAGCGGCAAGATCACCAATCCCCAGCAGCCGTCCCATCGCGCCCAGAGCTAAAGCAAAGATCAATACGACAACACCCGGCCAGCGGTCTGGCACTGGGCCATAGTTGGGGGGAACAGGTCTGAGTTCGCGCAGGAACAAGAAGGCCGAAAGAACCGGGATGAGTGGTCCATGGCTGTATTCGGGCAGCTGCCAGGCCTGCAACAACTCTTCGATTCCATCCCAGAAGAACAAAGCGGCGCCGATGATCATGATCAACAGCAGGCCTATTCCCCATAGGGAAGACGCACTCCAGAAGGGGCGGTTTGCATCAGATAAATGTGGTGTGTTGTCTGATATCGCCATAGCGCGTTTTGAACACCGTAAAACTCAATAAAACAGCCACAGACAAATTACTGCGAAGTCACCCCGTTGTCTGCATCTTTTGCGAACATGTGATGGTCATGAGATCATGTTCGGAACAGTATCCAAAAACAAATTCGATTGGTAGAAAAGCGGGAACATCCATGTAGGCTACTTTGCTCCTCGAAAAACAACAAAGCCGATCACATCTCGCAACCGGCTTTGAAGAATTATGTATGTTTGCGATCAGGTTTACGCGAAAGAAGCCTTGCTCTTACGCCGCCGCATCAGTCCGAACCCTGCCAGACCACCGAGCAGCAACAAAGACGAGGCTGGTAGCGGAATTGCGGCGACCGTGAAACCGCTGACAACAAATTCATCGTCTTCGCCGAAGGCGCGTACCGAGAACGAATTCACAAGCACATTGCCAAATGCGTTGAGGGCGCTGGTCGTTTCCACCCAAGCTCCGCCATTCAAACGGATATGAGCGTTGTCGTTATATGGCGCTTGCGGGCTCAGGTAGCCCAGCGTGACAGACACAAGCTCAACCGCTGTATCAAATCTGAATGTCAGCCAATCACTGTAATTGGTGCCATCAATCTGGTGCCCATGCGCGAGGCTACCGCCAGCTACGTCCCTCGGGCCATTATGCACCCCAAGGCCTGCGTCCCAATACGTGCTGATCACAGAGGTATTTGAATCATTGTAAGTGGAGAACGCTTCAATATCACCCGAGACGCCGCCAACATTGAATTCCGCAGTCTTGCCGCTGATCACTGCGTCCCCGCCTGATCCGCCGGTAAAACTAACTGTCACTGCTTGTGCGCCTGTTGCCATACCTGCGCTGAGCAGCATGGCCGCCAAGATCTTTTTCATGTCTGGGCCTTTCACCAACATAAAACTCGTAAACTAGATAATTGCTAGCACAGTCCAATCATATAGTCGGTCAAGTTTCGCCACATTTACAACAAAATTTGATTGGTTGTTGCGCAAGCGACAACAATCTCAGCTATTTTGGCTTTTTATCAGCTCATTAATCGCTATTGGCACGTCTACTCGAATCTATAAACAGCCCTTGGTTCTTTCCTCATACATCAGGCAGCCAACATCCCCTAACGGCGCGCGCGCCAAGTACCGGCGAATACTTGCAAACCGTTTAGCAACATTGGCACCGGTATGCTGAATCACCTGGGTCCAAAAATAGCTTCTGGTAGTTTCGTTCTTTCTCCTCTTTTGTCTGCGCAAAATGTTAGGCCAAAGGCTGGGATGATGCTGATAGCGGTACTTACTATGGGAATAGTATCTGGCCTGCTGGCCGCATCTGCGGCACTTCTCGCTGGATACAGTGCACCAGCTGCCCCGCTTGTTTATGTAGGAACAGGTTCGGCTTTCTTACTTTTGGCACTGCTGTCAAATAGCTCCTTGGTGCAGTCACACCACTCCGCACTCTCAGAATTTCAGCCCTGATCACCAGCTTTCACGCGTGCCCGTACATACCCCAAGAAAGCCTTGTCCGGAGACCTAAGGGCGCGCCTACCTGAAGCCGCCCAATAGACCCTCCAATCAGCCTCAAGCGCATAAATATCCCACCCAGGCGCGATATCTCGGGCTTGCTCGAAGACGCTTGAGGATAGGGCGAGTGCGACTGCCCCCTCGAGTAATTCATCCCGACGAGAGAAGCGAATGATGTCCCCCTCTTCCTCACTCATTGAATAGTCTGGCAAGTGATCGGCGGCGATCATATCCCGCACCATCTTACGGAACACCCGGCGCGGTGAAGCCGATCCCGACTTCTTCAACAACGTCTCGACCGAAACCCGCCATTCAGGCTGCCGTCCGCAATGTTTCCGCGCAAGTTCATAGATCCGCCGCTCCAGCGGTTTGCGTAGGCGGAAGTAATCGCGGCTGAGTGTCAGGACCGATTTGGCCAACACCGCCCGAAACAGCCAATCCGACAATTTGACCGAAACGCTAACCATCCTCCCTGCCCGCGTGTGACGCACGATCTCCCAGCTTTCGATCAGGCCGAACCCTGTGGTTGTCTCAACCCCGCCGGTCACCATGTTGGTGGTGATGCGCGTGCCTGCGAGGCGCTCGAACGCCTCGCGCAACCGTTTGTAGCCGTCACCGCTGGTTTCCCGGTTGGTTGCCACCAGCAGGTCATGTGCTTTCAGATGCACGACATGGCTGACTGCCCTGCCCGCGTTGATCGCCGCCATCAGCTGGCTGATACAGAAAATCAGGATATCCTTATCGTGGATCGTCGCCAGCCCCCGAACAGACGGCGTGACGGTGATTTCCACCCCGTTATGCTCATAGTTCAGGATGCGTCGATCCGGGCGCGTGGAGAGCGAGAACATTGGATGTTCCATCGATCCCATGTCCGTTTTGGGCAGCGCATCGAAGATATCGCAGACAAAAAAATCCGCGGTCGGATACCGGTCCGGCATCAACCCTCCCGCGCCAGCGGGCACATTCCGACTCATGAAAAATCAATCAGAACTGAAGTGCTCCAGCTCATACCTCTGCCCCTGACCTGCCCGAATCTTTTTTCGTGGTTTTATTGACGCTTACCCTAAAGTTATCCACAGGCCGGGTAAAGCGCCAGATCGTGGGATCAGAGTCGGTCTAACGTGGGATCAGAGTCACTTGATCGTGGGATCAGATTCACTTGGATACGAAGAGGAGCAATAAATATATTATTTTTCAAGGCTTTATGAAGAAAGCTTATAATCTGTAACTAATAAATAACCATATTTTAACTAAAAAAATTTGGGCCTCTTCAAAACCAGCCATTTTCCATAAATACAATCCTTTGATTTGCTTAGAAAATATCGGTTGATGCCAGTAGTTCTTCCATATGCTATGTTTTGTGTTACAATCGTAAAAACACAGCACATCGAGCAAAAGACACATGGCAATATCTTCGAAAGACAGGCTTCCACCCTATTTCAACATTGATCCAGACACCGCTCTTGCAGAGCTGGGGAGCCCCTCTACTACAGCCAGTTTTGCGGCCATTGCGAGTGCCTGCACTCAGGGGCGCGAAGATCTTGCAGGCCGAGGTCTCGAAGATGGAGAGGCGCGACAACTGCGTTTGTTTTCCACTTGGGAAATCACTCGCTATCTGATCCCGGTTGCCGCACCCCATTTTCGCCGAGTCCTAAAGGCCAACCCGGATTTGCCACAGGGCCGATCGGAATCTGAAGGTGGAGCCAAATGGTTTACCCTGGATGAAGTGCTGCGGCTCCGCACTCATTTTGCGTCAGAAGGATCAAAGGCCAAAGAGTATCGCCCTTATCGACCCGACGGATTGCCCGCCAAGCTGGTGTCTGTCGCCAATTTCAAAGGTGGCGTTGGCAAAACCTCGACTTGCGCACATCTAGCCATGTCGGCAGCCCTGGACGGCTACAAGGTGCTGGTGATCGATCTGGATAGTCAGGGATCAATGACATCTATCTTTGGCGGCAAGGTCACGGATGAATGGCAAACCGTGTTTCCCCTACTGGCCCGCCACTATGCCGGGTACCTGCGTCGCGAAAATCAGGGACGGCTGGATCGGGGCGAGCCCCCACACCCTATCGATGATACCCTGATGGAGGCGCTGGACACCCGCGCAAGCAGCCTGATCCAGAAAACCCACTGGCCCAATATAGATCTGATCGGGGCACAGCTGAACCTCTATTGGGCCGAATTCCAGATCCCAGTCTGGCGGATGCAAGCCCGGGGTTGGAAACTGTGGGATGCACTGACCGAAACACTGGAGGCAGATGGTATTCTGGATGATTATGATCTGATCTTCATCGATACCCCTCCCGCGCTTGGTTATCTGACGATCAACGGCTTGGCTGCGGCTGATATTCTGCTGGTGCCTATGGGCGCTTCGTTCCTAGAATTCGATTCAACAGGACGATTCTTCGACATGCTCCATTCGACCTTCCAATCGATCGAGGAGGGCGAAAACATGGCTGCCCGCGCGCTTGGCCGCGATGAGATGGCGTTTGAATGGGATGCGGTGCGCACGGTCATCACCCGCTATGACGGCACGCAACAAGCGGAACTGGCCGGGTTGATGCAATCTTATCTGGGCAGCGCCCTGTCGCCTCACCGGCAGGAATTCACCGCGCTAATCGGTCAGGCCGGGGAACAGGTGAACGGCATCTATGAGGCCGATTACCGCGATTTCAACCGCGAGACATATGCCCGCGGGCGCGAAACCTTTGATGAGACCTATGCTGCCTTCAAGCGGCTGGTGCTGGGCGTCTGGCGGCGTGAGGAGCTGGCGTTGCAGGCCGAGCATCAGCCCGAGGTGGCGGTATGAGCCCCCTGCCCGGCGATGTATCGCGCGCGAAACGCTTTCTGTGGCTCTGCAAACCACGCGGTGCACCGTACGTTGCAGTAACGGGGTGGAGCAGAACAGAGGCTATCACGGGCAGATGAGGAGGATTTGACATGGCAAAACGTAAACGGCTGAGCCCCGCCCGTGCCGACTATCTGCCTGAAGAGGCAGCGGGTGCGACACTCGAAACAAAATCCATGTTCCCACCAGTGCTCTCTGCGCCGCCGATTGCGCAGGTTGCTGGCGACACGGCACTGCAGGCCGCCGTGGACGACCTGAGCTCTGAGATACGCACAGCCCGCGCAGAAGGGCGGTTGGTACAGCAAATACCGCTGACCGCCATCGAGGAAACATATCTGGTGCGCGACCGGATCGTGGTGGACGGGGAGGAAATGTCGGCACTGGTGGAAAGCCTGCGCGCCCGCGGCCAGCAAACCCCGATCGAGGTGGTTAAGCTGGCCGAGGATCGGTTTGGCCTGATCTCTGGCTGGCGCCGCCTGACCGCGCTGAAGGCGCTGTATGCGGAAACGGGTGATGAGCGTTTTGCGACTGTTCAGGCGTTGCTCAGACGTCCCGAGAACGCCTCAGACGCTTATCTGTCGATGGTTGAGGAGAATGAGATCCGTGTTGGGCTCAGCTACTACGAGCGGGCCCGTATTGCGGCGCGTGCGGCCGAGCAGGGGGTTTATCCAGACGAGGCCTCGGCTCTGCGCGGGTTATTCTCAAGCGCCAGCCGTGCCAAAAGATCAAAAATTGGGTCTTTTATTGTAATCTACCACGCGCTTGATGCAGACCTGCGATTTGCTGCGGCAATACCCGAACGGTTGGGATTGGCGCTGTCAAAAGCTCTTAAGGAAGATTTGAAGCTGGGTGATCGTATTGCCCAGAATTTGAGAAATAATCCCTCCAAAAATGCGGATGCCGAAGCAAGAGTGCTCGCTGATCTGATTGCCAGAGACGGGCGTGATAAGTTCCCTCGGAAACCTGTCTCGGTGAACGATGCAGAGCCAGATGAGATAGTGGGTGGCATCCGAGTTCAGCAGACGGAACAAGGGCAGAAACTGGTGTTGAGCGGTCCTGACCTAGATGCCAAATTCATAGATCGACTGAAGTTGTGGCTGAAATCTCAGGCCGGCTGATGTTTCGCACGCGAAACATCCTGCGATGTAGGCCTGGAAAGTTGGCTCCCGGTTCAGAGGGATCGTGGTTGTGTTACTTTAGGGGAAAGCTGAAACACACACTCTCCATTCCTGCATCCGAAACAAATCATGGAGTGCGTCACCAACTGGCTGAGGCGCGCTGGAGCGAGAATGCCGAGTTTGACAATTTCAGATCGTAGCAGCTTTTCCAAATGAATGTGGTTTGCGGTTATCGTCGCGTTCACCCCAACAGATCTGTAGCTGGATTCTCTGCGATATCGACGTCATCGTAGTATTTCTGCGCCTGAGCCAGGGAGCGGTGCAGGGAGAGACGCATGGCGGCCTGGATTGGGGCGCCGTCGAGTGCGGCCTGGGTCAGGAAGCCCGAGCGCAACCCGTGTGGCGAGGCAAAATCCTGCGGAAGACCCGCCAGTTTCAGCCGGTGTTTGACGATCTGATAGATAGCATCCGGGGAGAGGCGGCGCTTCAACACTCGATCCGCTTTCGAGACGGGGCGAAAGAGGGGGCCATCTTTGATCTCGCCCACCTCGATCCAATGCACTAGCGCCTGGGCCGCGCGGCTTTTGAGCACCAGCCGGGGCGTCTCGCCCTTAGTTGTGGTCTTGGTCTCCAGCAGGGAAATCCAGACCACGCCGGTCTTTTCAAACTCCTTGAGGCTGACATCCTCGCACATCAACCCGGTGATCTCGGAGCGCCGGCGCCCACCACTGGCCCAGCCCAGCATCAAAATCGCCCGGTCGCGACAATCCCGGCGCTTTACCCGGCAGGTGCCCAGCAGCTGTTCGAGAATATCGCGGGTGATCGGGTGCTGTGACTTCGGGGCAATGGGCCGGGCGGCCGCGCGGCGCGCCTTGGCGCGGGCCTGTTTCACCTGAGGCGCGTCAAATGGGCTGGTGAGGTTCTTCATCCGGTGAAACGCCAACCAGGAGGCGATGCGCCGATCCAGCGTTGACGGGGCCGGGCAGGTGAGGGACTTGCGCAACCCCTGAGCGGTCAGCGCTTCTGCAGTTTCGCGCGCCACATCCGTTTCTAGTGCATCATTCAGATCACGGGCGTGATCGAGAATGAACGCCAGCGCCGTGGCCTCACTTTCCGGCCAGTCTAGCGCCGTCCCAAAGCGCGCTGTTTTCCACGCGGTCACATAGAGCAGGTCGCGCTCATAAGCCCGCAATGTATTGGCGGGCGTGCCGCGGACATAAAGATCGGTCAGGGCGTCCTGATCCGCCTGAGACAGGGCAGGGGAGACGGCTGGGAGATAGGGCGCAGGGGGCTTCATGGGGCACATTCTGCACTGCTTCGCGGCAAATTTCAAATAACCATGATAAGGGATACTTATCAAGAGTAATTACTTTTTTGTGAGACAACAAATGTAACATGCAAAAGTACTGAATTTTGCACGCAATTAGGATAGACAGTTGGCACCTTTATCGAATTAACGGTCCTTAAGGCGTAGATGACCCCACAGGCACCGCTGGGAGCCGCTAATATTCTTAAGCTGGTTGCTTTGGTGGACTCTGGCGATGGCGCGATCCCGGATGTGGCTCGGGATTACCTTGAAACACTGATCGGCATGCTAACCCAGTTGGAATGTCAGATCATAGAGTTGGATGTTGAGATCGCTCACCGCGCGCAGTCGAACTTAATGGCGCACCACCTTATTACGGTGCCTAGAATTGGCCAGCTCATCGCATCTGCGCTAATGGCCCTCGCCTCGCCGCCGGAACCGCTCCGTTGTGGTCGGGATTTCGCCGCCTGGCTCCAAGGCAGCATTCAACAGGGGTTAAACAGCGCCTCGGGGCGACAAAAATGATGGAAGAACGTTCGCTCAGACGACTATTGATAATCGGCGCCAACAGCGTCGTTGTGCGGCGTGCTCGAGCTAAAACGGGAACGGATCCCTGATCGAACGTAAGCCGCCGCAGCTGGTTCGCGTGGCCCTGGCAAACAAGATGGTGAGGATCGTTTGGGCCTTGATGAGCTCACGAGAAGTCTATGGGCCAGCGGGGGCGTCTACACATGTCGCAAACTATTTCCATTGCCGCAGCAAAGCGGGTGCCGGGCGGTGAGGTGCTTGATCTGGGAATCTCAGAATCGTGATTTTTCCGCGTTGGCGAATATGACAGGATAAGGTGGTTGTGTTACAAAACAATACACCCAAGAGTTGATTTTGAGTTAAGCTAGAGCGGTTTTGTTGTGAGGGTGTAGACTTCCCCGCTGGCCTCGATGTGCCATTGTGGGTTTGCGAAACGAGTCTTAGAATTGCCCAGCCGCAACGAAGACGTTTGGATCTGGGTCCATTAACTTAGCAATGGTATCCACCAGATAGCTTAGACTGTTGCCGAATAGACTTAAGAGATTACATGGAAAAAATAGTAATACTAATGGGTGCTGATGACCGTTATGCAATGCCGATGACCGTGGCTGCGCATTCTGCGCTGCACCACTTGGCGCGCGACTGCACAGTTGAATTGCATATCCTCGATGGAGGTATCTCCCTGGAGAACCAGACTCGTTCCAAAGAAATACTTACTCGAACACACCCTTCAGCGGAAATTTACTGGAGAGATGCTGACCTTGATGATTATCAAGGGCTAAATGTTGGAATTTATTCTAAATCTTCCATGATCCGGCTACAGGTCCCTCAATTATTCTCAGAGGATGTGGAGAGAGTACTTTATATTGATAGCGACGTAGTAGTGAACGATGACATTTCTCAATTGTGGCGGGTCCCACTAGATAGACTACCTGTTTGGGCGGTTAACGATGGGCCAACTAGCACCTTTAAGAGTAGCATTGCCGACAGATTTCCTGAGGTAAATGTGCGGGATGATGCCCTCTATTTTAATTCCGGAGTTTTATTAATAAATTTGCCTGAGTGGAGATCGAGAAAAATAAGTGAGAAAGCACTGAGTTTTTTAAAAGAACATAGCCAGAAATTATCTTTTCCAGATCAGGATGCGTTGAATGTGGCTATAGCGGGGGATTGGGGGCCGTTGCCAAATCGTTGGAACATGCAAGTATACCATATAAATCAGCCTTATGGGGCCAATGCAACAGAGCGAGGTATTGTTCATTACACAACATTTAAACCGTGGGAAAGAGATTATACTTCACGGCACAAATTGACATTTTTTAAGGCGTACCTGCGCAGCCGATGGAATTCGTTCCCGAAGGCACTGGTATGGGCAAGTTCGGTTTACTTGGAGCAATGCGTAAAGCATAACTGGATTAGAATAAGAAGGCGATTAAAGTCATACAGCTGAGTTCCATCAAGTATGTTCAAAGTAGGTAATGGTGAATGGTAATCGGGGTGCGCACGATTGCTACGCTGCGCCGCAAGGTTATGGAATCACAATCAGGCGAAGATCAGTATTCTTTTGTTACTCAACAGTTCCCATAATGCGCGCCTTGCTACCCATTCAATAGCTTTACATAACCAAGTTAAAAGATAGCCACTATCTTAGCACCAGTGGCAGACCGCAAGCCCCAGGAAACCTTCATGCAACCAGCACATTCCGGACGCACCACTCCAGTAATCGATGAAGGCGCGCGGCTGCAAGAATGGATGAGTCGGCGTGATATTAAATCTATCCAGATTGTTTCCCCTCATCTCGACGACGCGGTGTTTTCATTGGCTGATTTCTTAAGTCGTACTGAATTCCCATCCCGGACCGTTTTCACAGTGATTACACGTGCAACAGACCAACGGCGCGACATTGATGAATATGAACATCGCAGATGCGAAGATGAGAATGCGATGAGACGCTTGCGTACTTCTTTTGTGCATTGTGATGTTGAAGAGAATGGTTTGGGAGAAGTGGCCGCAGATGGTATTGTTCAGAAATTTTTAAGTGAGATCAATTCTGAAAGATCGGTTGTTCTTTTGCCACTTGGGGCAGGGGGGAAACTTTCTTTTCTAAGTCGGTTGGCCCGACGTTTTTCAAAAACCCCGTTCGGCTGTGCCGCCCATGGCGAACATATTTGGGTGAGGGACCACGTTCGTGAACGCCTGGAGGCAACTGATATTTCGATAGGTTATTATGCAGAAATTCCTTATCAGTGGGCGAATGAAATCTATCAGCTTGAAAGGTTGGCGCATTCTCTTATTGGCCCTCAGTTTGAGTGTTTTACCCTCATTCCCGACAGTGAAGCCAAACTCGCTATAGCTAAGGAATATGCGAGCCAAGTTGAAGGAGAGTTTGGAGTGCGGCGTTCCTATCAACACCGCACGGCCAGTATTTACGAGCGGATTTTTTTGCCGGCAAGTTAGTTTCTAGTGATGCTTTGCCAATTGGCTGATCATCTATATTGCCACCTGTTAAATTTTTATTGGGCCTTGGGAGAAATGGTTCTTGTGTGATAATATCTGCGATGTCTTCTAAAAGTCCAACAATCAACAAGCTATCGTATAAGTCAGCAAAGGGGTGTCAAAAAAGAAGCATGATAATTGACAAGGAAGATGGACCGATTATGGCCTCCAGGCGAATTCCCTTCCAATCTGGAAAAACGCCAAAGGACTTGTGGCTCGGCCAAGCCCCTCTTCATCACGGACACTATAATTTAGGCCCGCATTTATAACCCATTGAGACTCTAGCTCGTAGCTGTATACGGCGTTCAGGTCCGTCCTATCAACGCGTGGATCGATTTCGGTTGAATCGGTCAAGATCTGCGTTGCACCGAGTCCAAAACGTGAAGATGGACCGAGGCCCCAGATATAGCCGACGTCAAGAATATATTCATCACGGAAAACCTCGTCATCTGTGATGACAACATCCCTGTCGAAGAAAATTCGAAGCTCGTTTTCTCCAAATTCATTGGAGTATGTCAACGACCCGATCGGTTCTGTTTTACCGCCATCGGTATGTGCAACGCCCAAGCTAGCCGAGAGCTCAGCGCCCAGTACTTCCAAACTACGGCCAACACGGAATGAATTAAGGCGCCCAGCCAGCGCCAACTCGCTTTCAGCATCGAAAAACACTGCGCCATTAGGCATATCATACTCGGCACCAAATCCTCCGATGAGGCCAGAGGCAGAGTCATCGCCGGAAATCAGTTCTCGCTCATCGATATCCACGTACCCTAACGCGAAGTCCAACCGCAACCGTTCGGTGACTTCCTGAGACAACCCAAAAACAATATCTTTGGTTTTCCGGTCAGTCTGATCCGGGTTATCTTCTTCGTATCGCTCTGCGCTGATATCAATCGTGGCAGTTGTGACCGGCGACAGAATAAAGCCAATGCCCGCACCGCCGCTAATTACATCAGTATCGAATAGATCCGGACTTGTCTGATCTACGTAGTCAAGATTCTGCGTGTCTATGCGGAAATAATAGTTGACCAAATCCTGACGCCCAAAGTCCATTTGGAAGGAAAAGAGTAACTCTCTGCGAGTCCCGTCGCCCGTTAAATCATCGAAATCAGAGGGTAAATCGACTACACCGTCTTCATCTATGAAGTCATTAAGTGACCGAAAAAGACCTATATCATAGCTTGAAAAGTCGAGGCCAAGGTCGAGACCAGCGTTGGCTCCGTCTCGAATGTAACCAAAGTCAAAGATGGAGTCACCGATATCAACGTCGCTGCCTCGATCTGGCAGATCGCTAAACCGCAAAGCGGTAACAGCATCCAAGCTCAGGCTCTGTATGGGAGTTTCACTCGATAGCCCAAAGGATAGGATTGTCGAAGCAATTGATCCATTGCCCTGCTCGGGAACATCAAGCGTTAAGTTGCGACCTGTTTCAAAACGCTGGGCGATGCCGAGTGTCATTTGCGGCCCGCCGGGATCCAACTCAACGCCCTGAGCGATTGCACGGTTGCCTGTATTTACCGACATACAAACAGCACCACACAGCGCTGTTTGCAAACCAAGCTTTAGTTTCACTGCCCTGCCCCTTTTAAGGGGTTATTCGAACAAGCGCCGTTGCGGGATTACAATTACATCACCGTCGACCAGCCTCGTCGATCCCCCTGTTCCTGTGCCGTCCAACATCGCATCATAGTCAAACTGGTAAACAGTTTCCTTACCTGCGCTGTCTGTACGACGTAGCATTATCCGTTTTGTGGCAGCGAATCTAGAAAATCCACCCATCTCGCCGAAGAATTGCAAAAGTGTTGTACCACGCACAGGAGCGTGCCTGCCGGGCGATCCAGCTTCGCCGATGACATATACATCGATCGTCGTTGGCGGGAGCGGCGCAACCGGTACATTGAGGGCTGCTAAGGATACAAAGACGTTGGGGGACGAGGCGAAATTGGGTGCTAAACGTTGTGTCAGGTCATTTGTGACCTGCTCGACGCTCCGACCGCGCGCAACGATTGTTCCAGCCAGTGGCACATTGATACGACCATCCGGACGCACTAGGACCGAACGATTGAGCCCCGCATCTTCCAAAACTTCAATCTGCAAAGTATCGCCAGAACGAATGCGGTAATCGCTCTGCGCGTCTGCCGGAGCTGTGCCAACAAGTCCGACAACAAGTGCAACGAGTAGCGCCAAAATAGGTTTCATCGTAAAATCTCTTCCGTTTTTACCCCGTTTAGAGAGTATCCCCTCAGCAGTGTTCGCAGGTTTTAGCTTCCTCGGAACAGACAACGAATGAAGCTCACCCTAGCCGGCCTATTTTGCCGGGATTCCGTTCAAAACGCTATGCTTTCTTAGAGTTGGGGTGTTTTTTCTTGTGAAAATGGTCGTCTGACAGCATTTGTCGGGTTCACATCGGATTATTGTCCTCAGCCCAGGCTTAATTTGGCCACATTTTATTCTTTTATTCATAATTGAGGCCGAGGGTATTTACGCAGTTCTACTAGGTTGGGAGCGTATGATGGCGATAGGCATGATGTTTTCCGGTGTATTGATCGGCCTTGGTTTTGCCGTAACCGCTCTTTTGTCGGGACTATCGCTGTGGGTAGGGCTGGCCATTTATTTGGGAACTGGAGGTTTGTGGGTTCTGGGTGGCGTCACGTTTCTGCTCATGCGGGGGGCAGCTGAGGATACCGCGGTGCAATCGACGGTAATTTCCCAGCACTCTTAATGCCTTGTGCCTTAATGGTCCGATGCCTGTTCATCCTGCACTATCACTAAAATCTCCTGCAGTCGCTCCAGTTGCGGAAAATCCTGCTGGTCAGCTAGTTTCATTGCTTGTGTAAGCGCCGTGCGAGCGTCTTCTGCGCGCCCGAGGGCCAGATAAGCTTCGCCCAGATGGTATTGCACAATTGCATCCTCGGGCAGGCCAGCGGCGGCCCGTTCCAGATAGGGTAGGGCTTCGGCGTGATTGCCACGACGGAAAGCAATCCAGCCGTAGGTATCCTGAAACGCCGGGATATCTGAACTGCGCAATCGCCGGGCAATCGTGTAGGCACGAGACAGGCTTTCTTCGTCCGTACGGTGCGTCGTGATAAGACTGG
Organism: Ruegeria sp. ABV3_008; assembly: GCF_056161185.1. Taxonomy (NCBI): domain Bacteria; kingdom Pseudomonadati; phylum Pseudomonadota; class Alphaproteobacteria; order Rhodobacterales; family Roseobacteraceae; genus Ruegeria; species Ruegeria sp. ABV3_008. The sequence continues at coordinate 11,399 of NZ_JBSWYP010000017.1, read as the reverse complement.
CGAGATTGTTCACGACAATCAGGTTGCGACTGTCGAGTTCATAAAGCGCCTGATAGGTGTCAATGGCACCATTGATGTCACCGACCCTCTGTTGATGCTCTGCCAACAACATCTGTGGGATTGAGGCCTCGGGGGCAGACGCAACAGCGGCTTCAATGATCTCAGCAATTTTGTCCGGTCGATCTTCTAGAATCAATATTCTGACAATCCGACGCAAGGGGCCAGGGGCTGCCGGGGCGGCAGTCAAAAGATCGCGGTAAATGCTCTCTGCTGCGGGCAGGTTGTTGTCTGCTTCGTACAGACCGGCCTGAATAAACCGCAGCTCGGGGTTGTTTGGATCCTCCAACAGCCTTTTATCCAACAAGGTGCGTGCTGCATCCAACTTGTTTTCACGCACCAGCGTCGTAATCAAGCCGACCAGGGCCACGTTGTTGGCATCATTGGCCTCGGACAGGTCTTCCAGAAAGGCAATCGCGTCTTCGGTACGCCGCTGTCTAAGCAAAAGCGTTGCTTGAATACGATCGCCTTCAGCGATCGATGTCGGTGTATCAATCGACCTCAGGCGCCAGATCAGTCGCGTCACCTGATCCCAGTTCTGTTTCTGAATCTGTACATCGGCCATGCGCGCAATCAGGGGGATATGAGTGGGCGAAACACGCAGCGCATCATCCAGAGCGGCTTCGGCGGTGTCCGCTCTGCCATGCTCAAGCAGATAATTCACATAGCGTAATGTTTCGGTCGGCGCCTGCCCTGATGTCTCAACCGCCAGAGCGTAACGCTCGCCCGCCAGCTCAAACGCCCCAGCCCGTTCATGCGCCTGGCCCATCAAAGTCATGAGATCAGGATCTCTTGGCGCCCCGGCTTGTGCCGTGCGCAATGTCAGGATTGCATCTTCCGGCTGGTCGTCCTCAATTTGCCAAGATGCTCGCATCTTCAATGCACCAACATGCCCTGGCGTGTCCGATAGAGCTCCTTCAACCTGAGTTTTTGCCGCCGCGATGTCCCCGCTGCTGACCAACATCCGCGCCAGCATAACTTTGAGACTTGATGTCTCTTCCGAAGGGTCGGCCCCGTCCAGAAGGGCGCGCATTTTACCAATCGCCGCCTCGGTTTCTCCGATCTCATAGTCAAGCGCAGCCCGGGTGGCTTGGAAAACCCGTTCTTCTGGATGGTCAGCAATCAGTTGGTCCAATTCTTCCTTGGCGCTGTCATTCCCTTTGTTACGGCGTAAAAACTCCACGACCTGGAGTTTTTCATCCGTACTGGATTCGGGCATGGTGGCTTGTTCACGCAGAAATGCCTCAGCGGCTTCCAGATTGTCCTGATCCATATACAAGGATAACAGGGAGGCACGCATTTGCTGGTCGCGAGGGAATTGGGTCAGGGCTGTCTTCAGGGTATTTTCCAGGCCCTTCAGGTCAGCGCGCTGGTTCAGAATTTGTAGCTTGAACAGATAGAAATCGTAAGATTTCGGCAAATGATCGAGAGCAGTATCAACATCGCTCAAAGCTCGATCCAATTCGCCACGGGTCATTCCGTGATTGATCAACAGACGCCATGCCAGCGGATTATCAGGTTCTTCATCTGAGCGAACCCGGGCCACTTCAGCGGCTTCTGCAGCTGCTTGTGTGTCACCGCCGAGCAAAGCCGCCCGATAGTCAAGGATCGCATTCAGAAAGATCACATCCCGATCCCCCGGTGCCAGCTCCTGAGCTGCGCGCCCATGGCGTTCGGCTTCTTCCCATGCGTCGAATTCAAGCGTTAGCCGGGTCAGTTCGATCTGCGCTTCCAGTAAATCGGGGTCTTGTTCGGCCAAACGCAAATACTGGCTGATTGCCTCCTGCAGTTGCCCCCCTTCAACAAGTGTGCGGGCATAAACAAGCCGTCCGTTCTGGTGCTCTCCGTCGAATTTCAACACGTTGCGGAGTTCAACCAAGGCACGCTCTTTGTCGCCGTCTTCCAGCAATGCAAGAGCCGCCTGGTAGTGACGTTCGGCGCGTTCTTTTGAGTCTTCACATCCGGCTAGAAAAAGAGTGAGGCACAGGACGGGTAAAGCAAAGGTCAAGGAGAGGCGGCGCAACATTAAATTCCCTGTTTGGATAACCCCGAGGATATCCTATGGTCTTTAATGGGAAATACCAGCCGTGCGGTTACCCGGGGCGCAGTTTCAACGCACCCGAGAGATGGGATGGACTAATATCCGGTCCCACGCAGCACAACACCAACTGTCGCGAAAATAATGCCCAGATCAGTGCGCAAAGACAGCTGCCCAGCGTACGAAGTGTCAAAATCGGCCCGGCTGGCAAAGCTGCTGGCATTGCGCTGAGATACCTGCCACAGACCAGTCAGTCCTGGACGCATAGAATAGTAAGCCTCACCCGGATAGAGATTTTTCTGTTCCGGCATCATTGGGCGCGGGCCAACAAGGCTCATCTCACCTGTCAGAACATTCCAGAGCTGCGGCAACTCATCCAATGATGCTTTGCGCATCAACTGACCGATCTTTGTAATACGCGGATCGTTCTTGAGCTTCTGGGACTCGTCCCATTCCCGCTTGGCGGCTGGATCTCGCGCCAGGTGATCTGCTAATAAAACATGCGCATTGGGGACCATGCTGCGCAGCTTCCACATGGTGAATTCCTTGCCGCCGCGACCAATGCGCGTTTGACCGTAGAATGGATTGTTTCCATCCCGTGCAACAAGCAGTGCCAAAAGCAACAGAGTCGGCAGCACGATCGGCAAAGCCAGCAGAACCAGCGCTATATCAAGGGTACGTTTAAAGAAACTTGAGTAAACGCTTACCTGCTGAAAGCGGTATACTCCATGATCGACCTGCATACTAACAGGTTGTGATTTTCTTGGAATATCAGTATATTGAACTGTCACTTTTAACTCTCAAACACAAAAACCACGATGGGTTCATAACTCGTTACAACGCGCTTAACAGCACTCGCATCTACCTGAGGTCACCAAAAATAAACTAGGCCCCAATCGTGACAGAAGCTCTGCCACGCCACAATCTTAACACATTTAAACTCAGGTCCACAAACAGTCAGTGCTTAAAATTCAAAAATTTCAGAGAATTCCAATCTTCGTAAGTTCCGCGCGCGTGGAATGTTTCGATTTTGCGTCTTTTACTGTTTTCAGTTCGTCTTTGATGCAAGAATGGAGACAAAGTGAGAGGCAGGGGTATAGAGCACGATTCCTGATTGTTTCCTAGCTGCGCACAAACGAATTGAGCTGTCTTATTAGATGGTGTTTGCGGATAGTCCCCAAGCGGAGCGAAATGAATAAACTTCGCCGTCATGATGCTCAACCTGCCGGGTGCCCCAAGCCGACAGTCCATCCAGTGTTGGGTTAAGTTTCATGTAAAATATTGAAGATAAAACAAATGATCTCAGAAAATGTCACATATCTATCTATTTTGCGCCGATACGACTAAGCTCTACTGCCGCAAGCTTGCTTGAGCCGTTCAACAAATTCCGGCCAAAACCCATGGCTGACTAAGGTGAGCCACTTTAAAGTTGTTGTACATTCGATGAATTGTTGAGCCGAGCTTGCCTACAGGCTGGCAACGCGGGCCTACCATGTACTAAAGCTGCATATATATTGAAGAGTCTCTCAATGGCTAAATTATACCGTCAGGATCAGAATTGGAGCGCGCCTGGCAAGGAGGATAGACCAATGTCTCAGAATCCATCCTCCAAGGCGACTGGAAAGCTATTGTTTCTAAGACGCCGCTGGCGACAGGATCAGGAAGTTGAGACTGCTGCTGAAAAACCATCTTCGCCACGGGCTCTGCAAGATGCACAGATCTCGTCCTCTACGTTCAATCAGCCTGCAGCATCTCCCGAAAATGCAGATGCTTCGACAGATCAGACGAATTCATTGACCAACCATATGCCCACAGAACAATTCAGCCGTCCGGCGGCGGCAAGCTCTCTTGATCTCTATACCAAGCATTTCAACCTGAAAGAGCGGCCCTTTTCGCTCTTACCGGATCCGGACTTTCTGTATTGGTCGACACCGCACCAGAAGGCCTACACCATGTTGGAATATGGCATTCTGACTCGCGCACCGATCACCCTGATCACCGGCGAGGTTGGGGCGGGGAAAACCACGTTGTTGCAGCATCTTCTGAAGTCCGTCGGCAATGATGTGAAGATAGGCTTGATTTCTAACGCCCATGGGGATCGCGGAGAGTTGCTGCGTTGGGTTTTGATGGCACTAGATCAGCCGGTAGAACCGCAAGCCAGCTATGTAGACCTTTTCGCGACGTTTCAGACCTATCTGATTGAGGAATATGCTAGGGGCCACAGGGTCATTTTGATTTTTGACGAGGCTCAGAACCTAAGTGCAGATGCCCTCGAGGAGTTGCGGATGTTTACCAATATCAACTCCAATAAGGACGAACTGCTGCAGTTGGTTCTAGTCGGGCAACCAGAGCTTCGTGACATCGTCCGCAGGCCAGAATTGCGCCAATTTGCACAACGGGTGGCGTCTAGTTTTCATCTCGACGCGATGGATGCCTCCACCTTGCGCAAATATGTCGGGCATCGACTAGAGGTAGCCGGCGCTGAGCGCAACCTGTTCAGCCCAAGCGCGACCAAACTTGTCCATGAAATGACCGGAGGTATTCCACGCCTCGTCAATCAGCTTTGTGATCTTGCCATGGTATATGCATTTACCCGAGGGCACAGAAATGTCACACGTATCACTGTTCAGAGAGTTTTGGATGATGGGGCATTTTTTGCAGCCAGCCTGCCTGGAAACGAGAGTGATTTAACACTATGATGAATGAGTTCCGCTTCTATCTGGCGCTTTTTCTGCGGCGGCTGCATTATCTGATCTTTATTGTCATTATCTGCGCAGTTGCAGGTGTGCTGATCGCTTTCACGATGCCGTCTGTTTACCGGGCAGAAGCCACACTGGTGGTAGAGTCTCCCCAAATTCCTGGTGAGTTAGCCTCGTCCACCGTTCAGGCAGGTATCGTCGAAATTCTGGAAGTCATTCAGCGGCAAATGCTGACGCGCGCCAACCTTCTGGACCTGGCGCGGCGCTTCAACGTGTACGCCGATCAGCCAGATATGACCCCGGATGATATCGTCAATGACATGCGAGAGCGTATCAATATTGATTTGCCGCTGCATGGTTTCGGCAATCGCGCATCCTTTGTGACTGTTTCCTTTGACGCCCCTACTGGCGAGATGTCAGCACAGGTGACGAATGAGTTGGTCACACAGATATTGCAGCAAAATGTGGCTTTGCGCACCAGCGTCACAAGCCAGACATTGAATTTTTTCGTTCAGGAGGTCGCGCGACTGGATGCAGAGCTCAGTGAACAAGGTGCTAAGGTTCTGGAATTCCAAGAGGCAAACAAAGATGCTCTTCCCGACAGCCTCGAATATCGCCGCAATCGTCAAGCATCTCTGCAGGAACGTATTTTGCAGTTAGATAGGGAACTCTCTGGGCTGCAGGACAGAAGGGCGCGTCTGGTCGAGATTTTTGAACGCACCGGCCGTGCGGATATTTTAGGAGAAAGCCTGACTCCGGAGCAACGCCGCCTCAGGCAGCTTCAGGATGAATTAGCTTCGGCTCTGGTAATTTACTCGCCGGAAAATCCGCGCATCAAGTCTCTTGAAGGTCAGATTGCTGCATTGGAGGCTGCCAATATCCAGCTGGGGCTAGGAACCGAAACGGCTCCTAATATCACTACATTCGAATTGCAGATTTCAGATATCGACGGGCAAATCCGTTTTATTGAAGAAGAGAAAATCGTCATCAACCGTGAGTTAGAGCTTTTGAATCGCTCGATCGATGCAACACCGACGAACGCCATCGCGCTGGGAACGCTTGAGCGTGACTATGAAAACCTGCAGCTCCAATATACTCAGGCTACTGCGGCCCTTGCCGAGGCGCGCACAGGTGACCAGATCGAAGCCCAGTCACGCGGCCAGCGTATTACGGTGACCGAACAGGCTGTCGTCCCTACCGAACCCGCAGACCCGAACCGAAAACTGATTGCTGCTGCTGGCATTGCAGGTGGGGTCGCTCTGGCTGTTGGGGTTTTTGCGCTTCTGGAGATTCTCAATAGTACAATCCGTCGACCGGTGGAGCTGGAACGCCGATTGAACGTACCAGCCTTTGGCACCATTCCTTACATGCAGACACCGGGTCAGGCCGTAGCTAAACGTGCCTTCGTTGCGCTTGCCGTCATGTTGCCCGTTCTTGTTGTGGGGATTGGAATCTACCTGCTACATACTTATTACACGCCGATTGACTTGTTGGTCGAACAAATCTCCGACCGGCTGGGGCTTGAGGCCATGCTGCGTAGGCTCGGCCTCAGCTAAGGGAAACGACACTATGGAACGTATTCAATCGGCCATTCAGAAAGCCCGGGCGAGCAGGCAGGATCAGGCAGAGGCCCCATCTGCACCGCGCAAGGATGATCTGGTCAAAGCGGTGGATGCTAAACCTGATATTTCAACACTCTGGAGGAATCTACCGGAACTGAAGATCAACAACCGGGCATTGGCAAAGGTCCGTATCATTGTCGATCAGGTTACGCATGACGCAGCCCCTTTTGATACGCTGCGCACACGCCTTCAGCATCAGATGAAAACGAACAAATGGCGCCGGGTGGCCATTACCTCTCCGGGAGCAAGTTGCGGCAAGACTACCCTGAGCCTCAATCTGGCTTTCAGTATGGCCCGTCGGCGCGATCTCAGAACTATGCTGGTTGATCTCGATATGCGCCGCCCGGCCATTGCCAAGGTTTTGAACATCCCTCAGCCTTGCAACTTTGCCGACGTACTTAAACGGAAAGCGCCCGCCGAAGACCATATGGTGTGTTATGATAACCGGCTGATCGTTGCTCCCAATCACGCCCCTGTGCCGCGCTCGGCGGAATTGCTGCAAGAACGTGAAACCGGTTGGGTGATTGACCAGCTTGAAGAACGCTATCAGCCAGATTTGATGATCTTTGACACGCCACCCATGCTGGCCTGCGATGACGCCTATGCGTTCTTTGATCAGGTGGATTGCGTGCTTCTGGTAGCTGCGGCCGAAAGCACCACATCGGACGAGTTGGAAAAGTGTGAACGTGAGATTGCCGGGCGCACCAACCTTCTGGGGATCACTCTGAACAAATGCCGCTATCTCGATAAAGCCGACAGTTACGGGTATTGATCCGGCATTATCATTGCTTCACCAGGCGTAACTTCAGGCGGGCAGCCCTATCATATCGACCAATGGCCAGCCGGGACAATGTGTAGGGATATGTACCGCGGGGTGTGAGGTGATTATCGAGCACTGTCGCTGATAAAAACCCCGCCTTGGTGACGGCCTCTTCCACAGCCTTGTTATGATTGCCGTTAGGATAGGCAAAGTGGCAGACACCCTGCCCGGTCCAGTCACGCAGCAACTGGCGGGAGTGGGTGATGCTGTCCAAAGCCTCCGCGATCGGGATCTGATCCAGAAGGTTATGGCAATGACTATGGGCACCGATGGTGACGTTTGGGTTGGCGGCAAGTTCCTTGAGTTGATCCAGCGTGAGTGGGTGAAGGGGGGTCGTGACGGCTGTGAATTCTCCGACTTGACGTAGAATGTCCGCACTCAGGTCTTCGCGCACCCCGGGAGGCACTGTTTTAAGATGTTCGAGAATGTCGGAGATGGCCTGCCAGCGCGCGGGGTCTTTTGGTGTGCCGGTGCTGGCAGGTACGGTGTATAGGCCAAGGCCTGCGCCACGCAGGTCGATTTCACAGCCAGATGGATTTTGCAGCGCATTCATCACCCGGTCGAACCAATAGGGCTGTTGGTGCTCAATCTGGGCTGTGGCGATGTAGATCGTGACGGGCAATGTTTCAGCGCGCAGGATGGGCAGCAGATGGGTATGCAGACCAATATCCCCGTCATCAAAGGTCAGAACCACCTGTGGTCGCTGAGCGTTCCCTGGTCCGGCCAGAGCCTGATCAAGGCTGACAATGTCGTAGTGGGACCGCAGAAACCGGATGTGCTGACGAAAATCATCCGTGCGCAGCACGGTCCAGGCATCCATGGGCTCATGATCGGTCCCGAGGGTATGATAGCATAAGATGGTGATCGGATTGTCACGCAGGGCTCTGCGCTGCAAGACCTGATAGACAGGGGCCGACCCCAAAACGGATAATGCTGTTTTCCGGATCAGCTGCTTCATTCCGCCGCCCTGAAGCACAGATCGCGCAATTTGGCCACCTCGCTTTCAATGCTGTGACGCGCGCGCGTGCGTTCGCGCCCCAGCTCTCCCATATCTGCACGCGCGTCAGGCGGGGTTGCGAGTATATCGCACATGGCTTCCGCCAGTGCTTCTCTGTCTCCGGCCGGCACCAAACGGCCAGTCACGCCGTCCTGAACCAGTTCAGGAATGCCTGCAATATAAGTTGAGATGACCGGGCGAGCTTGTGCCATGGCCTCCATGATGACCACCGGCAGGCCTTCGATAAAACTGGGTTGCACCAGCGCATGGCACGCGCGGAGTTCCTGGATAACCTGTTCCGAACTTATCCAACCAGTGATCCGCACGGCTTGCGACAGACCCAATACCTTTATCTCGTCTTCGATCTGAGGACGCATATCTCCGTCACCTGCCAGCACCAGTTGAGCATTGGGATATTGGCTAAGAACTTCCCGGAAAGCAGGCAGCAGGATCAGATGCCCCTTTTCGGGGCTCAGGCGCCCAATACACAGGAAAGTAGGCGCAGATGCTGGGTCAGCAGGACTGCAGTCCTCAAAGGCAGATGGTTCCAGCCCGCAATGGATAACCTTGAGCTTGTCCCATAAATCCGGAGGGACATGACGCATAAGCTGGCTGCGGGTATAGGCGCTTATGGTAGCCACGAAACGCGCGTCACGCACTTTGAGGTCAAAGCCCAGCTTCGGGGCGTTATCCGCCTCATCCATACCGTGGATGGTAAAGCTGTATTCCGGCCCGCCCAGCAGGCGCAGCAGCAACGCAACTTCAGCAGAGTTAGTGCCAAAATGGGCATGCAGGTGCGAAACTGGCGTCTCCTCTAACCAGCGTCGAATCCGGCAGGCATGAGCGAGATAGATCAGATGATAGGGCCAGGGGCGCATGGAGTTGCGCGACAGGGACAACGCTGCCTTGAACGCCCGCCAAAACGGACCCGGGGTCGCGGTGGCTTGTCTGGCGAGCTCTTTCAGAAGCGAAAGCATTCCGGCATTTAATGTATACCGCGTTTTGGACTGCTCGGTTTTGTCCTGAGGGTCGACGACTTCCGCATCCCAACCGCGAAAGGCAAATCGCTCAACTTCGACACCTTGCCGCTCCATTTCCAGAATCTCGCGCCGGATGAAGGTGTGGCTGACCTTGGGATATTGGTTTGTCAAATAGGCAATGCGCATTGAATGGGATTCTTTATATGATTTGAGGTCTTCTGTATCTGATCCTGCGGGCTCTTTTAAGATTCAGGGGTAAAATCTGAGTTGTTCCGCCTAGCACCAGCCTACTTGTATTCGATGATTTTGATCTCACCACCTCTGTAACGTCGCCAGTAGTATTCCAAGATGCCTTGAGCCTCGGCAAAGTTTCCCAATGTCAGGAAAAAGCCGCGCTCCCAGCTGGGTCTTTGTCCGGCCCCCTCTCGCAGGGCTAGACGTGAAATCTGTAGTGGATAAATGACAGCGAGCAACAAAGCCCAGGGGGTGACAGTTGCGGCCAGTAGCAAGATAGCTATTGGTACAAATAGCCCCCATTTCAAAATACGCTGCACCGCAGATACACTGTGTCGTTCCGGTGGCCCCCCATGCAGGGCGGCCCCTTCAGCAAAGGCATGCCCGCTGCGTCGGGCGCGTTTCCACCATTGGCTGAACCGTGTCATGGCCGCATCGTGCAGGGTCATTTCAGCATCCAGTCGCCAGACTTCCCAGCCTCGAGCCCGAATACGCACACAGAGTTCTGGTTCTTCCCCTGCAATCATTGTGTCGCGGAAACCGTCGACCGTCTTGAACACGTCTGCCCGCATCATGGCGTCACCACCACAGGCTTTGGCCAGGCCAACCGGTGTGTTCCATTCCCAATCGCAAAGGCGATTGTAGGCGGTTGCATCGGGAAATCGTTCACGCCGGCGTCCACAAACGATAGCCGCCTTTGGGTGATCACGCAGAAACGCTTCTGCTGTATTGAACCAGTCTGGATCAAACTCACAATCCCCGTCGATGAATTGAACCAATGTCGGATCACCGCTTTCACACAGGGCTTGAAAACCCGTGTTGCGCGCTCGGGCCGCTGTAAAGGGAACAGACATATACAGCTCAACTACAGTGGCACCAGCTCCAGTTGCCAATGCTGTGCTATTATCCGTAGAGCCGGAATCAACATAAACAACTCTTTCAATATGTGCCGGAATAGAGCGCAAACATTGCCCTAGGCGCTCTCCTTCATTCCGGCCAATGACCACAACGCCGATAGATGGTTTGTGAATCATCGCGCTCCCTTTCGATAAAATCACAACCATACAAACCAGCATAATTATGCCAAGCAACAAGAAGAATGAGCCACAAATTGCTTTCGGGTTGTTTCAACCTTGCCAACGGTGCCGCCTTAGACAGTTTTTCGCTTACGGCGTACCGGGCTCTCGCCATTTTTTGCCTATTTAAGTATATCTTAAGCCCTTTCGATTGAATTGTGTCTGTGTTTCGAACAATTCATCAATTGATGGCGGACTAAACACTCAACTCACAAACAGTGGCCTTCAAGCTACTGCACAACTCAATGAAGTCTGAAATTACGGTGAAAAAAGCGCCTGTCGCGCTTGACCTTGAGCTTGGCGGTTTTCCGCCAAGACATAATTTTGCCGCAACTAAGTCTCGCTGAGGCCGTCAACGAGAAACAATAACCGCATAACCGCGGGATTAGTGGAGAACGGGCAGTATCATGAGTCTTTACGCAGAATACTTCGCGCTGACATCTGGGGTGTCTAGCCTGAGTGAAATCGACTTTTTCACTGATCCTAACATGACCGGCATGGTGTCGGAATTGGACACCTATCGCAGCAATGGCTCGTTGTGGGAGGGCGGTCCGTCCGATGACTTTGCCGCCCGCTACACGGGCAACCTGAATGTCACTAAGGCTGGCACCTATACGCTGTTTCTGACTTCGGATGATGGCTCGGCGCTTTATATTGACGGCCAGCCCGTCATCGACAATGACGGTCTGCATGCAGCCCGGGAACAGCGCGTTACGCTGGATCTGTCTGCAGGCGCGCATGAGATCGAAATCCGGTATTTCGAGCGCGGTTGGGACTCAACTTTACAACTGGAATGGGAAGGCCCTGACAGCAACGGCCAGCGCGAAGTCATCTCGGGCGATGCGTTCAGCCATGGCACCACGGATGATGGCCACG
>NZ_JBSWYP010000016.1:0-76051 GCF_056161185.1 Ruegeria sp. ABV3_008 | reverse complement strand
GCGTCCCCGCCGCCTCAGCAGCGCCCCAGCGCCTCAGCAGCGCCGGTGAAGGGGGTTCTAAGGTTTACCCCACAAAGCCGCAAGTGGAAAATTACATATCGGCGTATTTTTTTGCTATTTCTTATTTACATTAATAAAATCAACAAGTTATAGAAAGATCTCAAGCGCCAAAACAGCCAGATTCAGGCGCGTCATCCAAGGAACACCATGGCCCGACCAGAACCCCACAATGGCAAACCACAACATCTTGGGCCAAGTTAACTCCTGGATACAATAAAGCCCGACTCGCACCCGCGAGTCGAATCCGGTTACAGGCGTCAAAAACTACGTTTTGCGCGTCGGTGTAGATCACTCTTTCCTGTACTTGCGCATTTCATTGGGATGCGGTCTGGTTCCCGAATGACAAGACACGATCCAATCTCGGCCCACCTATGACTGAAGGTCTTTCCTACCCACTGGTGCGCACCGTCGGGCTCGACGGGGCTTTGGTGACATTTGCAGACAAGATGGATGAGGCCGCAAACCGCGCGGCCTTGGCGTTTCGGGCGCAGGTGGACGACCTTGCGCTGCGCGGGATTATAGAGACATCAGCCTCTCTGGGATCTGCATATCTGCGCTTTGACCCTCAGGTGGCTTCACATCTTGAGATCACAAGTCATCTGCAGCAGATCCTGAACCAGCAGGACTGGTATAGTGCCTCTCTGCCAAGCGGACGAAGACTATGGCAGGTGCCGACCGTATATGGCACGGACCTTGCCCCACAGCTGGAGGATGCCGCACATGTTGCCGGGCTGGACCCGGCCGAGGCTGTCCGGCGGCTTAGTCAAACTCAAGTGCGGGTGTTGACCATCGGTTTTGCACCGGGGCAACCCTATCTCGGGCCACTGGGACCCGAGTTCAACATACCGCGCCTGCAGGAGCTGACGCCCATGGTACCCGAGGGCGCCCTCGTTCTGGCGATCTCGCAGTTTGTGCTGTTCTCCGGCCCGACGCCAACTGGATGGCGGCATGTTGGACAAACGGCGTTCCGCTGCTTTCAGCCTGACAAAGATCAAGCATTTACCCTGCGCCCCGGTGATGAGCTTCAGTTCACCTCTGTCTCGCGTGAAGAACTTGAGGCAATCCGCGCCAATAATGACGACGGCCTTGGTGGCGCAACCTGCCAGGAGATCGCCTGATGACTCTGTTGGTTCACCGAATTGGACCGGCTTGTACGGTTCAGGATCAGGGGCGCATCGGCTACTTGGATCAGGGCCTGTCCCGGTCAGGGGCCGCGGATATTCTGGCGCTGCATGAAGGCGCAGCCTTGCTTGGCCAAAGCCCCGATCTGGCCGCGCTGGAAATGGCCGGTATGGGTGGCACGTTCGAGGCGACGCAACGCACAAGGGTAGCTTTGACCGGTGCGACGATGCAGGCGAACATCGACGGTTCCCCGATCGTGTGGAACGCATCCCATGTTCTTGAGCAAGGGGCAACGCTGACGATCAGTGCGACCGTTCAGGGCAACTACGGCTACCTGCATTTGGAGGGCGGCATTGAGGCCGAACTGTTCCTCGGCTCGCGTGCGACGCATCTGACGGCAAAGATCGGTCGCGCCGTTGCGGTGGGTGATGTGTTGCCCGCCGGGAAGACTGCGGGCGATGGTAGAATGAAGCTGTCCCCTTCGGGCCGGTTCAACGACGGCACCCTTCGCGTCGTCGCCAGCTTTCAAACCGCGTTGTTCAACGATGAAACGCTGGATCGCTTTACACAGACAGAGTTCACGCGCGGCGCGCGGGCCAACCGTATGGGTATGCAGCTGGAAAGTGACGGACCGGGCTTTGCGGCCAAAGATCAGCTCAATATCCTGTCCGAGGTGATCACGCCCGGCGACATTCAGATGACCGGCACCGGCAACCCTTTCATTCTGCTGCCCGAATGCCAGACGACCGGAGGCTACCCCCGGATTGCAACCGTCTTGCCCTGCGACATGCCAACGGCGGCGCAGACCCCGGCGGGCGGGACGGTTCGGTTTGAATTCGTGACTCTGGAACAGGCTGTAGAGATTGATGCTGCGTTTCGCGCGGATCTTGCGCGCCTTCCTGGCCGCGTGGAGCCTCTGGTCCGCGACCCTCATGACATCCCGGACCTGTTGTCCTACCAATTGATCGGCGGAGTGATCTCTGCCACCGACTAAGGAGACTATCTGATGCCGCGCGTGGATCTGAACGCCGATATGGGCGAGAGCTTTGGCCCCTGGAAGATGGGCGATGACGAAAGCCTGCTGAAGATCATTACATCCGCCAACATCGCCTGCGGGTTTCATGCTGGCGACTGGGATGTGATGGCCAAAACCATGACATTGGCGGCCGAGAATAATGTAGGCATCGGAGCGCATCCCGGCTTTCCCGACCTTCAGGGATTCGGGCGGCGCAATATGAAAGTGCCCCATGACAGCCTGCGCAATCTGGTGCGCTATCAGCTGGGCGCGGCACTGGGTATGGCCGCAGCCACTGGCACAAAGGTGCGGCATCTGAAACTGCACGGCGCTTTGGCCAATATGTGTTCGGTCGACCTCGACATGGCGCGGGCCTGCTATCAGGGGGCGCTGGATGTCGACCCGGACATCATCATCATGGTGCTGGCGGTCACCAAGCAGGAAGAGGCCGTTCGAGAGCTTGGCTGCAAATGGGTGGGCGAGATCTTCGCCGACCGAGCCTACAATGACGATGGTACCTTGGTTGATCGCAGCCTGCCCGGCGCGGTGATCCACGACCCTGAAATCGCCGGCCCGCGCATCCTGAACATGGTGCGCGAAGGGGCCATCATCACCGAATCCGGCAAGCGGCTGGAGACGTCCATCGACACGATCTGTCTTCATGGGGACGGCCCGACTGCCGTACAGATCGCCCGGTCGGTCCGGGAAAACCTGATCGAAGGCGGGGTCGAGGTGACAAAGTTCACCCGATAGACATCTGCCTGTAATCCTGGGTCCCTATCCTATCGCTGTTGCCTGAATTCGGTTGAGCGCATAGCATGCCCGCAAGTGCATGTTCTGAATACCGTATTTCTAGCAACGCTATTGGCTGGCCCCGCGCTCGCCGCCAGATGCCCGGCAAGGAGGCGCACATGTCTTTCGATCTGATGTCTTACACACCCCGCGGTGACAAGAAGAACTCGGACTTCTTTCACGAATACCTTCCGATGATCTACGAACGCAGGACCAGCTCGGGCGTCGCGGATCAGGTCGGCCCGATGCGTGCGATTGTCATCCAGGTCGAATCCACGGCGCTGTTCGATACGATGGTCGAGCTTTATGTGATGACGCCCTACCGCCACTCGGCCAGCTATCTGGGACAGACACACAAGTTCGCGGTCCTGCATTCGCATCCCGACTATCCGGCGCTGATCCTGATGGCCCCGCTGAGCGACAGTTTCGAGGACTTCATCCCGCGCATCAACCGGATGTACCCGCTGGCCCGCCCGACCCCGCAAACTCGGTACGTGGGGGAGGTCTTTGCCGCATGCGATCTGAAAGAGCTCAGCAAAACTCTCGAAGAACAAAACATCCGGTTTGAATACGCAGGTGATACGGAAAACCCGTTCTACACGCTGGATGGGTTTCGCTTTACCACGCCCTCGGATTTCACCTGCAACCGCGTTGGCTATTCCACGCTGGATTTCAACGACCCCGACAGTCTGGGCCTCGGCGATCGCGTTTTGCTGAGCGATACCGAGAAAGCTCGATTGGAAGAGGCTGCAGCCTTCGGCACCGACTCGAACATCGCGCCGCTGATGCTGGGGATCGACCACCTCGCCACACGTGTGCTGGCGGGCGAGCGGGAAGATGCGATCCTCGAATTTCTGACGATGGTGCCCTATTACTTCTGGGGGGCGTACAACATCTTCGACATGAATTCGTCGACCAATGTGAATCGCAACGCCAATGTGGATGACGACAAGAAATCCCCGGCCAAGGTGTTTACGGCAAACAACACGCCGTCCTTCGTAAACTCATTTGCCAAGCTGCCCATGCCGACCGAGGATTTCGTGCGCAACTTCGGCCGGCGCCTGCATCACATGGCGGTTGAGATTCAGGACGGTGACCATGGCGCGGGCGAAAAGAACGTGGATTTCGTCGTAAATACGCTCAAAGACAAAGGCGTGCCGTTCCTGGCCCATGTGGTGGGGGAATGCAAAGACGATCCCAACCTGAAACAGATCTTTTCAAAGCACTCAAAGAACACGCTGCTGATCACCGAGTACATCGAACGGTGCCACCAGTACGACGGGTTCTTCACCAAGGACAATGTCGCGGCGCTGACCGCCGCCGCCGGGCAGGATGAACAATACGAGCACGGTCATGTGTTCGACTGAACAGGTTTCATGAAAAAAGGGCTGCGAGGTTTCGCAGCCCAGACCCATCAGGAGAGTATATGTCGGGTCTTATGACGGCCCGATCATGAAACAGGTGACATTGCGCGCTTGAAGGCGGCGGCATGCCAGATCGGCCTGTTCGCGAGTCATGCCCTGGAACGTGGCCTCGAACCCTTTGGAGCTTTGATTGACCTTGCGCAACGTGCCGTCTAGCGCTGTCATCTCGGACAGAGCGGTTTTCAGCAGCACCTTCTCGGCTTCATAGCGCGTGGTGTAGCGGCCAACATTCACGCCCCACAGATGCCCGCCCGAGGTGGACAGCCGTGTGACGACCTCTTGTTCCGGCTCCGGCTGCTCGGCCGGTTGGGTCGAGGCCAGCACCAGATTTTCAGGCCGCAGGGCCGGACGTGTATCCGAGCTTTCGACCGGTGGTGCAGTCGGCGCGATATCCGCCTGTGCAATGGCAGCCGCTATCCCGTCTTTGATGCGGTCGCGGTTTTCATCGGCGGTGTCAACAACCGCGCTTGCAACCTGTGTCGTCGCTGTCGGACGCATTGCAGGGCGCAGGCTGGTCTTGGGTGCGCCGGTCAAACGGGCGACTTGCGTGCCACCCAAACCGGCATTGCCCGCGTAAGCCGGGCGCGCAGGACGGCGGATCGGGGCGCGGGACGGGGCGCGGCGGAACCCGAGATCCAACAGCTCAGCCACTTTGGCGTTCCGCGAGGCACCTGATTTGCCACCAAAGACCGTTGCTATAATGCGCTCATCCTTGCGCTTGGCCGAGGCAACGAGGTTGAAGCCCGCCGCGCGGGTATAGCCTGTCTTGATCCCATCCGCGCCTTTATACGCGGCCAACAAGCGGCGGTTGGTGTTGGGAACCGTCTTGATCCCGGCATTGGTCGATTGTCGCGAGAACAGGTTGTAATATTGCGGGTAATCATAGAGTAGATGCCGCCCTAGCGTGGTCATATCACGCGCTGTCGACATATGCCCCGACTCCGTCAGGCCATGCGCGTTCTTGAAGGTTGTGCGGCTCATCCCCATTGCTTTGGCGGTGCGCGTCATGCGGCGGGCAAAGGCGGCCTCGGACCCGCTGATCGCAATCCCTATAGCCGTTGCAGCATCATTGGCCGATTTCACCGCTGCCGCGCGGATCAGGTAGCGGAACGCAATCGTCTGGCCCGAACGCAGGCCCAGCTTCGACGGAGGCTCGGCCGCTGCTGCCCGCGTGATGCGAACCTGAGTATCCAGCGTGATCTCTCCGTTCCGAACTGCCTCGAACGCGATATAGAGGGTCATCATTTTGGTCAGTGAGGCCGGGTGCAGGCGGGTATCAGCGTTGCGCGAGTGCAAGACCTCGCCCGTTCGTGCGTCGATCACCATCGCCGCGTAAGGCGCGGCCAAAGCTTTGAGCGGCGCGAAAGAAAGCACCAACATAAACGCTGTGAGGAATAAGCCCATCCGGGCCGGGACTGTCCACCGACTCTGCACGATCTTTGCCTCTGTCTGCCTCGTTCCGCCGGGTTTTCCCGGTCGGATGAAATTTATTTATTATGGATAAGGCTAACACAGTACCCCGGCAAAATAAACCAAAAGCTGGGGTTTTCCCGGCATCGTGAGGGGCGGGGACCCCTTCTATATATAGCCGAATTGCCTAGGCCGACCTACCAGATGAGCGATAATGACAGGAACAAGGCAAAGGTTGCGCGGTTTTTTCTGGAACTGAGGCCGAACGGCAACATCAGCCCAAGGCACGCACCAGATCCGAAAGATCGCCAAGATCCGACAGCTCGCGGAATCGGGGATGGTGAGAGGGTGTTTCGGCATGCTCGACCTCCCACACCAGCCCGTGCGGGACATGAACACCCCAGCACCCGGCGGCAATCGGCGCCACCACATCCGACCGCATTGAGTTGCCCACCATCATCGCGGTCGAGGGGCCCTCGCCATGCTGTTCGAAGATCGTCCGATAGGTCTCAGCCGTCTTTTCCGAGACAATCTCAACCCCGTCGAACAAATCCCCCAACCCCGATTGGGCCAGCTTGCGCTCCTGATCAATCAGGTCACCCTTGGTGATCAGAATAACGCGATGGGTCTCGGCCACGCCCTCAACCGCCTCGCGCGCATGGGGCAGGAGTTCGATGGGATGGGCCAGCATCTCTTGCCCCGCGTCGATCAACTGGCGGATGACCGAGGCTGGAACCCGGTCTTCGGTCACCTCGATCGCCGTTTCGATCATCGACAGGACAAAGCCTTTGATTCCATAGCCGTAGTGCTGGATATTTCGCTTTTCGGCGGCCAACAGACGCTCCATCAGGAGTTCGCGTTCGGCGTGGTCTGACAGCAATTGGGCGAAATGGGCCTGTGTCAGTTGGAAAAAACGCTCGTTGTGCCACAGCGTGTCATCCGCATCGAAAGCGATTGTGGTCAGTTTACTGTCCATTCCGAAAGGGTCCGCTGCCTCTTTATTCTGACGGCGTCAACGTTATATAAGCCCTCAGATAAACCCAATGCCTGAATCGGACAGTTGCGCGCGATGCTGGAAAACTACTGGATGATGTCTGACAAATCGGATGACGACGACGGCGACTCGTCCGTCCTGCTGCAGACGCGACCCAAAACCAAGCGCCCTCCGCTGTATAAAGTGCTGTTGCTGAACGATGACTACACCCCGATGGAGTTTGTGGTTCATGTATTGGAGCGCTTCTTCGGCATGACCCACGCGCAGGCGTTCGAGATCATGCTGACCGTGCATAAAAAGGGCGTCGCAGTGGTGGGTGTGTTCAGCCATGAGATTGCCGAGACCAAGGTGGGTCAGGTGATGGATTTCGCGCGTCGGCATCAGCATCCGCTGCAATGCACGATGGAACGCGAAGAATAACGCAGGCCGGGTCGCCCGGAATTTACCATGTCCCCTCGTCTTGATCTTGCCCTGAACAGCGGTTTGACCCTGTCGCAACCGCTGGTCGTTATCGGCCCGACCCCCGAAGAGGACCTGTCAGCCCTGCCGCGCGAGGCGCAGGTGATTCAGCCGTTCAAACCTTTCCACGATCATTTCGCTAGTCAGGGCTTTGCCACCAAACCGGTGCTTGACGCCGCTTGCAGCGACGCGCTTGTGTTCTTGCCGCGCGCCAAGGCGCTGGCCCGGTCGCTTGTCCAGCAGGCATGCAGTTATGCCAGCGGGACTGTCGTCGTTGATGGGACCAAAACCAACGGTGTCGACAGCATTCTGAAAGACGTCCGCAAGCGTGTTGCCGTCGAAGGCCCTATTTCCAAGGCCCATGGCAAGATCTTCTGGTTTCAGGCCGACGCCGAGGCCTTCGCCGATTGGGCAGCACCCGAGAAGCAAAGCGTCGATGGCTACATGACGGCTCCGGGTGTGTTTTCCGCTGACGGGATCGACCCGGCATCGGCCCTTCTGGCGCAGTCCTTGCCGGACAAGATCAGCCCGCGCGTGGCTGATCTGGGCGCAGGTTGGGGGTATCTGTCGGCGGGTCTATTGAATAACGACCGCCTCAAAGCCCTTCATCTGGTTGAGGCGGATCACGCCGCGCTGACATGCGCGCAAGCAAACGTTCCCGATATGCGTGCTCAGTTTCACTGGGCGGATGCGGTGACCTGGACCGCGCCCGAGCCTATCGACACCGTCATCATGAACCCGCCCTTTCACACCTCACGCAGTGCCGATCCGGCGTTGGGGCAGGGCTTCATCAAGTCCGCCGCTAAGAACCTGACCCGCAACGGCACCCTGTGGATGGTTGCCAACCGCCACCTGCCCTATGAGGCAACACTGGCCGAATCCTTCGCCCAAGTTCAGGAAGTGGCCGGTGACAATCGGTTCAAGGTGTTTCAAGCCTCTCGCCCCCGGGCCTAAGCCCGGCTAACCTGCCCCAAATCAGGAGGATTCGGATGTCCTTTTCCATAGCTGGCAAGACAGCGATCGTAACCGGCGGGGCCAACGGGATTGGGTTGGCCATCGGCCGGCATTTTGCAGATGCCGGGGCCAATGTCGTCTTTGCGGATATGGATGAAAAACGGCTGGCCGAGGAATTGGGTGAGCAGGCAGATGACGGCAACATCCGATATTTCGCAGGTGATCTGCGCGAAAAACTGACCATTGCCAACCTGCTTTCGGCCACGCTGGATGCGTTCGATCAGGTCGACATTCTGATCAACGGCGCGCGTCAGGTGATCCCGTCTGACCCGCTAGACCCCGATGACGACTCGGTCCGGACCTTGCTGAACCAGAACCTGATGCCCGCCTTGCGCCTCAGCCAATTGGTGGCCAAGCGGATGATCAAACAATCCGGCGAGGATGAGGAAAACCCGGCGGGGTCCATCATCAACCTGTCCTCAATCGCAGCACGGCGCACCCATCCGGATCTGATGGCATATTCAGTCTCGACCGCAGCATTGGATCAAATGACCCGCTCGCTGGCGGTTGCACTGGCCCCCAACCGTATCCGCGTGAACTCGATCGCGCTGGGGTCAGTGATGAGCGCATCGCTGCAATCGACGCTGAAAGAAAACCGTGATTTCCGCGACGATATCGAGAAACACACCCCTCTGGCCCGGATCGCAGCCCCGACCGAACTGACGGAAACAGCGCAGTTTCTGGCCTCGGACGCGGCAGGGTTTATCACTGGCCAGATCCTGACAATTGACGGCGGCCGCACCTTGCTGGATCCCGTCGCAGCCCCGGCGCACTAACCATGTTTGATACCGAAAAAACCACCGCCTCAGCCTGGTTCCGCCAATTGCGCGACGATATCGTTGCCGCTTTTGAGACGCTGGAAGATAGCCACGACACCGGCCCCTTTGCCGACGCAACCCCCGGACGTTTCGAAGTTAAAGAAACCAAACGCCAGTCCGAGGACGGCTCGGACGCAGGCGGCGGGCTGATGTCGGTGATGCGGGGCGGGCGCGTGTTCGAAAAGGTCGGCGTCAATGTCTCAACCGTCTACGGCACGTTGGGCGAACGCGCACAGCAGGCCATGGCAGCGCGCAAGGGCATTCCCGGCATGACCGAGGATCCACGGTTCTGGGCCTCCGGCATTTCTCTGGTCGCCCATATGCAAAACCCGCATGCACCCGCTGTTCATATGAACACGCGCATGTTCTGGACACCACATGCCTGGTGGTTTGGCGGCGGGTCGGACCTGAACCCCTGCATCGAATATGACGACGATACCGCCCATTTTCATGCGACCCAGAAGGCGCATCTGGACCCGCACGGACCAAGCCACTATCCGCGCCTGAAGGACTGGGCGGATGAGTATTTCTACATCCCCCACCGCAAACGCGCGCGCGGTGTTGGTGGTATCTTCATGGATGACTACTGCACCGATGACTGGCAGGCGGATTTCGCCCTGACGCAGGACATCGGAAAAGCCTTCCTGCCCGCGTTCCTGCCGTTGGTCGAAAAACGCCGGGTTCAGAGCTTTTCAGACGCGGACAAAGACACTCAGCTGGTGCATCGGGGCCTCTATGCCGAGTATAATCTTGTGTATGACCGCGGCACCAAATTCGGGCTTGAGACAGGCCACGATCCGGATGCGGTGCTGATGAGTTTGCCGCCCATGGCGAAATGGGTCTGAGGCTCAGAACCCAAAATCCATGAAGTTGTCAAAGCAATAGGCCTGCGCTGAGGTCGCGGACATATTCTCTCCGACCTTTCTGACCGTGATGGAATAGCCCGGATCGGTATCCGCGCCAGGTGGTGGTGTCAGTGAGAATTGAACCGTGCGCACGCCCGGTTCATAAGCGCGATAGATATAAATTCGCGTCGGACCGGGTACACCCAGCGTACGTATCGCGAAATCACCGATCCCGCACCAGTAGTTCACTGGCGCCGATGATCCGATTGCCTTGACCTCATAGATACCGCCCTCTAGCGGGGTGATCTGGGTCCGGTTTTGTGGCCCTACCCGGACACCGAAGCCGACAGCCTGCGCAAGCTGGGGTGCTAAAATTAACGCCGAGGTTGCAATGAGTTTGGCAACACGCATCATCTGAACATCCTGAAATAAACTCTGTTCCATGAGAGTAACACAATTGGAGGTTGGGTCGAGAGGGGGCTCGGCAACAGACCGCAAACACATCAAAATACTTATTTGCAACTGACACGGCGGCGCATATCATCATGATATTTATTGCAAGTCTGGTGTCCCCGTGAGCCAAACATTTCCACAAGACTGGTTTGACCTCTCGCCAGAGAAATACGCCGATTTCGGAGCGATGTTCTATTTGGCGGGCCTGACTCCAACGCATCAGAAACGCAGTTTGGCGCAGGTTCTCTATGCCTTTGAAACGCCGTTGCGGCTGGGGCAGTATCACATCTTCCGCCAGAACGGCTTTCCCAGAGGGTTCGTAACCTTTGCTGGCCTCAGCCGTGAGGCTGAAAACAGATATGCCATTCAGGAAAAGCCCTTGAAGGATGCGGATTTCACCAGCGGGTCCTCGTTCTGGATCGTCGATCTGGTTGCGCCGTTCGGGCAGACCAATGAAATTGTCGACATTCTCAAGGCAGAAATACCACACCCTCGCGTTCGAACGAATCGTCTGGTTGGTGACATGGGCCAAAACCGGATCGTAGAATGGAGCCGGGATGCCGCGGGCGAGGTCCACATGAAGCTCTATCGTAAGAAGGATTTCAAACGTCTGCTGGAACAAGGCGAGGGCTAGCATGGTCTCGGTTCCGGTCACGGGTGATTTGACAGGGGATGTCACTGGCTCACCGCCAAACGTGGCCACTGGTCAGGTCATTCTTGGCGACACTCCGGGAACGTTCGACGTCAACAATTGGGCAATCGCGACCCCTCCGGCCAATGGGACGGCTACGATAGACGCGGATACCGGCGAATGGACCTACACGGTCGATCCCACCTTTTTTGACAGCCTCGACTTCAACCAGATCGCGACCGACACGTTCATCATTCAGGGATCTGACGGGTTCTTCTTTGGTCAGGCGACCATCACCATTTCCATTCAAGGCGTCTGCTTCACTGCTGGGACGCTGATCGAAACCGAAACCGGATCAGAGCTCGTCGAGGCTCTGACAGTCGGCGATCTGGTCCAGACCAAAGATCATGGGCTGCAGCCTATTCGGTGGATCGAGGCCAGCCCGATCCCACCCGAGCGATTGCGTCGTGACCCTGATCTGCGGCCCGTGCGTATCCTACGCGGCAGCCTTGGGCCCGAAATACCCTCGCGCGATCTTCTGGTTTCGCAGCAACATCGCGTCCTGATTCAAGGACCGAAAGTCGAGCTGCTGTTTGGCGCCGCCGAGG
This sequence comes from Ruegeria sp. ABV3_008, assembly GCF_056161185.1. Lineage (NCBI taxonomy): Bacteria > Pseudomonadati > Pseudomonadota > Alphaproteobacteria > Rhodobacterales > Roseobacteraceae > Ruegeria > Ruegeria sp. ABV3_008. The sequence continues at coordinate 64,406 of NZ_JBSWYP010000016.1, read as the reverse complement.
TTCTGGTCGCCGCAAAACACCTGTGTTCATGGCCGGGCATCTTCGTCGACACCTCAGACCAGCCGGTCCAATACCTGCATATCCTATTGGATCAGCATGAGATTCTGACCGCCGAAGGTGCATTGGCAGAGAGCCTTTTTTTGGGCGACGAAGCGCTGCATTCCCTATCCACAGAAGGGCTGCAGGAGTTGGCCTCAATCTTCCCAGACCATACCCCGGATAATTCCACCGGCTTCGGCCGCGCTGCCCGCATGATCCTGCGCGAACATGAGGCCCGTGCCTTGGCCTGACTCTAACCTGTTGGGCCGATCCGCCCGCCCACATCCTGCGGCGCCAATGCAACCGTCTTGATCACCGCGTAGCATCGCACGCCCGGTTGCAGGCCAAGCCCCGCGACGGAACGGCGGGTGATCCGCGCCAGAACGATACCTGCCGACGTATCCATCGAGATGATCGCACCCGGCCCGTCCCCGGCGCGGATCGTATCGACCGTGCCCGCCAGAACGTTCAGCGCCGACAGCCCTGCCGGAGGCTGGTTGGACAAGATCACCTCTTGCGCGGGGATACGAATGCGAAGCTCTGCGCCGATTTGATGCGGGATACGCGGCAGAAACAGAGACTCTCCCCCCGCATCCAACTCGGTCAACCCGTCCTCGTGATGCGCCCGCACACGCACCTGCAGCACCGCGCCAACCGCGCGCACACCCGCAGGGGTTACGGACGGATCGGCCAGCACCTCAGAGGCCGGACCATGGCGCGCCACCTTGCCATCCTGCAGTGCAACAACCGAGGTCGCCAAACGTGCGACCTCGGCCGCGGAATGCGTGACATAGAGAATTGGAACTGAGACCTCATCCCGAAGACGCTCAAAGTAAGGCAGGATTTCGGCCTTGCGGCCTTCGTCCAACGCAGCCAGAGGTTCGTCGGCCAGAATTAGGCGTGGGCTGGCTAGCAAGGCGCGTCCGATCGCGACCCGCTGCTTCTCCCCCCCGGACAAACCAGCCGGACGACGGTCAAGCAAGTGACCAATGCCCAGCGTCTCGATCACTTTGTCCGGGTCCTCACGCTTTGCAGACCGCGGAGCAAACCAGCGCCCGAAAGACAGGTTTTGGCGCACGGTCAGGTGAGGGAACAGACGTCCTTCCTGAAAGATATAGCCGAGCCTGCGTTTGTGCGGCGGCAGCCAAAGCTTGGTGTCCGTGTCGAAAAGGACCCAATCATCCACGGCGACGCGCCCGGCCTCGGGTCGCAACAGACCCGCCACGGCGTTTACCACCGTTGTCTTGCCCGACCCTGAGCGCCCGAACAGAACCGTCACACCCGGCGGAGCCTCAAAGCTGAGGTCCAGATCCAGCCCAGCAAGGCTGTGGCGCAGGCTAACAGACAAGCTCATGATCCTGCCACCCGCGCCGCCGCACGGCGCCCGATATATTCTGACAGTAGCAAGGCCCCCATCGCGATGATGATCGAGATGACGACCAACCGGGTCGCCGCTGCCTCACCCCCCGGCACCTGCAGGAAGGCGTAGACGGCGGATGGCAGCGTTTGGGTCTGGCCTGGAATGTTCGACACAAAGGTAATCGTAGCCCCAAATTCGCCCATCGCCTTGGCAAAGGCCAGAATGGACCCCGCGATGACCCCCGGCAGGATCATCGGCAATGTCACCGTCGCAAACACCCAAGGGCGTGAGGCGCCCAGCGTAGCTCCCGCTTGTTCAAGTCGAGGGTCAACGGCCTCGATCGACAGACGGATGGCCCGCACCATCAAAGGGAACGCCATAATCCCAGCCGCCATCGCAGCGCCCGTCCACCGGAAAGCAACAACGATCCCGAACTCGGCCAATATGCGCCCGATAGGACCCTGAATGCCGAAAGTCAGCAGCAGCAGGTAGCCGGTGACGACGGGTGGTAGGATCAGGGGCAAATGCACCAGACCATTCAACACCTGTCGTCCCGGAAAGCGCCAGCGCGCCAAAGCATAAGCCACGAATATCCCAAAGGGCAAAGTCGCCAGCGTTGCCCAGAACGACACCCGCAAGGATAATTTCAACGCCTCATTCTCGGCAGGACCTAACCAATCCATAAGGCTCACCGTCCAGGCAGAGAGAACCCCTGCCCCTTGAACACATCCGACGCGAATTCGCTCTGGAGAAAGGTAAGAAAATCCTGCGCCTCTGGCTTGGCAAAGGACGTCTCGGCGACCGGATAGATGATGGGCGGGTGGCTGTCCTCTGGGAAGATGCCGACGACACCAACCCGCGCGTCAGCCTGAGCGTCCGTCCTGTAAACAATGCCCATCGGTACCGCCCCGGTCGCGACCAAAGCGAGCGCCGCGCGCACATTGTCGGTTTGAGCAATCTGATGCTGCACCGCGTCCCACTGGCCAAGGTTCTGCAACGCGGCCTTACCGTAGATTCCTGCGGGGACGGCATCGACCAACGCCATGGCAAGAAAGCCGCCCTCAAGTTGTTCGGACAGATCATAGGCCGCCGAGACCTCGCCAATATGCGTCTGGGGTGCGGCTCCGATCAGAACCAACCCATTGCCCAAGAGGGCGACTCGGTTTTCGGGCTTGATTACGTCATCCTTCTGCAACACATCCATCCAATCCTCATTCGCTGAAATGAACAGATCAGCCGGAGCGCCTTGCTGCAACTGACGCGCAAGAACCGAGGACGCGGCATATGAAATCGTGACATCGTTGCCGGTTTCGCGCTGATACGCGGTCGAAACCTCGTCCAAAGCAGTCTTCAGACTGGCCGCCGCAAACACCAAAATCCCATCTGCCCCGGCCCGAAGCGGAGCCAGCAAAAACGCGCCAAGCGCCAGCGCTGCCACAAGAAAACGGCAAGGGGAGTGTCGGGCCATGTCCTCTCCGGCCTGAGGGGTTTCGGTCCCTTCTGGGGATATCGGAGGCAACAGGCCCCGCGCAAGCGCCTTTCCGACTTTGCCTTCAATCGGGTGTGCAGTGATGCCTTTGGCGGTACAGACAGCCATAGCTGACGCGCCACCCGAAGAAAGGTAAGAAATTCGCGCAAACCCTCTTGCACCCGCCCTCAGGCTTGGCTACATGCACCGTCACGGGTGATTAGCTCAGTTGGTAGAGCGCTTCGTTTACACCGAAGATGTCGGGAGTTCGAGTCTCTCATCACCCACCACCCTAACCTTTTGAAACAAAAGAAAACCCTTGCAAACAGGGCGTTATGTCCGTTTGAAGGTTACAACTTTGGTTACAAAAGGTGTTTCCATGGCAGGTAAGATTCGTCACCTCGTCAACCGTTGCGGGCGGTATCATGCACGTGTTGTGGTTCCGAAAGACCTGCGCAGAATCCTCGGAAAGACCGAGCTGCGCATCGCTCTGGGTGGTGACTACCGCGAAGCGCTCAAACTTTTGCCGGGCGCAGTTACGCAGATTCAGCATCAGATCGCGGTGTCAGAGCAAAAGGCGAACCCAAACCGACCACCAAACGCCCCTGCCCGCTTCCCTCTAACACCGAGTCAGATCGCACACAGCCACTATCACCAGCGCATGGCCTTTGATGATCAACTCAGAAATGATCCACGCTATTCTGCTGTCGGCATTGATGACCTACTGGTTGACCGCCTGCGCGCTGCCATAGCCGGGAATGCCAATGACGCTGAACTGGGCGAACTGGTCGGCGCACAGATTGAACGCTTCCGGGCTGCTGGCAATGTGGATGCGGCACCGGGTAGCACCGAATGGCGAGCGATAGCCCGTGCCCTTTGCCAAGCAGAGCTTGAGGCCCTTGCGCGCTCCCTAGAGCGCGATGACGGGGATTTTACGGGCACACCCACAGCGCCAATCATTGTGAACGCACAGCCCCCGGAAAACGCCCCTACGCCGGTCAGCATCAAACAGCTTTGGAAGGACTACGTTGCGCACCGCCAGCAAGCCGGGTTCATGCGGTCTGGCACAGGTCGACAACAGCCGGTCATCGATAAGTTGGTCAAATACTTAAAGCACAACGACGCAACACGAGTAACAAAGAAAAACCTGCTGGCGTGGCGTGATCACCTGATGCGTGACTTGTCGGCCAAGACGGTTAGCGATGTGTATCTCTCAACAATCCGCTCACTGTTTTCGTGGGCTGTGGAGAATGAATTCCTGGATGAGAATCCGGCAGCCAACGTGCGGCAAGCAAAACCTAAGAAACAACACGCTCGGGAACGTGGATATGTAGATCCCGAGGCAAATAAGGTCTTGCTTGCAAGCCGATCCTACCAACCCAAGGAAGATGAGCGTGGCTATATCAGAGAGAAATCACATCTGGTTGCCGCCAAACGATGGGCACCAATAATATGCGCCTTCACTGGTGCGCGCGTCTCAGAGATTACTCAGCTCCGCAAAGAAGACGTGCGCAAGATCGATCAGCATTGGGTTATTCGGATTACGCCCGACGCCGGTTCGGTTAAGACAGGTGGATATCGTGACGCTCCGCTGCATCCCCAAATCATGAGCGAGGGCTTCATTGACTTTGTTGAAGCAGCGAAGCCCGGCCCGTTGTTCCATGGCGGCACGAGACAAGAGGACTATTCACGCAAGGCGAAGCGTATCGCAAATCAGATTGCAGCATGGCTTAGCAAGTCCGGGCTGGCGCCAGAAGGATTGCTGCCCAATCATGCATGGCGGCACCGTTTCAAAACGCAGTGCCGTGAACTTGGTATCTCTGATCGTGTTGTCGATGCCATTCAGGGCCATGCAGGGAAAACGGCAGGTGATGACTACGGTGACGTGACGCAGAAAACCAAGATCGACGCAATCAACAGACTACCTCACTACATATTGAAGTAGCTCATGCGAGATTTCTCGTTGCAGTCTAGCCAGTAACAAGGCGCTCTCGTGCGCCTTGTTTTATTGGTCAGAGTGAAAGGGTTCGAACCTCCGACCCGTGCCGCCCGAAGATCGGTGCAGAGGGCCAAATTATTGATTTTCAATCAAAGGAGCCCTTTTTTTCGGGCGTCATCGCCAATCAAACCAGCCAAGTTCAGATCCGGCAGGTTCATTGAACCTAAGAGCACTGTCTACATGGCCCAATAGTTTTCTTGGTCTATATTCAGTGCTTGTTTGTTCTCTACATTATTGCCCAGATCCAGCCCACTTATGCACGGTGAAGGGTCCTGCCATGGGTCAGCCCATTAACTTTCTCCAGAATAGCATCTGCGTCAATGCAGTGGTGGCGATATAGATCGCCGATTGTTCCGGTCTGACCAAAATGCTCGACGCCCATGGGAACAGTCTGATGTCCAAGCACTGCCCCGAGCCAGGATAGAGTTGCAGGATGACCATCGATAACGGTGACGAGCTTGCAGTGTGACGGAAGGTCGGACATCAGGGTTTCGATGTGAGAGCGTGCCGCTCGATTACCGCGCGAACGTGCTCGTTGAGCAGCGGTCCATCCAGCATTCAGGCGATCTGCGGATGTCACGGCCAATACACCTATGTCGCGACGGCCTTCACCAATCATACCGGCGGCTTTGATCGCTTCAGGCGCGACCGCTCCTTGATAGGCAATTACAACTTCGCAATTGGGCCCCGGTTTTCGTAACCAATAGGCCCCATCAATAGCACCTTGACGGAACTCGTCGTCGACGCGTTTCCCAGGCTGTTCAATCGGGTTGGTGGTCAGGCGCATATAGACGGAGCCTCCGGTTTCATCGCGCAGCCATGTGCGCTCATCCGGTTGCCCTTCGCCGTCGCGCTGCATGTAGTCAAATGCCCATTCTATGATCTCCGCCAGCTCGTCGGCAAAGGCGGGTTCAAAAGCGGCCAGACCATCCTGGCTCATCCCGATCAGAGGTGTTCCAACGGATTGGTGTGCTCCACCTTCTGGTGCGAGCGTGACACCCGATGGTGTGCCAACCAGCATAAAACGCGCGTCCTGATAACAAGCGTAGTTTAGCGCATCGAGGCCGCGGCTCACAAATGGATCATAGACGGTGCCAATTGGGATCAGCCTCTTACCGAACAGGGAATGCGACAGACCCGCCGCTCCCAGAAGCAACATGAGGTTCATTTCGGCGATACCAAGCTCGATATGCTGCCCTTCCGGCGTGAATTCCCATTTCGCCGTCGAAGGGATCCGGTGTTCTATGAAGGCGTCGGCTTGCTCGGATCGGGCGAACAGTTTACGCCGGTTCACCCAAGGACCGAGGCTTGTTGTGCCTGTCACATCTGGGGAGGTCGTCACTATGCGTTCAGCCAATGGGCTGTCGCCTTTTGATAGATCGTCAAGTATCTTGCCAAACGCCATCTGTGTCGAGATTTCGCGACTGGTGTCGATCTCGATGGTCGGCACATCCAGCTTGTCATCAAAATAGCGGCGCGGACCTTTGGCAAAGAACGGGGTGCTGGCCAGAAAACCCTTGAGCGCGTCACGGTCTTGCACCGTCGCAAGCGGCTCCCATTCTTCGCCTTCTGGCACGCCCATATGCGACTGCCACGCGGCAAACTGACTATTGTTCATCAGCCCGCCGTGATTGTCCTTGTGGCCTGCAATGGGGGTGCCCCATCCTTTTACCGTGTAGGCCAGGAAACATGTCGGGCGATCATGATCGATGTCGGCAAATGTTTGGGCCATGGTCTCGACGCAGTTGCCGCCGAGGTTCTCCATAAGTGCTGCGAGCTCTGCATCCGTGCGCCGTTCGATCAGAGCGGTCACATCCCCCTGATCCCGTAGATCGTCCATAAGACGCTGTCGCCAATTCGCACCACCCATGAAAGTCAAAGCGGAGTAGTCTTGGTTGGGGCAAGCGTCGATCCAATCACGCAGGCGGTCGCCGCCGGGCTCTTCAAAGGCCGCGCGTTGCAAAACACCATATTTCACACGAACGACATCCCAGCTGAACGCATCGAAAATTTTCTCGATCCGTTCGAACAGTCCTTCCCGGACGATACCGTCCAGCGACTGTCGGTTGTAATCGATGATCCACCACGTGTTTCGTAGGTCGTTTTTCCAGCCTTCCTGCAACGCCTCATAGACGTTGCCTTCGTCCAGTTCGGCATCGCCAACAAGTGCCACCATACGCCCCATCGGGGCGTCTGAACCCCAGCTTTTGGCCTTGATGTAGTCCTGAATGATCGAGGCAAACGAGGTAATCGCGACACCTAAACCTACAGACCCGGTCGAGAAATCAACGTCGTCAATGTCCTTGGTCCGGCTGGGATAACTTTGCACACCGCCAAATCCGCGGAAATTCTCCATCTTCTCGCGTGTCTGATTACCCAAGAGATACTGCATCGCATGAAACACCGGCGACGCATGCGGTTTTACTGCAACCCGGTCGTCAGGGCGTAAGGCTGAGAAGTAGAGCGCGGTCATGATCGATACCATCGACGCAGACGAAGCCTGATGGCCACCGATTTTGATCCCATCCACCTTTGGTCGGACATGGTTGGCATGGTGGATCATCCAATGAGACAACCACAGCAGGCGCTGTTCGACGATCTTTAGTTGGGTGGGATCAATGTGCATGGTTGTCTCCGGGTTTAGGCGGCGCTGCGAGCAGGGTAGGGCAAAGCCTGCTCTAGGTCTGCAAGGATATCTTCGACATCCTCTAGCCCGACAGACAGACGGATCAGACCATCGCTTATCCCATGCTCAGCCCGCTCTTCCGGGGTATACGTCGAATGAGTCATTGAGGCTGGGTGTTGGATCAGTGTTTCCGCGTCGCCCAACGACACCGCACGCTGGATCATATTCAGGCGGTTCATGAATTCAATTCCTCCGGACAGACCGGATTTGATCTCGAACGCTATCATAGCGCCCGGTTGGGACATCTGTCGCTGCGCCACATCGTGCTGTGCGAAGCTCTCAAGACCGGGGAAATAAACTTCACCGACGGCGGGGTGCGCTTCGAGGAAGTCCGCGACGACTTTGGCAGAGTCACAATGACGATCCAGACGCAGGTTCAGTGTTTTTAGACCACGCAGGATTAGCATCGCGTTGAAAGGCGCCATTACTGCGCCGGTCATATCCTTCATCCCGACAAGGCGGATCTCCGCAATCTGTTCGGCGGCTCCTACTACCAGACCGGCAACCACGTCTCCATGCCCGCCGAGATATTTGGTAGCGGAGTGTAGGACGATATCTGCGCCATGCTCGATCGGGCGGGTCAGATAGGGGCTGGCATAAGTGTTATCGACGACGACCGTTGCACCGACCGAGTGCGCAATTTCGGCGCTGGCGGCGATGTCCACCAAGCGCATGTTCGGATTGGCCGGAGTTTCGAAATAGACAACGCGGGTTTTGTCAGAAACGGCCGCTTTCAAGTTCTCAGGGTCTGTCATGTCGACGTGTGTGATCGCGACCCCCCATTTCGCCAAACCGTGACGCATGAAGGCGAAGGTGCAGCCATAGAGCGTTTTGTCCACGATGACTTCGTCACCTGGCGACAGCAGGGTCCAAAGCACTGCCGTGATCGCCCCCATGCCGCTTGAGAGAGCTAGCCCGGCCTCGGCCCCCTCAAGCGCGGCAATGCGTTGTTCAAGAAGGTCGCATGTGGGGTTTGAAATACGGCTGTAGATATGACCCTCACGCTCGCCCGCGAACATCTCTCCACCAGCCTCTGCGGTTTCAAAGGTAAACGTAGACGTCAAATGTAGCGGTGGTGTCAGAGCGCCGTCATTTTCCAGCGGGTTATAAGCATGGTGAATGGCGCGGGTGGCAAATCCGGTTGAACGAGTCATTGCAAGCTCCTGATTCATGTTGAAGCCAGTTTGCGCCTTTACTTTGGGCTAATGGTTGCGAAATATACCAACATGAGTGGTGATATTGGCATATTCTGCTAAGCAAGAGGGATAAATGGACGCTAAGGATAGGCAGATCATTCGAGCACTACAGCGGGACGGGCGCATGACGAACCAGGATCTTGCCGACGAGGTGAACCTGTCTCCCTCACCGTGTTTGCGCCGGGTCAAAAACCTAGAAGCAAACGGAGTGATAAAGGGATACAGCGCCGACGTTGACGCTGCCGCGTATGGGATGGCCATTACCGTCTTCGTGCGTATCAGATTGGAGCGACACAACGAAACGGACGTTCAGAACTTCGAGAAACGCGTTCGGATGATCGATGAAGTTCTTGAATGCCACGTGCTGACCGGTGCAATGGACTACCAATTGCGGGTTTTGGTATCGGATCTCGAAGCCTACGAGGAATTTATTCGTCACCGAATTCATCCTATCGGTGGGATAGCTTCGATCGATACCAGCTTTGTCTATGGAACGGTAAAAAAGACCGCAATTTTTCCGCCCGGATAGAAAGATCGAGTCAGAAAGAGCTGCTCTAAACAGGCTAAACATCTTTTCTGTTTAAGTTTTTCCCGCCGCGATTTCCCATTGTCAGCATCGCTATAGAGAAGACATGCAGCACGTGCTGCGTCACTTTTGAGAGGTAGCGATGACAAATAAACCGTATGGAGACACTCGGATGGCGACGTATGTCGAACGGAGGGTGCTCGAACTGAAACCTACCAAGAGCCAAGCCGAGATCGCGGCCCAGGTGGGATACGTCAACCCGAACATGATCACGATGATCAAGCAGGGAAGTTCCAAGGTGGCATTGGATCGCGTCCCGGCTTTGGCGAAAGCTTTGGAATGCGACGCTGCCTACCTTATGCGCCTCGCAATTGAGCAGTCGATCGGCCTGACTGCAGCTGAGGCAGTTGTCGAGGTGTTCGGAGAACCTGTCACTTCGAACGAGCTTGGTTGGCTTAAAGCAATTCGCAGGGCTTCCAACAACACTGATCCTAGGCTGACCAGCCGGTCAGAGACGGCGATCAAGACCATCTTTGGGAGGTAGGTGCCATGTATGACCAGAAAGATCTCCTGACATTGAATGAGCGCGCCTGGATGCGGTTCCTCCGTGACGTGAGCAACGGAAGCGATCCTGAACCGACACTACGGCGAGTGCAGCTGTTGCGGCGTTTGTGCGAGCCTCGGAGAGCTTGATGACAATGCGAAGCATTACTGTGTTGGGGAATGGCTGAAGTGCTGGGCTTCGCCGGATCCATCTGGAAACAAAAAATTGTAAGTGATGTCCTAGCTGACGGACACGAAAATGAGCTCCGGCAAAACCACTTCCCATGCATCGCGGCGGAGAGTGTGCTGGAAGGCTTCACCTGAGTCTTCCTTTCGCCATGTAAGGATAGCGGCGACTTCACCCCGATCAAACCGGGTATTTGGCGGTGGTGCGAAGGATTTGGACATGCGGCTCAGCACTTGCCCTTTTTCGTTGTGTAGCAACCAGCGGTCGCCGTCCTTTACCAATAACACTGCATCGCCGACGCGTGCCGCATTAACAGCACTCAGAGAAGAGTGGCCTGGATGCAAGCGTCCAGCATAGGAAAGATCAACCATCCGCGCTTCAGCCGCCTGAAAAAAACGACGGGGACCAGGCAACGCGTTCATGTCAGGCGTCACGCTACGGGTGAGAACTGAAGGGGCTCCTGTTGGTAGGTATTCATGGTTGTCGTTGCTCATTACTACAAGGCTGCGGCGGGCACGTGTCATAGCCACATAGAACAGTCGACGGGGTGCGTCCTGATCTTCGGACCGCGAGGGCCGCTCCCACCCGCCATCGAGTATAACTACATCGTCAAATTCCAGACCTTTTGCGCGGTGGGCCGTCAGCAGCTTTAACCCTCTTTGTTCATTCCAGCTATCACGGGACCATTCCGCGAACCATTCGATAATGTCTGGGACGGGCAGGCTGCGCGCGCCAACCTCGCGTGCCAGTAGGCCCAGTCCTTCACCAATACGATCGGTCCAGCGCGAATGCGAAAGTGTGTTCAGCACTTCGGTCAACTGATTGATCGAGTAAAGCTCTGAGGGTGTCTCGCGTAGGGCTTTGACAAAAGTCTGCATCTCGCGCATCCGCCATAGGCTGGGCATGTTTTCGTTAGCCATTTCAACCGGTATCCCGAGGTTTTCGGCAAAATCGCGCACCGGTATCAGCTTTCGCCAATCGCGCGAGATAATCGCGGCGCGTGACCATGTCCAATCGGGGTCGAGACGAGAGAGGCGGATCAACTCGTCTAGTGCGGCCATAGCCTGCTGTTCATTACCAGCGGGGCACTCAAGGATCTGCACACGGCCCTGAGCTACTGGATCCAATCTGGCCAGAGATCCACCAGCGTCAGCCTTCGTCCGGGCCTGATCTACGGTAATATCATGGCCAAGTTTCATACGCACGGCGGCCCCTGCGATCACGGCGTTGGCGGTGGCGACGATATGGCGGGTAGAGCGGTAGTTCTCGGTTAAGAAAACCGGTTTTGCGGCGTAGTCTTGCTCAAACTGGCGGATGTAGCGGATCGATGCGCCGGAGAAGGCATAAATATTCTGGTCGTCATCACCCACGGCAAAGAGACTGAGCCGCAGATCGGGATCATCCAGAGTTCTTCCTGCCACAGAAGCGATCAGCGCGTATTCATCAGGACCTATATCCTGATATTCATCCACTAAAATCCAGCGATACCCCTGTATCAGTGTTTCACGCAGCGCCTCGGCCTCTTGCTTGCTTAGGCCGTCGCCCCGAAGCAGTGCCGCAGCCTTTTGCAATAGACCTTTGAAATCTGGGATGTCGGCTGTTTGAATGCCGGCAAAACTAGCTCCGACCAGGCGCATAGCCAGTGAATGCACCGTTGAGACGGTTACTAAGGTTGAGTCATCTCCTACTAAACGGCGCAAGCGTTCACGTATTTCAGCGGCCGCGTGACGGTTGTAGGCCAGCACGAGGACGCCGCGGGGATCCTCGCGCTTGATGCGTAGCAGATAAGCGATGCGATGAACCAGGACTCGTGTTTTGCCCGAGCCCGGTCCTGCCAGCACAAGGACGTTGGTTTGTTCCCGGTTGTCACGCACAATTTTTTGCTGCACCGGATTGCTCAAGTCGTCGACAATTGCCTTGTAGGTGGCACCAGTGGCCTGACGCCGGAATTCGGTCCCGCGCCCCGGCATCCATCGGCGCATGAAGGCGTCTTGCTCTAGCACGAAATAGTCGTCCGACAGGCGTTGCGCTGTCTCGATGTTTTCAAGACCTTTCTCTGCATAGGTGGCCATTACATGCGTCTGGATGGTCTGTTCGTCGTAGTGTTCTTCGAGTGGCGCGAAATGCTGGACAGTGAAACCACCGCTTTTATTGCTAAGATGCACTGTCATGGCTGGGCGAAAAATTGACAGCCCGCGGCCTAGCGTGACCACCTGCTGTTCATGCAGCCATAAAAGTGCCCGGTCCATCAGCCGGTTTGGGTCTTTGATGCTGGTGCGCAAAAGGGTGTCGCCGGTAATTGTGGATAGCATCGTTCCCAGAGTGGTCTCGACTTGAACGTCTTTGCCGTGTGTGCCTTTCGGCACAAGTGATAGAAGATGCGCCAGCAGGCGTTGTGCACCCTGACGGCGCAACTCAGCGGTTTGAGCGATAAAGCGCCACGACCGTTGAAGTCGCACAAGTATGCTACCGCGAGCCGTTTTCCGTAAGGATAGATTACCGCGCCCACCCTCCATGTCACGCCCATCCTGTGCCATACCGCGCAGCAGGGTTTCGACCAGATCCGGACGCACCTCGCCATGGCCACGCTGTCTCAAGTCCTGACATGCAATGGAGAGATTGAATGGAATCGGTTCATTCTGATCGGCATCGGGGGCCATCTCTTGCATTACGGCGATTAGGTCCTCTTCAAGCCGGGCGGCTTGATCCAGCCGTGCTTGCGACGCGTCAGCCACGCCAGAGTGCACGAAGATGGTTATGTTGGTGTCATCACTGGCAATTCCCATCGCCTCTAGATCGGTCAGCGCCTTGCGCAACGCAGCAGAGGAAAGTCCGCTAGCTCCAGCTAATTCGTCGGTGGACACACCTTCTCCCACAGGGGTGTTTACGATATGACGCACGATTGCCAGCAGTTGTTTGCGCCGAGCGCCCGTGATGTCTGCCTTATCCAACAAGGTGGCGGCGGTATCCACATCGCGCACGAGTAGGGAGGCGGGGAAGACCTGCACGCTGTTTTCTTCGCGCCGCAACAGACTCGCTTCCTCCAGCCAAGCAACGGCAGTCTTTACGCGCGTGTCTTCAGTGTTGTTGTCACGCTGGAATTCAAAGTCTTTTTCTTCTCTCACGATCTCGCCCGGAGTGGCGACGATCTTACCTTCGTCTCGAGTGCGCACATCCAATCGACGTAGCGCTTTAAGGATGGCACCTATTTCATGCCGCGCAAGGCGGGAACGGGCCGAAAGGCTGAATTGGCGTTCTACATCCTCAGTGTTGAACAATAGCACACAGCTAGCGGGGTCACGGTCACGTCCTGCACGTCCTGCCTCTTGCAAGTAGTTCTCCAACGAGCCAGGCACATCGCCGTGGACTACGAGGCGGATGTCAGGTTTGTCGATGCCCATGCCAAAGGCGTTGGTCGCAGCAATCACGCGCAATTCGCCGGTCCGGAATTGTTCTTGGATCTCGTGCTTTTCTTCGGGAGGTAAGCCAGCGTGAAAACGTTCGGCGCTGACACCCTGTTGTTTCAGGAATTCGGCCACGCGTTCTGTCGCACCTCGGGTCGCGCAATAGACCACGGCTCCGGAGACGCCAGAGGCGGGCAAGCCCTTTTCGATCGCGTTCAGAATATCTGCGAGTTTCGTGGCGCGCTGGGTTTCACGCACCGAAAAAGAAAGGTTCGTCCGCGACGCACCACCGTCCAGCAGGATCAGATCCTGATCCAGTCGTGTTTTGAAATGCTCTTTAATATCGCGCACTACCTCGGGTTTGGCAGTGGCGGTAAGGCAAAGTATCGGAGCGGGGGCATCGCCGGAGCTTTCTTTGATGAAACGGCTGACGTAGCGGTAGTCGGGCCTAAAATCATGGCCCCATTTTGAGATGCAATGTGCTTCGTCGAGCACCCAAAGGCCAATTTCGCGTTGTGTCAGAGCGCTGCGAACTGACTTGTTGCGAAGCTGTTCGGGTGAAATCATCAAGATCGCAGCATCACCCATACGCACTTTGTCCAGAGCGTCGTGACGTTCAGGCAGCGACAGAAGGCCGTTGATCGTGACGGCGGAGGATATCCCGGCTCTCGCCAGGCCCTGCACCTGATCTGCCATGAGTGCGACTAGCGGTGAGATAACGACGGTCAGCGCACCGGTCTTGTCAAATCGTGAAAGGGCTGGAATCTGATAGCAGACTGACTTACCAGTTCCGGTCGGAAGGATGCCCAGAACGCTTTTGCCTGCCATCGCCTCAGCCACAATGCGTTCTTGCAAGGGTTGACCGAATTCGTCCACGGGTTCGGGTCTGAAGGACGGAAAGCCGAACCAGCGATCTAGCGCCCTTTTAGGATCGTTGTGTTCGACACACCATTGGCAAGAGTCCTCATTACAAGTTGCCTCTCGCATGTGACGCACAATCAGAGAAGCTTCGCGGAATTGCATGCGAACCCAGGGAGGCATGACGCTGTCGCCGCCAGCAACAGAAATCCACGACAAGGCATAGGCCAAAGGCCAGGCAAGGCTCGGGTTTTCCATCCGGCTAAGAGCCTGTTCGAGCCGATGCAAGCAGACTTGTCCAGCCAAAACACGGCGAACGGCGTCAAAAGCTTCTTGTTTATTGGGTCTGCTAGTGCCACGCACAGCAGTAAAAAGTGCGTCAAACCCTCCGCTGCGTGGGGGGCGTGTGGCAAAGAAATGATAGGCCGTCAGCGCATCTGGGGTCGTGGTGTTTAGCTTGGCGAACGCCTCGATCTGGTTTTGCAGAACCTCGAAAACCAGACGTGCATCCTTTTCGGGATCGTTGACATGACCCGATTGCAACCGTCCGTCGTGATAGTGTTTGACTAAATGGTGATAGGGGTTGCGCGGGAAGGCCAAAGGATTGAGCCAGAGTGTGTCGATTGGTGCCTCTGACAAGGCGGCAAAGCGGGGCGCTGCAGCGGCCAGGTGGGGCAGGTCGTGGTGCAAGATGTTGTGGCCGATGACACTGTCGAAACCTTTACAATATGTGTCGAGCTGCGACAGTGCTGAGGCGGAGCTGCTTTTTTCAACTAGAGCCGGTCGGGAGTCATCGTTCGTTGTGGCAGCGAATGCGAATATCCGAGCGGATTTAGGATCCACTTCCAGGTCAATCGATACACAGCGCTCAAGAAAGCGCGAAATGTCCACCTGACCGTTCGTTATCATTGCTCGCCGGATTTTCTCTTTTAGTGTCTCCTTGATAGCTACCGGATTTCAGACAAAAGAGAAGGTGCGTTTCAAATTGCTCTTCGCAATGTGGATTCCTCGCACTCCTCAATGGTTGCACAAGGTTGACAAAGGTTTACATCTGCCCCTCGCGGGATCGACGGATGTAAACCTTTAGACCTCAAAAACACCCCAAAATCAGGCCAAAGGTTTACACTAAGTTTACATTAAGTTGACAGATTTCACCCAAAATCAGGTTTTTCAGACCAAAATGTAAACCATTGAACCAGACAAACCCATTAAACAAAGGTTCTCAGAAAACACATATCCGAAGATAGGCCAGAAAAGCGTGCACAGCGACGAAACACACTCCAGACGACCCAGGACCCAGTCACAAATAAGAGAACGGACGTAACTCAGGCCTGCTCACAACGCTCCGGAGAGAGAACCACATTGAGAGCGTAAGCACAGGTCTATGCCAGGCAGTGTATTGAGCTACTCCGGAGAGAAGAAACCGACGATTGCTCATAGACAGGGAATAGATGCACCTGGATCGCAATCACGGTTGATAGCACCAACATGCAACAGCGCCCTAGAGAGCGAAAACCAAGTGTAAGGGGTGCCAAGGTAACTGGGTGCTAGAGAGAGAAGGTGATCGTAGGGAGGAGTGCTCAGGGGCGGCACCCGATTTGCGCTTATGTTTACCAGAACTTTTGTTTGCTCCGTTGCTTCTAAGTGCTCGTTGGGAAACCGGTAACTCGCCGTGG
Organism: Ruegeria sp. ABV3_008; assembly: GCF_056161185.1. Taxonomy (NCBI): domain Bacteria; kingdom Pseudomonadati; phylum Pseudomonadota; class Alphaproteobacteria; order Rhodobacterales; family Roseobacteraceae; genus Ruegeria; species Ruegeria sp. ABV3_008. The sequence goes on along the minus strand of NZ_JBSWYP010000016.1, from coordinate 48,464 downwards.
AGCGTAAAGAAGGCTGCACTTTGATTGTATGTGCTGAAAATTCTTTGGAAGTTCGTATTGCGACTTCAAGAGAGAAGCTTCATTGAACCTTTGAGACGTCTTTCCGCATCCTCTGCAATCGCCCTAAGTCTTTCTTGCCGAGTTGGCTCACTAGCAGCGTCGCTCACTGGTTTAGCATTGCTATTGACAGGGCGATCCGACTTTTCATTGTTCGACCGGCTTGGAACGTTTTTCGGTGTAAGCGGACTCGTAGATTTTGCCATTGCGCCTTACTCCTAGCTTCAATGAAAATAGAGCGATGATTGTTTTCTGGCAATCGCCCGGAAATCCACGCGAGCAACAGAGGCGCGTCGCCTCTTCGCACCAGCGACGCGGTCGTGTAACTTGCGGATCGTTGCGCCCAACTGGGCGGCTCAAGAAAACTGATCGGGGGCCTGGAGTTGGACAAACTGTCCGTCATGCAAGCTTTTTGCCGAATTGTTGAACGCGGTAGCTTTGCCCGCGCGGCGGAAGACCTTGGTGTTTCTCGTGCGCTTCTCAGCAGAGAAATCAAGCTTCTGGAAGAAAGTCTGGGAACCGTTCTCCTCACCCGAACGACCCGATCCATGTCACTGACTGACACCGGCAGTCTTTATTACCAAGATGCAATTGGAATTCTCGACGCGGTCGAAAAAACGGAGCAGACCATCAGGGATGGTTCAAAAGCAGTGCGCGGGCACCTTCGGGTAAATGCATCAAGCTCTTTCGGTCAAACCGTTATTGCGCCGATGCTGCCCGAGTTTTTGGAAGCCTATCCCGATTTGCGATTTACGCTTTCGATGGACGACAAGGTGATCGATATGGTCGAGGGCGGGTTCGATCTATCGATACGTATCCGCGCTGCCATGCCGGATTCAGCACTTGTTGCCCGACGGATCGGCGTGATGCGACAGCGGATTTTTGCGTCTCCTGACTATTTGGAGCGATGCGGGACACCGACCCAGCCGGCGGATCTAAAAAACCACGCGATCATTGGCTTTTTGCTTGCTGATCATTTGACGAGCTGGAAGCTCTCGGCCGCTAACGGCGTCACATCATTGGAACTTGATCCGCGTGTGAGGGTTGGTAACAGCCTCGTTTTGCGTGATTTGCTGATAGCCGGGCAAGGCATCGGAACTCTGCCCGAGTTCGTTTCTGATGCTCCTGAAGCTAGCGGGGCCTTGGTGAGAGTTCTTCCAAACCACGAATTGCCCGCGCCGGAAGTATTCGCCGTTACAGCATCTCGCTTGGGAATGGACGCAAAGGTCAAAGCCTTTCTTGATCATCTGCGCCTGGCTCTCAGGTCGTGACATTATTCAATACAGGTAAAGAGTGATGTCAAAGAGCGCGCCTTAATTGGCGGCGCAACAAGTTCCATTCTCTCAGGGAACAAGTCGCAGCCCTGAGAGGTATCCTATGTCACGTATTCTCGTTCTCTACTATTCAAGCTATGGCCACGTCCGCACATTGGCCGATGCAGAAGCTGAAGGCGCAAGAAGTGTTTCCGGCACCGAAGTTGACGTTCGGCGTGTGCCCGAAACTGTCCCTGAAGAAGTCCGCCAAAAGGCCGGCTATGTCGTCGATGATACACCTATTGCCTTGCCGACAGACCTGGAAAACTATGATGCAATAATTTTAGGAACACCGACCCGATTTGGCATGATGGCTGGCCAAATGAAGTCCTTCCTTGACCAGGCTGGCGGGCTTTGGGCCAGGAACGCACTGGTTGGTAAAGTCGGGGCGGTCTTTGCATCAACAGGTTCGCAACACGGTGGGCATGAGGCCACCCTTCTGACAACGCAAGTCCCGCTTCAACACTTTGGGATGCTGATTGCCGGAATGCCCTACACATTTGCTGGCCAGACTACATCAGAAGAAATCATTGGCGGCGCACCATATGGTGCCGGAACGATCGCCGGTGCTGATGGTTCTCGCATGCCAACCGAAACTGACCTAGCCGGAGCGCGGTTCCAGGGCGCTCATGTTGCAAGGATTGCAGCATGCCTCGCTGGAGCAAATCTGCAAGCGGAAGCAGCGTAATCCGCGCGCCTCTGAAGTCTCACTCAAATTCTCAAACGCCTCAGCCGGGAGACATACAATGTCCCGCTCAACCGATATTCTTCTCACCTCACTCGCCCCAGCGGTATGGGGAAGCACTTATCTGGTAACTACCGAAGCGCTCCCGGCTGGCTACCCGATTACCCTGGCGGCGTTACGAGCTCTGCCAGCCGGCTTGTTGTTGCTTGCAGTGACGCGCTGCGTCCCACCACGCGAATGGCTCGGTCGAGCTTTCGTCTTAGGCAGCCTCAATTTTGCTCTGTTCTGGGTGCTCCTCTTCGTTGCTGCGTATAGGTTACCCGGTGGTGTGGCCGCCACCCTAGGATCTTTGCAAGCAATGATCGTGATTTTGATGGCGTGGGGATGGTTGGGAACCCCAATACGACTTGGTGCACTCGGCGCCGGCGCGACTGGCGTAATGGGTGTGTCTCTGCTGCTGATCGGGCCAGAAGCACAACTTGATTGGATCGGTATAGCAGCGGGTTTGGGAGGAGCCGCGTCAATGGCTGCTGGCACTGTTCTCAGCCGGAAATGGCAACCTCCGGTCTCGGCGCTGAGTTTCACAGCGTGGCAATTAACAGCCGGTGGTTTGATACTGCTGCCAGTCGCGATGTTCCTTGAGCCGCCTTTACCTGCGCTCAGCGCGACAAATGTCGCCGGGCTTATTTGGCTTGGGTTGATCGGTGCTGCAGCAACCTATGCTCTTTGGTTTCGTGGCATAGCGCGCCTGGAACCCAGTGCAGTTTCGATGCTCGGAATGATGAGTCCTGTTACAGCTGTCGTGCTCGGCTGGGTATACTTGGGACAAACGCTTAGCCTCACCCAGTCCATAGGAGCAGTCGTAGTTATTGGCTCTGTTGTGGTTGGCCAAAGCGTGAGTCGCAGGGACAATTCGGGTTTGAAAAAATGGAGAGCGGTAACGGCTGGATCTGTTTGATGGGTTTGAGTCGCAAACAATGGGCTCTATCACGCAAGTGGGCGAGGAATGGCTCAGCGCCTCGCTCAGATCCGTTCGCCAGATCCCTAAAATATACAAGTCCTAGGTTTCCCCGCGTATGATAAAGGGGATGCGTTCTGGCGCCGCAGCATCCGGACGGTCCAAACCTCCTGTAGCAAAGGTCACATTGTGGCCGAACTCGCTAAGTGCTGACTGCGCTCAGGGCGTGCGTTATAAATTCAGTGCTGTCTTGCGTCGAAAACTGCGTTGGACGCAGCCAGTGAACGTCCCAGCCGACCTGGCGATGTGCATAGAAGACTACAGCATTGCGCGCGTGTTCTATACATACCTACTGGCCCCGTGTGCCAAACGCAAAACTCTCGCGCTAAAGACAAAAGTGCATTTCGCCCTGGAAATCGCCTTGTGGGCGAAGCTGAGTTTTGGTATTTTTAAGAAGCCGTTACGGCAGCACAAAGCAACAAGCAGTCAGCCAAGAACAACGCGCTTCTATGCCTATGTTCTTTGACACCTCATACCAGACCAACAAGAAACGCCGGCGCCGGGAAAATGACCGGGCAGCGAGTCACCTATCTGGAAGGTGCAGGAAAGATCACTTTGGATCGCTCCCCGGTGGAAAGCATCGGACGCCCCAAGTGGTTGCCGCCAGTCGTATGACGAAATGGCACAGAAAGACGGTTGCAATGTGCGTCGGGCTTAGACCCGGGTCACATCAACCGATCACGTCTAGGTTGGAGGAAAGCCGGACGTGTTGCTCAGTCGAAAGACTGTAACCGCTTGGCCGCAAAGCCGGGATCGGAGCGCTGCTAGGTCAATGGAAGCCACCTAGTGTTAGAAGCTCTTCACCACCTGTTATATGCAGATTATTCCCCCAAGACATCACAGAAAAGGTTTGCGTTGTCCTGGGGGGAAAGTCCTATTTCTGCAGGGATTTTTGATAGTCATTCATTCCGTGCATTTCATGCTTCTTCCGGCAGAAGAAACAGAACCGGTGGGCGCGAAGCGCCCGAAAGCGAGCGTTAGCCAGCGCGCAGGACTCGCGGCAGAGATGATCTCTACCTGAAGCACTTACAAGCTCGCGGCCTATGCTAGTCCGGGGCGGCGATAAACAAATAGACCTGAAAACATTTCTGCCAGAGCTGCACGCGCTCGCTGAAAAACACCGGGACCAAAACGAATTTATTCAACATCTGACATAAAATTTCTTGTAATTTAACGGATAAGGATGGGCTTCCAACTACCTTCTCTCCGAACCCGGCACTGGATCATCAATGCGATGTAAGCCAATCGGCGCAGGGTTCATGTTTTCAGCGACAAGCAAGCACTTAAATATAATAAAAACAATGATTTAAGTCAATTTTTCTCTTGCGATCCAGATTCCAATTGTGCGAGTCTGCGACCACCAAATCACATTAAAGAGGAATAGTTTCGTGCAGGCCACTGCCAATACTCAAGAAACCTATCTACCGGATCACATCTACCACGCACTGAAAGCAAAGCTGGAAAAGCTGGTGTCAGAACCGTTCGAAGAATGCGGCACTGACCCCGAGACCGAGATCATCACGGCTCTCGGTGAGATCGGAAACACTTGGCCAGTGTCGGTGCTGGACGATGCTCAGATCGCAGTCGCAGCCTAACGATACATACACTCAGATTTGAGAGACCCGCCGATGCAAGCCGGCGGTTTTTTTGTTGTCCTGCATCTATGTAAGTTGCGTTCCTTCCGGATTTTTGATCTTGATGCCCCTGATTGCACACGCTTCCAACCAAAACAATTATAGGCTGACTAAACTATGACAGATTTGAAGAGCGACATTGAGGGTCAAGTCGCCAGATTACCGCTGAAGCCCAGTGAGGCAACCTCTCTACTTCCAATGTTTGAAGCCGTCAGTAACTCGCTTTTTGCACTGTATGAACGCTTCGACGACAAGGGTATGGTTGAGAACGGTAGGATAGAAATTACTGTTCATCGAAATGAGCTTGAAGATAACGCCCCAGTCATAGGCTTCGACATTCTTGACAACGGTATTGGGTTGAACCAGCAGAACTACAATTCATTTTGCACCCCGTTTTCCCGACATAAACTTGATCGCGGTGGAAAAGGTGTGGGTCGCCTGGGGTGGTTGAAAGTATTTGAAAAAATCTCCATCGATTCAGCATACAAAGACCCCGAAGGTAAAATTGCGAAGCGAGCTTTCGATTTCGTTCTACGAAAAAACAATCAAGTCAGTGACAAAGAATGCCTTCGAGACTTCGATGACCTTACTGGGACGTTTGTTTCGCTGCGAGATTTCATTGGTGCTTTTTCAAGTTACTGCCCGGTCAAGGCAGAAACGATAATTCAGAGAACGATAGCGCACTTTCTTCCTGTGTTCGCAGCTGAGAACTCTCCGAAAATCACTATAACTGATGGAGAAACTACAGACCTGAGAGAAAAGTTCGAAAGCTACACCGTTAAGTCGAAAGAAGAGTTGATGGATGTTGAAATCGAAGGCGAAGTTCAACCTATCCTCCTGAGACACATGCAATGCAGTAAGGACATTAGGCCACGTGGCACAAAGAAGAATTGGATGTGCTTCTGCGCAAACGATCGCGGGGTGAATGAATTCGCCATTGATGACATGATTGGCTTGGGCATGTTGGATGGAGATCAAATATACATTGGGGCTGTTACTGGTGACTATCTGGACACGCACGTAAATCCGCAGAGGACCGGGTTCATTTTTGAATCCGATGACGGCAAAAGCATTAGGCAACAAGCAGTCGCGAGTTCAAAAAAATTCCTCGCAGAATATCTTGAGCTGGAAATCAAAAAGAAAAAGGAAATTGCTCAAAAAGTTATAAAAAAGAACCCGCAGTTTCTATACCTTTCGTCTGAAATTGAAGAGTTTGTTCGCGGGTTGGAACCTAGCTGTCAAAGCGAAGAGCAAATTTTCATGGCAATGGCACTTTCTCGGTCTAGGCGGCAGAGAAAATTTGCTCGTGTGGAACAAGATATCGCGACGGCTACCGTCTATGACCAACAGATTCAGCAAAAAGTCGAAGACTATAAGCAGTTTATCGTAGACGATAACAAGGGCAGCCTTGCCGAATACGTCGCCAAAAGGAAATCCATTCTGGATCTCTTGGACAAGCTCGTAGGTATCGACGAAGAGACCGGTAGCGACCATCTAGAAGAAGCCGTTCATAACCTGATCTGCCCTATGCGTGTCACATCTCAAATGATTGACATCGAAGATCACAACCTCTGGATTTTGGATGATCGTCTTGCGTTCTCTAACTTCTTCGCATCTGACAAGGCGCTTACCTCATACACGGAAGCTACGTCCACTCGGGAGCCTGATATCGCTCTATTGTATGACAGTTGCCTAGCTTGGCGTGAGAAAGAGAATTCAAGCGATACAGTCATACTGGTCGAGTTCAAACGGCCAAACAAGCCGTCTTACACCGATAAGACTGATCCTTTCATGCAGGTATTGGACTATGTTGAGCTCTTCCAATCAGGCAAATCAATCAGAGACAAAGATGGGAAGACAATCTCGAATGTGGGCAGAAACACTGCGTTTCACTGTTACATTGTCGCTGATTTAACTGACGGTCTTAAACGAAGACTTCGTGGCCAACTTGAGCACACACCAGATCAAATGGGAATGTTCGGATACACACGAAACCCCGACGCCTACATTGAAGTCATTCCATACCAAAAACTCATCTTGGATGCTCATGCGCGAAACGCAGTCTTCTTCAAAAAACTTGGTATCGAAAACTAAACAGAGAGCAACTGCACCACACATGACCCGACGTCACCGGCCCATTTTCGGGCCGGTTACACAGTTACACAAATACACGTAAGTCTTTGGTTTTTATATATTTGTCGGGAGTTCGAGTCTCTCATCACCCACCATCCTTCCCCCGCAGTGTATCAAGGTCTTACACGACTAGCGCCTCTTGGTACGTTGCGCATGAAACTATGTCCGCTGTGCCTGCGCTGCACTTAGACAGAAAAGATGTCTCCAACACAGGAGATAGGCGCAGGACAACGCTCTACATGCCATCTCAGAGAATACGGAATCTGCTGCTAAAAGGTCAGGTCAACGATGCTCCGGTCAATACGAAGTGGCCGCAAGAGACTGAGTTGCGCGCCAAGAAGTGTGATTCCTGAAGACAAGCAAAGCGGTCATGCAACCTCTGCGCAGCATATGGCTCGTTGGGCTCGGAGTGGTCATTCGATCCGATCTAACGAACAGCTGCCATTCGGAAAAAGCTGCCGTAATCTGACCGGATGCTGAAGATATACCTCAGCCCTAAGCAGACTTTCGTTTTTTGCTGCTCCAAGACTCTACAAATCAGTTTGCTCTGCGTTGTTCCGACTGATTAGGCCTAGACCCTCCCATTTTTGACATCATAGCCTTCGCATAGTCGCGTTTTGCCTGCGCAGGGTCCTCGAAGCGAGCATGCACGACGCAAAAGAAAAGGGCACCGTCATCTAGACCGTTGCGAGGCGTAAACCAATCAAACGGGTCGGTTGGCTTTACCGATGCAAACTGGTTGGTTGATGGCGCGGCGGGTACAATATTGGCTTCATTGTCTGTGATATCGTCAAGCAGTGTCGGACGTGCCGTGCCAGTATCCGGTGTGAGGATACCCATGATCTGCTCGCGACCAGCCGGAACAAAACGCCCGCTTTCCTCGATTGGAAACCGGATCGGCTGCCCTGCATAAACATCCCGCTGCACTTCGCTGTTCCGGACAACAATCGTTCCACTAACCAGCACATAAGGAATGCCTTCTGACGGCAGACCTTGCTGACCAAGGGTATAGTTCGCCTTTTCGGTCACAGTTTCCGGATCAAAAATCGTGATATCTGCGACCATGCCTTCCTGCATACGCCCACGCACCTGCATTGCACGCAAGCCAGTGTCACCCAATCGCTTCGCATGTATGTAACTCAGCTGCGTGAGCGTGAGCATCAGCGGCACATCCGCTTCGCGAGCCAGCCTCAAGACAAGCGCGTGGCTGCCTGCGGACCGAGGGTGCCCGGCATAGTCTTCGTAAGGGGCATCCCAACTCATCAGATTGCCCTCAATATCCAACCCGGCCATACCATCGCCCGAGATGCCATAGCCCGCGATGGTGATCCAATCATTCAACCATTGCTCTCTTGGCGGGCTAAAGACAATGGCCGTCCGTCCCGGTTCATTCTCAGCGAAGCTCAAGAATTCGTCTTTGGTCACAAAGCGATCAAGCTGGGGGTCAAAGATCGTATCTTCGTATTTGTACCCCATCGACCCTTCCCAGTTTTCGGGGGCGATGATTGAAGCGCCGTAGTTTCCCGATCCAGCAGTCCAGGGATAGTAGCTGGACCAGACGTTATAGCCTTGGTCGCGGGCCATTTGGAGCTTTTCCTGATTTTCCCACCACCCATAGTCATTATCGTGGTGTATGTGCAGCGGCGCGTCCAACACCATCGCATTGACAAGGATTTCGTTAACGCCGGTCTGTGTCTCGGTGGGCGTCGAAGCACTGGGATGAAACCGGTGATGCACCGAAGTTAGACGACCATAACGCGCAGCGGCCCGCTGAGCTTCGAACATCTCATAGGTTGTGATGCCTTCGCGAGCGTAGCCGATGGTCGATCCCACGCCGAGGGCTCCAAGACGAAGCCCCTCATCCAGTTGGGCAGTGATTTCGTTCATCTGTTCGCGGTTGCTTGGTACCGAGGACCAGCCCTCGACACCGTCTTCCACGGATTGTGCCCGCAGTGCGAAAAAGTTCCGGAAGTCTATATCCCCACCTTCCAGCACAAGGCCGTCATGCACCCGCATCCGTGCGAATTCTTGTCCAACGACCGTACCATAGTTTGCCTGTGTCGCACCTTCTCGCGCACTGTACCAGTCGTCGATATTCGCGGCCCCGACCTCAAAATCCATTTGCGTTGTAACGCCATCGCGAAGGTTTACCTTGATGCCCCAAGGGTCCAGCCCATGCTGTTCGAGATCGATGAACCCGGGCGCCACAACGTGCCCCGTCGCGTCAATTGCCTCGCTACCGTTAATTTCATCGTCAGTAATCGCAGTGATCCAGCCATTACTTATTCCCACGTTGGCGATCTGATCGAACCCGGTTTCCGGATCCATTACCCGACCGTTGAGGATCACCACGTCGTAAGTTTGCGCGACGCAGAAAGTGGAAAACACGGACAACGTGCCAGCCAGAAACAGGGTACGCATGGATAGATCCTCCCTTTGATCAGCAGAATTGCATATTTCAACGCTTTTGACGTCTGCTTTCGACCCACACTAGAAAACGATCCGGGTTCGCAGACCGATCAGCGTAATGCTATCCTGAGTGGGGTTCAGCAGCGGGTTCGAAATGTACTGGAGGGACGGTGTGATCTGCAGTCCGGGTGAGATTGAAAACCGGTAGAACGCTTCGAGCGTAAACTGGTCGCCATCTATGCCTCGTGCCTCGGCCCAGTTCAGGCCCAGACCGGCCAGATCGGTATTGCGACCATAGTAACCCAGACCGGCAGAAACCGACCGGTCATACAGCGCGGCGGTCCCTTTTGAGGCCCCTGCCCGAAAGAACGGCATCCACTTATTGTCAACAAACCAAGCGGCAGAAAACGCAGCACCGTAGTCTTCCGCCCGGCTGCCATCTTCGGCCGCATCCGCATGCCAGAGTGTCAAATGGACATTGTCGAAATAGATGCGATCAAAGCCGGACGTGTACCCAAGTTCGAGTGACTTGAAAAGATTGCCGTCGCTGAACACATCAAAGTTTGGATCAGACGGATCGGCGTTTGCGTCTGCAACGCTCGCGACGGCGTAGAAGTTTTCACGCAGCTTGATCCCACCCGCAATACCAAGGCCCGGGTTGGGCGCGTTTAGTGTCGGGTTGGTACTAAAAGACAGGTTTTGGAAACCACTGTAGGGGCTTACCAAACCATAAACGTCCAAAAAGTCCGTTACATCAATCTGCCCGAATTGCAGCGTCCACGAACCGTTTTCGGCCCTTTGGGTCCAGAATAGATTGGTCAACAGCAAACCGCTATCGTTGAAGGCTGTCCCGGTGATCGAAAGCGCTCCGCCATCCAGCCCAAGAAACTGCGGGGCCACATCGGTATAGCTATGCCGGTCTTCGATCTTGAATGTCAGGGAACCCCGTTCAGTCGCCTGCCAACTCCCGTAGAAACGCGCAATTCCGCTGGCCGCTTCGCCAGTTCCCAGATCAGCATTCGTGGTTTGGCCCAGCGCCAGGTAGTCAATATTGAACCGAAACCCACCCTCAGCCAGCCGGTCTTTCCACTCAAACCAACCCGGTGCGATGTTGCGTGGAAAATCTGAACGATATTGTGGGTCGGTGAGCCCATCTCCGGGGGTAAGATCAGCTTCGACCGAAGAGGGCCCGGACAGTCCTTGCGCCGAGGCGGCGCCAGCGACAGCAATACTTAGTGTAGCAGCCAGAAGTCTTATCATTCAGACGCCCTTGCACCACCGGTCTTGCGATTGCCCGCCGCACGGATGCGATCAGCGGCACGCTGCTTCCATTCCAGCCTGTCTGCCTTGGTTTCCAGAGTTTCGACGCTTTCCGTTTCCAACTGGAAAGTCGCGTTCATCGGCATCTGGCCATCCACAACCATCATGTTCTGAACAGACGGATCGATGGTCAGCATGCCCGTCAGCCGAACGGGTTCATGGAAATAGCTGGGCGCCCAGTCCCCGTTCAATCGCACACGGATCATCTGGTTGGGCGGAGGTGGAGGCATGTGACTGCACATCCCGCGTTCCGGCACCAAATAAGCCACAGCCCGACCGTCCGGATCATTCGGAGCAGGAATGGCAAAGCCTGCCAGTGTGATTGTTTGTCCGTCGAATTGTGGATTTCCGTTTGTCCCCGCCTTTCTCCGACGTTCCATCACAACTTCGCGCTGATCGAGCAGCCAGTCGACATCAATTCCATCAGCAGCCAAGGCATCCTCAGTCTCGGTCAAAAGCACGTGCCACTTTTGCCGTTCTTCTTCGCTGCCACCATCCTGCTGCAGCCTGCCGCGCAATCGAACGACGTAAAGAACATCATCGAATTGTTCAGGGCTGAGATCACGATAGGGGTCTTCAAAAACCTGCGCAGATGGGTCCGGTAGGTCTGACCAATCCAATGCCGTTTCAGGCGTCGCCAGCGCAGGATGGCCACACCAAACCAATCCTGCGAATACGACAGAGCGAAACCAATGGTGCATAAATACTCTCCGGCAATCTGGGCGGGTCAATTCAGTGTGTTTTTGTAGATAACGCCGTCCTTCATGATCAATCGGATCGTCTCGGGGCTTTCAGGCCTCGGGTCGGCACCGAACCATTGATCACCCGTACCAACCACCGAGAAATCTTCGAGCGGGTTACCGTCGATCAACAGGATGTCGGCATAGGCGCCTTCCTCAATAACGCCGAGCTGTCCTTCCGTGAACGGGTTCGTGAAGTCGCCGGACAGCGCCACCACTTCCCCGCCCGTGGATGTCAGCGTCACTAACGACGTGTATGGCCCAAAGAATTCGTTGTTGAGGTGTTTCTCATAGGCGATCTGGATGTTGCACGCCTCAACGGACCCGACGCAATCGGTCTGGAACCCACGCTTGACCGGGCATTCGCGCATGTTGTCGAGATAGCCAGCAAAGGTTGCCGAGGCGGATTTTGCCTTCGCGAGGCTCGCCGGCACGTTGGCGATAGACGGAATCTCCAGAAGGCCAGGGTCGAATGCGGTCAGGTTTGTCGTGATGAAGGCACCCTTTTCGTTCATGACCTCGGCAATCTCGCAGTCGAAGGCAAAGCCGTGCTCGATCGACATCACACCGGCATCCAGCGCATTCAGGATCGCCTCCTTCCGGTAGGAATGAGCCATGACGTAGCTGCCATACTCATTGGCAACCTGCACCGCGGCTTCAATCTCTTCCTTCGAGCCCGCCAGGAGTTGCCAGGGGTCGAAGGCCGACACCACGCCGCCGGATTGCAGGAACTTCAGCTGGGTTGCCCCCATCCGGAAGTTGTTTCGCGCGAAAAGGTAGACGTCGTCCACACCGCTCACTTCCTGCGAAATGTTCAGGCGGCTCATGTTGGATTCCGCGCCCGGAGGAGATGTGAAATTGGCGAAGTCCGAATGGCCACCGCGCGTTCCGATAAAGGCCCCCGACGGATAGAAGCGAGGCCCGACTATCTGTCCTGCTTCGATTGCCCTGCGCAGCCCTCCGTTTGCCCCCCCGGCATCCCGGACTGTGGTGAAGCCTTGCATCAAATACATCTCGGCCATACGGGCGCCGTGAATGCCGAAGTCTTCCCACGTGGTGTTGGCCTCCATCGCCGGAAGCGACGGCCCCATCAGCATCAGGTGTGCGTGCAGTTCGATAAACCCGGGGGTCAGTGTCCGCCCCTCTCCGTCAATGACCGTGGCATTGGGGGCATCAATCGCATCGGTTGAGACGGCCTTGATCAGGTTGCCCTCGACCAAAACGCTGGCATTTTCGATACGCTGTTCATTCACACCGTCGAAGACATGCACGTTGGTAAACAGCGTTTGGGGTTCTTCCTGATCCTGAGCTTGTGCGGGCGCTGAAACAGAGAGACCTGCGGCGACAATTGCCGCCGAGCAAAGAGACATTCGCAGACCGGACATAAGTACTCCCTTCATATTCGTGTTTTGCCAACTGTAGCCCGGAAAATTTTGCCTCGGTTGCCAGTTTCGCACTAGGATGTTCGAATGTGACTGCAAAAATGGCCACTGATCACAGCATTTGATCCTGAAAGGGTGACGAAATTGCCGTTCAACTCTACCTCTCAAGAGCATAGCGAAGGGTTCATTCGCCTCGCGTTGGCAGCTCCGTTTCTGCAGTATCTCACTGACCGCGAGATCGATCCGCAACCCGCTTTGGATCAGGTCGGCTTGAAGTCCGAACTGTTGTCTGACCCTTCTGTCTATGTCCACTCAGAGCTGGTCTACGGGCTGCTAAACGCCTTCTCAGATGTGTCAGGCGACCGATACCTTGGCCTGAATGTAGGAGAGACTTTTGACCTGCAGGAATGGCCTCCGTTCGCTCAGGCCCTGCAATCAACAAACTCGCTGTTCGAGTTCTTTACCCGCTTTGTTGGGCTTGTCCCGCAGGAATCAAATTCCGTGCGGCACAGCCTTGTCATCGAAGCGGACAAAGCAACTTATCGCATCGAGAGGCAACAGGAACCCGCTGTCCCACCCATTCAAGTGACCGGTTTTGGAGCCGCAATCTATGTACGGCTTCTGGAGACTGTGGTCGGAGAGTCCTGGGATTCCTCGCGTGTGCGGTGGGAAAGCCGGTATATTACGGGTCTACCGGTCAACTACAAAGGGATCGAGGTTGGCTTGGGACCTGATCCCGGAATGCAAATCAGTTTTCCTGTGGAATGGTTGTTTCTGCATCATGCCTCTGAGGGTTCTGCTAAACACATAGCCTCAGCTGGACAAAACGAAGAAGTAACGGTGGTGGCCGCTTTGCGATCCGTCTTACGCGACAAACTGGACGAAACCGATCTGGGACCAGAGGTTGTGGCCGGACTACTGGGAATACAGCCGGAACGGTTTCTGAAAGCGCTTCAACAACAAGGCACAACACTCCCCCGCGAAATCAAACGGCTGCGTGTCGATGTCGCCAAAGAGCACCTCAGAGATGACAAGATGACAATTGCGGAGATCGGTCTATTCCTTGGCTACTCCGACAAGTCCCATTTCACTCGCTTTTTCCGAGGTCAAACCGGAATGACACCGACCAAATTCCGCCTTGGTGCGTAATTTCGTTGCAACTTTGGGACCGCTTGCACCCTCACATAAAGTGCGGGTCGACAAGAATTTGCGACGGATTCTTGGAGCCCTATTCAAGGATCGCAGTGGGGAAATTGCCCCATACTGGAAACACGCCACTCACAAGAACAGTGCGTCAGATATCTAGACCTATCTTGTCAGATCAAATTGGTTTGATACCGTTTTGGATACATGTTTTTTTGTATCGCGACGCTCGACAGAGTCTTCTTCTCTGCAAATCATTTCATCCCAAGATCTTCCCAAATGAGAAATCCAACAAGGACGGCAGGGTACGACTTCTCCGACATAGCCTTGCCGATGTGAGGGATGGCTAAGGAATAAATCCTTTCGGCACTCCGAACTTCAATGAATCTACGCTGGTACCTGTCAATGAATGCAGAAAAGCAATCAGGTTTTGAATTTCCACCTCCGTGAGTTGGATTGGAACAATGTCGCTTTTATTGCGTTGACGCTCCATTTCATAGTCGTCCTCCCACACTATGAAATCGGTTTTTTGCAACCATGGCACCTCGGGCAAAGCAGCCATTTCAGGCCTCCAACTGTCTAGGCTTGCCTGTGGGTTCAAGTGATGGCGAATGATGCTTTCAAGATCGGGGAAAGCTCCATTGTGACCGTAGGGCGCGGTCAGGGCAACGTTGCGCAACATAGGGGTGCGGAACCTATAGGCATCCTCTAGACGGTTGCTTTCACCCATGCGGCCGACATCTCGGACGAAGGGATCCCACTGCCGGGTGCGGCCCGGTCCAAAGGGCGGCAAACCCAAGGCATAGAACTTCTGATCTGACATCAGCGGTCCGGCGTGGCAGCTGGAGCAGCGGGCTTTGCCGTAGAAAAGCTTCATCCCATCCAATTGGGCCGGCGAGAGGGCATTCGTGTCACCCGCGCGGTAGTGATCAAACGGGCTGTCGGTGCTCCGCCACTCGATCGCCATGAAAGCGGCCAGAGCGTTGGCGACTTGCGTAATCGTGATGTCTTCGGTCGACTCGACCTCATCAAAGGCAGCGACGATGGCCGGGCCATAGCGTGGATCGGTGCGGACGCGTTTCGCCAGAATAGGCCAGCCTTTGTCGATCCGATCATGCACCGCGCCAGTGACTTCATTCTCGGCCACATTGCCCGCCATCTCGAATTGTGAGGTCAGGGGAAACAGAGCCTGCGCCGCCAGCAGGGAATTCAGGCCCTCGGGCAGCCACTCCTGCGCTGGGGAATTGAAGCCGTTGCCGTAGACGTCTGAAATACTCAGCCTGCCGTCGTGAAAGACTGTGTGAATCTCCCTCGCCCCAAGATTCCACAGGCCCGGAGAGTTGCGAGGGATGCGTTTGCGTATTCTGTCTGCTCCGGTGCCGGGTGTGCGGTCCAGTCCCAACCCCTGCCCGCCTTCTCCTATGCCCAGTGACAACCCGTCAGAGGTGCCGAAATCCGGGTGGTGGCAATGGGCGCAGCTGATGTTCTGGTTGCCCGACAGGATCGGGTCGTAAAACAGTTGATGACCAACGGCGGCCTGTTCCATATCAAATGGGATAAAGTCATCATCGGTTAGCGGTCGCGGCATCTCCTGTGCCGTAGCGGCCCCAACCCAGAAGAGAGCAACCAACCCATGCGTCAGCTTGTTTTCGCCCTTTGCATATTTGCGTCTCCGGCTCTGGCGGAACTGGAGCAAGCGCGCGACATGATGGAAGCCGGACAGTTCGAAGCCGCGCGTGAGGAGCTTCTTCCAGCCGCTCGCTCGGGCAACGCCGAGGCTGAGGAGCTGATCGGCGTGATGTATGGGCTGGGTCTCGGGGTCGAGCAGGATTACGAGCGCGCCTTTGAATGGTATTTGCGCGCCTCGATGAAGGGGCATCCGGGGGCTCAGTCGGGCGTTGGCTGGTACTATGAATTGGGTCTGGGTATGCCCGCGCCCGATCTGGTGCGTGCCTATATGTGGTACACGCTGAGCGCGATTGGCGGCGACCCCGATGCGGCGATCAGCCTTGAGGAAGTGGTCAAGAAAATGTCGCCGGAGCAGATCGAAAGAGCGCATGTGCTGGTCAACGACTACAAAGGGTGGATGTACCCGTTTCGGTGAGGGCCGGGCCACAAAGCCCGGCCATTGTACTTAGTTCAAGTCCGCATCGCGCGAGGCGTTTACATCGGCCTCAGCGGCAGCAACCGCTTCGGTCAGCGCGCCAAAGATTTCGTCCCCACGGGCAACGTTGGACTGGAACCAATCATACACCGGGGTTGCGGCCTCTTTGAACGCAGCCTTCTGATCTGGCGTCAGCACGTAGAGGTCTCCGCCACCGGCGACAAAATCCTCATAGGCCTGAATCGACTTGCGCTTGGGCGAGGCAAAGGTGGCCTGTTGCAGCGCATAGAAACCGTCGACCACGACGCGGCGCATATCCTCAGGCATCTCCTGGAACTTGGCGTTGTTCATCCACCACAGTGCGCCCATATAGGCGTGGCCGTCCAGCGTGACATATTGCAGACCCGCGTCGGGGAATTTCATGCCCATGATGTCGGTGATGCCGTTCTTGGAGCCTTCGACCACGCCGGTCTGAAAGCTTGTGAACAGTTCCGGCCACGGGATCGGAGTCGGCGACGCGCCCAGGGCTTTGACCAGCTCCTGCGGCAGGTCGGCGACCACAGTGCGGATTTTCAGACCTTCCATATCGGCAGGCTCGGCGATGCGACGCTGGGTGTTGGCGAAGTTGCGCCAGCCGCCGGTGTTGCCAATGGTCATCAAGCGGATTGCGCCGCCCGAGTCCTCCAGCGCCATGTTGCGCATGGTGCGGGTGAAATCACCCGACAGAACATGCTCGGCAATGCGGTCATCAGCCATCAGGTAAGGCAGGTCCAGAACCTGCACGTAAGGAAAGATGCCCGAGGCCCCGCCCGAGGTGGAGATATAGATGTCGATCGTGCCATCGGCCACGCCTTGCAGGCATTCCGCGCCGTTCGAACAAAGTTGGGTGCCGATGAACAGCTCGACCTCAATCGCGCCGTTCGAGGCGGCCTCGACATAGTTCTTGAAGACAATCAGACCATCATAGTCTTCGTCATTTTCGTTCGAGTTGGCAGTGGCGCGCAGCGTGTAGTCGGCGGCTGTGGCGGCCATAGCGGACGCGGCCACGAGCGATGTGGCCACCGCTGCGGTTTTGATGAAATCTCTGAGCATGCGTTTCCTCCCTATGGAACTCAGTTAGTTGGCAAACCCCGTTATCCTCGGGATCGTCATGGATAGTGCGGGGATATAGGTGATCAGGAAGATCACTATGATTTCAACGGCCAGGAACGGCAGGATCGCCTTGGCGATGGTTTCGACCCGCTCGCGCGATACGGCGGCGGCCACGAACAGGACCAAGCCCATTGGCGGTGTGGCGAGGCCGACGGTCAGGTTGACGCTCATGATGATGGCGAAGTGGATCGGGTCGACGCCGAGGCTGGTGAAGATCGGGCCAAGGATCGGACCAAGGATAATGATCGCGGGGCCTGCATCCAGAAACATGCCGACGATGAACAGTAGCAGGTTGATCAGGAACAGCAGGATCAGCGGGTTTTCCGACAGGCTGAGGATCAGCGAGGCCAGTTGTTCCGGCGCATGGCTGAGGCTGACAACCGTCTTGAACGCCATCGCCGCGCCGACCAGCAGAAGGACGACGGCGGAAGTCATGCCTGCGTTGCTGAGCACCTCGGGCACTTCTTTCCATGTCAGCGTGCGCAGGACGAAGAAGCCGATGATGAAGGCGTAGCCCACGGCGACGGCGGCAGCCTCGGTTGGTGTGAAGATACCGCCCAGAATACCGCCCAGAATGATCACGGGTGTCATGAGCGGGAAGAAGGCTTTCAGGCTGGCCTGACGCCGTTCGGGCCATGTGTATTTTCGGCTGGCCACCGGGAAGTCATAACGGTCTGCCATGAGTTTGATCATCAGCATCAGGCCAACGCCGACCATCACGCCCGGCACGATGCCCGCAAGGAACAGCGCGGCGACGCTTTCGCCCATGACATAGGCGTAGATGATCATGATGCCCGAAGGTGGGATAATCGGTCCGATCACCGAACTGGCCGCCGTGATCGCGGCGGCGAATTTGCGGGTGTAGCCCTGTTTCTCCATCGCCGGGATCAGCATCGACCCAAGCGCCGAGGTATCCGCCACGGCGGACCCCGAGAGGCCCGCGAAAAGGATCGAGCTGAGGACGTTCACATGCGCAAGACCGCCGCGCAGGTGGCCCATCAGAGCCTGGCTGAACTCGACCAGGCGGATGGTGATCCCACCGCGGTTCATCAGCTCTCCGG
Organism: Ruegeria sp. ABV3_008; assembly: GCF_056161185.1. Lineage (NCBI taxonomy): Bacteria > Pseudomonadati > Pseudomonadota > Alphaproteobacteria > Rhodobacterales > Roseobacteraceae > Ruegeria > Ruegeria sp. ABV3_008. The sequence goes on along the minus strand of NZ_JBSWYP010000016.1, from coordinate 30,313 downwards.
CCAGCATGAAGAAGGGGATCGCCATCAGCGGGAAGCTGTCCATGCCGTTATAGACATTTCGATAGAGCAGCGTGATGTCGTTAGTCTGTCCGTTCAACCACAGCAGGATACCGGGCGCGGCCAAAAGGGCGAAAAAGACCGGCAGGCCAATCAGCAGGAAAACCAGGAAGGTGGGCAGGAACCAGATCAGCATTTATTCGGCCCCCACTGCCGCGTCAGGAATTTCGGGCAACAGGTGACCCCCGCCCAGCAGAGTGATGAAGGATCGCAGGATCAGCTCGATATTCACCGAAATCAGCAGAATGATCCCAACCAGCAACGAGGCCATCATCCAACTGCGCGGGATGCGGTACCATTCGTCGAACCCGAGCGAGGTAGGAAGGTAAAGCGCGGCGGTGGCGAATTTGCCGCCAAAGCCAGTGACCTCGGACCAGCCGATATTGACCGCGACTAGCAAGACGGCGAGAGAAATCAGCAGTAGGAACAGGTTGAGCGATTGGCCGACTACGCGCGGCAAAAAGCGTTCCAGCATGTCGATGGCCACAAAGCCGCCGCGGCGAAAGGCGGTGGGGGCCATAAGGCCTGTCATCCAGAGCATGCAAAACCGCGCAGCCTCATCCGGCCATGGCAGAGCATTGCCCAGTACATACCGGAAGAATACTTGGATTAGGATCGCAATCACCATAAGTGCAATCGCAACGACACCAACCGCGCGGCCCAGACGCAGCACGGTTTCGTTAACGAATGCGATCGGTGCGAGCACCGATGCCAGTCCGCTCATGCGGATCCTCCCTTGTTCAGCCGCGGGTATGTCCCGCGGTCGTCAAATCGCGCTTAGTGCTGCGCGAATTGGCCGAGTTTCCCGGCGTAAAAGGTCAGCGCGTCTCCATCCGCCATGCTGGCCTTAAGAACCTTTCCAACCACAATAACGTGATCGCCCGCATCGTGATACGCGTGTTGTTCACATTCGAACCGCGCCAGGCAGTCCGCCAACAGCGGCGTCCCGTTCTCACAACGCTCATGCTCGATGTCGCGCAGCGCAAAGGCGTCTTTGGAACAGCCAAAACACAGCTCAGCCTGTTCCGAGGACAGCACATGCACGCTGAAATGGCGGGCTTTGTGGAAATACGGGAAGCGGCGCGAGTTGCGGTCGCCCGCCCACATGATCAAGGGCGGGTCCAATGACAGCGACGAAAAGCTGTTGGCCGTAATGCAGACCGGGCCATCGGCGCTGTCGCATGTGACGATGGTGACGCCGGTCGCAAAGCGCCCGAAGGCGTCGCGCAGGGTCCGAGTGTCGTCCTTATGCGGAACGAAGGTGTGGGTCATGTCCTTTGAGATTGCATTCATCATGGTACCTCATGCCCCAGCGCCGCCTCATAAAGGCGGTACCAGCTTTCACGATCCAGTTTGACTTTCACAGCGTCCGACGCGCGTTTGATCCGATCCAGATTGTTGGTGCCCAGAACTGGTAGGATGTTGGCTGGATGCGCCAACAAGAAGGCCACGGCAACCGCGGCGCGATCCACGCCGAACTCGGCGGCGATTTCGTCCGCTACAACGCCAACCGGTGGGTTTCCGGCCATCAACAAACCGCCACCCAGCGGAGACCACGCCATCAGAGGGTGGCCGTGTTGCTGATGAAATGCCAGATCGCCATTGGTGAAGGGGCTGATCTCACCCAGAGACACCTCGATCTGGTTGGTGACCAGTTGGGTTTTCATCGCCGATTGCAGAAGGGACCAATCCCAAGGCCGGAAGTTCGACACGCCAACCGCGCCGACCTTGCCGCTGGCGACGACCTCGTCTAGCGCGGCTCCTGTCTCATGGTGGTCCATCATGGGATCTGGACGGTGGATCAGAAGCAGATCGATATGGTCAATCGCCAATTCGGACAAGGACGTGTCCACCGATTTCACGATATGCGCGCGCGAGGTGTCATAGTATTTCACCTTGGCGTCCGCATAACGGCCAGCCGGCGCGACGATGTCGCATTTAGTAACGATCTCCATCCGCTGGCGCAGACCGGGATTGGCGCGCAGGGCATTGCCTAGAACCGCCTCGGCCCCGTAGTCACCATAGATATCGGCCTGATCGAAGGTGGTGATACCCTGATCCAGACAGGCCTGAATCTTGGCTTCGACATGCGCCGCCGATGTGTCTGCATCGTCGCCCAAGCGCCACATGCCATAGACAAGGCGGCTCATTTCCAGCGAGTCAGAAAGTTTAACACGTTGCATCAGCGACGAACTCCGTTGCCCAGCGGGGTTGCCGGGGTAGTTGCAGGCACGCGCCCATAAGCTTCAGGCAGCGAACAGGTTTTCAGGTTAGACAGCACGCGGGCGCCGAAATGTTTGGCTTCGTCAATGTGCGGATAGCCCGAAAAGATGAAGGCGCGGATGCCCATCTTTTGGTATTCTTCAATCTTGCTCATAACCTGATCGGTCGACCCGACCAACGCTGCGCCACAGCCCGAACGCGCACGGCCAACGCCGGTCCAGAGACCGGGTTCGACATAACCATATTCATCGGCCAGATCACGGTTCTTGGCCTGATGCGCCACGCCGAGAGAGGTCGAGTCCAGCGCCCGTTCGCGGATTGCACGACCATATTCGTCATCCAGCTTCGAGACGATGAAATCCGCATATTCCTGCGCCTCGGCCTCGGTATCGCGCACGATCATGTGCACACGCAAACCGTAGTCCAGCGTGCGGTTGTAGTTCTCGGCGACCGCATGAACGGCCTTCATCCGCTCGGCAAGTTGGTCCTTGGTTTCTGGCCACATCAGGTAGACGTCGCAATGCTCGCCGCACAAGTCCAGCGCAGAGGGGGAATAACCACCGAAATAGAGCAGCGGCCCTCCAACCTGGTATGGCTTGGCCGGGTCAGTGGTCAGACCTGAGAAGTTATAGACCTCGCCTGCATGATTGATCTCGTCCTGCGTCCAGGCTTGCTTCAGAATCTCTACCACTTCGCGCGAGCGCTGATAGCGGAACGCGCTGTCGGCTTTCTCACCGGGAAAGTCGGAGGAGATGATGTTGACCGTCAACCGCCCGTTCAGCATGTGATCCAGCGTCGCAATGGTGCGGGCCAGCATGATCGGTTGCATCTCGCCACAGCGTACAGCGGCCAGCAGGTTGATCCGGTCGGTGATTGGGGCGCAGCCCGCGACAAAGCTCAGCGTGTCCTGACCGACCTGATAGGAGGACGGGCATAGGATGTTGCGGAAGCCCTGCGCTTCGGCCTCTTTCACGATGCCGGAACAATGCTCCCAACTCGACCGCAGGTCGCCATCGGGTACGCCAAGGAACTGGTAATCATCGGAACACAGCGCGGCAAACCACGAAACTTCGGCCGCATCCAGATCGGGGGATGTGATGGGGACGATGCTCATTTGATTCACGCTCCGTACATCTTTGACTTTCCTCTTGCGTAGCAATCGCTTTGATGTAGATCAATAGTGTATCAATTTCTCCTGCGACCGAGTGAAGCGTCTGCCGTGCCTGCCTCCAACCGAAACCCCAATGCCCTGCCGGTATATATTCAGATCGCGGAACTTCTGATCCGCGACATCGCTGCCGGGCGTCTTATTGATGGTGAGCGTTTGCCGCCCGAGCGTGAGATGGCGGCGGAGTTGAATGTCTCGGTTGGAACGCTCCGAAAATCGCTCTCTGAGCTAGAAAAAAAGGGGATGTTGGTGCGTATCCAGGGCTCAGGCAACTACATCCGCGAGACCGGCACACAAAATAGCGTCTATGCAATGTTCAGGCTGGAACTACCCGAAGGGGGTGGCCTGCCGCGTGCGGATATCCTGTCAGTTGACCATCTGAAGAAGCCGGCCAATCTGCCGAAATTCGGGGCTTCTGATGCCGGTTCGCGCGTCCGGCGCATGCGCTACCTGAATGATACAATCATCGCAGTCGAGGAAATTTGGCTAGACGAATCAGCGGGCCTGATCGAACAGAGCCTACTGTCCGACTCACTCTATCGCTATTATCAGCGCCAATTGGGCTTTTGGATCGCAAGGGCCGAAGACAGAGTCTCGGTCCGGCCGCTACCGGACTGGACACCTCCCGACTTCACCAAACCAGCAGGCCAATCGGTAGGCTACATCGAGCGGTTCAGCTGGTCGGAAAATGCCGAACCCGTTGAATTCTCAAAAACATGGTTCGACCCAGATCGGGCCAACTACGTACAACGTTTGAAGTAAAAGGAATCGCACATGACCCGGACCATCAATTACGGGCTAATTGGATGCGGCATGATGGGGCAAGAGCACCTGCACAATATCAGATTGCTGGAAGGCACCAATGTAGCAGCGATCTTTGAGCCCGATTCAGAGATGGCAAATGCCGCCAAGGCAATTGCGCCAAATGCGGCCATGGTGGGTTCCGTTCAAGAGCTTCTGGCGGTTGAAGAACTGGACTGCGTCGTCATTGTTAGCCCAAACCATCTTCATGTGGACCAGATTTGCGAAATCGCTGAAACACGTCCGCTTCCGCTTTTGGTAGAAAAGCCACTATTCACCGACCCGCAAGACGGGGCTCGCCTCGAGCAGTTGCAGCGCGACTACCCCTGCCCGATTTGGGTTGCGATGGAATACCGGTACATGCCTCCTGTTGCAGCTCTGATCGAGAAGGCTCAGGTGACAGGTGGTATAAAAATGCTATCGATCCGCGAGCATCGTTTTCCATTTTTGGACAAGGTCGGCCACTGGAACCGTTTCAACCGCAATACTGGAGGCACTTTTGTCGAAAAATGCTGCCACTTCTTCGACCTCATGCGTCTGATATTGCAATCCGACCCGGTGCGTATAACCGCAAGTGGTGGACAGGCAGTGAACCATTTGGACGAGAGCTACGATGGTCAAACCCCAGATATTCTGGATCACGGCTATGTTCTTGTCGATTTTGCCTCGGGTGCGCGCGCGATGTTGGAACTGTGCATGTTTGCGGAAGGCTCTCGTTATCAGGAAGAAATATCAGCCGTCGGACCAGAAGCTAAAATCGAGGCTCTGGTCCCAGGACCGGCGCGCTTTTGGCAGGATCACTTGGGCGCCCCCCCGCCTCCGCGCGTAATCGTGAGTCCGCGCAATCCCAAAGGCCCTGTATCAATGGACGTTCCAGTGGACCCGAACCTATTGGCGGCTGGGGATCACAATGGGTCGACCTACTATCAGCACAAAGATTTCTTGGCCGTGCTTCGTGGCGAAAAAGCTCAACCGGACGTGAGTTTGAACGACGGCCTCTGGGCGGTCAGAATGGGACAAGCGGCGCAACAGGCAATAGTCACAGGCGAAACAGTTTACATGGTCGATTGAATAGGTTCAAAAACAAGGGCGCGGGTTTCAGCCCCTAAAAAGGTCCCATATCGCTCGAATGTATGTCAGACATCGCCAATCGATTTGGCAAAGGGCTATTTCTAGCGACTGTGCAAGCCTACGTTTGCGCAGTATTTCTTGGATGCCCCGCTAGACTTTTTGTCTTGCCTTCCCTGCTGCGAACGGCCGTCTTTCGTGATCGAGTTAGATGCTCTTGCGGATATAGCTAAAGCCCGCTTACCCCGGGCAAACCGAAACACCTTTCTTCCGTGTTGGCGTTCAGGCACCAATCAGCCCAATGACCCAGCTTGATGGCGATGTCGCGCAACTTGCAATAACGCCGACGGACCTGCTCAATCATCCGATGGCCCTTTCGGTTACACCCACGTACCGAGCCTCAAGGTCAAGATTGAATGTCGCGCTCTGATCAAGAATGCGGAAGGGATGGAAGCATAGCCTGATCTTTGGTCACTAGAACTATTTTGTAGTCGGTTACACAGCTAAAGGCCTCTACATAATCCATTCGATCGCATGGGTTCGTTGGGTTTCGTGTCTCTCATCACCCAAGATGCCTCTTTAGAAAGATGCGCCTCCTCGCCCGATATCCCTGTGGCATTGTTGCAACCGGTTGCAGCAATGCGGTCTTGGTGCATAATACTGTCACCATGACACTGCCCAACTCCATCCCCGCCCATTTGCCTGCAAGGCACCTGCCATGAGCGTCACTCTCAAAGATGTCGCCGCGCTGGCGGGTGTGTCGCGATCAGCCGTTTCGCGCACCTTTACCGAAGGGGCTTCGGTCTCGGCCAAAACCCGCAGCAAGGTAGAAAAAGCCGCGAAAGAGCTGGGCTATAGCCCCAATGCGCTGGCCTCGTCGCTGACTACGGGGCGGACCAAGCTGATCGGGCTGATCTCGAACAACTTCCACAACCCGATCTTTCTTGAGGTTTTCGATCAGTTTACACGCGCTCTGCAAGAACGAGGGTTGCGTCCTTTGATCGTGAACCTGACCGACGAAACCGAGCCCGCCAATTCAGTCCGGATGTTGCGGCAATACTCGGTCGATGCGGCCATCGTCGCCTCATCGACCTTGCCGCCGAGCTTTGCCAAGGCGTTCCACGATGCCGGGGTTCCGGTGGTGCATACCTTTGGCCGATCCGCCACCTCGCCCGAGGTGCATGTGGTCGGGATCGACAACGTGGAATGCGGGCGTATGGCTGCGCGAGAACTGGTGGCCCGTGGGTACACACGCGTCGGGTATCTGGGGGGGCCGAAGGATGCGACGTCGGCCATGGACCGTTATCGCGGGTTCATCGAGGAAACCGCGCAATATGCGAACCTCGAGGTATCCTATTCCTTCGCGCAGAACTACTCATTCGATGCTGGCAGGGCCGAGATGCTGCGGCTGTTGGGCGACACCCCTGCCGAGGGGTATTTCTGCGGCGATGACATCCTGTCGATTGGCGCGCTATCGGCCCTCAAGGATCATGGGCTGACGCCGGGACGCGACATCGGCATTATCGGCTTGAACGATATGGAAATGTCCCGTTGGGAGAGTGTTGACCTGACCACCATTCACCAGCCGATCAAACAGATTATCAACGCCTCGGTGGATCTGGTCGAGGAGATGCTGAAAGAGCCTCAGAGATATCCTGAGGCCCGTATTTTCCCTTGCCGGGTGATCGAGAGGGGCACGCTGCGCCCCCGTACCTAACTACCGGAACATGGGCGGACGCGCGTCTTTCCACGCGCCGTCCTCTTTGCCTGACGCGACGGCGGCATGAACGGCGGCGATCGAACGCACACCGTCTGAGGCGCCGGGCAGACCGTCGCGGGCCTCACCCCGGATCGCATCGGCCAGATCGCAATAGATATTGGCCACGGCCAGCGGGAAGCCCTCGGGGTGGGCGATGGCCACGCGCGAAAGTCGTTGCACTTCGTCATGCAGACCACCTTCGCCCTTTTCGATGATCTGGGTGCGCCCTCCGACTGGCGTGTAGATCAGCTGGTTGGGCTGCTCGGACGCCCAGCGCAGACCCCCGGTTTCACCAAACACCTGAATATCGAACCCGTGTTGCCGCCCAATCGCAACGGACGACGTCCACAGGCGCCCAACTGTGCCGCCTTCAGTGCGGAAATTGATCATCGCGTCATCCTCCAACTCGCGGCTGGAAATGGTCGAGGCCATGTCCGCGGATAGGGATTTCACCTGATCATCACAGACGAAACTGGCCATATGCAGCGCATGGATACCGCAATCCGCAAACTGTCCCGAGACACCCGCCATCCCCGGATCATAGCGCCAGCGGACCCGAGGGTTATCGGCATCCGTCGCGTCGCCATGATGGCCATGGCTGAAATTGGTCACTACCAGCCGCACCTTGCCGATATCCCCTGCCCGCACCATCGCGCGGGCCTGCCGGATCATCGGATAGGCCGAGTAGCAATAGTTCACCGCGCAGATCTTGCCTGAGGCCTCGGCCACGCGCACGATCTCTTCGCCTTCTTCGACCGTCATGGTCATGGGCTTTTCGCAAAGGACGTTGAAACCAGCCTCGAGAAACGCTTTGGCGATTTCGAAGTGCGTGGAGTTTGGCGTGGCAATTGTGACCAGATCAATCCGGTCGGGGCGGTCCTTTTCGCCCGCTAGCATGTCCTGCCAGCTGCCGTAGGCGCGGTCGGCGCTGATGCCCAACCGCTGAGCAAATTCACGGCCTACCTCGGGCCGATGATCCAGAGCGCCGGCCGCGAACTCGAACATCCCGTCCGCCTGCGCGCCCAACCGATGGGCAGGTCCGATCTGGCTTCCTTCACCGCCACCAATCATGCCCCATTTCAGCTTTGCCATGGTCTTCGTCTCTCTTCAATTTTACCGAGCTAGAGCGATCAAAAATCGCTGATATCTTTCCACTGCCGTTGGTCTGACGAAGCCAGCGCAGCCGCCAGCACCCGGTTGACCTCATGCCCGTCGCGGAAGGTCGGCCAGATCGGATTGCCAGTGTGAATGGCTTGTAGGAAATCCTTGGCCTCGATGATGATCTGGTCCTGATAGCCGGTACCGTGACCGGGGCCCTGGCAGAAGGGCTCATAATCCGGATGAGCGGGGCCGGCCAGGATCTTGGTGAAGCCACGCTGCCCTTCCGGCCCTTCGCGGCGATAAAGCCAGAGGGCGTTCTGATCTTCCTGATCGAACCGGATAGCGCCCGTGGTGCCCGAGATTTCATAGGCATAACCCATCTTGCGGCCCGTCGCGACGCGGCTGAAATAGAGGTTGCCCATCACACCGTTTTCAAAGCGGCACATCATCTGGGCGTGATCGTCATTCGTGACCTCTCCGCCCGGGCGCATGCGGTGAACGGTTTCGACATCAGCCATGACCTGCGAAATGGGGCCGATCAGCGCAAGCGCGCCGTTCACCATATGCGGGGCCAGATCTCCGATCGTGCCGTTGGCCATGCCGGTCGTGCGCCACGTGGCGGGGGCGTCGGGGTCAGCATAGAAATCCTCGGTATGTTCACCGCGAAACCAGGTGATGTCGCCGATCTCGCCGTCTGCAATCAGTTTGCGTGCGTATTGGCTGGCAGGCGTGCGGATATAGTTGAAACCCACCATGTTGACCACGCCGGCATCCTCGGCCGCGCGCGTCATCGCCTGACTGTCCTCGAGTGATGCGCCCAAGGGTTTTTCGCAGAGGACCGGCTTGCCAATGGCAAAGGCCGCCTCGGCGATCTGGCGGTGCGTTTCCTGAGGCGACGCGATGACAATCGCTTCGACCTTCGGATCCTCAACCAGAGCGCGCCAATCGTCGGTCGCGCACTGGAACCCATAGGCCGCACGGTATCGTTCGGCACTTTCAGGGGACGAGGCGCAAATTACCTCGAGCTGCGGACGCAGAGCAGTGTTGAACACAGCGCCCACGGCAGACATGGCAACAGAATGCGCCTTGCCCATATAGCCGCCACCAACGATTCCAATTCCGATTTCAGGCATCTGTCACGGCTCCGAACATACTATTTGCAACCGGTTGCAAAATCAGTATCGTGTGAATCGATTCAACGCAAGGTCCAAACTTTGCCGACGACGTTACGCCGGAGGAACATCACGTGAGCGCTTTGGTCGAGGGCATCAAAGGAAATCGGTTTGCGGTTTTCGGTCGTGCCGGAATGGATATGTTTGCCGATCCAATCGGCGTCAAAAGCGAGGATGCCGACACGTTCCATGCCGATCTCGGCGGGTCCTCTGCCAATATTTGCGCGGGTCTGGTCAAGCTCGGCAGTCAGGCATCATTGGTTACGTCGGTCTCGGACGATGCAGTTGGTCGATTCTGTCTGAACCGCCTGCAGCACTACGGTGTCGACACCTCTTACATCCGCGTTGTGGGCGGTGAGTTCCGCATATCCCTGGCGATCTATGAAAGCCGGATCGAGAATTTTCAGAACGTAATCTACCGCAATGGGGCGGTCGATTTCCAAGTCACCGAAGAGGACATGGACCGGATCGACTATGCGGCATTCTCAGCCGTGATATCCGCCGGAACTGTCTTTGCAGCGGAACCGTCACGCAGCGCCACGTTTCGGGCTTTCGACAATGCCCGCGCCGCAGGGTTGCCAATAATTTTCGATATCGACTATCGCCCTTATAGCTGGCCATCGCCCGAAGTGGCGGCCGATGTCCTGTCCCGGGCCGGAGAGGCCAGCGACCTGATTGTCGGCAATGACGAGGAATTCGGCTTCATGGCCGGCGGTATCGAAAAAGGGTTCGCAAAGGCCAAAGAATTGGCCGAAAAGCCGGGCCGCATCGTCATATACAAGATGGGTGAAAAAGGTGCCGTCACGATGATGGACGATCAGGAGATTCACACGGGCATCTACCCCGTTAACGCAGTCAAACCCAACGGAGCAGGGGACAGCTTTATGGCTGGTTTGCTGGCCTCTGTCGCCGCTGGCTATTCGCTAGAAGAAGCGGTCATGCGCGGCTCGGCCTGTGCCTCCATCGTGGTATCAAAACCCGGATGCGCCCCCGCCATGCCTACAACGCCCGAGCTGGATGCGTTTCTGGCCGACCACCCCGGCCCGACCACATAGGAGGCCCCCATGCATATCGCGCCCCATGACAACCAGAACAAAGCCATCGTTGACGTTGACGACCCGCTGGTCCCGCTGAACTATTTCAACATCGTCAAGCTCAAGCGCGGCGAGGCGTTCGAATACCAGGTACCGGGCTATGAGACCTGCATCGTCCCCGCCACCGGCTCGGTGGATGTGGACGTCGAAGGCGTGCAATTCGCCAAACTGGGCAACCGTGGCGAGGACGTTTGGGATGGTGAGCCAGAGGGCGTCTATGTCCCGGTTGGCGCCAAAACGCAGCTGGTCTGCTTGTCAGAAGGGGCCGAGGTGTTCATCGCCGGGGCCAAGTATGACAAGGTTCTGGACCCGTTCGATGTGCGCGAACATGACCTTGTGCAATACGGCAGCGACGACACCAAAACGCATCGCAAGATCAAACATATCCTGGGGCAAAAACAACAGGACAAGGTCGGCCGCCTTTTGGTGAGTGAGCTGTTCACCGTTGGTCAGGGTGGCTGGTCGGGCTTCCCGAGCCACAAACACGACACCAACCGCCTGCCGGATGAGACGCGCCACGACGAGACCTATAACTTCCGCTTCAAACCCAACTGGGGCTCGGGCCTGCAGATGTTGCAACGCGAAGACAACGAACCGGGGGATGCCTATCATATCGTCGATGGTTCGACCGTTTGTATCGACAAAGGCTACCACCCCTGCTGCGTGTTGCCGGGATATGAGATGTATTATTTCACCATCCTCGGCGGGCTGACGCAGCGCTCATTGGTGCAGTATTTCCAACCTACCCATGCCTATCAGGTCGAGACGATTCCGGGCATCAAAGACATGATCGCGAAGTTCAAATGACCCTCGCCACCCTAAAAGACGTCCTGCAACCGGCCTATGAACAGGGCTATGCTGTCGGTGGCCTGGTTACTCTCGGCTGGGAGGACATGCGCGCCTATGTGGCCGCCGCCGAGGCCGAAAACGCGCCGGTCATCTTGCAAGCCGGCCCGAGCTGCCGCGAGCACACGCCCCTGCCCATCCTTGGTAAAATGTTCCGCCATCTGGCCGAGGGAGCCTCGGTCCCCGTGGTGGCGCATCTGGACCATGGTTACACGTATGAGGACTGCAAGACCGCGTTGGACAGCGGTTTTACGTCGCTGATGTTCGACGGGTCGCGCAAACCGCTGCAGCAGAATATCGACGAAACCGCCGCCATCGCCGAAATGGCCCACGCGGCCGGGATTTCCTGTGAAGGTGAGATCGGGTTCGTCGGCTATTCCGGCGGTGAAGGCTCGAACGGGACCAACCCTGAGGAAGCCGCCCAATTCGCTCGTGAAACAGGCGTGGATGCGATGGCGATCTCGGTTGGGAATGTCCACCTGCAGCGGAACAAGGAAGGCGGTCTGGACGAAGACCGCATCGCCCGGATCGACGCGCTGACCGAGGTTCCGCTGGTTATCCACGGAGGCTCGGGCGTGCCGGTCGAGCAGCGCACGCGCTTGGCCCAAGGCACCTCGATCTGCAAGTTCAACATCGGGACCGAGCTGCGTATGGCCTTTGGTAACGCCCTACGCGACGCTGTGAACAGCGACCCCGAACGGTTCGACCGCGTGACCATACTTAAAGAGACCCAAGACCCGGTCGAGGCCGCCGCCCGCACCGTGATCCGCGCCTTTGGCGCGCCGCCTCAGAGATAGCGAGATCGGGATGTAAATGGCTATGTAGTTTAACCCTGCGACTAGATAGATTGTCTTTCTCAGGCAACGTTCGTGTATCTGGGGAAAAGCGGTCCTTCGGTCAGCGAGCGGCGAAAGAGGAAAAAAGAGCCCAGAGAGATCGATGCTGCGCTGCGCACCAATGTCTGCTTCAATGGTTCTTGGTTCTGCGCTATGAACGTAAGCACTTCGAGCAAACCCGACCGATGGCAACAATTCTGGCGACTCAAAATCCGATCATACGCCCCGCGCAGGCGGCGGACGCCAATGCATTGGCGACCTGTATCGACGCGGCATATGAAAAATACGCCGAGCGCTTCTCCGATCTGCCTGCTGTTTCCGACGGATGCGCGCAAGACATTGCCGACAATCAGGTTTGGGTCGTCGTGCAAAGCAACGAGATCATAGCTGGTCTCGTTCTTGTCGCCGGTGATGGTTTCATAAAACTTGCGAACCTTGCGGTTCATCCCGACCATGTCGGTAAGGGTCTGGGACGTAAACTGATCGAACTTTCAGAGCGCGAAGCAAAACGGCTAAGATTCAGTGAAATGCGTCTGAATACCCACGTCGACATGCCCGAGAATGTTCGACTTTACCAGCACTTGGGGTGGGCTGAGGTTAGTCGAAGTGGCAACACAGTCTCGATGCGAAAACACGTGGCCAGTGACTGACTAGAGCGTGCTTGCCCTGATGGTTGCCGCAATGGCCCTAGCTGCGCTGGAAACAAGAAGCGGCCGTTCAAACGGAGTTCTTGATTGGCAGTTTTATCCGCCTCTCGTCATCCGATGGATTCGTTTTGAATGGCAGCCTTCTGCGAAGCTGCGCTCAGATGCCGAACTATCGGCCAAAAAAAGGTCAAGCCGGCGCTTCATTGATATTTCCAGCGACTGGAAAACAATTGCTTGGCCCATGCCGGACGATCAAACTAAGTCTAGATCGAGCCACCCTCGACCATGAAATTCCCGGCGCTGCACATGGCGGCGTCGTCCGAGGCCAGAAACACCACCATCCGCGCTACATAGACCGGGTCGATCGGGTCCGGCAGACATTGGCGGTCAACTTGTTTTGCCAGCGCCTCGGGCGTGACCCACAGGTCTTTCTGGCGCTGGGTCATGATCCAGCCGGGGACAACAGTGTTCACGCGGATCCGGTGATCCCCCAGCTCGCGCGCCATGGTCCGGGTCAGGCCATGCACTGCAGATTTGGCGGTGGCATAGGCAGGGAATCCTGCGCCGGCCTCCCACCAGGAATTCGACCCCAGATTGACGATGGAGCCTGCGCCCCGTTCGATCATTGCGGGGGCAACCGCCTGAATGGCAAAGAACATATGGCGGATATTGGTCGCCATGCGTTCATCCCAATAGTCCGAGGTAACCTCGCGCCAGTCATGTCGGTCATCTTGTGCCGCATTGTTGACCAGAACATGAGCGGGGCCCAGTTCCTCGGTCAGTTGCTCCAGCGCATCGCGCAGCGCATCGATATCGCGCAGATCGCATTGGGCAAAGGCATGCTCGCCTTCCAGCTCCGCAAGCAACTCATGGCCTGCATCCGCGTTGAGGTCCAGAAACCCCACCTTGGCCCCTTGTGCCGCAAAGGCGCGCACAGTTTCCGCGCCGATACCGCCAGCCCCGCCCGTTATGAAAACCGTCTTGCCGTTCAGGCTGGGAAAGGTGGCAAATTCTGGGGTCATCCGTCACGCTCCATGATCCACTCGACCTCGGGGGCCGCAACAAAGCGCCATTTCCGCAATGGTCCGGCCATGACGTTCAGATAATACATCTCAAACCCGTAGGGTGCTCCGCAAGGGTGATGGCCGCGCGGAACAGTCACAACATCGCCATCTGAGACCGCCATCGTTTCATCCAGCTGGCCGTCATCGGTATAGACGCGCTGAATTCCGAACCCGTTCGCCGGTTTGAGACGGTGGTAGTAGGTTTCCTCAAGGTAGGTGATACGCGGGAAGTCATCCTCATCATGGCGGTGACTGGGGTATGAGGACCAATGGCCGTTTGGGGTGAAGACCTCGGTCACCAGCAGGCTATCGGCGTAGTCTTCATTCTCCATCGCGATATTGTTGATATGGCGTGTATTCACGCCCTTGCCGCGCTGGGTCAGAGTAATGCCATCCGGCCCAATCCGACGGGCCTGATGCCCGCCTTTGCCGGGGGCCGAACAGACGGCGATGACGCAATCAGTTTCGGCCACGGCCTCCCATTCGGTGCCGTTGGGCAGGTAGAGGCAATGAGGCGGTGATTTCTCGAACACATTCATCCGGTCGCCCAGAACGCCCCAGTCCTGCCCGGCGCCGGTGATCTTCGCCTTGCCTTCGACCATGACCAGAATGACCTCACGATCTCCAGTGACCTCGGCCGCCTTGTCGCCCGCGCGCAGGTGGTAGAGGCCGAACCCGACATAACGCCACCCGGCGCTGGCCGGAGTGATGTCGTGGACCTTGCCACGGGTGCCGAATGGTTTCTTGAGCAAATCTGCCATGTTGGTCTCCGGTATTGGGCGGTCTATGCGACCGCCCGGTTCTTATTTCAGGCGGATTGCCGTGTGGTCAGCGCCGAAAGCGCATTCGATAGCTGCGCCTCGGACCACCCCTCGGCCACAGCTCGGCGCAGGATATCCGCCTGACTGTCCGGCGCATTCCCCCCGACCGGAGGGTCCGTGTCGAGATTGGTAGGAAAGGGATAGCCTTCGGCAGTTGCGGCGATCGCGGCCTCTAGCTTTGCACTGGTCAGGTCGCCACGTTGTTTCAAGGCGATGAGCGACGGAAACACCGCCTCGGACATCGCACGGCGATCCACGGCCTCCATCGCCCGACCAAAACTCGAGGACACTTGCAGCAGGTTTGCCATGCGATGAATGTCCGCGCTGCGGTTTTCGCCTGCCGCATGGAACAGCGCAGGGTTGAAGAACACGGCGTCACCCTTTTGCAACGGCACCTGCACATAGTTTTCCTCGAAATGCGTGCGGTGATCCGTGTCGTGGAAGGCGAGATATCCGGGCGCATAAAGCTGCGAGAACGGAAGCAGTTTGGTTGGGCCGGACTCCACCGGCATATCGCAATGCGCTACAGCGCCCTGCAACGTCAGAGCTGCCGTTAGAAAATGCGCATGCGCGGGATAGCGCGCTGCGCTGTCTGCCGTCTGAAACCCAAGATGATAGTCACGATGCGCTTGCTGTGCCTGCCCGCCGGGACGCACCTGGTTGATCTGCGCCGTGACTTGATAGTTCGGGCCAAGCCAAGCCTCACACGCGGCGGCAATTGAGGTGTTTCCGAAATAAAGCGTAAAGCCCTCGGGATCGCGCAGGCACTGTTTCTGTAACGCGTTCCAGATCCGGTCATTGGCCCCAGAGGCCGCAAAGTGGTCGCCCTCACCCCCGCCGCCCTGACGTTCGTCTTCGATGATCTGGCGGAAAACATCTGTGGCCCGGTCAATCACACTTGTATCCGGATATGCCTGTTTCAGGGCGATGACCCCTGCAGACTTGGCAAGTACCCAAGCCCATTCGGCCAGCAAAGCCTGCCGCTTGTCTGCTTGCCCTAGCACCGGTCGCAAAGCCTGCATGTCATAGACGGGCACATTGTTTTCCACGGACGCAGCAAATGGCACCGCGTCCGCCGAAAGGGCCTGCGAGGTCAACACCTTGAATTCATCCAGATCACAGGATTCCCGGTCAAAATAGCCGACATATCCGAGTTCTTGATTTACCATGACTTTCTCCTTTCTCATGGCTTCGGTGTTGCCCCTTGGGGCGGTGTGCTAAGCGGTGATCTCCAATCCTGCCTTGCCGCAGACGTCTACGATGTGGTCGTAGCCTTTTTTGGAGTACTCATAGGGCGGCGCTTTGGCTGGGTCCTGTTCTGCCTCAACGACGATCCAGCCGTCATAATCCATCGCTTTCAGCGCATTTGCGACCGCTTGGAAATCAATGCAGCCGTCACTGGGCACCGTGAACGCGCCTGCAATCACGGCGTCCAGGAAACTGCGGTTGTTTTCCCGCACGTCCTGTACGATGGCAGGGCGAATATCCTTAAAATGCACGTGATGCACGCGGTCGCCCCAACGGTTCAGGGTCGCCATCACGTCACCTCCGCCAAACAGCAAGTGACCGGTGTCAAAACACAGCTTCACCTCGGGGCCTGAGCCCTCCATCAACCAGTTCACGTCATCTTCGCTTTCAATGATCGTGCCCATGTGGTGGTGATAGGCCATTGGCATGCCCTGATCACCCATCCATTTTGCCAGTTCGGTCAGCTTGGCCGCATAGGACAGCACCTCATCCTTTGACAGTTTCGGACGGTCATTGACCGGCGTCCCGATCTGGCCCTGAACAGTGTTGGAGCATTCGGCGTAAACGATACACGGGCTGTTCAGGGCCACGAACTGTTCAACCTGTTCCCGTACCGCGTCTTGTTCCGACGCGAAGTCATTGACCAGCGAGGCACCGGAACACCAGCCACCACAGAGCGCGATATCGTTGCCCTCAAGGTAGGCGCGAAGCCCCTCAGTATCGCTGGGCATCCGCTGGCCCCGTTCGACGCCGGTGTAACCAATCTGACGCGACTCCTGCAGCGCTTGTTCCATTGTGTATGCGGCGGTCAGGTCCGGCAGATCGTCATTCTGCCACGCGATCGGAGAGATCCCGATTTTCACGCTCATTTCGTGTTTCTTTCCTTGATGGCAACCTCATAGGCCGCGCGTTTTTCGTTCACTTCGGGGCGGGTGCTGACTTCGGGCACCGCGACTTCCCACCATGTGCCGCCATATTCGGTCGAGGGGTAAGGATCGGTGTCGATGACCACCACGTAAGGCCCTGTGATGTCACCGCGTTTGGCCAGCGCGTCCTCAAGCTCGGCAATCGAGCTGACCTTGACTGAGGTCGCCCCCATCGCCGCTGCATGTGCCGCGAAATCAATGTTCGAGGCGGTTTCGTGGACAGTGTGATCCAGCAGGTTGTTAAACTCGGCCCCGCCGGTGCCCATTTGCAGCCGGTTGATGCAACCAAAGCCCCGGTTGTCGGTGATCACAACGGTGAAGGACACGCCCATCATCGCTGCCGTCGCCATTTCCGAGTTCGCCATCATGTAGGTGCCGTCGCCCGTAAAGCAGATCACGTCGCGATCCGGTTGGGCCATCTTGATGCCCATGGCGCCTGCGATCTCATAGCCCATGCAGCTGAACCCGTATTCCATGTGATAAGCCCCGGGCCGCGGCGCTTTCCACAGCTTGTGAAGCTCACCCGGCATTGTGCCAGCGGCGCACATCACCACCGTATCGTCACGCGAGGCGCGCTGAACCGCGCCGACCACCTGCATGTCGGTGGGCAGGGCGTTCCCGTCCCCCGGTGCGTCGGTCAACGCGTCAACCTTGCCAAACCAATCCGCTTTGAGAGTGTCCGCCACAGGATCAGCATTGTAGCCCTGCAACGCCGCGCCCAGCTTCTGCAAGCCTACACGCGCATCGGATTGCAACGGCATCGCGCCGTGTTTCTCAGCATCATAGGCGGCCGTGTTGAGGCAGATCATCTCGCGCGCGGGGTTTGAAAACAGGCCCCACGAGCCGGTCGTGAAATCCTGCAGGCGCGTTCCAACGGCCAGCACCAGATCGGCCTCGGCGCAGATGTCATTGGCGGGCTCGCCGCCCGTCACACCAATCGGACCCAGGTTCAGGGGATGATCCCAAGCCAAAGCGGATTTTCCGGCCTGCGTTTCTGTGATTGGGATATTGTGTGTCTCAGCAAAGCTCTGCAGCGCATCCGTTGCGTCCGAATAGTGCACCCCACCGCCCGCAACAATAACCGGACGTTTGGCCACTGAAATCGCGGCCACAGCGCGCGCCAGCTCGCCTTCGTCCGGGCGAATACGGCGTTGGAACCATACGCGCGGTTCAAAGAAGCTTTCGGGATAGTCATAGGCCTCGGCCTGCACGTCCTGACAGAAAGCCAAAGTGACCGGCCCGCAATCCGCCGGATCCGTCATCGTGCGGAAAGCACGCGGCAGAGCGGTCAGCAGATGCTCGGGGCGCGAAATACGGTCATAGTAGCGGCTGACCGGGCGGAAACAGTCATTTGCGCTGATGGTGCCATCGCCAAAACTCTCGATCTGTTGCAACACCGGGTCCGGCCCGCGCGAGGCGAAGACGTCGCCCGGCAGCAGAAGAACCGGCAGGCGGTTCACATGGGCCAGCGCAGCAGCGGTGACCATATTGGTCGCGCCCGGCCCGATGGACGAGGTCACCGCCATCGCCCGTGTGCGCCGCATCTGTTTGGCATATGCAATCGCGCAATGCGCCATCGTCTGTTCATTGTGGCCGCGATAGGTGGGCAGCGTGTCTTTGGCACCATGCAGCGCCTCACCCAGCCCGGCCACGTTTCCGTGGCCGAAAATGGCCCAGACACCTGCGATAAAAGGCTCTCCGGCCTCATTCATCTGGGCACCCAGATAGCGCACCAAAGCTTGCGCTGCGGTCAGTCGGACGGTCTTGCCCATTGTGATCCCTTTCAACACAAGGCCATTCCGGCCAGTTCTGCGATTTCGTTGGATGTCGGACCGAATGGTCCCGTTTTGGGGGAACGGCGTTAAACCGTTCCGCCCAGTGACCCTTCCAATTGGGCCAATTCCTGCCCTCCAGCCATCAGGTCCTGTAATTCTTCAGGTGTGATCTCACCGCGTCTTGCGGTGCCCAGCGTTTTGCCCCGGTTCAGCACTGTAAAACGGTCGCCGACGGCCAGCGCGTGGCGCACGTTGTGGCTGATGAAAACCACGCCAACGCCTTGGCTGCGCACCTTGTCGATGGTCGCCAGCACGTTCGAAGTTTGCCGCACCCCAAGGGCCGAGGTCGGCTCGTCCAAAATCAGGATCTTTGCACCAAAATGTACTGCGCGCGCAATCGCCACTGTTTGGCGCTCCCCCCCCGACAGGGTGCCCACAGCCTGATCCGGGCCACGCAGGTTGATGCCCATCTTGCGCATCTCTTCCATAGTGATCTCGTCAGCCAGCTTCTTGTCGAAGAAGCTGATTCCGGCCACTTTGCGCGTTGGTTCGTTGCCCATGAAGAAATTGCGGCTGACACTCATCAGCGGAATCATGGCCAAATGCTGATGCACTGTTGCGATCCCCGCTGAAATAGCATCGCGCGGGTCTTCAAAATGCATCGGCTTGTCTTCGAAGAAAATCTCGCCCGAAGTTGGTTTGTGAACGCCCGACATCGTCTTAATGAACGTCGATTTGCCTGCACCATTGTCGCCGAGAAGACAGTGGCATTCCCCCGGTTTAAGATCAAAGCTGACGCCTGCCAGCGCAATCACCGAGCCGAAGTGTTTCTGGATGTCGACCATTCGAATGATCGGCTTGCTATCCTGCACGTCCCCGTGGTGGAACTTGGTATCGTCAGTCATCTCAGTGTTCTCCTGTGATGATGCGGCGGATATAGGTGTTCAGGATTACGGCACCCAACAGGATGATCCCCAAGAAAACCCTAAACAATGAGCTTTCTACGCCGGCAAAGAACAGCCCCTGCTGTACCACGCCAAAAATCAAAGCGCCCAAAGCAGCCCCCAGAACCGAGCCATATCCGCCGGTCAGCAGCGCGCCGCCAATTACAACCGCAATAATCGCTTCAAACTCCTTAAGCAAACCACGGTCCGCGCCAGCCGAGCCGAACTCCATAACCTGACAAGTTGCGAAGACCGTGGCGCAGAAGGCGGTGAACATGAACATCAGTATTTTGACTTTGTTCACTGGCACGCCTGAATTCCGCGCTGCCTCGGCGTCGCCACCCGCTGCGAAAATCCAGTTACCAAACTTGGTTTTGGTAAGCAGCACGTGACCAAAAATAATGATACCAATGGCCCAGACAATCAGCATGGGAATACCGTCAACAACAGGCTGACCCGCGCGCGTTCCACGCTCGAACGTTTCGATCAAGCCGTTTTCGCCAAGCCAACTGAAGAACCCTTGTCCGACTTTGCCACCGAAGATCGATGCCAGCCAGTCACCTTCCGCGACGTCTTTGATGCCGCCAATGATCGTCTTCCGCTCAATGGTTTGCGGCAGATAAATGGTGAAGCCGCGCAGGATAAACAGAAAGGCCAAAGTCACGATAAAGCTGGGCAGGCCAGTTCGCACCACGATAAAACCGTTCAAGGCCCCAATCGACACACAGAGCGCAAACGTCACAATGATAGCCATCCACACGGGCCAGCTGAGTGTGACTGAGAAGATCGCGATCATCATCCCGGCAAAGCCGATCATCGAACCGACCGATAAGTCAAATTCGCCTGCGATCATGAGCAGGCACGCCCCTACGGCAATGATCATGAACTGCGCCGAAACGATCGACCAGTTCAGCACACCCTGACTGGTGAACATGCCACTATCGAATGCAAACAACAGAAAAAACGTAAATACGGCGACGGTGCCGACAATTCCACCCAGCTCAGGGCGGATCAGAGCACGGCGCAGCGGCGAGATCTCTTTGATCCGTTCATCTTCTACTGTCGTGGATTGAGCTGACTCAGACATTGTGGTCCTCCCCTCGCGGGTGATCCAGGAAAAATGGAAGTAGGTTTGAGCGGGCGCCCTAGCACGCCCGCTCAGCTAGGAAGATCAGCGGTATTCACCCGCGAATTCTTCGATTTTCTCCAGACCGTCAGCAGTCACGAAACCGGGGCCAGAGTTGATGTTGTTGCCTGGCAGAACGCCGTAACGGTGGTAGTTAGTGAGAACAACAACCGGCAGGTAGGCCTGCAGGAACGGCTGCTGGTCGATTCCCCACTGAATGGTACCGTCCTTGATGGCTTTGACAATCTCGCCACCCAGATCAAACGTGCCGAAGTAAATGTCACCGGCCATGCCGTTCTCTTGCAGCGCCAAGATGGTTGGGTCGGCAGAGGTGGGGCCTAGCGTCAAAACAGCGTCCGTCTCCGGGTTAGCAGACAGGTAGGCCAGAACGCGGTTCTTGATCTCAGCCGGATCCTGTCCCGCGTCGATCATCTGTTCACCAAGTTCGATACCCAGTCCGTCCGCGAAGCCCTGGCACCGCTCTTGGCTGGATGGCTGGACGATATAGTGGTTGACACAAAGGAAAGAGCCAATGCCGTCACCTTTCGCCCGAAGACCAGCCGCATAGCCAGCGTCATATTCGGGTTGCCCAACATACATCAGGGCGCCAACTTCGCGTGCCTTATCGGGTGTCCCAGTGTTCATAATGATCACGTCGATCCCGGAATCTACAGCAGCTTTGATCGGGCCTTCGAGAATATCCGGGTCAGCCAACGTAGTGATGATACCATTCGGACCGGAGGCCGCAGCCTGATCGATGATGCGCGCCATATCCGCAAGGTCACCAGTGGGCGGGTTGCGATATTCCACCTCGACACCCATCTGCTCACCCGCCAAAGCGATACCGTTCTTGATCGTGTTCCACCAGCTGTCACTGTCAGGGGCATGGCTGACCAGGATGTACTTTTCGCCTTCAGCCGCGGCACCGCTTGCCGCCGCCACCGCGACAGCACTGGCCATCAGTACGCGTTTCACAAACTTGTTCATTTGGTTTCCTCCCATAAAACCGTCTGTTTTCGTCCTAGGCTATCAGCCCCATTTAATCGGTTGGGCCGAATCTGTATTGCCCGGGTCTGTATCCGAGCTGTTTTCAGTTTGAAGAAATTCAATCATTTTGCAACCGGTTTCAAAACTTCAGCCAGATGAACTGGCCTACCCGACTGCGCCGACATCGTTGCCGCCTCGGCCATGGCGAGGGCTGCAACCCCATCTTCCAGCGACACTGAAACCTGCGCGCCCGAGGCGGCGGCCTCCACAAAAGCGGCCCATTCCGCCTGATAGGCGGGCATGTAGCGTTCCAGAAAGAAATAGGTCGGTTTGGCCCCGACAACGCCGGCGGAGGTCGATTTGATAACCGTGTTTTCCAGCATGTTCTGCGCCTGCAGAAGACCTTCGGAACCCAGCAGCTCAACCCGCTGATCGTAACCATAGGTCGCACGGCGTGAATTCTTGATGGCCGCGATACGACCATCCGCGTAAGTCATTGTGACAACGGCGGTATCCACGTCTCCGGCCGCGCCGATTTCCGGGTCGACGATCGACGAGCCGACAGCGGAAATCGTCTTCGGGACCCCTCCCATCAAGAAATTCGCCATGTCGAAATCGTGGATCATCATATCCCGGAACAGGCCACCCGAAACCTTGACATAGCTCACCGGCGGCGGTGCCGGGTCAAACGAGGTGATGGACAACAGTTCAGCCTTGCCGATCTCGCCTGCATCCACAGCCGCTTTCAATGCCGAGAAGCTGGGATCAAACCGACGGTTGAAGCCGATCATCACGGGCTGACCATGAGCTGCGACCGACTGCTGGCAGGAAATGGCCCGCTGAAGATCCAGATCCACGGGTTTTTCACACAAAACTGCTTTGCCTGCCGCTGTTGCGGCTTCGATCAGGTCTGAATGCGTGTCTGTCGGCGTCGCGATCAGCACTGCGTCGATTTCAGGGTCAGCTATGATAAGGTCCGAGGTTCGAACCTCGGCGCCGTGGTCTTTGGCCAGATCCTCGGCCGCCTGAGCCATGGCATCCGAGACCGCGCATAACACACTGCCTGGATGGGCTGATATCGCCCGCGCATGCACCCGCCCGATCCGACCGGCGCCCAGCAATCCAACCTTCAACATCCAAACCCTCGAATCCTGTTCTGTGGCGCAACAATGGATTTTTTTGCAACCGGTTGCAATAGTTTTATCATCGGTCCTCCGATCAAGGTCTGCGGGCGATGCAGTCGGCACCTCAACAACAATTGAATGCGCGAAGCCTCAATAAGCCTGACGCTCAAGATGACGTGAATTGGTCGGGGTCGAGAACCACCCTAGGGTGCGCCGCAAATGGTCTGTGCAGGCCGTTCAAAGCAACAGCAATCATGACGGGTACTAGATGGTTCTGCGTAGTTTCTTTTCAGTCGACAGCGAAAACATGCTGGTAACGTCCAGCCCCAGCGCGGGGATTGTAGGCACGCCAATCCGCAACAACTCGGACACACCGAACGGTACTATTTTCCAATATACGGCGGGCGGCGGAACCACGGTCACTGTAGATGACACCTCGGGCAATCCGGATGTGTTCGAAGATGATCAGGCCTTTGGCCACACCGTCACCGATGGTGGCGGCATCGTGGCCAATGGTACTCCTGTGGAATCCGAATCCTTCATCGACATTCGGCAGCTTGACGAAAACGGTCTAGAAACCGGACCTGTCATCCGGCTGTATGTCTTTTCGCAAAACGGCGTGACCTCGGATGTCTGGGGCTTTGCGGCCTCGGAGCGGCTGATAGATGGGGCCTCCTACGTCAAGGTTGCGGGATCGAATGCAGGATCATCGCTGTATTCGGACTATGTGGCTTGCTTTGCTGACGGTACATTGATCGAAACAGCCGACGGCCCGGTTCCCGTGCAGCAGATTCACGTAGGTCAGCAGGTCTGGACACGGGACAACGGCCTGCAGCCCGTTCTGTGGGTCGGGAGCACATCCGTCCCGGCAACCGGGCGCTTTGCCCCTGTGGTCTTTGCCCCCAATACGCTGGGGAACCCGCGCGAACTTGTCGTCTCGCAGCGGCACCGGATGATGATCGACACCAATGTGGCCGAGCTTCTGTTTGGAGCGCCACGCGCATTGGTGGCGGCCAAGTTCCTATGCGGCATGGGGGGTGTATCGATTCGTGAAGGCGGGCATGTCAGCTACTGGCACATCATGTTCGATCAGCATCAGATCGTCAGATCTGAAGGCGTCCTCAGCGAGAGTTTTTTCGTAACCCCGAACTCGATCGGAGCGCTGGACTACCCGCAGCGTTTTGAAATACTGTCACTTTTCCCCGAGCTACGAGTAAATCCCGACGCTTATGGGCCGACGGCTGCACCCATTCTGAAACCACATGAAGCGGCTGTTCTCAGGTCGCATCTATCGCGTTTGAACACCACAGGATCCCGCGTAGCGGCGCAGTAACTACGGGAATCCCCCAATTTCGCGCGCCGCACGCATTTGTTAATTATTGGTTACTGATTTACCTACCACTCAGTAACCCTCTTAAGAAGGGCTGGCGCGACCCCCTCAGCCAGCCCTTCTGACCCCTCCCCGCCAAGGCGAATAACTGATCGGACAAGCCGCGTGGTTTTCTTGGGTGATATGGCGATCCCTGAAGGACTCGAGGGCGCACGAAGAAACCGGGGAAGGCGGTGAACCACGGCTGGCTTACATCATGAAAGGCCCCCAGGCCGGTGGGCAATTGTCAAGAAACGAGAATGAAACGCGGGAAGAATTCAAAGACCGAGTGGAGCGGGTCGCGGAGCGCATTGAATGAGCATTAAATTTAGACTGGGAAAGCTTGAAAGGGTGTCATTCAGCGGTGAAGCCGACTGGTGCCCCGTATTTGAAACTGACGTCTCCGGTTAGCTAGTCGCTAGCGAGTTTCCGGAAGTTGGATTTGCACGGCTGGTCCGCGAAAAAGGTGAAACAAGCGAAGATTTTCGCAACCGGGTCTATCTGGAGACTTCCAGAGCCACTGCATCCTGTTCCGACGGGGTTCATCGAAGGCTTACAATGGAAACTTGGGAGGGTTGCCTGAAGGTACTGGAGCGCGAGATAGCTGAACAAGACCCGATGCTATTGGCCCAACTGATAGAAAATGGAGAACTACATTTCCCACCCAAACTATCGACACTGCGCAGCTAGAACCATCACCCATGTTCGATCCGCCGCCTTATAGAGCGCGAACTCCTTAGCCTTGCGTGACAGCATATTGGCTCGATGTCCCCGCGACTGCGCCCAAGCTGACTTCACTGCCTCCAGACTGCTCTGCCCTTTGGCGATGTTTTCAGCCACAAAACACCATTGATAGCCCGCCCTGTTCACCCGCTCGCCCACGTCTGACCCTTTTGAACCGGTATGTGAAAAGAAACCCTTCCTCACCATGTCCTCGGCATGGGACTTGGCGGCTTGTTCCAATTGCAGACTGTAGCTGAGTGCTGGACGACCTTTGCTTTTGCGGTACTCATTCAGCTCGTTCGTTGCCAAAGCGTTTGCTGCAAGAGCCGTAGGGACCAAAAACACCCAGACATACAGTAGGCGTAGCATCTTATGCCTGCCCGGATCGGTCTAACTTGTTCAGTTCGGGGTTTCTAAAAACCATAGGGCGCGCATTCAGGTCTCGTTGAGCCAAGGCATTTGTAACATAGACTCAGTGTGCGCTGAAGGTCCCTATCTTTCGGGGAAGGTACGACGCGCCGAACTCGTACCCCCTCATTTACAATCGCAAACCCCATTCAAGACGCGCCGCACTTACCCACTATCGAATCTGAATGTTTGAATTGTGACAGTTTGGTGAAAGAGGCATGGGAAGTTTGCTAACGTCACGGAAGGCACGTCAATGCTATCGTGGTTACTTGAGGGCTTCGTTGGGTGACACGCCGAACCAATTAACCCCCTCAAATCCAGTCGGAAAAACCAGAACGTTCTAAATTACAAGCATGTCACCCACGGTCAAAGGATCGCATTGTGGCGAAATTATGTCCACGATTCATTGTGAAACTTTCCGTTTCGGACCCAGAAACAAATCGTTTCGTCTTAAAACTGGGCGATACGGGGTTTCCCAAATATTAACCAAACAGCTTTGGTGTCACAGTAAGTCAGACTACACACACCACCACTCACTCACGGGTGAAGATAAAGGGTTGGTCCTTACCCCCCTCGACCAAACCCTCACATCACTAACACCCCCAGACTTCGAAAGACAAACGGCTTAAACGGACATTGGTATTTTGCTTCGATCCACTTGCTGGTTCTAGGAAAAGCCAAGACGTGCAACCTTGTCCAATTCTGGTCTTGTGCGTAGCTTTTGAAGCCATGTGCAACCTCTACTCCAACGCTATCCCCGCCAAGGCGATGCGCCAACTGTTTGACGTGACCGTTGAACGTGACAGGCTCGGGAATGCGGAACCATTACCAGCCATCTACCCAAAGCACTTAGCCTCTGTGGTTGGGAAAGGCGACGAAGGTAAGCGTGAGCTGGTCTCGCTGAGTTGGGGATTTCGTACGACAAAGAAGTCAAAGAAAACCGGTGCTATTATCCAACCGTGTGCCTGGAATAACGCACGTGATGACAAGGTGCGCTCAAACGGCTTGTGGAAACAGAGCTTTGAGGAGCGGCGTTGCCTCGTTCCGGTTGGTTCGTTCTGTGAGGCCCAAGGAAGAAACCCTGCCACCTACCACTGGTTCGCCCTGAAGGGCGATGAAGACCGCCCGCCACTCGCATTTGCGGGTATGTGGCAAACCTCGCGGTACCAGGGCAATGAAGGGCCCGAGGAGGTTGAAACCTACACCGTCATCACCACGACGGCCAATGAACTGGTAAAGCCCATACACCCGCAGAGAATGCCCGCCATCCTCAAGCCAGAGGACTATGAGCAATGGATGGATGGCAACGCGGATGACGCATTCGAACTGCTGGAGCCCTTAAATTCGAACGAAACGCAAATTGTTCGGTCTGGCGAAGGTGAGAAGTCGGATCCAGCAGGAAGGTTACCGTGAAAATCGTATCGGGTGGGCAAACTGGCGTAGACTTGGCTGCACTTGAGTTCGCTATCCAACGCGGTTTGAGCTACGGCGGCTGGGTTCCCAAAGGTCGAATCAACGAAGCTGGGCGCATTTCCAAACGATACTTAGGGTTGACGGAGGCACCGTCGGCTGAACCAGACGTCAGAACCCGACTCAACGTCATTTCAAGCGACGCTACGCTTATTCTAACTGATGGATCAGAAAGCCCCGGTACAAACTATACTCATCAAGTCGCAATTGAGGTAGGAAAACCGGTTATGCGTATCGCGCTTGCAGATAAAAACCGTCTGGAAGCTGAGCGGGTTCGGCAATGGGTCTCATCGATCAAGCCTTCGGTTCTCAACGTTGCCGGACCACGTGAATCTGAGGCACCTGGCCTATATTCAAAGGCGTTTGCTTTCCTGAGCGATGCTCTTTTGACCACCTAGGCCAGTTTCTCGCACTTCCAAAGTCTTTGAAGGACCGACTGGTAAACCCGACGGTTTTGACAACTCCTCCGGTCCTATGACCGGAAAGTTCGCAAAGCGGTCACTGGCGCATTGCGCAGCGAACGACTGTTCCGAGCCCAAATTGACTGATGCTGCGCGAAGCTTCAATGACAGCAATGCGCAGAAACCGGACTTTGCAAAGCGCAGGGTCGACATAGCTCAGCGGTTCACTCACAAAGCTAGTGTCAAAGAGCGGTCCGCAATTGCAAACATTCTTTGCAACTGCGCAATCTGGGTGTTTGCGAGCTATCACAGTGCTTCCACAAAGCCGATCCGGTTGGAGAGGCGAATTCCCTTAGTTCGAGTTCTCAGGTAATACGTAGTAATGGACATTGTCGTCATTACGACCATCATCACTTCTTTTTTTGTTGTAATCGGCGTGGCGGAACCATTGGCTGCACGTATGCGCCTGCCTTACAGCGTTATCCTAGCGGTCCTTGGGATAGTGATCGGACTTGGCGCAACGTTCTTTCTCAACACTGACTTGACGGATGCACTGAACCCGGGAGCGCAGGCGATTATTGATTTGCCGATCCGGTCGGACGTCTTCCTCTATGTTTTCCTGCCAACGTTGCTCTTCCAGGCGACACTTGGCATGAACCTGCGCAGGATGCTGGATGACTGGATGCCCATCCTGATGATGGCCGTTGTGGCGGTGATTGTGGCTACCCTCTCTATTGGTTATGCGCTCAGTTGGGTCAGTGCGCTACCGCTGGTCGCCTGCCTGTTGATTGGTGCTATCGTATCGACAACTGATCCCTCGGCGGTTGTCAGCATTTTTAGGTCAATCTCCGCACCACGCAGGTTGTCGCGAATAATCGAGGGTGAAAGCCTCCTGAACGATGCTGCCGCGATTGCTCTTTTTGGGCTATTCATGAGCTTTGTGATGCTCGGGAGACCTGATCCGTCGCTAAGTGACGCCTTGGGGCAGTTTCCGCTGTTGATCGTCGGCGGAGCACTTACGGGTTGGCTGATGGCGCGGGTTGCGGTTTGGTTGATGGCTTTCGTAGACCGTTGGGAGAAGGCGCAAATTTCAATTTCTGTCGCGCTACCGTACCTCGCCTATATCGTTGCGGAACAAAGCGTCGGGGCTTCGGGTGTTATCGCAGTGGTGGTTACAGGACTAACGCTCAACCTCACCGGCCCCGGTCGTTTGTCACCGATCGCATGGACAAATCTGCAAGAAGTATGGGATCTCCTGGCGCACTGGGCCGGAGCGCTGATCTTTATCCTTGCAGCATTGTTGATACCGCGACTTTTGGAAGGGGTGCAGCCGTCTGACTTTGGCCTGCTGGCAGTGGTGGTTCTTGCTGCAACACTGGCGCGGGCGGCGGTTCTGTTCGGCTTGTTGCCCTTGCTCACGACAATCGGTCTGTCGCCAGTTGTGGAGCGCCCCTATCGCACCGCAATGCTTTGGGGTGGGCTGCGGGGCGCTGTGACTTTGGCATTGGCACTGGCAGTCACTGAAAGCACTCAAGTGCCGCTCGAAACCAAGCGTCTGGTCGGTATTTTGGCCACTGGCTTTACGCTGTTTACACTGATTGTCCAAGGGACAACCTTGCGAACGGTAATCACAAAGCTAGGGCTCGACGAACTCACTCCGCTTGATACGGCATTGTCGCGCCAGGTGGTAGCAGTCGCCTTGCAGTCAGTCCGCGAGGATGTGTCCCGCACCGCGGAAAACTACGACCTGACCCACCAAATTGTAAGAAACGAAGCCAAGCAATTTAGCGAACGCCTCGACGAGGCTGTAAAGGCCGCCGAGGACAGCGCGGAAATCCTTGATCGCGACCGTATCACGCTTGGCCTTATTGCGTTGGCCGGTGCAGAGCGGGATTCAGTTTTGGCCCGAATGCGAGAGCGCACCATGTCATCCGTTCTCAGCGAAAAAATTCTGTCAGACGCGGATCGGCTCATTGAAGGCGCAAGGACCGGTGGGCGGATCGGCTATCAGCGCGCGTCCAATCGATCTGTCGTCTATGGCAAGTCTTTTCGGATCGCTGTGTTCCTGCACAACCGCCTACGAATCTCGTTTCCGCTCACTCGTATAACAGCGGACAGGTTCGAAAGACTGCTCATGCAACGTCTGATCCTTCGAGATCTCGATGGGTTTGTCCGTGGTCGCATACGCCGGATCCACGGTCGCCGGGTTGCGGAGTTGCTAGACGACCTGTTGGAGCGCCGATCCGAGGCGGTTGAGACAGCGCTTGAAGGATTACGGCTCCAATATCCAGGTTATGCGGAAAAGCTGGAGCGGCGGTTCATCCGAAGGACGGCATTGCGACTGGAGGAGCGAGAATACGCGGTCATGCGCGAGGATGGCCTGGTAGGCGAAGAGCTCTATTCAGTGTTGATGCAGGAAGTGGCGGCACGACGTGCTTTGTCCGAAGGGCGTCCTGTACTGGACATCGCCCTGAAGGGCCGGGATCTGGTCAGGCAGTTTCCACTATTCTCTGATCTCGACAAAGCTTCACTGCGAAAACTCAGTAGAGCGCTGCGTACCCGCTATGCAAACGCGGGCGACACGATCCTTTCCAAAGATGAATTGACCCGGAGTGTGTTTTTCATCGCTTCTGGAGCAGTCGAAGTGGAGTTCGGTAGACATACCACGCGGTTAGGCCGTGGCGAAATGTTTGGGCAATTGGCCATGTTAATGAAACGGCCCCGTCGCGTGAACGTGCGGGTGCTGGCACCCTCGACATTGCTTGTGCTCGACGAAGCACGTTTCCGGAGATTGCTCCGGAGGAGTGAAGCGATGCGGAACTCTGTCAAGATGAGCGCCAGCAAACGCATGATCGACCCTGCGGTGTTGGACCTGGACGAGGACGAAGGTTCGCCTGATCAAGTATAGCTGAAATGAAAGGTCATCAATTGGAAAGGAACCGCTACAAGAGTTCTTTTCATTCGTGGAAGTGCGATGTCCGCTTTGGGCTGATTGCGGTCCTTTCGAGCAAGAATGCGGATGGCTGCAAAGTCCGCTTAGCAGTCGTCCACACCGAGTGCAGCGAACGACTGCTTCGAGCCCAAAGCAGACGTCCAACTTTGGAATGAAGTGATTTAGTTGTACCATGGAATGCGTCAGCAAGTCGGAGGAAGCT
>NZ_JBSWYP010000015.1:0-76982 GCF_056161185.1 Ruegeria sp. ABV3_008 | reverse complement strand
TCCTGTCTCGCCCCTCTCCGCGTTCGCCACGTGGCAGGTTTTAGAGACGACGCCCTTTCAGGGCTCGGCTCAAAACCAGCACCAAAGGGGACCAACCCCGAAGGAGCATCATAAAGGAGAGACGGTTTTGGACATTGAAACGGAAAAAGACATCGAGACTGACACCAGCCTGAAGGCGTCAGAGATTGCAGCCCAGAATGACCTGTTTCGGAAAGCCCTGATCGATCCGAACGCAGCAATCGAGATGCACTCCAAGGGCATTCAGGGTCAGGTTTTTGTCACGCCCGGCGTGTCCGGCGAAGGAGTGGAGTTCCAGACTGCAGCTTTGGCGGCGGTGGCGTCGGATGACCAGTTTGAAGAGGGCAATGACCCCTATGGCGATCACACTTTCGGAACGGTGACTGTCAGCGGCCAGAAGCTGTTCTGGAAAATCGATCTGTATGACATGGACTACACATACGGGTCCGACCGCCCGTTTGACACGTCAGTGACGCGCCGCGTCCTGACCATCATGTGCCCCAGCGAATACTGATTTCCACCGCAGATCGGAAAGGGGGTGATGAAAATAAGTCAGGAAACCTTGCAGCAACGACGGCGTGAAGCCGTTGAGCTGGTCAAGAAGGGAGGTCTCTCCGCCAAGATCGGCCTCGCCTTCTTGAAACAACACGCAACCGTCTAAGCGGCCCCGCTCTACCCCGGAAGGGGTAGGGCACCCTTACCACGAAGCGAAACACTCAAACAAGGATTTGCCCCATGAGCAAACTTGAAACATTCACCGCACCGGAAACCATCGAAACCGTATTCCTGTCCGATCTCTACCTGTCGGATTTGAACCCGCGACAGGACGTTGCCGAGGACGGCATTGCCCTCTTGGCCGACAGTCTGGTCATGTGCGGTCTGATCCAGAACCTCAGCGGGTTGCGCGATGCGGATGGCAAAGTCGCCATCGTTGCCGGTGGTCGCCGCTTGCGCGCCTTGAACATCGCCGTGACCGAGCGTGCTGATCTCTCTCACGTGCCGGTCAAGGTCACGGACAATCCCTTTGTGGCCGAGCAATGGGCCAATGCGGAAAACACCGCCCGCGAAGAACTGGACCCGGTGGACGAGGTCCGCGCTTATGGCAAGATGGCCGAGAAATCTCTGTCTGTTGCCAAGATCAGCAATGCGTTTGGCGTGACCGAAGCGCATGTGCGCCGCCGCCTCGCGCTGGCCGGTCTGCCTGATGCTGTTCTGGATGCGCTCAAATCTGGAGAGATCAGCATGGGGCTGGCCAAGGCCATGACAGTCAGTACTGAGGAAGAGAAAATCCTGGAGGTGCTGGAACAGGCCAAGGAGTGCCGGTGGTTCAGCGAACATGATGTGAAACAGGCCCTGACGTCCGAGGCCGTCAGCAGCACCAATCGCAAGGCCGTTTTTGTCGGGCAGGAGGCATATGTTGACGCGGGCGGCACGGTCACCGCTGATCTCTTTGCCGATGAAACCCTGTTCAATGACGGCGAGATACTGGATCGTCTGTTTGCTGAGAAACTGGCGGCGGAAGCGGCGAAGCTACGCGAAGCGGAAGGCTGGGACTGGGTGGATATCCATGAGGAAAGCTACATTCCCTATGGGTTCTCGGGAAGTGAAGGCATGCACCGTCTGGATATGGAGAGTCGGGACTTCACCGAAGAACAGGCCGAACGGTATGACGAACTGGCCGAACTCTATGAGGGGGAGGCTCTGGACGCGGAGGGTGAAAAGGAGTTGGCCGCGCTCGAGGACTATGCCGCGCCGTTCTATTCTGACAATCAACGCAAGCTGTCCGGCGTGTTTGTCTATGTCACCAACAATGGCGACATCAAAACATCATCGGCCTATGTCGCGTCTGAACATGAGCAGGCCGCCATTGAGGCCGGTGTTCTGGCCCCAGTCAAAGAGACAGAAGTCAGAGAGGCACCAAAACCGGTCTATTCGCAGAAGTTCATCGACGACATGGTGGCGATCCGGCTGGCGGCGGTCCAGACGGCCCTGCTGGACAAGCCTGACTATGTGTTGAGCCTGTTTGCCTTCTATGCCACCCCGGCCTCCGGTCTGACCTGCAACCTGTTTGGGTTTGGCTATGGTGGCGCTGAACGGAACACGCCCGAGGTCGATGACCAGTTCATCCTCGACCCCCGCCTTGGCGGGGAGCGGGATGCGGCGGCAGAGGCAGCCTATGACCAGTTCCACGAGATGGCCGCACAAGGCAGCGTGGAGGCGTTCAAAGCGTTTCGCGATCTGGGCAAGAAGACCCGCAACGGTGAGATCACAGGTTTTCTGGCCCGGCGGTTTCTGACCCAACGCCCGGAGTTCATGGCCGAGATCGAGGCTGAGATCGGCGCGGACATGCGCGCGATCTGGACCCCGTCTGCTGAGAATTGTTTCAAGCGTCTGAAAGGCTGGCAGCTGGATGATCTCTACAAAGACCTGCTGGATTTGCACAGTGATACCGACAATTTCAAGGCTTTCGCGAAATCCAAAAAAGGTGCGAAGAACGAGGCGCTGCACAAGCTTTTCAATGATCCAGAACATCAGACCGCATTGGGCGTGACCGAGGCGCAGAAAACCCGGATCGATGCTTGGATGCCGGATTGCTTTTGAACCTAACGGGGCAGGGCGCATAGCGCCCTGCCTATCAATCTCTGGCTGTGTCAGCCTCAGTGATGAAAACTCAAAGTGGCATTGCGCGAACACCCCGTCGAGCATAGCTATCAGAGGTCGGCCACCCGGCTCATTTTTAACGCGATCACTTGATCAGAACGGATTTGGTAAGACCCATGGACACCTCATCGAACAAGCTTGAGAAAGCGGCCCGCCGCGTTTGGAAATCCGCGCAGATGTTTGTCGGGTTTCATACGGATCAGAAGGGCAAGCCGCGCACGCAGCCGAAGCTCTGGCCGCCAAAAAACGGGAGCGCGTCGATCCATGGTGATCCCAGTGCGCAAGAGGCGATTGTTGTTGTCAAAGCCGCTGATCCGGACGCCGCACAGGACGTGCAGATCAAGCTGCATCCAAACCGCATTGTTGTGCGCCGCGATGCGGACTTGTGGTGGCAGGGTGTGGCCGTGGACGAGCATTCCGTGACGGTCCGGATGGCCGACAACACGATCATCGAAATCCGCCATGACGGCTCAGTGAAACGCCGCTCGGCCGAAGATGAAACCCATGTTGAAGCCGATGGCAGCATCTTCAAGTTCACCGAGTTTGCCGAGGCGCATATGACGGGAGACGGGGTGGAAATGACCCGCCGCACCGAGGATCGCATTGCCACGATCACAGTTGACGGTGTTGTCGATCGCGCGCGCAAGCGTTAGCCTGAGATCAATACCTCCAGATTTTCCTTCGGTTAAACTTGTGGCCTGCTTCGGTGGGCCTCCTTCTTGTGTGCAACATCGTCGGCAGAGGCGTGCCGAGGTCGCCTCTATTCCCTCCATATGCCGTTCCAAACCCATGTTGACTGTTGTCGCCAACCTAGCCAATGTCGCGCGTTCGTATCGATGCGTCTGCGTCAGCGCAGATGTGTTGGGGTCGATGCAAACCCACAAGGAAACGCAAGCAACATGACTGATGACTGGAACGACTATGCCGATGGTTGGGACGACAATAGCGACGTCAGACGCTATGCGCGTCGCGCTTTTGCCTCGCTCGACGACCACTTGAGTCTTCGTGGGAGGGATTGGCGATCAAAACGCGTGCTCGACTTTGGATGTGGCACCGGATTGCTGACGGAGAAGATTGCACCGCATGTGGAGGAAGTTGTCGCGGTTGATACTTCGGAGAATATGATTGCGGTCCTGCACGAAAAGCAGCTGCACAATGTTAGAGCAGCTCATGGAGATATTCTGGCTGGAGATGTTCCGCGGTTCGAGAACGGGTTTTCAGGTTTCGATTTGATCTGCGCTTCATCCGTTTGCGCCTTTCTTCAAGATTACAGTAGCGCTGTGGCAGTGCTGGCGGGTTTGCTCAACAAAGGCGGGCATTTCGTTCAGTGGGATTGGCAAGCGTCAGATGATGGCGGTTTCGGATTGACGCTGAATCAAATGAAGGCCGCGTTGGAGGCGGCAAGGCTTGGTTCACTTCGCGTCGAACGGATATTCGAGTTCAAATCTGATGAGCAAGTCATGCCTGTTCTGATTGGAGCGGGGGTTCGAAATACAGACTGATCTTGTGTTTGGATGAGTGAACAACCATTGCGCCCGATTACCTGACCTTTGGTTTGGCTCGGGCAGCAAAGTTCAACTTAGAGATTTAGCGGCGGTTATTTGGTCAGATTCCACCTCGCCAAATTGAGTCCGGCTGATCACCTGATCCGCGCAAGCGCGGTCCAGGGCCGGACCGTCCGGTTTTTGGCCTCCGCCTGTTGGAAAGCGCAACTTTTGCCTCCGGTGATCCTCCCTTCTTTGCCATGGAGGTCATTCCGATCCGGAAAGGCCACTCGCACTCCGAATTGCGCATTGCGCCTGTGATGGACCGAGGTGTTTTTGCCGTCACTTGTCTGATCGCTTCGTTCAGATGCCTCGCGTGCATCGATCCCAGAATGCCTTGCCTGTTCACTTGGCCTGACAGTTTCAATCCCGTTGCCATTGTTTGATCCTCAGCTGCCCGTGTTTCTGAGGTGATGAACATAAGCGGGCAGTCGGGGAAGACGCGCGGTGCCCGACCGGGCACCGCGCTTCAACAAGGAATTTCCCCTGCGCCTGCGGCGCATTCCGCGCGGGACAAATTCCCTGCTGACATCCCCTTGATGCCCGCTTTTCCCATGTTCATCGAAACACGTCATAGCGAGGATCAAACAATGGCAACTCAAACTCTGAAACTGAACGTCAAGACCGGTGAAAAAGAAGGCAAGACATTCTGGGACCGATGCGGAGTGCTCTTCGTCAATACCGATGAGGGTGGCAACATCACCTCGATCCAGGTCAAGCACAGCATGTTCCCCGGCGTCGAGATGGTGGCCTTCCCGAAACGCACCGATGACGATCCCGTCACCGAATGACGAGAGGGCAGGGCGGCGCAAGCCGCCCTTTCTTCTGCTCCGGCCGCAGGCCGGACCACATATGCGCCACGGGTGGCGCGCGGTCCTAAGATCGGGCAGGGATGATGACCTGCCCCAATGCGGCAGCAGACAACCCTGCCACACCCGCCGCGCAGGCGGCGGGAAATTGAGCGCGCTGAGGCGCACGGAAAATGCCATACTGACCTTGAACGTGCCGGTATGTGACGGGCGCTGTTCGGGCAGCTCCCGCTTTGCGTGATTGCCCTGCGCCGGTCCACCGGCACCCACGCCTGCTGGCTGGAAAAGGGGCGGGACCCTTTTCCCGGCGTGGAGATTGCCTCCAAGAGCAAAACTGTTCCGGCGGCGATTTGAGAAAATACAGATTTCTAAAATCACCCCCGGTTTCCTCTTGGAGTGTATGACAGGATAAGGTAGTTGTGTTACAAATCATAAATACAACCTGAGGTATATATTGAGCAAACCCGCCGACACCACTGTCTTCTCTGTTCGATTGCCATCAGATGCGTTGGTGCGTTTGGAGGAGGCTGTAGCCGCGCTTGGGGCCAAGAGCCGCAACCAGATCATCCAACGACTGATCTATCGTCTGATCGGGTCTCTCGATCCTGACCCGGCCCTTGTGGATCTTTGGCAGACGCACTTGCGGCAGGTTCAGGGCGGATACACCAACCTCAATCAACTGGCGAAATCGGCCAAGCGCGGCACGGTCATCTGGACGGATGATGATCGGCGTGATGTCGAAAATCTCCATCGCGCGATCATCCAGCACCGGCAAGATCTGAGGGCGCTGATCACCGCGGCCCGTCGTAATCGAGAGCCTGACTCCGCAATTCGCCGGATCTTGCGCGACGACGATTGGACACCTGAAGAATGAACGCCGCAGCCCGCAATCTGACAGCAGGGGATTTCCTGGAGCTTGCCTTCAGGGAAGCGCAGAAGGGTGTCGATCGGTCCAAGCAGATCAGCCAGCAGCTGCAGACTGCCAAGCGTATGAAGTTCATGATCTCCCGGGCATCGTCCATCAAGGCGCGGCTTGGTGCCGTGGTTGGAAAACCCGAGGCGGTTGTGAAACACGTCCGCAAAGGTGGGGTCAAAAACGCCCATGAGCTGCGCCGCCAGATCAACTATCTGACCGTCCGGGCCGAGGGCGTATTGGACATCCGGGACAATGGCGTGACCCCGCTCGATGCGGATCAGGTCAGTGATTTGATCGAGACCTGGGCCGAGGATTTCAACGGGAAAACCAACTACGGTTATACCCGTCACATGATCGTTTCTTTTCCCGAAGGTACCTATCCGGACGCCGCGCATGAGGCCGGTTTGGACTTCGCAGATCGTCTATTTGGAAGCGGAGATTTTGGCGATACCTGGGACTACCTGACCGTGTTCCACAACGACACCGATAACCCCCATGTCCACATCGTTGTGAACAACCGAGGCGTCGAGCATTGTCAGTGGCTGGCTATGGGCATGAGCAGCGACATGAACATCGACGTTCAGCGCTCTATCCAGGTCGATGTTGCCGAAGAATACGGCATTGAGCTGACCGCGACGACCCGCCTTGAGCGCGGTTTGCGGCAGGAAGTGGAGACCGACACGTGGAAGGTTCAGGCCGGAATGTCACTTGTTGAAGGCACTCCGGAGGTTGAAGTTAAGGCCCGCGACATGGCCGGTGATGTGATGACTCTCTCCATCGCAAGAATGTCGGATCTGTTTGATGAGCGCGCCAACGCTGTCAAAGACCGGATCGAAGAGTTTGCCATCCAACTCGTGGAAGGAGACGAACCAGTGGTTTCGCGCATGGAACATCTGCTGGATCAAGCCCATCATTTTGATGATTACGGCGCGCCGGGAGACCCGTCTTACGTGTCGCCCGAGGTTATGAGCAACCTGCGGCGACACATCGAAACAGGTAGTTCTGAGATAACCATCGCGCCCGAGCTGAAGGCTCAGGTTGTTGCCCATATCAGCGACGTTCGGGACAACGAACAGAGCCATCCATATCTGTCTGCCCTTGCTGATATTGTCGATGACAAGGCGTTCCAAGCGTCCGCAGATTATGCCCCGGCAGCACGCCGCTACGAGGTCTATATGCAGGATATCTTGGGCGAAGGGGCCTATGAGGACTTCCAGACTCAGACCAAAGAACTGCTACAATCCATCGACAAGATGGAAGGGCTGGCTCGTGAAGTTGACGACCCTCATCTGCGTGTCGCTATGGATATTCAGATTGGCGAGTTGAAAGGCGAGGTTGCGGATCTGCGCACCAACGATCCGGACCTTCAAGCCTTCATCATCGAAGACCGGCTTTATTCAACAATGATGGATACTGCCGAAATGGATGTCCTGGATTATCCTGAGGCCGACAAGTGGGCGGCGATCCGCAAGGAAGTCACCGACACGGCCAGCAGCTACGGTCTCGATGGCGAGGCGTTTGTTGCCCGCTTTGGCGACCATCACAACGTCACTTTGGGCACAACAATGGGGTGGCGCAGCGAGGATATTTCGACCGCAGCGGCCCACTTCCAGGCGCAAGGGTTGTCGGACAGCCACCACCGCGCTGAGGCCGTTGTTGACGAGCTGCACCAGCTTGCGTCGTCCAGGATCATCGCAATCTCCGAAGAACTCTCAGAGGTACACGCCCACACAACGCACCCGCTCCTGCAAGGGCGCGGCGACGATGACGGACACAACCTATAAGGACGTCACCCGGTCTGCTTGATGCGCGCGCCAACGCCACAGGCAGACCTATCACAGAGTTATCCATCAACTCACAAAGGAAAATCTATGGTTTCCCGTACAGACTATCTTTTGAACGAAGTCGAACACTTCGCACCCTATGCCAAGTTTGATCAATCTGCCCCGCGCGAGGATCGCGTTTCTGAGCAGATCGACATCATCAAGAAAGAGCATCGGCGTATGGGGTATGACAATGCCGCCATCGGTGGCCGACTGGCTGATATCGAGGACCAGGCCAACCGCCGTGTTGACGAACATACGGCGCAACAGGATCTGGTCGAAGAACTGAAAATCGAATTGGAGGCTGCGGAGCGGTCAGGGCTGCCGGTTGATCTGAACGATATGCAGGCTTTGGTTTCTCAGCACATGAGCGATGCTCAGGAATACGACCTGTATCACCCCTACTATTCGTCCCTTGCGGATCTGTCCGGCGACAAAGGATTTCAGGAGTCCGACGACTACCAGTCGCCCGCTGATCGCTATGTTCAGTATATGCAATCCGCTCTGGGGCAGGTCGGTTTCGAGACCTACGAACAACAGACCAAGGACATCGTGAACTCCATCGAGAATATGGAGGCTCTTGCCCGAGAGGTTGAAGATCCGCATTTGCGGGCTGCGATGAATGTCCAGATCGGAGAGCTGAAGGGCGATGTTGCCGAGCTACGCCCATACGACACCGACCTGCAGGCGTACACAGTTGCTGATGACAGTTACACCACATCCATGAATGCGGCCGAGCTGGACAACCTGGACCCGTCCGAGGCCGAAAAATGGCTGGCAGTGCGTGACGACATTGTTGCAACCGCCAACAGCTTCGGACTCGATGGAAACAAGTTCCTGGCCCGCTACAACGATCATGACAGCGTTTCGGTTGGCACAGCGGCGACTTGGCAAGACACGGACATTTCCACCGCTGCTGTCCACTTCAACAGCCTAGGCGTTCCGGACAGCTACGCGCGCGCCGAGGCGGTTGTTGGTGAGCTGCACCAGGTTGCATCCAGCAAGATTGCCGCCGTGTTGCAAGAGATTGCCCATACCCGCGAACAGGCCACCCACATCCATGAAGATGAGCGGCACAGCTTGTAGGGACTACGCAGAAGGTACTTTTGATACAGCTGGACCAGATTCAGGCTTGGTGCAAAACAGGGCGGTATTGAAGTTTCCGAGCAGGATGTGTTGAAAACCGACCCTTCGCGGCACCTTGCTTGAACTGGTGAGACGCGGACAAAGCAGGAATTCGATGCCGGCTTACCAATGTCGGCTTTACGAGTTTATCTAAAGTGAAACGGCAATGTAGTCAGTTCGCCGTTGGCAGATCGGCCATGGTCAAGAACCGTTACAGGATCGCCTGCTTTAGCATCTATCGAAACAAGCGCGTACCCAATCATTTTATTTAATCTGTAAGACCAAGCCTTGTGGGTTAGGTGACCGATCTTGACTCCGTTCTTTTCGATTGGCAGCCAGATCCCTTGGTTTTCATGCTCTTCCGGCCCATCCAATACTATGCCGAGTTGATGTCGCTTTACCCCTTCGGCCTTAATCCGCCTCAATGCTCGGACGCCGATCACGTCGTCATCGACATCCAGATCGACAAACCGCTCCAATCGAACTTCAAATGGGTTGGTGGCATCGTCTGTATCAACACCCCAATTCAACAAGCCACTTTCGGTTCGCTCAGATGGGTTTGGATAGCCTGGACCGATGTCAAAGGGTTGGCCGGCTTCTTTCACGAGCTGCCAGAGACGGTCACCCTTAGTGCGATCCAATAGGAACAATTCAAACCCACCTTGCTTAGACCATCCGGCCCTGACGACCTTCAGTGGGATTCCTTGAAGTTCAGCGTCCTTGAACCAGAAATACCTTAGATCTCGAACCCAGTCGCCAAATAGTGACGCCACCAGATCTTCGGCTTTCGGACCTTGCACGGCCAAGGGCGAAACATCCGGCTCGGTGACCTCTACATCTAGTCCACGTTCACCAGCGACACAACGCGCCCAAAACCAAATGTCCGAATTTCCAATCGACAACCAATAACAGTCTTCACCAACTTTCAGCGCAATAGGATCATTGATCAGCACACCGCGATGGTCGCAGATTGGGGCATATTTGCCTTGACCAATCGCCTGGCTTGACAGGTCCCGCACGCATAGGATCTGTGCGAGCTTTGCAGCATCCGGGCCTTTCAGTTGAACTTGCCGTTGCACAGCCACATCCCACATCGAGACGCCATTGATCAGCCGCCAATATTCGGCTTTTCGGTCCCCGTAGCCCCTTGGGATCAACATGCGGTTATAAGTCAGGAGGGACTCAGCACCGTCATCAATCGTTGACTGGTAGAAGGGTGATTTGCGCAGGCGACCTGCTGAAACAATCTCTGCCATCTCTACATCCTGTTTTGTTCCTGGTGCACCACTACGACGACATCGAATTTCACGCGTTCAACTCGTCTTCAGAGCCGCACCAAGCATTTCAATCAGCTGTTTTTGATTGGCTGGGTCGGCAGCGGGCTTAGGAAGCCTCTTTTCCTTTCGATTGGCAACGTACAGTCCCGTTCGCCCGCCAAATGCTGCAGGATCGGCAGCGTCAACAACCTTCGCTGCCTGCTTGTCCGCTGGTCGAAACAACAATGGTGCAAGCCATTGCAGCAGTTTAGGCATGCCAGAGTTTCCTGTCGTGGTCATTGCTGTCTTGGTTGCTCCGGGATCGACAGCACGTATCAGAATGTTGTTTGCACTCAGACCGTCCGACAAAGCCGGCGCCAGTGCCGTCACAGCCAATTTGGTTTGAGCATAGGTACTCATAAGTCCGCCGACTGTTCCGGGATTGGCCAGCTCGTTTAGATTCAAGGTCTTCTGTGAATTGATGGCACTGGACGAGAACAGCACGACCATGCCAGCACTTTCACCAGATTGCCGAGCCATCTTGTCTTTTAGTCCAAGCGTCAGCTGATATGGCGCAAGCACATTGACTGCGAATTGCGCTTCATAGCCTTGCGCACTGAGAACCTTTTCCGAGGTTAGAACGCCTGAATTGTTGTAAAGCGCGTCGACCCGCCCCGGCAGTGCGTTGATCTTATGGATTGCCGTTGTGACCTCATCCGTATTCATCAAGTCCGCAATGATCAGTTCGACGTTCAGATCGGGATACGCAGAGAGAAGCTCGGAACGCTGAGCTTCTGACCTGGTTTGAGATCGGTTAATCAAAATCAGACTGTTCCCACGAGCAGCGTGAATCTTCGCGATTTCGCTGCCGATCCCACCTGTCGACCCAGTGATCACGGTCCAATTTGCATCTACCTCTGTCATCAGTTACCTCTAATAGAAGCATACAAGATATAATTATATATCGTGTATATGTAAACTATATGAGGATTTCAAGTGACGGTTTCACCAGCTGACGCGATTTGTGCGTTCGTGCCCCCCTTTCTGAAATACCTTCGAGAGGGAACTTCAAAAGTCGATCTAT
This sequence comes from Ruegeria sp. ABV3_008, assembly GCF_056161185.1. NCBI lineage: Bacteria > Pseudomonadati > Pseudomonadota > Alphaproteobacteria > Rhodobacterales > Roseobacteraceae > Ruegeria > Ruegeria sp. ABV3_008. The sequence goes on along the minus strand of NZ_JBSWYP010000015.1, from coordinate 65,746 downwards.
CACCTGCAAGGTTTCAACTGCTACAGGCATTGGACCAGGATCAGCCCTGCTCAATGGTGGATTTGGCCGAACGGCTTTCGGTGACCAAGCGCAACATCACGACGCTGGTAGATGGGCTCGAGGATGAAGGTTTGGCGAAACGCGAATCGCATCCGACGGACCGTCGGTCAAAACTTGTGGCGCTGACTGACAAAGGGGAGGCGAGGTTTCGCGAAGCTGTCAAAGTTCAAAGAAAGCACCTTGAAGCGCTCGTAGCCAATCTGGAGCCGAAGCAGCAGGAGTTGATGGGAAAGGCACTCGCGCAGCTTACCGACATAATGATGTCAAATCGTGAGGCGTGACAAAACTGACTTTGAGTTTAGCGTTTGGAGTCCGCCTCAAACAGCGGTCATTTGAATGCAACGCAGCATCTGTCGCTTTGGGCTCTCTCGGCACCTTCGCCGCGTGATCCGCGAACGGCTGCTTGCACGAACGTATGATCCTGCACCCTACCGGAGTAGACCCCCGCCTCGGGGTGGCCCTATTTGATTTAGCCGACGGCAGGGCTGATCTTGCGGTTTTCTATTTCTTCAAACCATTCCGGGTTTTCGGCAACTCAGATCATTGATCGCCCAACCTATTCGCGGCTGCCTTGATCTTCTTGTCCGTGTTGTACTGGCTCAGTGAATACACAGCCCAAATCGCAGCCGGAATCCAGCCAATGAGCGTCAATTGAAGGAGCAGACAGAAAAAGCCCTGAAATGGGCGTCTGATCGTAAAGAACACCACAAACGGAAGCAAAATCGCGAGTATCAATCTCATCTGAAATGACCTTCTGATAGTTAGACCGTTATGTTCTCACGAACATGGTTAAACGCAGATTTACTGAAACAGCACCCCCGTCAAGCGGAGGCACTGCTTTCTGGCCGTTTGGCTCTCATTTTCTCCATCGCCATATCTTTCGCTGACCGGCTTTTGCGCTTTGCGACCGTGCGCTGCGCATCAAATGCCGCCTGAAGTTCCTGATCTTTTTCCGAAACCTCTTTCACCGGGGCAGGGGCCGGTTTCGCGTCAGCCAGCGCCTTTGCCGTGTCCCTGGCTTGCTCTGCAGCCAGATCGAGGTGTGTGCCTCTGATCTTCGGACTATCGCCACCCAAGAACTGCATGAAATACGGATCTTCGAAGTATCGGATCTTGTTTGCAATCACCGGCATCTTGCCTTCGCGGATCAGAACAACCTCATTTTCAGGCAATCGGCCAACGCGTTCGGGCCGGAGCAGGCGAATGCCTTCCTCGCGTTCCGATATGCTGCCCATTTCCATTTTGCCGAGCGCCCGCGACTTCGATTTGCTCATTACTGTTTTGTCACCGATGGATCTGGACACGTGTTCGCGGACCTCTGAATCTTCGGACGCCGCAAACATCTGCGTCCCGGCGTTTGCCAACATTGCCCGCACACCTTCATGCCCATAAATGTCCTGCAGGCGCGACAGTGTTTGCGAAATCACCACCAGCCGACCGCCGAAGGATCGCATGGTGTCATAGGCCTCAACAACACGCTCCAGGTGGCCGAGGCGCTGAAACTCATCGAGCAACATCAGCACTTTGAACGGCTCATCTTCGCCCGGCTCAACGGTTTCGATAGTGTTCACCAGATCGAGGAAAAACAGGCGAATGAGCGTCCGGAACTCTTTGACCTTTTTTCCTGGCACAGAAAAATAGATCGAGGTGGGGCGTCGACGCAGATCTTCAAAGTTGATGTCATTGCCCTGCGTAGCTCTTGCCACCGACGGGTTGCGCCAGAGCTGAAGGCCGGAGTTCAACATAACCGAAATCGTAGATCGCAAGATTTTGGATTCTTCGGCTGCAAGATTCAGGAACTCATCTGCAGCTCGCGCATATCCAACTTCCTCAGCCATTTTCTCATAGTCCTTTTGCTTGGTCGTTTTGACCAGGCGCAGGATCTCGGAAACGTATGGCCGCTTTCTTTTGATCGCCAACATCGCCATTGCGCAGAACATGCCTTCAACACCACCCATAAAGCCCTGGGCGGACGAGCTGGGCGTGTCGAACATCTGGGTTGCAACCTGAATCACTTCTTCCCATCGCCGGTCCAGATTGTCGGCACGTGCTGCGCGGCGCAGAGGGTTGTAGCTGTGGCTTTTGTCGGGGTTCTCGGGATCGAACACGAAAACCTCGTCGCCCATTGCTGCCCGACGCGCGCCGGTTGTCTGGAAAATCTCACCCTTGATGTCCAGGACGACGCAAGACCCGTTGAAACGCAGGACATTCGGGATCACAAAGCCGCTGGTTTTACCCGAACCAGACGGGGCAATGAACATCGCGTGTGGCTTTTGAACGCCGGGACCGGGCTTATAGTAGATTGCGTTTTTGTCCTTTGGCTCACCAAATTTGGCAAACACGATTTCACTATCCAATTGGTCTTTGAGCTTCAGCACCGAAGCATAGCCCTCCTGGACGAGCTGAGGGGCCTTTGCAAAGGTCGCATCACCGTATTTCGTTGAGGGACCACGCAGCGCAGCCGCCACAAATGCAAAGGTCAAAACACCCACTGCGACCACCGCCACCAGACCCATGATCTGCTGCGTCTCTGCAGGCTGTGCCATGAACTTCTCTGGGATCGCCCAGATGTCCAGCCCGCGAAAGCCTCTGGTGTTTATGTATTCGAGAGCCAGCCCGACCACCAACACCGCGCAAGCCGAGGTAGCGATAAAGCCCATTGTACCGGCTATCGCTACCTTCTTGCTTTTGGGTAGATCCTGAAATTCAGCCATCGGTCAGCTCGCGTTTGAAGAAGCACACGATGCCAAACTCGGCAGGTACGACGCCGACCATTTCCCAACCGTCTTGCCCGAGCTTCGCAAACTTCTCGCCTGCATTTTCCTCTACCCGCATCAAGACATTACGATACTCAAATTTTTTCATTCTATTTCTCCTTCAGATAAGTTGATCAGCGGCCATCAGGGGTGGGAAGATCACTCCGTTGACCTTCCGTTCGTCCCCGATTTTCTTCATGTGAACGATCATGTGAATGGTGGCCCGGATGTCATCGACCACTTCTGACTTTTGAACGGTCGGAGATCCGCGACGCACCATCTTGCTCATACGTCCAATGGCATCAACGGGCGAGTTGGCGTGCATGGTACAGACAGAACCATCGTGGCCGGTGTTCACCAGTTCCAGGAACATATTTGCGTCGTCGCCCCGAATTTCACCGCAGACGAGGCGGTCAGGCCGTAACCTCAGCGCCGATTCCAGCAGCTTTGTTGGTGATCGAGGGCCATCTTCTTCTGAACGGTCAGCAAGCAGATCGACAGAATTGGGTTGCTCGATGTCCAGCTCGGCCACTTCTTCAATCGTCACGATCCGTTCGCCAGGATCGACGCGCTTCAGCATTGCATTGAGAACAGTGGTTTTGCCAGACGAGGTGCCCCCGGCAATAATCACGTTCCACTTACTTTGCATCGAGAGGTCCGCCAGCTCGTCAAAGCTCATCGTGCCCGCTGCGAGGGCAGCACGGGCGTTTTCAAGCGCGCTGTGATCGTTGTTTTCTGCCAACGCCGCCTCTTTGCTGGCAAAGCTGAACGCGCCCAGATCGACGGTTTTCACGCGGAGCAGGCGGATCGCCACGGACCCCACGCCAGTTGTTGCTGGCGGTATAACGACCTGCACCCGCGCTTTGCCCTGCTGTGTCGGCACGTTGGCCGTCGCAATCGGCTTCTTTTCTCCGAATGTGACGTCGCTGAAACCGGCAACGCAGCGCCCAATATTGCCAACATCATCCTTGGTCAGAGTGATGTCTGTCCTGATCATGCGGGTTGTGCCCATTTCTTCGACCCAGACAGATCCGTCAGGGTTCACAGAAATCTCACTCAGGCTTTCATCGTGCAACAGATGTTCGATCTTGGCTGTATAATATTCCAGAAGGCCATTGCCGTTTCGCCTGCTCATTAGAAGCTATCGAACACAACGTCGCGCTGCAGGATTGCGTTGATGCGGCTGCCCTGATCGACAAAGATTGTCGGCGTAATGCGCAGGTATTCATCAAGCGCCGCCGCCGTCGCGTTCTGCAGGTTAGACCCCACTTGCGTTGCCAGATCCGTCCGAACCGAGTTGTTGCTGTCACTGTCAGACACCAGCGCCACTGGCGCAATGCCGATGATGGACAACAGCGCAGCGGTGCCGAACCGCTTCCCAAAGTGTGTGTTCACCCTACCGGTTGCACCAGTCCGGCCTTGACCGTCCGTACCAGTCGATCCGATCTGAGCGGACAACCCATCAGGTGTGATGACACGGCTCCAAACAATCATGATGCGCGTTTGCGCCAGCGTCGTATCCGCCCGATATTCGCCATAGAGCTTCGATCCGCGCGGCAGCAGCAAACGCGTGCCGTCCATCGAGTAAACGCCACGTGTAATCGTTGCCACCACGCTACCGGGCAATTCCGAGCTGACCGCACCGCCGAATACCGCTGACAACACCGTGCCTTGCGTCAGGGTGCGCGACGGATCGTCAATGATCGAGGCCCCGACGATGGGCGGGTATTCTTCGACCAGGTTGTTTTGCCATGTCGTATTCGGGTTTTCCAGATAGCCGCGCTGTTCTTCAGGCAAGCGGGTGTCATCCGGTTGCACCAGGACCGGCTGCGGGGCAGGGGGGAAGGGCTGGAAAATCACCGGCTGCGATCCGCTGTTAATCGGCTCGTAGTTTTGGCCGGAGCCATCCTGCGCAATCGCGCTTGAGGCCAACGTGACCAGGACGAGGGTAAGTGCTGTTCTGTTCATCGTCAGCTCCATCAGTTTCTGCCGTATGGGTTTTCATCAAACACGATGCCGTCTGACTGGTTTTGGCGTTCGCGCATCCGCTTGAGTTCTTCAAGCCTGCGCCGCTCATCATCGGTCAGACCCGTAGTCTGCAAGTGGCTCATGCTGGCAAGTGCCCGTGCCTCAGCATCAGCAACGGCCTGGGCAAGCTCTGTCTGAAACTTTTTCTCGCGCTCGTCGTACCTGACCTGAAGGCGTTCATTGGCCAGAGTGAGCGAAGCGATTTCACTGTCCTTCTCAGAAAGCGAAACTTTTACGTCTGTCAGTTCACCTTGCAGCCCCGCAATACGATCGTTGAGCTGTTCGATAGTTTTCATGGCTTTATCAAACCCGATGAATTCAACCGGCTGTGGAGCTGAGGCGGGCGTTGCGACGGCGATTTCCTCCGGCAACGCGTCTGGTTCGGGTTCGTCTACGTCCGGCCCCCGTGCCGTAAGCAGGCCATAGCGTTCGCCACCGCTTTGCTGCAGGGCATCGACGCGGACACCTGCGCGGCTGTTCTTGGCGTCATCGCCCAGCACAAACCACGCGAAACCAACGAACACGGCACCCGCGAGGGCAACGCCCATGAGCTTCTTGGGTTCAAGCCTTTTCCGGGAACGCAGGGGCGGCTGTTCCGCCGCCGCCCGTGCCGCAATTGTTTGTTCACGGTTCATTACTTGCTGCCCCCCGGTTTAACTGTCTGTGAAGTGACGGGCCTGCCCGTTGCGCTCGCCTGCTGAAACGCGTCGCCATCGTTTCGAACGCAGATCGAAGTGTCCTCGATGCGCAGTGTCCAAAGATCGGATAGGCCCTGTACTTGGATAATGCCGCGCTCTTTGACTGTGGTATTCACCATCAGCTCACGTCCATCAGGCAGGACACGGAAGATACCCGGTAGCTCCGCATCCTGTGGGATCTGCATATAGGTGTGAACGCCATCGTCCCAAACGGCCGTCGGCGCAAAGTCCGCTTTGCCCGAGCGCGAATAGTTTTGGTTCACAAACCGGCCAGTTGGCTTCGGCTCGCTCCGAGCAACTGTGCCACGGCGCGTTGTGGCCCCGCCGCTGTTGTTTTTGTTGTAGAACGTGACCCGGAATGGGACACGTTTGCGTTCGGCGGCGCTCTCGGCCGGAACCAGATAGAAGTTGTATGTCCCGCGATTGGTCAGGACGGTCAGGTTTGAATCCGAGTTCAGGATTTCCGGCTTGAACGCAATAACGCGACCTTCCTGCAGGCGGGTGATCTGAAAACTTTCAGTGTCGCCCGCACCAATGCTGCGGACGGTTTCACCCTGCGGAAAGTGAACATAGGTAATCAGGCGTTCACCCACAGGGATGCGGTACACTTGGTTCTCGACGTAATGAAAATGCGTGATGCGGTGATCCGCGTTCTTTCCGTCTGGCGTCGGTGTGATTTCCGCCAGAACAGGCATAGAAAGAGCCAGGACTGCGGCAGTGACGGTTGTGAGTGTCTTAATGGTTCGCTGCATCAGATGTCTCCCATGGAGTCGACGCGGTAGTTGGTGACGACAAAACCGAATGGATTTTCAAGAAGCTCATCCATCGACGTCACGATTTTTTCCTCAAACCCGTAGGTCACTGTGACCACGTAGCGGGCTGAGACCGTTGCTTGGTTTGGCACGATCAGGGACTTGCGGATCTCGACCTGCACCGTCTCATCGTTGACCGGCGAGACGCCCAGAATTTCGGTCTGCACCTTTGTCTTGGGCGTATAGATTTCGTCCGGATGGTTGTCGTTCGAGCCGTCCCACAGTTCGCGGTAGGACGTTTCGGCCAGCTCATCAGAACGTCGCAGCACCGATTTCAGGCGCTCGTTGTTGTCCTGGACATCATAGGTTTCCCGGTCCTGCACATAGTTTGCCACCTCGCGGAACGCCATCGCCTCGGATGGTTCCAGTTCTTCGACCTTTTCAGTCAGCAGCACCGGCAGCTTTGTGTCGGGATCGATGGAGAATGGCACCGCGCGGATTTCCTTCAGGGGAAGGAGCATCGCCCAGCCAATCATAGAGGCCACGCCCATTGCCATGCCGACCATGCCGAATACCTGCCATTTGAAGGCATCACGGCGTGCGCCCAGAAAGAGTTCTTTTTCGTGATCTGTCACGTGTGACATTTGCTCTGTACCTCGGATTACGACGATTTTTGTTGTGGCTTTTCGCGAGCAGCTCGAATGCTCTGCCGATAGCGGTCAGCGGCGTAGCTCTGACGAGCCGCCCCATCCTGATTGCGGGCTCTGTGCGCTATGTCCCGACGCGCTTGCATTGCGCGAGACGCGCTGTCACGAATGCCGGTCCCGTCGCGGGCTGCAGAAGCCATCGCAGCGGCGGTTTTGCCACCGGCCACCGCGCCACGCCCGCCATCAACTGCTGTTCCCAGCGCGCCTCTGGCGGCTGCTGCAGCACCGGTTGCAACGGCAAGGCCCGATGACGCTGACACAATAGCTCCTGACATTCCCCCAGCGAGGGATGGGATCTGTGTAAGCATGACGATAGCGACGATACAGATTGCAAGAAAACGCCCGCTGGCTTCCATATCATTGACATCAGACAAGGAACCAAGCTCCGAGGCGAAAAGCGCTTGGATCAGCGAGACAATCCCTGTCAGCACAACTATGACCATGACGAGGCCCACGGTCGTTTTCGCCCATGCGGCAAAGATGTTTGCAGTTGCCGAGCTTAAAAGCGTTGCAATGAACACGGGTGCCAAACCGAGAAGGACTGCCATGCCGCCCTTGGCGATTAGTGCCATGCCAGTGCCAAAGGCGACGATAACCGCCCCGACAACCCACAAGATTGCGCCTGTAATGCTCAAGCCCCACGTGGCGTTCTCGATAGCTGTTTGACCCATAATAAAGCATTGAAGCGCAATCTCATCGAGCGCCTGCCATACATTTGTGGTGCCAGTGAGCGCCCCGGCAATGCTGTCCGGCAAGGTTTGAACGCCTTGATAGATTGGCTGAAAAAAGGACCAGCTTGAGGCCATTCCGATGATTATCGTCGCCCGAATGAGCCAGCCGATATAACCACCCAACCCTATTTCTCTGATCTGAAGTACGCCGTTGATCAGCATCGCCACAAAGATCAGCGCAGCAATTGCCCAGAGGGCGGATGCAAGATCCGCCGCCAGGCTGTTATAAGCTTGCTGCGAAAAGTTGTTGATCGCAGTTTCAATCGAGCTGACGAAATCCTGGATCACGGCCCACATGCCTCCTGTAACACGGGACCGAGATTGTTCAGCCTAGCCTTTTGCTCCTTCTTTAGGTCAGCATTTTGCGATGAAGGTTGACCCCAGAATTCGGGGTTATCTGCACCAACAACATTCATTGCGGCGGTACGGCTCATATTTCCGAGTGGGCATTCCGTATCAAACTCTTCACCGGCTTTTCGCAACCGGCATTGTTCTGCCGTGTACTCATGTGCAGCGATTATCTGTTCATTGAGGATTGCGACTGACCAATTGTTCACCAGATATTGTTTGTCTGCTGGTTGGCCCGCATCGGCCATACGCGCTTGATCTTCATTGACAAACTGTTTGGCGACGTTGTTGACGCCTGTATTTCCGAAACACACCCGATACTCGCCAAAGGGCCAATCAACATTTGGCGTGGGACGCAGTTTTACTTGAGCCGACGCAGCCCCCGCTAAAACGGCGGCGGCTACAATGGTCAGGGTGAAAGTGGTGCGGTATTTCATTGGGTTTCTCCTCTTGCGTAATTGCTAAGCGTCTTTAGATCCGCTGCGTTTGCAGCCAGATCCGTGCCAGTCGCTACAGCATTAGCCGAGGTTGCACGCAAGATTTCAATTTCAACTTGCAGGAGTTTCATCAAAACCGCCGTATTGTAGTCGATGGCTTCCTTCAGATCTTCCTGTTGGCCGATTTCACTGCGCAGTTCTTCCGCATCTTCTGCAAGTTGACCGGCCATATCGTAGCCGTTCTCACCCAGAGCAGACGCCATCAGGCCAGCACCACCACGTTCTGAGAGGATGCGACGAGCTGGTACGTCCGAGCCGTTAAACTCAGACAGGATGCCGTCGCCCAAACCGAGATTGATGGAGCGGCGTTCCATTGCCTGTGCAGCGACATCGGGCAGGCCGGAGATACCACCTTCTGCCGCATCAAGCGCATAGCCGAGCGTGTCGGCGGCAGTCGCCAGTTTCAAAAAGCTGCGGCTGTTGAACTCGTCCAGGTCAGTCAAGCCAGTAATGGCTTTGAAGGAGTTTTCCAGCATGGCGCGCTGCTGTTCGAGTTTTTCATACTGCTGCAACAGTTGCTCATACTGGCGAACCATTTCAGCAACTTCCTTGGCGGAGTTGGCGGCGTCTTGTGTAATGGCTGTGGCGTCGATGGTCGGAACACCCTGGGCCGACGCCATGATGGGCAGGGCGGTCAGAATGGTGACGGCTACGGTAGTGCGAAGGGTTTTCAGGACGTTCATTAGACAAGCTCCATGTTTTCAGGGGGGGTCATGCGCTCAAAGTCGCAGGCGCATTTGCTGCGATAGCCCGAATAGGTGTTGGTGCAGGCGGCAACAGCGGCCAGAACAACGAGGGCGAGGATAAGGCGAGATTTCATGTGATTTCCTTCCAGAAGTTGGGGTTTTGACGCCATTCCGGATCAGGGAACGACTTGCCGTCTGATCCGCTCAGAACACGAAGCAGAGGGCCGAGTGCGCCGACATCGACATCGAGCCAGACACTCTCATCACCCTTTTTCATGAGCATCACGCGGTCGCCAAAATGCGCCCGCAATGCACCCAGCTCTGCATCGTTCAAACCGATTGCCCGGTAATCCGCTTCATTGCCGGATCGGGACGGGAACAAGAGCTGCGTGCTGGTGTTTTCCAGGATCGACTTACTGGCCGCTGACGACAGGATGTGATCGGGGATCTGCGTCATCATCATCATCATGACGTTCAGCTTCCGATACGTGGTGTAGGCGTTCTTGAGGATTTCCGCGCCGTAAGGATTGCCAGCGATCACCCAGGCTTCATCAATGACGAAGACAGTCGGCACCTTAGAGGCACACCGGCGCTCGATCTGGCGCATGACGTAGCTGATCCACGCCAGCCGGACCAACTCGTCATCCAGAACCTCGGAAATGTCGAACACAAGATGCCGGTCGCCAGAGGCAAACGGATCTGTGCCACCTTCACCGAACATCCACGACAACCGCCCGTCACCTGCCCATTCGCTAGCCCGCTTGAACAGGTTCTTGTTGTCGTCAAAGGCTCTGAACCGATCTACCAGTGAATCGAAGTTCTGGAGCTGTGGGGGCAGGGTGGCGTTGGCTTGGCAGGCTTGCGTGATCTCATCTCTCTGTCCGGCGGTCAGCTTTTCGTCATAGCTCATCAAGGCTGTGACCCAATTGGCGAGCCAGCTTTGCCCAGCCTCATCCGTTTCCGTTTGGAAAGGGTTCATGCCGGTGGGTTCGCCAACGCGAACGCGAGTGTACTGTGCGCCGAGTGCCCGCATGGGGGCTTCCATCGCCCGGTCTTTGTCAAAAGCGATGATCCGCGCGCCCTGTGCAACCGCCATTGTTGCCAGCAGCATTGCAATCACGGTCTTACCCGATCCGTTTGGTCCCAGAACGATAGTATGGCCGGATGGCAGGTTTTCCGCATCCGAGCTTGTCTTGGGCAAGTGCAGCGAAACATCGTAGCTGTCGCCATGTGTGGTCGGGAACGTCGCCAGAGGTCCAGGCCAAGGCAGCTTGTTCTCAGGCAGACCCTTTGGCCGCATGTGAAACGCTACCATGTCTGCAAAGTTCTGATCTGTGATCAGTTCTTCACGGGCGCGGAATGCGAAATTGCCGGGATGCTGTGCGAAATACACCGCCCGCGCCGACATCGCTTCGCGTTTGACCGTGCCGCCTGAAATCTGAATTTCACCGATGATATGCTTTTCGGCTGTTTTCAGATCTTCCTCAGCCCCGAACACGCAGATCGACAGGTGGTGCTTACCAAGAGACATCGTGCCCGAAGCAATCCCATCGGCCAGAATGGACAAATCCTCTTGCAACGACGTCGCTTTGTCGCCAGCCGAGCGCATCTGTCCTGACTTGCGACGTTCCAATTCCTGCGCCTGGGCGCGGCTGATCGGCAGGAAGGATTGCGAAATCACAACATCAACCGGCAGGTCCAGCCCGTCGAAAATGCCGGGGAACGAAGCCATCGGGTAATTCTTCAGGGAATAGACACGGATGGAGCGTTCCTGATCGTCGCCCGTAACCAGTTTGCCGATCTTGCCCTGAAACAGCACATCCTCTTGCGGCATGTTGAAGGCGATGGGTTCTGCTATGTTCGTGTGAATGATCGGCTGATACCGACCGTTCAATAGCATTCCATAATAGCCGAGCCAACGCCCCTCGCTGAGCTTCAGCCGGCGCACACGGGCCTCGCCCAGCGTGCCCGCCAGTGTTGTGAACACACCGTCGAGCTGTTCCATCATTTCACGGCGTTCCTCGTCGATCGTTCCGGACGACATGCCGAAGATCTGTTTTGCGCGTTCATCCTGGCGCTTTTGCAGAATGGCGCTGATGATGATTTTGCGCTCTTTCAGCTCGGCATCGACGGACGCTGAGCGCATAGCCTGAGCCACTGCACCGGCAAAGCCGGTTGGATCTGTGATGACATGACCAGTCTCAGCCGGGACGGTCAGTCGATGAACATAAAATGCCACCTCATTGGGTGTTGTGCGCAACACACGCTCAAACCGTTCGGCCAGGAACTCGAACTCGTTTTCGTCCAGCGTGTTTGCGTTGATTCCGGTGATTTCTGCAGCGGCGATAAGGCCACCGTTGCGTGTGGAAATAACCTCATCGTTCACGACATAGCCATAAGGCAACATCTGAAAGAGGCTCATTTCATCCTTGCGCCAGCTCGGCTCGATCAACGAGCGGGCAAGGGTCCACATGCCTCGGGCAGCAGGCTTAGGCACTATAGTAATCTCCCCCGTGGTGTTGGCGGTTTTTGGTGCGCGGAGTTTTGGAAAGGGTTACGGACAGGACGCGGAAGAAAGCCGGTTCCCATTCGTAAAAGAGGCGCAGCCCGGTATAGAAAACAAAACCCGCAATGACTGCTGGCGCCATCCCGGACATGAAGAACGAGAGCATGGTCATCCCAAGGATCACCAGCAGATAGATTACGGGCAGGCCGCCCCATTCCGCGGGGCGGTTCAGGCCGCGAAAGACCGTGTTTCGGCGCGGCATCAATCAGGCTCCGATGAACGTATCAGCGAGGCCGATAACGGCACCGACAACGATTGCGACCACTGGTCCCTTCAGAGAACCCCAGCCGAACACGTAAGCCAGACAACCCCAGATGAAGCCAACAGCGGCCAGGCTCACGCCAACAACCTTCGAGTCGGCCAGTGTTTCGTTGATGAAATCGCCAATGGCATCTTGCAGCCAGCCAGCGGAGGCCGGTGCAGCACTAACGACAATCAGAGCCAGCGCGAAGAACGCGGTCTGTTGGATGAAGTGGGTTCTGTTCATGAGGAAGTGCTCACTTTGCTTAGGATTGTCCGCACGTAGTTGCGGGTTTCGGTGAAGGGGGGGACGCCGCCGTATTCGACGACGCGGTGAGGCCCGGCGTTGTAGGCGGCAAGCGCCAGCTTCCAGGTTCCGAACGCGCGGTACTGCGCCGCCAAATAGCGTGCGCCACCGTCGAGATTTTCTGCAGGGTTTCTTGGGTTCACGCCCAGGTCTTTTGCCGTTCCCGGCATGAGCTGCGCGAAGCCGTAGGCACCCTTGGGCGACAGGGCATCAGCCCGATACCGGCTTTCCTGCCAGACCAGCGCCATGAACAGCTCAGCCGGAATGTCATGCCGATCCGCCGCTGCGTGAATTTCTTTGACGATCCGGTCCTGCGACCAACCACCAGAGGCTTTGCGAGGCCGCGGTGCTTTTCCCGCAATCTCAATCTTTTCCTGTGGCTTGGCCTTCGGCGCTTCCGGTTTTTCATCAAGCGTGTACTCACGCATCCGGATTGGGCGAACGACGCCATCATAGATTTCCGCTCGCGCACCGTTCAGAAACACGCTGCCATCAGGCTCGTATTCGATGACCTGGGCGGTGACGTCGGTTCCGACGAGCGCCAACAAAGACCAAATGGCGTTGAGCTGGCGTCCGTTTTCAGTGAAGATTTTGGAAAAGCTGCTCACGAGTTCGCTCTCACAAATAGGTCAGTAAAGTTTACATAATAGTCATTACGAGGCATAAGCGCGGGCGCTGCGGAGACATAGGATTCAGGGCTCCGACACAGCGCAACGCCCGTCACAAGCTCCTCACCAAGCCGTTGTTCAGCTTGGGTCTCTCAGCCAGAAAGTTTGGCTGTAATGTCGGGATGTCCCGCGCGCCTCGATCGCCAGACAGCGCTAAGCGGTCGGAGGTGCAGACAGATTGTCAAGGGTTGCACCCATTGACTCTGGTGCGGTGCTGTCCAATTTAGGACTGGCATCTAGGACTACTGTTTTTACCATAGTACAGTTCTCTCTTGATGTTGAAGGAATGCCCGGATGGATTTAGGGCGTTTCTTGTCCTGTCGGTTGTTGGCGCAATCGACAGGACCGCTCATTGCTCAATAGTTTCGTTTTTTGGTCATCAAGTCGTTGTTTGATCCTTTCCTTCAGCTGCACCAGGACCGGCGTTTACCACCGCTGTATGGTCGCGCGTGACCTTCGGAAATCAGGATGGTCCCGACGTCCTGCCCAGCCACACGCCCAACCGCCAGGAAGCGGTCATGCACGTCTAGCTCCGGTTGGATGATCAACTCTATCTGGCCCGCCGTCTGGATGAGCTCTTTCAGCCTTGCTTTCGCTTGCAGTCCCAGAGCCTTTTCAGCTACGCATTGCGGCCGGTAAGTCTCAGGTGTGTCGAAACCGATGAGGCGGTAGCGGTCATCACCGTGGTCGATGGTGTCACCATCAACGGCAATCACCTCGGATGCGCTCAGGGTCTTTGTTTGTTTTGATGGTTCAATCCAAACCGCAGCAATGAACAAAGACGCGAGCACAGCGCTGAGAAGCAAGAGCCGTTTCATGTGCCCTGCCCCAGTATTTTGATGAGGCAGGTTCTCGAACGTGAACGATCAGGTTTTGGATTTCGCGTCCAGGGCCTGAGCTGCTTCGAGACCCTCTGGGGTAATCGACTCGATCGTGTAGTCAGATTTGACGCAGAGAATGCGCCCATCACCAAATTCCTGATGATGTTTGAAGAGACCCGGCCAAAGATCGAACTCTCTGGGCTCAGCGCCCGCTCGAGAGATCTTCGACTTGCACAAGGCTCCGACATAGTTCGGCGAGCTGTAAATGCAGTGGTACTTAGGTCGTCCAAGGGAAGCGAGTCCGATAAATTCGTAGCGGCATGTAAAGGGAACCTGATCTTCTTTCAGGCCCCGGACCATCTCGATGGTTACCACAGTGTATTGTCTCTTGTTGTCCGCCATGACGACCCCCTATGGGCCGTCTTCTACATCCAAAAGTTGTGGACTAAAACACAATCTACGTCAATATAAGAAAGTACGCCAATATACGATATTGGATTGTCAGAAATATATTGGCCGGATATTGCTTAGGCGATTCGCAAGCAGGAGAGACCATCTTGAAACACTCAAAATCCGGAAATAGAACTCGCGCAAAGGCCCTTGCAGTTGCACTCGCTGCACTGCCGGCCACGCAGGCCAGTGCCTATCCAATTGACTGTGCCATATTCCTTTGCCTCGCCGGAGGTTGGCCAAGTTCGACTGATTGCGTCGCAGCCAAGGCGGAGTTCATTCGGCGCATCACACCCTACCCGGTCGAACCGCCGCTGCAACTGTGGCGCTGTCCAATGAACGCTTCAGAGAGCTTCTCAGGCTTGAGCCCCATGGAAAGGCTGGGCGCAATCAAAGGCAACAGTGCCAGCCCTATTCCAGAGCTTCCATCTGACGATACGACAGAGCCATTGCTGGTAGATGCTGCGATCTCAACAGAAGAGATCCAGGCATTTCATGGCCAGCCTGGCGATAGCTTTCAAGCCACACCGATTAGCGTCGATCTTTCCTCACCCGATTTCGACGTTGTCAGATCCATCAGGGTTTGGGATGTGCGACACTACAGCTACCGCCGTCGCTCACGGGAGGGAGATTGCGAGCGTTCGCTTGATCTGGTCGTTGGTAGCTATGACGGTAATGCGAGCTTTAAGTGGTCCGAGACAGCCCCCGCTCCTATTCCGTCCTGGCTGCCACTTGGCAATCGTTGCGAACCTCCCAGCTACTTTCGTGGCGTCGGGGTGGAATGGACCGACACATTTGGGATCAGCGATTACGAGTTGGTCAAATACTGACGGGCGCGCTAACCATCAGGATGCGATGATCCTGGCTTAGCGGCAGAAATTGTCGACTGCATTTGCCCACAAGGCAGTCTGGCCCAGAGGAAATACCCGACCCCAATAACAAAAAACCCCCGCAAGGCGGGGCCTCAGCGGGGATCTTCCTAAGTCACGTTTGATCACCTGATTTATAGGAAACTCCCAAAAATCTGACAAGGATAAACGCATCTGTGCGAATGGATTTTCTTTGTCTCAGTGCCGAAGTTCGACCCGCTTTGCTTCGCAAACGAGAAACAAACCATGAAGCAATTCCTTACGATCCAAGTTACCACCGCGCGACATCCTGCAGGGCTACCGGAGTCACGCCTGTCGAGGTCGAAGCCATGAGTTTCCGACAGATCTCGACCGCCCGGTTCCTAGACCCGAAGCGCTTCCACAACGGCCTGCCAGACGGCTGGAATCGGGACCGGTTTCGGCAACTCTGCGTTTGCTACGCGCAGATCAGAGGCGCATCGGCCCAGTGCATTCGCACCTTTGAAATCATCATCGACATGATCTCTCCAAGCGCGTTTCGCGATCCGTCTCAGGAACCCTTTTGCTATGCCCGTCAGGAAACGCAGATTGCCGGGCGCGGATTGACAGATCGGACGATCCACAATCACGAACGCACCCTGGAGGCCATTGGCCTCATTGAACGCAGGCTTGGTGCCAATGGGGCGCGGTGCAAGCGCAAGGGGCTTGGCCTCTTCCTGACACCCGCCCTGAACCTCATTCCCGAGATGCTCGACGCGGAAGCACAAAACAAGGCAGACAAGAAAGAACATGACGCTCTGCGCGGGGATCGGTCGCGCCTTTACCGATATGTGAAACACAGCCTGGCGGTGCTCGTTTCTCTCCCCTGCCCTCCCGAATGTGCCGAAGACATGATGGAGGCATTTCGGTCCTGGCCGCGTTCTGACAAGCTGAAATACATGTCGCTGGATCGGCTGAAATGCCATGTTCAGGCCGCTCATGATCTTTGGAAAAGCATCGAAGATCTTGTCGCTAAACCCAGTGAAATTTCGGGTGCGCCCGAAGCTTGTTTCGGGTCCCATATACAAGACCAAATTGAAGAAAAAATTCTGTCCTGTAACTCCGATGGCGAGAGTTCAATGCCCTCGGCTGAAGCCTCGGAACCAGATTGTTCTGGCTCCGGGCCTGACGGCCCTGCGCATTGCTTAGAAAGCAATCATCCAACGGATACGGCGGCGTGCAATATTCAAAAGCTGCCTCGAGTGAACAATCGTATTCTCTATGAGCTGGCTTCACTCGAGCTGCGCATGCATATCGATATCGCGGGCGGTGGCGATCAGAACCCCAGTCCAACACTCTGTGCGATCGAGATCGGTGTTTGGTCGCGATTGTCTGAGATCGGCACAAACATCTCCGCCTGGCATGAGGCGATCAATCGACTGACGCTCATGGGTGCGATCCTGGCTGGAGTGATCACAGACGCAAGGCTGAGTGATCCGAAACTGCCACAGGTCGTCAATCCGGGAGGATATCTTCGCGGTATGGTTCAGGCAGATGAACGCGGAGAGTTGAACCTGATTTCCAGTTTCATGGGGCTGTTGGCCCGAAAAGCGCGGGAGGAGGAACATGGACTTCGCTAGGGTGGAAAGAACGTTTCACAACGCGATGGGGTTTGCGTTGCCAGCTTGTCAATTCTACATATCCAGTCGGCAGGTTTCCGCTCTGTCTCTGCCTCCAGAACAGAACTGTATTCGTATGTGTGATTGGCTACGGGAAATCCCGAGTGGTTTGTTCAGCTTTAGGTTGCTATGCGACCTCGACGGCAGCGCGGAACAGAAAGAATATCAATGAAAATTGCGGATATTGGCAGGTCTGAGTTGGATTTCCGGCAAACCGGGGAGGCACGTCTTCAGGAGATTTGCCACAGGTTTGGATTTGAGAATGCGTCTTATGCCCATATCGACAAGTCGCAGAACATCGTTCACGGCTGCACCACGTTTTCGGAAGAATGGACCAGACATTATGTCGAAAACGATCTGATCCTGGCCGATCCCCTCATTCGGTTCGGTGCTACCATGATCGCTCCGATTGATTGGGCTGCGTTTGACAACCAATCCGACTATGCATCGCTCTTTGAGGCCGCCAGAAAATTCGGCGTTGGCCGCAACGGCCTGACTATTCCGGTCATCAATCCTTTTGGTGAGCGCGGCGTGTTTACCGTCACATCAAATGCACCTCGCGCCGAATGGGAGGCATTGATCGCGACAATGCTTCCTGCCCTGCGCCACGAAGCCCAGATCCTGCATCTGCTTGCACTGGACGTCATCGAAACCGTCTTCAACTTCCCTTCGGATTCCCTGTCTGCTGATGAGTTGGATGTCCTGATGATGCTTGCGTCGGGGTTGATACCGTCTGTCATTGCCAAACAGACGGGCAACTCCGCCCGAACGGTGGATGCGCTGATATCTTCGATTACCACCAAGCTCAAAAGCCGGACGATCGAACAAGCAGTTGCACGTGCAGTCAGTACCGGATTTCTCAAATGGAGCGATTTCTTTGCAGACCCAGTGGCAGAACTGGTCGATATCGAACATCGGACGCTCTGCGGCGGGATCGTCCGTTGGTCCGGCAAATCTCACGAGCTAATCGCCTTCGAAGAAGGGAGGCTTGTACGAAGTCTCGATAGCTTCCGATCGGTTCAGGTCGAAGATTTGGTTGCGGAATTTGGCCTTAACCCAGCTGAAATTAGCGAAGTGGTTGGAGATTCAGACGATCGAGCCCTATGGATCAGATATCTGTGAACTAGGTCGGCCGAGCCCCTCTTCACAATATTTTGCAGCCATCAGTAGCTCTTGGGCCTGTGCTCAATACGGCTGATATATGAAGTATTGCAAAACAAACATTGAATTGAGGTGCGTGGCAACTCACTTTGTCCGCTGTCCAAAGGTCTTCCTACCAGCTGTCGTGTTCACAGTAATCTCGCCTACTGGTTATGATTCCTGACCCTGACCACAGGTGTATTTACTGATCGAGGGACAACTTGCACTGGGGTTAAGCTTTGCCGTAGTAATCCAAGCCCTTTAGGCAAAATCGATAATCCCGGCCATGCGATCTAACGTCCAAAACATTCCAAGACTACCGAGCGAGAAAGCAACATATCTCTGCACAAGAGGTAAGGGCAGGCTGACGCGCTTGAGCGCAAAAAACAGGGATGTCGCTGCTGCTACAAACAGTATCTGCCCGATTTCCACGCCGATGTTAAAAGCAAACAGACTGAGAAGAATGTCTTCACGACCCACTCCAATCGCTTTGATTGCGCTTGCAAATCCAAGGCCATGCAGAAGGCCGAAGCCGGCCGTAATCAGGTAACTATGGCCAGTGCTGTGACGGCTGATTGCTTCGTTTGCTAAAAACACGATGGACAGTGCGATGCAGGCTTCAACCGGAGGGGCCGGAAGCGCAATCCACCCCAAAGATGCAAGACCCAGCGTCACTGAGTGACCGATTGTAAATGCCGTCACTAGCTTGATCAGTCGCCAACCGCTGGCAAGCAAGCAGAGGCAGAGAACGAACGCCAGGTGGTCGGCACCGCTCAGAATGTGTTCAACGCCCAGAGAAACGTAGCGAGAAAAAGCGGACTTCCAATCTCCTGACCCCGCCTGCAGATGCGCCATGTCGATTGCAATGGTTTCCCCGTCACGGGGAATAAAGGATTGAACGGAAATGCCGTCGCTCCACTGTGCCGTCAACAGGACGCCGGATCTGTCCCAGGGCAACCGCAATTGGTCGGTTGCAGAAAGAGGCCGAGTGTCGCATTTAAACTCAAATCGGAAGCCATCGACGGCACGGTGGTCCGCGTCTGACCCTATCAACGAACATCGCTCTGGCAAAATGGGAGGTTGATAGACATACGAAACACCCGACGGAATGCTGCCTTCCAGGCGATATACGCCGGGCTCCAACTCGATAAGTGCCGCCTTTGCGAGGCCATACTCATGGGCCTGCGCCTCGAACGTTTGCAGGATAATAGCTGAGACAAACACAACGATCCCAATGCAAACCGCTTTCAGCATGTCTAGTCTTGCCCCCGGATTTCGATATCGTAACCGGTTCTGAGTTCATCAAGTCGCAAGCGGAGACTGGCGCGCAACTGGTCCAGGTGCCAATCCTCGCGCACATACTGAACGACATCTTCAAATCTTGCGCCCTGCGCGGGAAAACGCTGAACAACCCGAACCAGATGAAGTCCATGTTGCGATGCGATGGGACCAGTCCACTCATCTTCTGACAAAGAAAACACTTCGCGTGCGGCTTTGGACCCCAGAAAAACAGCAACCTCACTTTCGCTTGCCCGCCCGAAACTGCGCGGTAGAAAATTAACCTTGTCGCCAAGGGATTCAGGATCCGCCCCGCTTTTTAGGCTGGACAATGCGACCTCTGCTCTTTGTGCGCCTCCATCTGCAAAGAAAATCTGATCCAGCGCGATTGAACGAGGTTGCCCATAACGTTCGGTGTTGGTCTGATGGAACTGTCGCAGTTCGTGTTCGGTCGGTTCCGGTACATCTTCCCGAAGTAGGTACTGCATTTTGCGCGTGAGCATTTTGCGCGCCTCTGAACCTTCATGCAGGCCCAGATTCAGCGCTTCGCGAAACAGGATTTCGTTGTCGACATAGGCTTGCAAAAGCTGGTCGCGTTCCATCGGTAATAGCGGTCGTGCCAACTCAGCCTCGCGTGTGGCGATCAGTTGACCTACTGATGCCTCATCGAGAATGATTGTCTTAGCTCCGGTGCCGTCTACCCAACGGTCGAGAGCAAAGATAAAAGCGCCCGCCAGCAAGAATTGTGCTAGCGGAGTAACCTTTAGCCAACGCCACAGCGCCATCAGCCCCTTGCTGAGTGATGCCGTTGACTTTTCGCCACTCGACAACGGTCCCGTTGGATCACTTACCGTCATCGAGCACCAGAGGCGCGACATAGTTCGGTTCGGTGATACCGGCGCGTTTCAGGGCCAATCCAACAAGGCATTCGCGCATCAGACGATTTGCATTTTGTACGGTCATGACCGTCGGATCGCTTTCCGGTTTAATCTCGACCATGTCAAAACCCACCAGGTTGGTTTCATGGCAAAGCCGCCGCACCATTGGCATGGCTTGCAACATGGTAAGGCCACCCGGTTCCGGCGTGAACGTCCCTGGTGCAAAGCTTGGATCCAGAGCATCAATGTCGAAGGAGACATGAACATAGTCGGCAACCGACTGGGCCTCGGCGATAATTTCATCCAGCACAACTTCCCACCCGCGGTCTTCGATCTCGAACATCGTGTGATACTGCATGCCGTGCTTGCGCATCCATTCAAAGCCTGCGCGACCCGGATACCAGCCACGGACGGCGACCTGGATGTAGTTTTTACCTGGAACAAGCCCTTCCTCTACTAACTTGTAGACCGGGCTGCCATGAGTCAAAAAATGGCCAAACAGAGGCTCTGCAGTATCAGTATGGGCGTCGATATGCACAACGGCAACATTGCCTACACCATAGACATCCGTCAAACCCGCAACGTTGGGGTATTCCAGCGCATGACTGCCGCCAACGATGAACGGGATCGTCCTGCGCCCATCTTCATGCTGAACGCTGGCAATCTCACGGACAAGGTCGCGGACGACATAGGCCGTACGCTCAATTGCAAAGGCCTCATGCGCTGCGTCGCCGTAATCTACGACAGAAACATGATCGAACGGTTGGATCAAAGTTCCCATATGCGGAACAGCAAACGACCCCCATGTCAGCCAGACGTCAGAACTGCGCGGGTCCCGCAATGCAGCAGGTCCCCACGTGCGGGCGCGCTGATCGCTTCCGATCTCGGCCCCCATGATCGCTACATCGACCTCACCGGCAGCAAGGTCTTCGGGGGTTAAAGCGACAGGTGCGTGGAAGAATGTTGGAATCCCGCTCCATGCGAAGCCGCCTTCATAGCGTTGGACATTGATCGGACCGGGGTCTCGCCCCTCTGAAAGATCAGATCGTTTTTGGCGCCAGATGTCATAGGTCGGACTGTTGGGATCAAGGCTGATTACCGGGTCTCCGGTGCATTCGGGGATGACATCTTTCAGGCCATCAGGATAGTCGCAGTCAGGCGTCCCCTGAGCTGAGGAGATCTGCGGCATAACCCCGGCCATGAGTGCGATGATGAGGGCAAAACGGGTCATAACTATTTCAGTGCTCCTTTTTTTGTCTACCGATGTCGCGCAACGCACGCAGTGCTCGTGCGCTGTATTAAAGGACAAGTCGAAGTCGCAAACCGATGATCACATCGGTATTCGCGTCGCTGAGAGCAGGGTCAAAGACAACTTGCAGATCAGGCGTGATTTCAAGAAAGGGGCTAACCTGCGCTTTGTAGAAAAACTCAAGCCCGCGTTCGTCATTCAACGTATCGTCCGTAGGATTGCCCCACCATCCGCCGACGCCAATCCGGTCGTAGGTAAACCCAAACGGTTTCTTGACCTGAAACCCGACCGCCAGGCGGCGATCAAAATCACGGAACGTCTGGTCAGCCCACGCATAGCGAAAAAAGGCGCCTATTCGATCACCAATGTCCTGATCAGCACTCAACGACCATGTCTCCATCCTTGGAAGGGCGTCGTTTTCTTCGTCGAGCGACCAAGTTAGGCGATATACACCATCCCCAAGGTTCGGGATCGTCGGGGTCAGCGCAAATTCAACCGCATACCCGCGGTTCCCGTCCTGCCACGCATCCGTCGACAGGCCGAGATCAGTATCAGGTGCACGGACCAGACCGGCAATTGACCAGGCGTCGGTCCGATATTGGCCGTATACCCCAAGCCCCAGAAGTGCAGTGTAGGGGACAACGGGATTGTTCCCGAGCATCGGCGAGAAAAACATTTCGCTGTCGCCGTTGGCGTAACGGTTCAGGTTGATCAACGTCCGCAAAGCCAGTTTGCCGGCCTGGATCCTCCAAGTTTCGTCAGGGTTTATATACTCAAAGGCGAACATCTGCAGAATTTGATTTGAAGTATCGGGCCCGGAGTTACCTCCATTCAGCGGAGACAAGATACCCAGTTCGCCTTGAAATTCGCCTGCCGTCGTTCCGCCAATAGAGTTGGCAAATTGACCCCAGATATTGAAGGACAAATCTCCGGGGCCGCTGCGAAACAGCTCTTGCCTCGCGATCACATTGAGCTCGTTGTCGTAGACATCGCTGCCGTCGGCCCATTGCATAATCAGCCGGTCTTCGATCAGAAACGACAGCCCGTGTTTTTCTGACAGCCGGTCTTTCCAATCCGAGTAACTCTGGTACGCTTCATCAAGCCCGCCAAAAGACCAGTAGCCGTCACGCTCACCATAGGGTTCAAAAACACCCGAAATCTCACCGTATTCGAAAGGCGGTTGTTCCTCGGTCACTCCGGGATTGGCAGATAAAACCAATGTCGCACCAGCCCAGAACAGCCCTTTTGGTGAGAAAACACGCTGAGTTTTTGTTGGTGCCAACATGTATGATTGATCCAGCGTTGCGTTGCGACATTTGTAGAGTTGTCGCTGGATCGGTATAAGTTACCCAAGGTTACCATTATTATGGATGATAGGGAGAATAATTTTATCCATAAACAATCTTAAGGCGTATTCATGAGTGACGGTCGTAAATTTGATCAACAAACCCGACAAGCGCTGGAACGCGAGCTAAACTTTGTTTTGTCGCATCCGCAATCGACGCTCAGCCCCATGAATCTCAGGCTGCTCACGTTTTTGGGCCGGGATGGCGACGTTGAGTGCACACAGGAAGCGATTGCGGAAAATGTCCTTGGCCTTGGGACCGATTTTCAACCTGACGCTGACGCCCACGCCCGTATAGCGGTCAGCCGGCTTCGGAAAGCTCTGTCCGGTTTCTATGAGACATACGGCGCCTTCCGGGCAATGCGTTTGGTTATTCCCAAAGGATGTTATCGCATCGATATACGGCGAAATGACCCGATATTGGGCTCTGAGATTGCTGCAAAAAACACTACGCCTGCCTTGGCATGGACGCTAACAGAAGACCGCAACAAAGAGGTGCCCGCTTGGGGACACAAGCTCGAAAAAGAGTTAATCTTGCAATTTTCGCAATCCGCTCTGGTTCATGATGGCGCACTAAAGGCGGACCGGTTGCCGGAATCTTCGCCAGAGCGCGCACTTGCGATGTGTCGGGAAACGGGCCTGCCGCTACATGCTCATATTCGGATCACCGGCAACAGCGTAAGACTTCTGGTGATAAATGCGCGCGATGGAGCGATATTGGCGAAGCGATTGTTTTCGGAAATGACTGAAAACAGTTTGGCAGTGTCCGCCCAGGACATTGTTGCTTCACTTACTGATCCGCTGCAAAGTGAGATCCCTTACATACTCGCAAAACAGCAACCGACCAGTCGACTTGCGCTTGCCATGACGTTTTTTCGGTTTATGACAACACAAAATCGCAGGCTCTTGCCATCAAGCCTTTCTGCATTCAGCGACGCTCGCAATTCAAGCTTTTCATCCCCTCTGATTGACGCCCTACACATTGATGCGCGTCGGGCAAGTTACGGTTTTGCGACCGATGAAAATATCATCTTGCACGAGGGTTTGGTTGAATCCGCAACCCGGGTCTTTGAACGCGATCCAATGCAGCCCTATGCTTGGCTTTCACTCGCCTACATCAGTAATGCGGTGGGAGCTGACCTGGCTGACACAACAGATCTTTCGATCCTTGCGGGGGCACAGGTGTTTGGCTCTCCGGCAGATGACTTGAATTTTCTGTGCTCACTGAGCCCGAATACTCCGCTTCAGATGCTATCCGGGAAATCACAGCGTATGACGGAAGGAGACAGTTTCATACTGCGTGCCGCCAATATCGTTCAGGCGATGAAAAGTAACGACAAGGATGAGTTACGGCGCTTGATCTCCGAGCCTGAACCCGCCGACAGTTTCTGGTTACCCATCTTTCAGTGCGCTATCGCCGCTGAGTTGGGACAAAAGACACTCGCACAAGAGGTTTATGGTCGCCTCAAAGCCGATCTACCCGAAGTTGGAGATTTTGCCGGTCGTGCAGTTGTCACGATGATACCTGACAGCGACATTCATGAAAGACTACTGCTTGAACTCAATCAACTCCGATAGTCCTTGAGCCCCAATCCGCGGCTATACTTGGTGCGACGGACACGTCAAGCCGGATCAGGACCTGATGCGTCACGTACCTTCTAACAGCGTTTTTTGCATATCAAAGATTGTTGCCCTGAGAGCCGTGTCATCAATTCGAACAAGACCTTCACTACTGCGCTGTGTATCCATTATGGTGGCCATCACTACAAGCAAGACGCCGGAAAAGACAAAGGTCCGCCAGGTTAATTTTCGACCCACAATGCCAGCCCTGTTTCCAAGCAGGAAAAGAGCAACCAGCGCCGCAGCCAACATCATCGTTTGGGAAACATCGGATACAGGAGTGGACAGTGTTTCCACGCGGTAAAGATGTGCATCAATCGTATCGTTTATTGCGCCACCTACAAAAACCTTGATAGGTGCGGGCACCGGGTCATCCGTCGCGCGCAAAGTAATGGGCCATAGTTTTGCCTGGGCATCAAGCGTTCGAGCAATGAAGTTCTGGGCGGCCTCTAGAGTATCTATGCTTCCATCGCCGGGCAGAATCCTTGTTTCGGCATATTCAAGTAGAGCACTTTGCAACTCCAAACGACCCGGTTCGGGCAAGAAATCAGCGCGCAGGAAGGCCGTGCCAATTGCTGCTGACTCATTGACGACGGCAGACTTCCTCATTTGAGAGAGAGTCAACGCATTGCCGAAACTGAAGGCAAGCAACAACCCAAGAAGCGCCAAAATTGCTCCAAGCGTAGTTTCTCCTACGACCTGATCGACAGGTTTACCGGCATCGACTAAAGCCTTTCTTCGCAAGGCGCCTGCAAAGTAACCGCAGATTGCAGCTGTGGGCAAAACTACTATGAGAACCAACATGGCAACTTCAATCGAAAGTAACGGCAAGCTGATCTGGTTGTACAACGCGGCGGTTCTATCGAATTCCAATGCTGGCTCCATGTTCAACATTTTCTGGAAACAGAAGGACTCCAAACGGCGCGTAATTTCAAGCACTGTAGACTAAGTTTCTCACAACGTTCACACGTGCTCTTCAACACCGATTGCCTACGCGGGTGTTGGAAACACTTCTGGGATCAAGTTTATAGCGGAGTGACAGACTGGCTATACAGTGTAGGCGAGAAAGCAATTGTTGCGGCTACGTCGAAGGACCAATATCGGAAAACCCAAGAGCTAGCATTAAAAGCGAAACAGCCCCAAGCCACGCCGCCGCAACGCGGAAGGCGACTCCGACCCACGGTTTTCTGAAGCGTTCCCTGACAAAGACGAAAGCACCCAAAAGGTACAACAAGCCAACATTCGCGCCGACCATTGAACCGGACATCGTGAACAGCCTGTCTCGCATGGGCCCGTCGTCAGGAACGGATGCATCACCGATCAAAAACGCCCCAACACCGATCAGGGCAATGGTGAAGGGACTCCACATTCCAGGAAAAAGCGCGGCAACGGAACACGCAACAAAAGCGGCCGCAAACATTGTTGCGTCGAGTTCTTCAAATCCAAAGGCGATGAGCAAACCGGCAAGGCTGGCCAAAAGAAAAGTGAATAGGAGACATTGCGCCATTTTAGGTTGGAAACCGCCAGCAACCAAACCGAGGCCAAGCATGAGAAGGGCCTGCGGAGGTGTGGAAAAGGGGTGGATCAGTCCGACATAGAATCCTTCAATGCCAGGCATGGCACTATGCGCCCGCGCGGGCTCAGCTACGAACACCAAAGGAAGGTAGACAAGTCGCTTACACACGTCCACCCTTATGCAACACCAGTAAGAAATGCGATCCCTGCGAAGGCAATTAGCCCCCCAGCGCCGCGGACAGCAACTCTGCCGGCCGGCCATCGAACAAGTAATCCGAATGCGATACCAACCAGGTGAAGTAGCCCGGTCGAGATGACGAAACCGACTGCATATGCAAATGCATTCACCGTGGCCGGAAGTTCAGTGCCATGTGCATAACCATGGAAGATTGCAAAGGAGCCAACGACGACAGCACATATCCAGATCGGCGGTCTAATAGCAAATACAATCATTACTCCCAACACGACAGCAGACAGTGCGATGCCCGTTTCGATTGCAGGGATGGGAATACCGATTATGCCTGCAACGGCCCCTAAAGCCATGACAAGCGGGAACACAACCGGCAAAATCCAGATTGCCGGTGCACCCAGAAACGCGCCCCAAAGGCCCACTGCAACCATGGCCGCGACGTGATCCCAACCAAGGATCGGATGAGTAAAGCCTGCAACGAACCCACCGCCATATCCGTCGCCGGAGTGGGCGTATGCAGCAAACGTTGTAGTGAAATAGGCGAATGAAATTGCGATTAGGCAGTTTGTGATACGGATTGGCAAAACGACCGCCCCTTTTTGAAATTAGATTCCGATGACCATAGGTTACACATTCGAATAACTCAACTTGAGATGAGCAGCAAATGTGGGCACATTCAGTAGGAAAACTCCCCCTTGATCGACGCACGAACGGTTGGTTCAGTTGAGGCTATGGGTGTTCGAACCGGGCAGTGTCGGGAGCGGAACGGATACATCCCTCATTATTTGACATAATTGCAATTTACGCCGGAAAAACTCTCACAAACGGTTTGCTGCGTTCGCCGACTAAATCTGAGTAGGCGAACACATCAAAGGGACATTCATCCCTTTTGTTTAAGAAACAGCGTGGTGTTTCCCGGCAGATGCATGGATATAGAGTTCTTCTGATTGCTCCATGCGACCGGTTCGCTCGAATAGGTTTCAGAACCGTAACCTGATCCACCGAACTCTTCGGCATTGCTGTTCAGAACAACCTCCCATTCACCTGAATTCGGAACACCCAACCTGTATCCGTCACGCGCAGCTACGGGCTCGTCTGGCACGAAAACCAATCCGTTGCCCGGCGCGTTCGAACTGTCTTGGACTTTTTGGAGCAGATACTCAGTGAAGACTGCGGGATGTTTCTGCCGACATCCGAAACCTAAAGCGTGAATGCGTCCCGGAAGGCTTCCAGCGCGGCTTCCTCGTCGCCTTTTGCAAACGCCTCCATGCCGACAGGGCCGGAATAGCCTAAATCAGCAAGGGCATGCGCAACCGCCGCATAGTTGATTTCGCCCGTTCCCGGCTCGCAGCGACCTGGATTGTCTGCCACTTGAACCTCCCCAACCCATGGCAGGCAAGCTTCACACCAGCGGATCAAATCACCTTCACCGATCTGGGTATGGTAGAGGTCCAGGTTGATCCGCAGCTGAGGGCGGTTGACGGCGGAAACGAGGGACAGCACGGCCTCGGTTGATCCAAACGGGCATCCCGGATGGTCCAGCGGGTTCAGGTTTTCCAGCGTGAACGTCGCGCCCTCTTCCTCGGCCATGTCACAGATGCGGTTGAGCGTATCGCGGGCGCGAAGCTCCATCCCGGGCGTAAACGTACCGTGGTGTGGGATCGGGATGCCACCATCGCCAAGCCCAGTGCCGTGTAGGTTCAGACGGTCGACGCCCAACCTCTTGCCGACCTGCGCCGTCTCCCACGCAGATTTCAGCAGCATGTCCGCGCCCTCGTCGTCCGCCAGGCGCCCCTCAAGATATCCGTTCATGATGGTGAAGTTCGCGCCGGTTTTCTCGAGCGCGTCTATATCCCATTCGGGCCAGTTCCACAGACCGACACCAAAGCCCATTTCGTGTAGCTTTGCCGCGCGCCATGCGATCGGTTTGTCTTGCCAGAGCATCTCTGCACAGGCAGCGAGTTGAAAAGGTGCAGTCATCTTAGGCGTCCCGTTCCATGATCCATTCGACCTCTGAAGCAGGCACGAAGCGCCATTTGCGCTGCGGGCCGGCCATGACGTTGAGGTAGTACATCTCGAAGCCGTAGGGCGCGCCGCAGGGGTGGTGGCCGCGGGGGACCAGGACGACGTCGCCATCGGATACCGCCATCGTTTCATCGAGGCCTCCATCGTCGGTGTAGACGCGTTGGATGCCAAAGCCTGAAGCCGGGTTCAGGCGGTGATAGTAGGTCTCTTCCAGATAGGTGATGCGCGGGAAATCATCTTCATCGTGGCGGTGGCTGGGATAGGACGACCAGTGGCCTGCTGGGGTGAAGACCTCCGTGACCAGCAAGCTGTCGCAATAGTCTTCGTTTTCCATCGCGATGTTGTTGATGTGGCGCGTGTTGGTGCCCTTGCCGCGTTCGGTGAGCATGATGCCATCGGGGCCGATCCGGCGCGCCTCATGCCCGCCCTGCCCCGGTGCGGAACAAACAGCGATGACACAATCGGTTTCGGCCTTGGCCTCCCACTTGGTACCGTTCGGCAGATAGAGGCAATGGGGCGGCGTTTTCTCGAAGACATTCATCCGGTCGCCCAGCACGCCCCAGTCCTGACCTGCCCCGGTGATCGCGGCCTTGCCCTCGACCATCACGAGGATGACCTCCTGGTCTCTCGTTGCTTCTGCGGTGGTGTCGCCTGCCTTGAGCCGGTAGAGCGAGAAGCCGACATAACGCCAGCCCGCGCTTTCCGGGGTGATCTGATGGACCTTGCCGCGGGTGCCAAAGGGTTTTCTGAGGAGGTCGGGCATGGGCTTTACTTCTCGATGTCGAGGCCGGAGCGGCCGCAGATTTGGGTGATGTGGTCATAACCAAGCTTCGAGTATTCGAACGGCGGTGCCTTGGCCGGGTCCTGTTCGGCCTCGACGACGATCCAGCCGTCATAGTCCATAGCCTTCAGCTTGTCGGTCACGGCCTGAAAGTCGATGCAGCCTTCCGGGTCGCCAGGCACCGAGTAGACTCCGGCTGCAACGCCATCGAGGAAGCTTTTGTCCTCAGCGCCCACCCAGTCCAGCACCGGCTGGCGCACATCCTTGAAGTGGACGTGGTGGACGCGATGACCCCATTTTTCGAGGACGGCGACGGGGTCGGCCCCCGCAAAGTGCAAATGCCCGGTGTCGAAGAGCAGCGTCAGGTCCTCGGACGAGCCTTCCATGAGCCAATCAATGTCTTCGGCATCCTGAACCATCGCACCCATGTGGTGGTGATAGCTAAGAGCAACACCCTGATCTTTTGACCATTTCGCCAGCTCAGACAACTTCGCGCCATAGGCCATAACCTCATCCCGCGTCAGTTTGGGGCGCTGGCTCACGGGTTGGTCGATATTGCCCTGAATGGTGTTCGAACACTCGGCATAGACGATACAGGGCGCATTAAGCGCAGCGAATTGTTCGACTTGCTGGTGAATCGCCTCCTTTTCATCGGCGAGCGAGATGCGCATCAGATCACCAGAACACCACCCTCCACAAAGCGCTACGCCATATCTGTCCAGATAGGCACGGAGGCCCTCCGTGTCGGCTGGCATACGGCGGCCTCGTTCGACGCCAGAGTATCCGATCTTCGCGGCATCCTCCATCGCACCTTCGGTGGTGTAGTCTTTCGTAAGTTCCGGCAGATCGTCGTTCTGCCAGGCGATCAGGGATATACCGATCTTCACACTCATCAATCTGCTCGCTGGGTTTGCTTGTTTTTGATGTAATTTTGGTGAGCCGCATTCACCTCGGCTCGCTCGGAGACTTCCGGAACACTGACGTCCCACCATGTGCCGCCGAGTTCAGTGGACGGATAGGGATCGGTGTCGATGACGACCACATAGGGGCCGGTTATGCTGTCCCGCTTGGCTAGCGACTCTTCCAATTCGGCAATCGAGGTAACCTTGACGGAGGTCGCTCCCATGGCTTCAGCGTGTTTGGCGAAGTCGATGTTGGAGTTTTCGCCGCCGATTGCGTGGTCCAGTAGATTGTTAAACTCTTCCCCGCCGGTGCCCATTTGCAGCCGGTTGATACAGCCATAGCCGCGGTTGTCGGTGACCACGACGGTGAAGCTGATGCCCATCATTGCCGCCGTCGCCATCTCGGAATTGGCCATCATGTAGGTGCCGTCACCGGTAAAGCAGATCACGTCGCGCTCGGGCTCAGCCATCTTGATGCCCAAGGCTCCAGCGATCTCGTACCCCATGCAGGAGAACCCGTATTCCATGTGGTAGGACCCGGGGCGACCCGCTTTCCACAGTTTGTGCAATTCGCCCGGCATGGTGCCTGCAGCGCACATGGCGACGGTATTGGCATTGGCGGCCCGCTGCACCGCGCCGATCACCTGCATGTCGGTCGGAAGCGCGTTGCCCTTCGGCGCGTCCGTCAGGGGATCCACCTTAGCGAACCAACCGGACTTGAGGCTTCCTGAGGGAACTGCACAGCGAAACCCTTCTATTGCCGCACTCAGTTCCTCCAAACCGACCCGGGCATCCGCCTGCAGCGGCATCGCGCCATGTTTGGTCGCATCGTAGGCCGCGACATTCAGACTAATGATTTTGCGCAACGGATTGGCGAACAGACCCCAGGACCCGGTGGTGAAATCCTGAAACCGTGTGCCGACTCCCAAGACCACATCCGCCTCGGCGCAGACGTCATTGGCGGGTTCTCCCCCGGTCACACCAATGGGCCCAAGGTTCAGCGGGTGATCCCACGGGAGGGCTGACTTTCCGGCCTGTGTTTCCGCAATCGGGATGTTGTGGGTCTCGGCAAAGGCCCGGAGCGCATCTGTTGCCTCGGCGTAGTGTACTCCGCCGCCCGCCACGACAACGGGCCATTTGGCGTTCTTTAGAACTTCTGCAACCCGGGCAAGTTCGCCTTCATCCGGACGAAGCCGCCGTTGGTGCCAGACCTGCGGGGCAAAGAAGCTTTCGGGATAGTCGAAGGCCTCGGCCTGCACATCCTGACAGAAGGCCAGCGTAACCGGGCCGCAGTCCGCCGGGTCCGTCATGGTGCGGAAGGCGCGTGGGAGGGCGGTCAGAAGTTGTTCCGGTCGCATGATGCGATCGAAGTAGCGGCTGACGGGCCTGAACGCGTCATTCACCGATACGGTCCCGTCGCCGAAATCCTCGACCTGTTGCAACACAGGGTCCGGGACCCGGTTCGCGAACACGTCGCCCGGCACCAACAGCACGGGCAAGCGGTTCACATGCGCCAGCCCCGCCGCCGTTACCATATTGGTCGCGCCGGGACCGATCGAGGATG
Organism: Ruegeria sp. ABV3_008; assembly: GCF_056161185.1. Classification (NCBI taxonomy): domain Bacteria; kingdom Pseudomonadati; phylum Pseudomonadota; class Alphaproteobacteria; order Rhodobacterales; family Roseobacteraceae; genus Ruegeria; species Ruegeria sp. ABV3_008. The sequence continues at coordinate 34,438 of NZ_JBSWYP010000015.1, read as the reverse complement.
TCACCATCATCGCCCGCTTTCGACGCAATTGCTTTGAATAGGCAATGGCAGCATGGGCCATCGTCTGTTCGTTGTGGCCGCGATAGGTCGGCAAAGCCTTGCGGCTAGCATAAAGTGCCTCGCCAATACCAGCGACATTGCCGTGGCCGAAGATGGCCCAGCAGCCCGCGATGAACGGCTCGCCGTCCTCGGTCAATTGGGCCGCGACATAGCGCACCATGGCCTGCGCGGCGGTCAAACGAATTGTCTTGCTCATGCGGCGTTCTCCATGGCTTGGGTCCGAGCCTTGTCCCAAATCTCGCAAAGGCGCTGATAGTTCTCGGCCATCTCGGTCACGGCTTCGCCATCCGTGATATGCCCTGCCAGCCAGTTGCGCGCAGCGTTTCCGAAAATCGTCCGTCCCACGGCGAAACCCTTGACCAACGGCTGCTTGGCGGCCAGCGCAAAACTTTCCGCCAGTTCGGCCTCAGGCGCGTCGAGACCCAGAACAACGATCCCACGCGTCCGGGGATCGTTGCGCTCGATCGCGGCAACAGCATTGACCCAGGCCACCTCGGATTTGAAGGGCTCCAGTTTCCACCAGTCGGGGAAGACGCCCGCGTCGTAGAAAGCCTGTATCAGCGTCGCCGAGGTCTGATCATCAACTGGACCGACCTTCGACGGGATAATTTCAAGCAGGAATTCCAGACCATTGCGCCGAGCTGCCGTGAAAAGCCGCTTTACACGCGCGATTTGCATCTTTGCGGTCTTATTGTCGTCATCCGGATGGCAGAAAACGAGCAATTTGACCACGTTATCCCGCGCCCATTCGCGCAAACGGCCCAGGTCCTCGCCCAGGTCCGGCTCAAATTCGATGGGCCGCGAGCCCGGCAGCTCGGTCGGCCGCCCGATCCAAAGCCCGGTCCCCGTGGCCTTGTGCAGCGCAGAGCGCCCGATCCGGTTGTCGCAGAGGATGCCATAGCCAGCGCGCCCTGCTTGGACTTTCAGCGCCGCCTCAAGGCAGAGTTCCTTGAAAGCCGCGCCCTTCTCTTTGGTGTAGCCGTCCATCTCTTCCAGTTGCAGCCGGTGGTCGAAGGCAAAGGTCTTCACCGAGGACCAGTCGCCCGCCCGGTTCGTCGCCCAGTGGACCTGCTCCAGTTCGGCGTCGTTTCGCAGATCAGGCCGCTTGATGCCGCGGTCAAAGAAGAACTGCAGTTCCTCCCAGCTTGGATAGGCGGGCGTGCAGCCGTGGCGGCTGACGGCAAAAGCCCCGCAGGCGTTGGCGTATTTGAGAGCGGTTGGCCAGTCCTCGCCATCGAGCCAGCCTTTCAGCAGACCGGACATGAAGCCGTCGCCAGCCCCCAGAACATTGAATACCTCGATGGGAAAACCCGGCCCTGTCTCTCCGTCATCAAGGCTGTCAGGAATATCTGCAGCAAAGGCCACCGCCCCTGCCGCACCGCGTTTGCAGACCAGCGTCGCGCTGGATACCGCGCGCACCGCGCGAAGCGCTGCGATGGTGTCGGTTGACCCGCCGGCGATGTGGAATTCTTCCTCTGTGCCGACGATCAGACCAAACAGATGCAAAGTCGATCGCAGTTTGGCCGTGACCGCAGCGCTTTCAACGAACCGGCTCTCACCGTCGCCATGCCCGGCCACGCCCCAGAGGTTGGGCCGATAATCAATGTCGAGCGCGGTCTGCTGTCCGTTCGCGCGCGCAATCTCCAGCGCTTTGATCGTTGCCGCTTCCACCTGCGGATGGCTCAGGTGCGTCCCGGTCGCTACGACGGCGCGGGCGCGCTTGATGAAGTCGGGATCGATATCAGCCTCCGTCAGCCCCATATCCGCGCAATTCTCGCGATAGAAGATCAGCGGGAATTGCTCCTGATCCCGGATGCCCAATAGAACGAGGGCTGTCAGCCGCTCAGGGTCGGTCTTGACGCCCTCAGTGTTCACACCCTCGCGTTCAAGCTGCTCGCGAATGAACCGGCCCATATGCTCGTCGCCGACGCCCGTGATGACCGCGGATTTCAGCCCGAGGCGCGCTGTCCCGCAGGCGATGTTGGTCGGAGAACCGCCGATATACTTGTCGAACGACCCCATATCTTCCAGACGCCCGCCGATCTGCGCGCCGTAGAGGTCAACGGACGAGCGGCCAATGGTGATGAGATCGAGGTCAGACATGAGATGCATCCATAAGATTAGATTTCAAGATATGGGGCTGACCAAATTCCTTCAGTCAGCCCCATCACCATTCACTTCGACGGGGAGGAGCATGAATGGTATTGGGAGATACAGATCAGATTGTACCCTCAAGCGATCCTTCGAGTTGCGCCAGTTCCTGGCCGCCTGCCATGAGATCCTGCAACTCTTCAGGACTGATTTCGCCACGCTTCGCCGTTCCGAGGGTTTTGCCACGGTTGAGTACGGTGAAGCGGTCACCTACTGCGAGCGCATGACGTACGTTGTGACTGATGAAGACCACACCCACACCCTGCGAGCGCACTTTGTCGATTGTCGCCAGAACGTTCGATGTTTGCCGCACACCTAGCGCAGAAGTTGGTTCATCAAGGATCAAAACTTTGGCCCCGAAATACACCGCACGGGCAATGGCAACCGTCTGCCGTTCGCCCCCGGACAACGTGCCAACCGCCTGATCCGGGCCGCGCAGATTGATCCCCATCTTGCGCATCTCGTTCATGGTGATCTCATTGGCCTTGTCCACATCGAACCGCTTGGCCAGACCGCGCCCCTTCGTCGGTTCGCGTCCCATGAAGAAGTTGCGCGAAACAGACATGAGCGGGATCATGGCAAGATCCTGGAACACCGTCGCAATGCCTGCCTCCATGGAGTCTCGCGGGGTGGCAAAACTCATGGGCTTGCCTTCGAACAGGATTTCTCCGTGCGTGGGCTGGTGCACACCTGACATCGTCTTGATGAAAGTCGACTTACCAGCGCCGTTGTCACCCAAGAGGCAATGGCACTCACCCGGACGAATGTCGAAGCTGACACCGGCAAGCGCGATGATGTTGCCGAAGTGCTTCTCAATGTCCTTCATCTGGACGATTGGTGCCACGTTGTCATTCACGTCGCCGTGGTGGAATTTGCTGTCTTCGGTCATATCAACGCTCCCCCGTGACGCGTTTGCGAATGGCATTGTTGAAAAGAACCGCGATCAGGAGCATGCCGCCCAGGAAGACCTGGAACCAATCCTGGTCAAAGTCGGTGTACGTGAGGCCGATCACCACCATGCCGAAGATGATCGAGCCGAAAAAGGCCCCAATGGCAGATCCGTAGCCGCCGGTCAGAAGGCAGCCGCCGATCACCGCGGCGATGATCGCCTCGAATTCCTTCTGGAAACCGCGACGCGCGTCGGTCGAGCCTGCGTCGATCACGGTGATGATGGCGACAAGCGCGGCGCAGCAAGCCGTGACCATGAAGAGCGAGATCTTGACCCGGTTGACCGGCACGCCGGAATTCGAGGCTGCGGTGCTGTCACCACCCGCCGCGAAGATCCAGTTGCCGGCGGGCGTGCGCAGCAGGATATAAGTTGCGACCAGCGCAAGAACGATGAACCACAAAATCTCAACTGGAATACCAGCAACCTTGGGAGCGCCATTCTTGAAAGTCTCGACCAGACCGCGTTCGGCCAGCCAGGCAAAGAGCCCCGGGAAGGCATCCCCGGAAAAAACAGGCGCGAGCCAATCGTTCTCGGCCGCATCGCGTACGCCGCGCAACTGGGTGGAGCCACCGGACGCCCACTTCAAGCCGACGAGCGACAGACCGCGCAGGATGAAAAGAAACGCAAGGGTCACGATGAAGGACGGCAAGCCAGACCGGATCACGATGACCCCGTTGATCGCGCCTACAAAGGCCGAGAACAGGAAAGTCAGAGGAATGGCGACAACCAGGGGCAAGCCCCAAACCATCACGCAGACCCCAAAGAACAGCCCGGCGAAGGCAACCATCGATCCGATAGAAAGGTCGAACTCGCCGCCGATCATCAGCATCGCGGCGCCGATGGCGAGGATGCCAAGCTGTGCGGCGGGTGTCAGAAAGTTAATAATGCCAGAGGTCGTGAACATCGCGCTATCGGCGGTAATCACGAAGAAGATAGCCACCAGCACAACACCCGCGATGGCGCCAAGCTCAGGCCGTTTCATCAGGCGCGAGAGCAAAGGCTCCGCCTTGATCCTCTCGTCTGCCATTGAATTCGGTGTCGTGTCGCTCATTGGATTTCCTCCCCCTTTGGCTTGTGAGTGGCGCAAGCCTGCGCCACTCACTTTTGTTCTTTGCTAAAGGCTTAGCGGATGCCTTGAGCTGACAGCTCGATCACTTGCGCGGCCTTGTCGGCGGTGATCAGGTTCGGGCCGGAAGCCACGTCGCCACCCGGCATCAGGCCGTACTTGGCCTGCAACGCCATGATAGAGACGCCCATGTAGCCCTGCAGGTACTGCTGCTGGTCCAGAGCGAAGGCGGCATCGCCGTCAACGATCGACTGCAGGAAGCCAGCCGAAAGGTCGAACGTGGCGACATTCACGTCGCGGCCCGAAGCTTTCGCTGCAGCAACGGAAGGCTCACCAGCCGTGGATGCGCCCAGTGCCATCACGGTGTCGACGCTTTCGTCGGATGCCAGAGCAGCGGCAACCTTGGATTCGATTTCCGCCGGATCGTTGGTAGTCGGCAGAACCGTCACGGTGCCGCCGAAACCTTCCTCAAAGCCAGCACAGCGCTGGTCGAGAGAGATGTTGCCGACTTCCTGGTTCACGCAAAGCGCGTTCGTGCCTCCCATTTCGGCAAGCGCTGCACCAGCGGCGACACCTGCGTCATATTCGTCCTGGCCGACATGCATCGCCGTGCCCAGCTCTTTGCCCTGCGCACCACCGGCGTTGATGGTGATGACGGGGATGCCAGCCGCAATCGCACGTTCAACCGACGGCCCGAGCGCATCGGGGTCGGGGAACGAGATGATCAAGCCATCGGGCTCTTCGTTCACAGCAGCGTCGATCAACTGCGACATCAGAACCATGTCGAAGGTTTCGGGCGAGTTGTAAGACACGTTTGCGCCGGTATCGGCGGCAGCCTGATCGACGCCCGCTTTGACGACGGACCAGAAAGCATCGTTTGCCTGACCGTGGACAACAACCGAGATGTCTTGTGCCACAGCTGGTGCTGTCACGGCGATCGCAGTTGCGGCGATGGCGCCTTTTATAAAAGTTTTCATTTGGGATCCTCCCCTGGTTTGTCTTTCACGCCGGTCACCCGGCGGCTCTTTCACGCGACTCCGTCGCGCATTTCGCATCGCCCAGAGAGGACGAGTGCCTCTTGTCAGGCCGCCTCCCCGCGACCCGAAATCTCAAGAATGTCTGCCATCGCGACCGGCTGTCCGGTCTTCGCCGACTGGGTTGCAGCCTCAGCCATGGCCAGTGCTGCGACGCCGTCGTGCAGGTTGACCGGCATCTCCGACTTGCCCTGAACGGCTTCAACGAAAGCGGCCCATTCGGCCTTGTAGGCGGGCATGTACCGTTCGAGGAAAAAGTATGTCGGTTTAGCGCTGTTCACGCCGGCCGTCGTGGATTTCACCAGTGTGTTCTCGAGCACATTCTGTGCCTGAAGCAGACCTTCAGAGCCCAACACCTCGACCCGCTGGTCATATCCATAGACCGCGCGCCGGGAGTTCTTGATCACTGCGATGCGACCGTCTGCATAAGTCAGCGTTACCGCAGCGGTGTCGACGTCACCTGCCGCGCCGATGGAGGGATCGACGATCGATGTCCCGATTGCACTTACGGACACCGGCGTATCGCCCATGATGAAGTTCGCCATATCAAAGTCATGAATCATCATGTCCCGGAACAAACCTCCTGAGACCTTGATGTACTCGACCGGTGGCGGAGCGGGGTCAAAAGACGTGATCGACAGCAACTCTGGCTTGCCGATCTCACCGGCGTCGATGGCGGCCTTGAGCGCGCCGAAGCTCGGATCGAAGCGGCGGTTGAAACCGATCATGATGTGTGACGCCTTGTCACCGACATTGCCAAGACAGGCTGACGCGCGTTGGAGGCTTAGGTCCACAGGCTTTTCGCACAAGACCGCCTTGCCAGCCGCGGCGGCTGCCTCGATCAGGTCGGAATGTGTATCGGTCGACGTCGCGATAAGGACGGCATCAATGGAGCTGTCTGCGATGATCTCATCCGAGGATCGAACCTCGCAGCCATGGCTCTTCGCGAGAGCCTGGGCGCTTTTATCAAATGCATCCGAAACTGCGACGAGTTCGCTCTCCGGATGCGAAGAAATCGCCTGTGCGTGAACATTTCCGATGCGCCCTGCGCCGAGCAATCCAACCCGCATCCTGAGACCTCCCGATTCTCGTTTAAGAGGGAGCATCAATGATTTTGCACCCGCGTGCAAGAAATTTCTGCACGCGGGTGCAAACCTCTGCTATTCTTACGCTGAGCACCGGACACGGATCGCTTGTGATTCCAAGAGTTTCGAAAACAGGGAGGTCGGCGAAAAAGATGAACGATCAGGGCGGCTCCATAACGGCAGATGACGTGGCAGCGCTTGCTGGCGTGTCCCGCTGGACAGTGAATCGCGCCTTTAAGAAGGACGCGTCAATCTCCGCCAGATCACGCGAAAAAGTCATGACGGCAGCCGAGGAACTCGGCTATGTCCCGGATCTTCTGGCAGCAAGCCTGGCCACTGACCGAACCAATCTGGTGGCACTTCTGGTCGATGACTTTGCCAACCCGCACAAGCTGATCATGATGGAACGCCTAACACGCATATTACGAAGGAACGGCTACGACACCCTGCTCGTCAACACGAACGACGAAGAAGACGCCTCGGCCGCTCTGCTCAATGCAAGCCAAAGGCGGGTCGATGCGGCCGTTCTCATTGGGGTCAGTTTCAATGACCAAAGCCTTGAAACTGCGCTCGGGGCCAAGAGGGTCAAGAAACTGATCGTCTTTGCCCGGATGTCCAGCAATGACGAGACGATCTCGATCTGCTGCGATGATCGTGCCGCCATGACCGCGATTACGCAGCATGTCTTCTTGGCGGGCTATCGCAATCCGTTGTTCATCGCAGGCCCGCAATCTCAATCGGCACATCTTCAACGGAAGGAAACATTCCTTTCGCAATGGGAAAAGACCACCGGCTCACGTCCCAAATTTGCGTCAGTCGAGCGGTATGATCCCAAAATGGCATACGATCTTGTGTCTGAGTGGTTCCGGGATACACCAAAGTCAGAGCTACCGGATGTTCTGGTCTGCGAAAACGATGCGCTGGCTATGGGAGCGATTGATGCGATCCGCTTTGAGCTCGGTCTGCGCGTGCCAGAGGACATCGCTGTTACTGGTTTTGACAACGCTCCTCAAGCCTCGAGCCCGCACTATGAATTGACAACGTATCGCCAGCCTCTGACGGAAATGGCAGATGCGTTGGTGGATGTCCTTGAGGGCAAGAAACGCACCAAGAAGTTAAACGCGTTTCTCGGAAACTTGATTATCCGAAAGAGCGCATAGGCTGCTCTTTGATCAAGGGTCTCAAAGGTGCTTGCCAGGCGCGCAGTCCGGCGCTCGAGATTGATCGCCGTAGTATCGGCAGCTCGTGCCGCTGAATAACCCTTACAAGCTGTGACCGTCATCTTCATGGATGTGAATGGCCTGTTCTGGGGTATGGGCAATCTCTTGCACCACGGCGGCAATCTTGCTGTATGAAACTTGGTGCAGCTCACCGACAACGGCCTCAGCGCGCTCGTAACTGTCCGGAAGGATGTGTCGCAAACTTTTTGTCTGGATTTACGAGCCCACAGGTTCCGACGTTAGTTCTTAGCGTATAGTTCTGTAACAGGTTTCAGCATGATCTCATTGAAGGGCTGTCATTTTCCAAAGGATGCGGTTTTGTACGCCGTGTATTTCTATTTGCGATTTACAGTGTCGTTTCGTGATTTGGAAGAGATCATGGCCGTACGCGGCGTGAATGTGGACCACGCAACTCTCACCAGGTGGGTCGTGAAATATTCACCAATAGTTGCTGAGCGAGCGCAATCGAAAAAACGCCCAACGCTGAGCTCTTGGCGCATGGACGACATACATTCGTGTTCGCGGCAAATGGATTTATCTCTATAGAGCCGTCGAGAAGATCCCGGCGCCATAAATAAGCACTTGGCGGCAAAACGCCTGATAACCGTCAAGGCTAAATATCTTTTTATGGAAAAGAGCCTGGATGCTTTCAGCGCTAGGCATGGGGTTAAGTGCCTTCAATTGTTACTGCTCGAGGACCAAGTCTTCCAAGTTCCATCTGGGTCAGCATTCTCGGGAGGAGTTGAAAATGCTGACCCAGTGCGTTGGCGCTCCCTGTTGATTTTTCGCCGCCGCTAGTACTGACCTACTCTGGGAGGAGCGAGAGCCAGTAATCCAGTTGTTGTTTCATGCTAAGTTCTCCTATTGTACCAATTGATACGAGCCTCCGAACGAATTAACTCATTCGCTTTGCATCAGCTTTTCCGCGTATTTGGGTATTTCAGTTCTAGAAATGCCGATTTCACAAAGCTGGGAATCGCTGAGCTGGGAAAGTGCCGACATCATCCGAGCGTATTGATAGGTCTTCAAAGAGGATTTTAGATGCGATGTAAGCCTGGCCCAAATCAAAGCCAACAAGTTGTTCTTGGATTGCCAAATAGGGGACGGGTGCAAGCTATTTGCCATTTGCAGCCTCCTTAGCAAGCATTTTGATATTGCTACGGGGGACACCGATATCCGAAAGGTCGCGATCCGTGAGGACGGAAAGCTCATAGTAGGTGCTCCGATAAACCTTTTGGTACGCCAAGAAGCTTTGCACCCTATTGTTTGCTTGCTCAAACAATGTGCGGCCAGCCTCCAGAACGGCTATTGGACGAGCTATTGCGGGTAAATGTGCCATTGTTACACCTCAGCCATTGCTGCATCGCAGCGTATCTGCTGCATTGCAGAATTAGGAGATTTTGATAGCGCTCACAATCACGGTTTTGGAACAGCCCCCTTGCCAAAGTGGCATAGTTGGTAGGTGTCGATGGATATCGCTTCACAAATGTTGATGTTTGCGACCGTGGTTGACCACGGAAGCATTTCGGCTGCCGCGCGATCGTTAGGGCAGACGCCATCGGCGGTGAGCAAACAGATCAGCCTTCTCGAGAACCACGTAAAGCATCGTTTACTCAACCGCGTGAGAACCGGTGTTATTCCAACGCAAGAAGGGCAAGAGTTTTATGACCGCTGCAAAGCGATGGCCGCCAAGTTCAAAGAGGCCCAAGACCTGATTTCACAACTGGACGGAAATCCTAGAGGAAATTTGAAAGTCGCATCTACTGTGGCGTTTGGAAAATCACAATTGATCCCAGCGTTGCCAAAGTTCTTGGACCAGTTTCCTGATGTACAAGTGGCGCTAGACATTACGGACCGGAATATTGATTTGCAGACCGAGGGTTATGACGCAGTCGTTTGCTTTGCCGAGCAAGCTAAAGATCCGGACACCATTTCCCGCAGGATAATGAGCAGCCATCGGGTCTTATGCGCGGCCCCTTCATATTTGGCTCGCCACGGAGCCCCTGAAAGCTTCTCTGATCTTTCGAGCCATAACTGTCTTAGGGTTTCCCAAGGTGATGGGCGCAATTATTGGCGGAATCAGAACCCGAGCGACACGCAGGACTTTGAGGTGCAAGGTCGTTTTCAGGGGAACAGTACAGACGTCATTTTTAAAGCGACCTTGGCCGGAATGGGGATCGCAAGGCTTCCCTCTTACTTGGCGGAAGAGAAGTTCAAATCCGGTGAATTGGTGCATGTCCTCGAAGAATACGCTCCTCCAAGCACTGAGATTGTCGCCATGTTTGCGGACCGAAGAAACTTGGCGCCAAAAACGCGCGCCTTTATCGAATTTCTTGTTCAAGAGTTTGGTGGCCGCTCGGTTAGAGCTCAAAGCTAAGCCTCGAAAAAAATCGCTTGCTAAAGTTCAAGAAATAGCAAGGGGTTCGGAGACACAAGAATTTGGTTTACCAGCACACAAAGAAAGCTTCACACCAACGAGAAAATTCTTTGAAACCAACGGTTTTGACATTCGGTGGATGCCTCGAGCTGAAATTGCTGAGCACAGCTATGGCGTTCGATATGAACATACAAAAGGGCTTTGTTGCGCAAAGAGCCTGAAGCCCGGACTTCCCCTTTCCCCGGACGCACTTATCCTGTGGGCTCTGTGACCGGTATGCCGAGCGCGGTGTAGCCGTTCAGGACGGCTGCGCGGATCTGGAGTTCGGCGACCTGACGCCCGAAGTCGCGCGCCATGAGGCTCTGCCCCAACAGCTTCACGCAGTGCATCTTCGTTTCGGCGCGACTGCGGCGGTGGTATCCGCTCCATTTTCGCCAGATGGCACGGCCAAGGTATTTCGAGGCGCGCAGCGCCTCGTTGCGGGCGATAGCGCCTGCTGTCGATGGCTTCCACGGTTTTGCGTTCTTGCGCGGCGGGATGACGGCGTGGGCACCCCGGTCTGCGATGGCGTTGTGGCATTTGCGCGTGTCATACGCCCCGTCTGCGGTGACCGAGGCGATCTCGACATCGACCGGGATCTGGCTGAGTAGTTCAGGCAGCATGGGCGCATCGCCGATGTTGCTACCGGTGATTTCGATGGCGCGGATCTCCAGCGTCTGTTCGTCGACGCCGATGTGGATCTTGCGCCAGAGACGGCGTTTCGCGCCGCCATGCTTGCGGGCATGCCATTCGCCTTCGCCCTCCGCCTTGATGCCGGTGCTGTCGATCAGAAGGTTCAGGGGACCTTGCGAGCCGCGATAGGGGATGGAAACCGCGAGGGTCTTCTGACGCCTGCTCAGCGTGCTGAAATCCGGCACCGACCAGTCGAGGCCGACCAGGCGCAGCAGGCTCTCCACGAAGCCCGTGGTCTGCCTGAGGGCCATGCCGAAGAGGACCTTCATCGTCAGGCATGTCTGGATCGCAGCGTCGCTATACTGCGGCTGCCGGCCTTGCTTACCGGTCGGCGGCGGCACCCAGACCATGTCCGGATCAAACCAGATCGTCAGGGAGCCACGCTGCTTGAGGGCTTCATTGTAGGCTGGCCAGTTCTTGGTCTTGTAGCTCGGCGGGATAGGTCTGCTCATGCAGACCAGCTACCACGCTGGATTCACGAGATGAATCCCTCACCCAGCCTTTGCGCAACAAAGCCGCGCGGACGTTGTAACCGCTCTGGGATTGCCAGGCCATTCGCCCGTGGGTGGCGATGTGCTCGATATGAGCATCGCGCTGGTCGCTCAGGCCCGGAACGGCGTTTGTGGGCGGTGGGATGATGATCTCGACATCCAGCCCGAAGGACTTGGCCAGACACTCAGAAACACCGAGGCCGTCATAGGCACCGTCAGCAAGAAATCGGGCGACGGGGGTTTCGATCCCGTTGATCAGATCCGGCAACGCGGTCTCATCGCCAACATGCTCGGTGGTCAGCGTTGAGGCGACAATCTCACCGCTATCCGGATCAAATCCCACATGCAGCTTGCGCCAGGATTTGCGGGTCTTTCCCGCCCCGTGCTTGGCTTCTTGCCAGCCCGAGCCGCGATGGATTTTCAACCCCGTGCTGTCCACGATCAGGGTAAGCGGCCCGTTTGATTGCTGCCTGGTGTCTTCCACAGAAATGCCAGTTCCCCTGCGCGACAGCGTCGAGAAATCCGGCACCGGCAGATCCAGATCCATCAACTTGAGGAGCGAGCGGGCGAAGCCCTGCGTCTGCCGCAGAGGTTGGTGAAAGATCAGCCCAAGGGTCAGGCAAACTTCGATCGCAAAGTCGGAATATCTCGCCCGACCACCGCGGGCCTTGCGCTTCGGTGCCCTCCATTTCCCGGCAGCACCCTCTTCAAACCAGATCGTCACATCCCCACGACACCGCAGCGCCTCATTGTATTCCGACCAGTTGGTCACCCGATACTTCGCCTTCGGGAACCTGTCTCGGCGCGTGGCATTGTACTTGTGCGGCATTCAGGGCAACCTTCCGGAAAGAGTGCCTGCTTACTGACCAAAATTTCGGATCCGTGCAACAAGATGTCTGACGTTCATGAACGCGAAGATGAGATCGGCCCATTCACCATCAAGATACACCCGTCAACAAGTCACGTGGCATCACGTAACCATTCGACCTTCGGCAGGGCGCTGAGCGGCACTATTTCTCCGGTGTTTCACTTATCTGCCCAGCGTTGAAACACGGATTGACCGTCGTCGGCTTGCTTTTTTGATTAAAGCACACGAAGAACTTTGATAACAAAAACGGTCAAGAGCGTCTAAGGCTTGGCCTTTTCGAACTTCTCGCTAACGATCTCGAGTATTCTGTTCCTTTGGATTTTCCCCGATGGACCTTTGGGAAGATCCGGCAAGATATGAACTTCGTCGGGAGATTTGAAACGGCCCAGCTTGGTTTCACAAATCTGCAATAGGGTCAGCGACGTCAGCTCGGATCCGTCCCGGATTTTGACGGCGGCCTCGACAGTTTCACCATAGCTGCGACAGGGGCGCGCAAAAGCTGCAGCTTCGACAACATCGGGATGGGAGTACAGTGCCTCGTCGATCTCACGCGGGGCGATGTTTTCCCCGCCTTTGATGATCAGTTCTTTCAGGCGACCGGTGACATAGACATACCCATCCTCATCCATACGCGCGAGGTCACCCGTACGCAGCCAGCCGTCGGCTGTAAACGTTCCTGCAGTCGCATCCGGGTTCTTGAGGTATTCAAGCATGACATTAGGTCCGCGTATGACCAGTTCACCCTCGGTCCCATGTGGAACCGGTTGCTGGTTTAGGTCCAGAATCGCGGCGTCATTTCCAAACGCAACACCTGGTGAGCCGATCTTACGCACGCCCGGCGGAAGGGGGTTCGACAGGATCTGCGCTGCGGTTTCCGTAAGCCCCATCGTTTCGACAATGGGAACCTCGAACCGCTCTTCAAATGCGCGTTGCACATCAGGGGCCAGCGCGGAGGACGCGGACCGCCCGAACCGCAACTGCTGTCGCGTCTGGGCATCCGGGTTGGTGTCGGAATGCAGCAGATGAGAGATGATGGTCGGGACCACCGAAAACCACGTCGCCTGCGTTTTCCGGACGTTGTCCCAGAACCGGCTGGCCGAAAACCGTTCGCACATGGCCAGCGATCCGCCCGAGACGAGCGTTCCCATCACAGTCACGCAAAGCCCGTTGATGTGGTAGATCGGCAAAACGCAAAAGCCACGGTCCACGTCTGACAGCTCGTGCGCGACGGCGGTGGTCCAGCCGCCAGCCAACAGGCTGGAATGGGTGTGAACGACACCTTTGGGACGGCCGGTCGTGCCTGACGTGTACATGAGCAGGGCGTGATCGTCAGGCATCAGGTCATAAAGCTCGGCAGTGGCGTCACCGGCGTCGGTGACTTGCAAAGCCGTGGTTGCTGAAGGGTCGGCGGTTCGGTCAAACAACGCGTTTTGATCCGGGTGCACAAAGGCAAAGCGCGCGCCGCTGTGTTCAAGTGCGTAGGCCACGGCACTGTCGCCCGCAACAAGATTGATCATGGTTGCCCGGAACCCACCACACAGAACGCCGAACAAAGCAATCAGCGCCTCGCGGCAGTTGGGATACACTAGGGCGACGCTTTCACCTTTTTGCACGCCTAGCTGGGTCAACATGCTTGCCACGTTTCGGGACGAGTTGCGCAGTTCCGCCCAGCTTAGATTCGGCGCGCCATCGGGGAACACAAACCCGGTTCCGCCCTGATCGGCCCTCTGGTCCAGCCAGTCGCGGACTGTGCCTTTTGGCGGTTCCATCATTGCCCGGCCTCCTGCCAATACGCACCGAAAACATCCTCTAGCGCGGGTTCGCGGGGGGCTATTTCACGCACGATTTTGGTGGTTTGGACAAAGTGCCGCCAATGCAGGTTGGTATCGATTGAGTTTCCGCCCCAGCTGCCGCATCCCATAGAAAGCGAAAAGGGCATGCCATTGTTAAAGCTGCCACCGGTGGCAAATGTATGCGCCTGATTGACTATGACCCTGCAGGTCGGCAGCTCGCGACCAAGCTCGACCGCGCGCGCGTCGTCGCTGGTGTGAATGCCGACCGAATGCCCGGCCCCCTGATGGGCCAGAACGCGCGCTGCGGTGGCTTTAGCGGCGGCATAGTCCGAGGCACGGTACAGGGCCAGAACCCGGCTTAGCTTCTCCCCGGACAGGGGGTGATCGGGGCCAATCCCGTCGGTTTCAACCGCCAGAAACTTGGTGCCTTCGGGGACTTTCCCGGCCACCCCCAGCGCCTCAAGCATCTTGTCGGCGTCCTGAGCGATGGCTGACCGGTTGAGGTGCCCGTCCGGCCAAAGCCGCAAAACGATCCCTGCTTCGTCAGAGGCCGGAACCAGCGCGCCGCCCTCGGCAGTCATCGCAGTGACAAAATCGTCATAGACCGCGTCCACCACAACGACGGCATTTTCGGACGAGCAGGAGGTCGCGTTGTCGAAACACTTCGAGGCCGTGATCTTGGCCGCTGCGGCCTGCAGATCGGCAGTCTCGTCGACAATCACCGTGACATTGCCAGCCCCAACGGCCACCGCCGGCGTACCGCAGGATTGTGCGCGATGAACATTGTTTTGGCTGCCGGTGCAGATCACCCGGTCAACAGCCTCCATCAACCGTTGTGTCTTGGCCTTTGACCCGGGCGCAGGCAGCATCTGCACCAGATCGCGATTAAGCCCAAGCTTGTCGAATTCGGCATGAATGTAGTCAAGCAGCATTTCGCAGGACGCAACACCTTTGGGGGACGGCGCCACCACGATGGCATTGCCGCCCTTGAGTGCGTTGATGATGTTGTTGGCCGGCGTCGCGGCAGGGTTGGTCGACGGCACAACCGCACCAATCACGCCGATGGCGCGCGCGATCTCGGTGATACCTGTTGCCGGATCATCGCTGATAATCCCGTGCGTATTGGCGTCGGCTATATCGCGCAGCAACCCGAGCGTCTTGCGGTGGTTCTTGGTGATCTTGTCGGGCACGTTACCCAGGCCGGTGGTTTCCACGGCCAGTTCGGCAAGGGCCCGGTTGCGTTCCGGTTCCATGATGGCCCATCCCGCTGCAAGTGCCGCTTTGTCATATAGCGCCTGACTACCACTGGCTTCGAAAGCAGACTGAGCGGCACGCGCCCGTTCGACGATCCGGTCCACTTCGGCAATTTCGGGGGCAATCCCGTCCTGAGCGTTCATCTTGGTCCTCGATAGATTGACCGGGGCGGACCTGTTCCGCCCCGTTTTAGAATGTCCGGGTCAGAGACCGGCCAGCAGTTCGTTCAGTGTTTGTTGACGCTGGCCCCACATCTCTATCACCTCGTCACGGGTCATGATGTGCATGGGCGACCCGCCGGCCTCCATCTTCTTGGCGACACGCGAATTGGCAAACATCTCAGGTACTGTCGCGGCCAGCTTTTCAATCACTTCGGGCGGTGTTCCTTTTGGCACCATCACACCCCGGAAATTGACCGACGAGTTGTCCACGTCCAGCCCCTGTTCCATCATCGTTGGAACATCCGGCAGGAACGCGTTGCGTTCAAGATCGGCGACACCCAGAATTTTGACATTGCCCGCTTCCTGCGCGCGGAATGCGTCGGACAGGTTGTTGATGCCGCCCATAACCTCACCGGCAATCACGGCCTTCATGGCCGCCGCGCCGCCACCCTTGGTCGGGATATAGGCCATCTTGGTTCCGGCTGCCTTGTCGATTTGCAGCGCCGCGATGTGGTGGCCCACAAACAATCCGGCACCGGATACCGTCAGCTTGCCCGGGTTTTCCTTGGCATAGGCAATGACATCCTGCATCGAGTTGAACGGGCTGTCGGCGCCCACGACAAATACCGCCGGATCCGCACCCCAGTTCGCGATAGGTTCGAAACTGTCGGTCGAATATTCCACGCCACCCTTGATAGACTGGGCGATGAAATGCGGAACATTGTAGGCCGCCAGCGTATAGCCGTCTGCATCCGCCTGCGTGGCGAACCAGTTCCAGCCCACGCGGCCACCCGCGCCGGGCTTGTTGATGATGGCGATGGGCATTCCCAGCGCGTCCTCGTTTCCGGCGGTCATGGTCACGATCCGCGCCTGGAAGTCCGTCGCGCCGCCAGCCCCGTAGCTGACCATCATCATGATCGGCCGTTCGGGATAGTCCTCGGCCGCCGCCGCACCCGTCAGGCTCATGAGGGCCAAAGCCGCCCCGGCTATCAATCGTTTCATTTTGCGTTTCCTCCCTGATTAGGTTCTTCCGCTGTTTGCGCGGTCAGAACAGAATTTCCCTTGGCGTGTAGACGTTCAGAAGCATGGAAAAGAGGCCGTACATCACCGCCACGAAGACGCCCGTGATGATCCCGCGCCGGATCCAGCTTTTGACGTCCGAATGCGGCGCCGGGTCATAGATCGACAGCAGGATGAAGAAGGCGATTGTCGTCGCGGTGTAAAAGCCCAGCGACTTGGCCGCCCAGAACACATAGATCAGCGTCACGATAAGACCCGGCAGCATGTTGACAAACATCGTGCGCGTGACGCCGTTGCCAACCTTGGACAATCCCATGACTGCCTTGCCGAACGTCCATCCGGCCAGAACCACAAAAACGGTTGCGATCAGACGCGGGAACAGGAACGCCTCGACCGGTTGCTGGGTGTAGCTGACCCAGGTCACCCAAAGGCCGACCGCAAAGACAAGACCTGATCCGAATACATGCTGCGAACGGTTCATGCCTGTGCCTCCTCTTTGGTGGTGTAGCGACGGTGACGCAGCTCCATCCAAACCGAATAAGCGACCGAGGCCAGCACAATGGCGATCAGGAACAGGTTCAACCCGCCACTCAGGAAGTATGCGGCCTTGCCCACGGTGGCGTCAGCAATCATTCCGCCCTGAATGAAGTTGGCTTCGGCGATGGGTCCCAGGATCAGGCCCAAAACCAGCGGCGCCGCGGAGAAGCCGAACCGTTCCAGAAAGAACATGCCTATCCCCAGGCAGGCCATGACATAGACGTCACCCATCGAACCCTGAACCGAGTATGCTCCGAAAACGGACAGCGCCAGGACGATTGCAGCCATCACCGATTGCGGCACCTGCGCGACACGGGCCGCAAGACCGGCAACGTAAAGGCCAAAGATGCACATCAGTACCTGCCCGATCAGCATCGAGTTGATGAAGGTCCATGCCACGTCCGGGTGGTTGTCGAACAGGTCTGATCCCGGGAAGATGCCGTGGATCAGCAATCCGCCCAGCAGCACCGCAGCGGTGGGGCTTCCGGGGATCGAAAGGGTCAGCAGCGGCACCAGAGACGGGCCGACCATGGCATTGTTGGCGGATTCCGCGGCAATGACGCCCTCGGAATGACCGGTGCCGAACTTGTCTTTTTCGGATGAGAACTTCTTGGTCTGGTCATAGGCCACAAGGCCCGCGATCTGCCCACCGACACCCGGGATCAGGCCGATGATCGAACCTGTCAGGGTTCCGATGCTCAGGGCCCGCGTGCGGCTGAACAGCTCCCGGAAGGCGGCCATTATCGAGTGGCGCTGCACCTCGATGACCTCGGCTCCGGCGTTGTGGCGACCTTTGGCGAACATCGTCAGAACCTGCGGAATTGCGAAAAGTCCGATCAGGGCGGCAATGATGTTGATACCTCCGCCCAAGGCGGGATGAAAAATGAACCGCTGCGCGCCCATGATGTCGTCGAAGCCGATGGTCGCAAGCCACAGCCCGATGCAACCCGACAGCAACCCTTTGACAACCGACGCGGAATCCAGCGTTCCGATCACCGTTACACCCAGAATGGCCAGCCAGAACAGGTGCGACGGACCAAAGGCCAGCGCCCATTTCGCCAGAACCGGTGTCAGGAAGATCAGAAGCAAAACGCCAAAAATGCCACCCACGGCCGAGGCCAGAAAGGACAATTGCAGCGCCCGCGCACCCTGTCCCTGTTTCGCCATGGTGTGCCCGTCCAGCGTCGTGGCGATATTGGCAGGCGCTCCGGGGATTTTCAGCAAAATGGCGCTGACCGCGCCGCCCGCAACAGTCGAGGTATAGGCAGCGCCTAGCAGGATCAGGCCCTGCGCGGCCTCAAGCTGGAAGGTGAACGGGATCAGCAATGCAACCGCCATCGTGGGTGACAGGCCCGGCGTCGCCCCAAGGATCAACCCGCCTATCGTGCCACCCAAAAGCAACAGGAACGAGAGCGGCGTGAACACATCTCCGAAGTAGTAAATGAATTCCATTCAGGGCCTCCCAACCCGTCGGTTCACACTTTTACTGTTGTTGACAAATCAGGTTAGGCGATGAAAATAGTATTGCAAATGTTTTCATAAAATCGACTGTGCGAGAGGGTTTTATGGCTAAATTTCAGAAGGATAAGGTGGATATCGTGGCCGTTGCAAAGGCCGCTAAAGTTTCACCCTCGACCGTTTCCCGCACCTTCAACCACCCCAATCTGGTCAACCCTGCGACTCGGAAAAAGATCAACCGGGCCGTTCAGCGATTGGGCTACATCCGCAACCGCGCGGCTCAGACGATGCATGGAAAACGGTCAGGCACGATCGGCCTAGTGGTGCCAACAATCAATCACGCCATTTTTGCCGAAGTCATTCAGGCCTTTTCAGATTCCATTGACAGTGCCGGGTTTACCCTTTTGCTGGCATCACACGGTTATAATCTCGACCGAGAATACGCGATGGTCCGCAAGCTGCTGGAGCATCGGATTGACGGGGTGGCGCTGGTAGGGCTGGAGCATTCCAAAGCCACTGTTCAGTTGATCAAGCAGCAGAGAACACCGGCGCTCGCTATATGGAACTACTCAAATGACAGCCCGCTGCCGTGTGTCGGAGCCGACAATCGCTTGGCCGGGCGCCTTGCGGCAGAACACCTGCTTGCATTGGAGCACCGTGACATTGGGCTGATCTTTCCCAAAACCACAGACAATGACCGGGCGCATAATCGTCTTTCTGCCGTACGTGACGCGCTTTATGAAAAGGGTATTTCCATTCCGAATGAACGTGATTCTGAAGCCCCATACAGCATATCTCAGGCTAAGCAGGCGGCCACATCTCTTCTGACTGAACGTACTCGCCCTACCGCTTTACTTTGCGGAAACGACGTCATCGCACAGGGCGCTTTGTTTGCGGCCCAAAACCTCGGCTTGAAGGTTCCTAATGACCTGTCAATCATCGGTATTGGAGATTTCAAGGGGTCCGCGGATGTTGAGCCAGGGCTCACCACAATTCGCATTCCGGCAGAAACCATTGGACAACTCGCCGGCGAAAGATTCACCAAATACATTACGTCAGACGATTCAGAACACTTCAGACTCTGCTGCGAATTGGAGTGCATCGTCAGAGGAACAACAGGTCCGGTGCCGACGTGCTAAGGCATCCGCTTTTGACCTGAAACATATCCCAAACTAGGAGCCGCCGTTGAAGTTCAGGGTCGTCTTCAGAGTTCTGAGGATGTCGTCAAAGTCTTCATTCTAATTTTGTGACGCGCAAAAACTGGCCTTTTTGCTCGTTACTTTTGCTGTGCCATCGAATCTTTTTTACACTCGATAAGTATTGCTTATCAGGTATGTTTGATTTGCACCCCAATTTGGTGCAAGATGGGCCTCATGAAGTCCCCTGCACCATATCTCCCGGCCGCCTCCCCTGCCCTCTCCGCAGAAGATCAGGACGCGCTCACCGATCTCTATGTACGCGGCACACCGGAAAACACGTTGCGTGCCTATGAACGGGATTTGATTTATGTCACCGCATGGAAATCCGCGCGGTTCACAGCGACGCTGGACTGGCCGGAATCCGAGACCACTGCGCTGGCCTTCATTCTCGATCACGCGCGCGATCTCAATGACGCACCAGAAACGGATGTGGCGCGTGAAACCGCGGAAGCGCTAATTGCTCAGGGGCTGCGCAAGTCCCTCGCCTGCCCTGCCCCATCAACGCTGGATCGGCGCATCGCCTCCTGGCTGGCCTTTCATCGGATGAAGAACCTGGCCAGCCCGTTTGGCACGCCGCAGGTCAAACAGGCTCGGTCCAAAGCCCGCCGCGCCGCCGCTCGACCCCCTGCCCCGAAATCCGCCCACCCGATCACCCGCGACATCCTCGAACAACTGCTGGCCACCTGTCGGGGGTCCCGGCGGGATTGCCGTGATCGCGCCATCTTGATGCTGGGTTGGGCTTCTGGTGGTAGACGGCGCTCGGAGATCACCGGGTTGATGTTTGAAGACGTCTCGCTGAAGGAGTTCGACGAGAAAAGCCTGGTTTGGATTTCACTGCTGGAGACCAAGACGACAACCAAAGGTGAAACGCCGCGGCTGGTGTTGAAAGGCCGCGCAGCCCAAGGGCTGGTTCATTGGATCGAAGTTGGACAGATTAAGAACGGGCCACTGTTCAGACCAGTCTCAAAAGCGGATCGTGTGCTGAAACGCCGCCTGTCCCCGGACGCGATCTACCAGATCGTCAAGCATCGGCTGACACTGGCGGGATTGCCTGAGGATTTTGCCTCCCCCCACGGGCTGCGGTCCGGCTTTCTGACGCAAGCCGCGCTGGACGGCGCCCCGATCCAGGCCGCGATGCGCCTGTCGCTGCACCGCTCCATGGCCCAGGCGCAGAAATATTACGACGATGTGGACATCGCGGATAACCCGGCGGCTGACATGTTGGGGTGAGCATTTGCCGAAGAACCAATAACCACCGTAAGGCCGCCCTACTCCGTACCAATTGTTCCGAATCCGAGTTCTCGCAGGCAAGAGTTCGATTGCGTATAAGTTGGTTTCATTTCAACAGCGTGATCGCGATTCTGAATCATAATCAGGTTAGGCAGATCGAATTTTGATCTTCAGCCATCGGACTTGTAGCGGATGAAAGCCTCTCCAATGGCTTAGGCACACTGTTCAACTAAGCCGGCAGAGATGAAGCCAGTCCGAGTGGTTAAAACGACATCTGAGTGACGAGATTGCTAAAATTGCCAATTGGCAATTTTTTTGGAAAAACTAACGTTGCAGGGAAATTGCCAATTGGCAATTTCCAGTATCACAGTAGCAAATCAATCCTGATTTGTAGCAAAGTGCCTGTCCAAGAAGATCGAAAAGGCCTCCTGTAGATCATCTTTGCGTATGTCGGTCGGAAACTCTAACACGATCTTTTTGCCTTTGCGCTTGAAAGTCATCCCGGGCTTTTCGGGTGATGATTGAAGAGTCACAGGATCTGTTTTTGTCGAAGCGGAAGGTTTCAACGCTGCCTTAAAAACATTCATAACCTGAACGCCGTCACGGCTGACCCCATCCGTTGCCATCTGCCTCGCAGTTTCCAGCAATATCTCACGATCCTCAGGCCGACCCAGAAACGGTTTTAGCGTACGGGCGTGCAGTTCTTTGATCTCTCGGATCGAAGGGAATGCCTCAACGATCTCGTTCGGCAACTTGGCCAGTTGCAGATAACGTGAAAGCCAAGCCTCACTGACTTCTAGCCGTGCGGCCATCGCCTTTTGCTTACCACCGTAGTAACGAGTCACAGCGTCTGCATAGTCACGAGCACGCTCATAGTCGGAGATATCTTCTCTGTCGCGGTTCTCGATATCGCCCAATCTAAAAGCTTCCTCATCGGTCAGCTCTCGAACATCAACCAAGTAGCGAAACTGTGGATAGTTATTGGCGCGTAGCCAGTTGATTGCAAAATGCCGCCTTGCACCGCAAATCACTTCATACGGCTGATTTGGATCGTTTGTCTTGCGCACGATAGCTGGAAACTCTTGTCGACCCTGACTGCGGATCCCGTCAATCAGGTCTCGACAGTTGTCCTCAGATAGAAGTTCATACGCTCGGTTATGTCGCTCCCACATACGGCATTCCCCCGGATCAACCCACCTCAGGGACTTCTCCTCGATATCCCCCGACATCCGTTCCGCAACCCTGTTAGAGCGGTTTAGAAAGCGAGCGCCAGCGCGTTCGGCTTTGGGGGCAGTGCCGTTATCGAGACCGCTTAGTACGTCATCGAAAATTGCGTCATGTTTCTTGCTCATAACACTCCCTCCTTGCGCAATGCAGCATAGTGACTGGGCCAGGTTTTGCGCATCAAAACCTCAACCTCGCGTCCCACCGCGTCCAGATATGCCCGACAGCGTTTGTGGGTTTCTGTGCGAGCTGCAGGTCCTGTAATCTCGTACACCGTGCCCAAGTTCGCTGTAGCGTTGTCAATCTCGGCACTGTCCTT
Source organism: Ruegeria sp. ABV3_008 (assembly GCF_056161185.1). Taxonomy (NCBI): domain Bacteria; kingdom Pseudomonadati; phylum Pseudomonadota; class Alphaproteobacteria; order Rhodobacterales; family Roseobacteraceae; genus Ruegeria; species Ruegeria sp. ABV3_008. The sequence goes on along the minus strand of NZ_JBSWYP010000015.1, from coordinate 12,210 downwards.
CAAAACACTGGCCAACATGTCTTGGGGAAACACCGCGTCCATCATTCGTTTAATGGCTGCGTGCGCAGACTTGTTGTCGTTCATCTTGGTGGCCAGAATCTTCACGAATGAATAATCACGAGCTCCGCCATGTTGAGCTAGTTCATTCAACGTTGCCCCCATCATCTTCAAAAAATGGGCTGTAGATCCAAAGTCGATATTATTCGGCGGGGCAGGGATCACCATCGCGTTTGCTGCTCTAAGCACTGAAAGAGAAATCATTCCCAGCGCAGGCGGCGGGTCCAGAAGGATTACGTCGAATTGATCGGCTATGGTGCTGATCCCATCTCGCAAACGGTCCAACACGAAAACTTGATCCCTGGCCATCCGAGCTGCGAATTCATACTCAGCGTCATAGAGACCGAGGTTTGCAGGGATGAGCGCAATGCCAGGCCAATACGTAGCACGTAAAGCATAATGAAGAGTCTGCGGCCCACCATGCTGAAAGAACGGGTAAAGCGTATCTTCAGTCTCATCCACGTCAATGTCAGGATTAAGGCCAAAGATCGAAGTCGTTGAAGCTTGGCTGTCGCAATCGATAACGCAAACTCTATAGCCTTTAAGTGCGAGGAATTGGGCAAGATGGGTCGTTACCGTCGATTTTCCTACGCCACCTTTGAATGACTGAACTGACAAAACCAGTGTTGGATCATCTGTTGCACGGTGAGGTAATGTACCGAACACTTCCCGCATCCGGTTTATGTCAGACAGTGAGTACCCGGTCCTTCTTCCAGTGACTGGGTCTTTTTCCGGCTCAGGCAAGCGGCCGTCCGCTTCAGCATCACGGATTAACTTCTCTGATCGACCTACCATCTCGGCTGCGGAGCGAACATTAAAATTTAGGTTTAGCGTTTTCTCCGTGCCAGGGGAGAATACTCGATCGCGCAATCGCTCCATCACGGTACTGGCACGATCAGATAGTTGCTCAATCTCTTCCAGCCCAACAGGGGGCAAGGGGGAGGTGGTCATAGGTTTTGTCCTGTAGAAATCTGCCTTTCGTGAATCATGCCCCGAATGGTGAATCGGCTCAAGTGTGGTTTTTGAGGCAGATCACGTAAAAAAAGGGAAATTCGAAGGCAAATGCCACAGGAGCGGAAATTGAGGGTAACCGGAGGTCATTAGTATCAACATTCTAACCCAGAACATCTAATACGGGTGATTTTGATGTCTGACGATGTTGTCAGGTACCAATCCCCCAAAATCCCAAATATAAAAAACAATCTTGTTCAAGATTCTTGGATTCAATTGTTCATACGATCGTTATATCTTTAAAATCAATGCTTTGTGATATGTTGCTCTTACATATCGGGCGTAAATTCTTACAGATTGGGGTGCTTTGCCTTACGTTTCGGATGGTTAAAGCTTACATTTCGGGACGGGCGTAAATCCTACTTTTGGGGACGAGTGAGGTGATTCGAAAAACCCTTGTTTTATTGGGGTTTGTGAGACCTCCTTCGAATCACGCGAGACTCGATACTGATTCGAAAAACTACAGATTGGGTGCTGGACCGAGACAACAGTGATGGCTATGCTTACATCATACGCCATACAAAAGTAATAATTAGGTGTTGGGCAGTACATGTCAAAAAAACCATACCGCACTTTGGACGCACGGCCAAATTCTGAAAGCCTGGTCAAGCCTGGTGAGCTTGTAGACGTGATTGAGGTAACACCGCTGACGCTTAACGATCGGCGGATCTACAATCAGCTTTTGGAAAACGCTTGGGATGCGATCGACAAGCCTGTCAGCCATGTTATCCAGAAATCCATGCTGCGTGGGTCGCATAATTCGAACGACAGGGTAGGGGAGTCTATTGAGCGATTGATGTCCGCCATTGTGAAAGTGGAAGTTGTATGGGATGGCGAACCTGCGGTCGAGCGGGTCCAGTTGTTGGGTGGCAACGTGGAAACAGCGCGAAGCGATGGGCTAATTGAATACGAGATCCCAGCGCGGTTGCGCAAAATTATTACCAATTCGACAGTTTTTGCCCGTTTACAGCGAGAGATCATGTTCGCACTGAGTTCGAAATATGCGCTGACGTTGTACGAGATCGTGCAAAAGCGCGGCAATCTTCGCTGGCGTTCATCAGAGAAGTTTTCTGTCGATGATCTGCGCGGCATTCTAGGTGTACCAAAGGGTAAGCTAACCAACTGGAGCAACCTGAAGCTACGCGCGATCGAACCAGCAATTGCTGAAGTCAATGCGCTGTCGGATTACATGGTAGAGATCGATCCAATAAAGACCGGGCGCCGTGTGACCCACGTTGAATTGCGCTGGTGGAAAAAGGACGGAGAAGGGCAGGGGGCTGCGGAACGCGCTCTAAAGTTTTCGTCCGTTGGACGTAAGGCGAAAGCTCAAGAACAGGAAGAGAAAGTTCAAATACCTGTTATCCCAAGTATCAAGCCGCGTCCGGCCTGGCTGGAAAAACGAGGTGACGCTTTAAAAACCGAAACCTACGAGACTGCTCGTCTGCGCCATCCAGGGTATGACATCTACTACATTGAGGGCCAATGGCGTGACTGGTCAGCAAGAATGGAACCACCCAAAGACCCCGACCGTGCATTTCTCGCATACATTCGGAAATTTGCTGAAGCCAACCCGATTTAGGATTCCTTTTAGCTGATAGCAAACAGATGAGATTGGCCATCAGCTCATCATTATGCAAACGAGCAAGAGCGGTTAGGCCGAGGAGACGGAATCAAACCTTTAATACAGAAGCTCCCCAGTCCGCATTGGTGTCTGCCGGAGCCGTATTCTTAGCAGATAATGGTGATGGCTCGGGTGTGAGGTCTCAGAAATGAGTGATGAAGATCAGTATGAAACTTGGATCAAAAACTTCAACAAAGGGCATGGCTATGCAGGTGTATTCAATGCAGAAACCGATGAAGAAAAAGCCATTGTCGAACTGAGCACAGCCGCCGAGTGGGTTAGGTCTGTCGAAGCAGAGTTCGGCATTCGGGCACGCGAACTAAAATCTAATTCGATGGACCCGCCAGACTGTTTTGTGAAAGTCGACGGACTACAACTTGGTGTCGAATTGGTCCAGATGGTTGAAAGTGACCACAAGCGCCGAGCTACCCAAGACGAGAACCCAAATTGCGGCGAGCTGTTTCTGGATATGCAATGGTCGAAAGACCGACTCGTATCTAAGTTGGAGCAGCTAATAGCTAAGAAAGGTGTTGCTTATTCGAAGCGGAGCATTTGTGTCGATGTACTGCTAATCCACACTGCGGAACCCTGGCTAGACTCAACACAGGCTGAAGAGTGGCTTGCCGATATTCAGATCAAAAAACACCCGAGCATCAACAGCGCCTTTTTACTATTTGAATATGAACCCGGAAGGGGGGTATCCCATTGGCCGGTATTCTGCCTGTACGGCGACCTTTCCCAATAGAAAAAGACTGCTTCAGATAGATTTGATGGAGCCTAAGAATTGAGGTCGAAACAGTAATGGACGAACAAGAATACAAGCAAAGAAAAGACATTGACGGCAGGACTATTGAGGAAGTTGACCGTGACTTAGAGGCACTAGTTCAGTATCTGGAACGCATTGGCGTCCACAAGCTCGCCCGAGAAATCAGCGACGAACGGTTCGCGATACGGATGCTCGAAAACCAAAGATGGATCGATGGACATGAATATTTGGTGGCGGCTGAAGAGCGCTTACAAGAAAGTCTGGAGCAACGGATTGTGGCTATGCAATCTCAGATGTTCGACAAAGCAGCAGCCTACAACAACATTATCGTAACCCTAGGATACGCCGGTTTCTTTGCAATATGGACCTTCACCAAAGACAACTTGGCAACATGGGATACAGTCCTGATCGCCGCTTTGTTGGGTACATCGCTAATGCTGTTCGTTGCATGGACGTTGGGCATCTCGATGGTTAATGCAAGGCTGGTGCAAAGAATGGGCGCGGTGTTGAACGCGGAATACGACACTAGGGAAGACAAAGTCGCGGCCGCCATCGCATTTGAAACCAAACACCAAAAGAAAATGTTGCGCGTTCTCTCCGTGTGGATGCCGGTTTTTTTCATGACCGTTTTCTCGGGCTTTTCAGCTGGCCTTATTTTGCTTTCGCTTTTGTTTGGTCAGGTCGTGGGTTTCGAGTTTTCCTATCATGAATTGCTGGAGAAGATTCGGAACTAAAGGGTGTTACGACTACGCGCGACCAGAGGTTGGATGCTCAGTCAGAGGCCCGAGGCAGTGGACTGCCTCTTAACATCCGGGATTGACTGCAATCTTGACGGAATGCCTATGCGACTGTCTATTTGAGACATGACATTCAATTTCAAGTTGTAGGCACCTAAATGACTGAGAAATTGCCAGATTACCTGGCTCAAGGCGAAGCCGCCCGTTTGTTTCCTGTTCTCTCAACCACTTCAAAGGAAGGTCGCACAACGTCCATCGTGTTGGCCTGCATGGTTCAGATTGAAGAATTGGGAGCCGCATTGCTGCAATCAGTGGGTCAAAAGCGTGGAAAACGGGCACAGGTTCATGCGTTCACAGAGGTGGTTTTCAAGAACCAGTCCAAGACAATCAAGGATCGGCCAGACGGATTAATAGTCCTGAAGGTTGGCTCTCGCGAGTGGAAGGCCCTTGTTGAAACTAAAGTTGGGAACAACACCCTCGATGCTGAGCAGGTCGAAAGATACCGCGCACTCGCGAAAGAGAACGGGGTCGATTGCGTCATCACGATATCCAATCAATTCGCAACCACCCCAACCGCTCACCCTGTCGAGGAAGTCAGGAAGAGCAGATCCAAGATTCCTGTGTATCACTGGTCATGGATGCATGTGGTCACGACTGCCGAGTTGCTGATCAGCAATGAGCAAGTCGAGGACAAGGACCAACTATTGTTGTTGAATGAGCTTAGGCGCTTCCTCAATCATGAGAGCGCTGGCGTTCAGGGCTTCCATAGGATGCCCAAGGAATGGGGTGACCTGAATAAACTGGTGTCCTCTGGCGGTGTAATTCCGGCGCGGTCGCCCGAAGCGCAGATCGTGATTGACGCTTGGCACCAGGAAACCCGTGATCTGTCGCTCATCCTGAGTCGCCTTGTCGAAACATCCGTCAGTGAAAAACTGTCGCGTAAGCACATCAATGATCCGGCGCAGCGGAAAAAGGATGAACTGCTGATGCTTCGCGAGCAACATCAGCTGCAATGCACATTGGATGTGCCGGACACGGCCGCTCCTATCGAAGTTACAGCTGATCTGAAGCGGCGGTGCGTTGACGTCGGAATGACCATCCGAGCGCCTGAAGATAAGAAGTCGACCAAAGCCAGGCTGAATTGGCTGCTGCGACAAATCAAGGTCGATAGCATGGAAGGCCTTTATGTACGGTTGCTTTGGCCCGGCGCTAGCGAGCCGACACAGCATTTGGTCTCGGATCTACGGGAAGACATTGATATCTGCCAAGAAGGCAAGGACCACCTCGTTACACACGGCTTCCACGTTTTCCTATCAAAACGCCTTGGTGGACGGTTCACTCAGCAGGCCAACTTCATATCTGACTTAGAGGAAGTCGTTCCTCTGTTTTATGGCGAAGTCGGCGCCAATCTGTCTGTATGGAAGAAGGCGGCGCCGCGGATCAAGCAGGACAAGCCAACTGCTGAGGACGTGTCCATTGATGCCATTGCAGAGGATGCAGAGGACTTTGAGGGCTGAGGGAAACGATTGAGCGCGCTTCTCTAACTCATTGAGTGGAATCGACCGTCCACAACCTCTGCTCAAACTGCTATTTGCCAATAACTTGCAACGGGTACGGTTCTTGGATGTATCGCATCAGCTAAAATCAGGATCATGCGTGCTAACTTCGTCATCGCGTTCTTGAATAGTTCACTTATTTGACTATATTTAAACCAGTAAAGGGATGGTCTAACCGTCCGTTCATTGGCGAGCCAAGGCTCGCCTTTGGATTTTAAAGGCCCTCGTGAAACACATCATATTGCCCAATTTCACACTTCGTGCCTCTGCAAAAATGCAGCTTTTCTAGCAAGACACTGATAGCACGTTGGTCCGTTGCTGATTTTTGTCCAGACGAATGAAGATAGTGATTTCCGATGGGCCGCGCAGTTAGATCGGCGATCTGGAGGCCCGTGGAGTTACTTTTCTTGTCCATCAACTCAAGTCGGAAGTTTGAAAAATCATAAGCTGCAACCGGGCCCAACAATGAACCCTGAACCGAAACCTGTTTATAAGCCTTACTTAGGGCGGCGTCATCGTCCCGACCGCGGGCCTCGAATACGACATGAAGTTCTTTAGACAGCTCGTCAGGATCATGGATCTTCAGATAGTATTCGATCTGCCTGAATCCCCTCGACAGGCTAATGTGGTAAGGGTCGAAAGACTTATGACGATCTGGTACTTTGGGCTTGTCGATCACGACACAGAAACAACGAAATTGTGCATCGCTCATCAAATCCGTTAGCTCGTCCATAAAATCGCGGCGCCGGTCACCCTTTAAACGCTCATACTTTGATCTAACGGCAGGGTCCTTGATTTTGTCAGATTTGCGTAAATCTCGCTCGTGCAGAATGATGTTGTCGCTGCCCCAATACTTGAACTTCAAACGATTGAAGCGTGGGATCAACTCATTGAGATAATGCTCTTTCTCGAACATACAGTAGTTGACGCAAAGTAGCGGAAACTCGGGTGTGGCTTTCCAATTGGCGTCGCCACTCTCATCCACATAGATAATGTATTTGCTGAAGTCAGACATTGATTGCAGGTTACAATATTCGGCAGAAGATTGGCAAAGAGATAGCGTCAAAAATATCTGGTTCGTCAATGACCTCCTAGGAGCGTTGCACTGGCATCAAGGGCAAAAGGCTTTGAGCCGTCGCGCGTTGTATAGCAACCACAAATTCCAATTTTAATCTGAACGAAACACTACAGCTATCCGATCTAGAATCTGAGTGTTGGCGTTTCGCGACGCTTGTTCCGCCGCGGTGAATAATTCCTCCATCCGAGAACGCACCAATGAAAGTGTCTTTGACGGTTGTCGTGCAAAGAAGTCATAGATCGCGTCGATACCCAGATAATCCGGTATCTCTCGCCACTCAGCGCTACGTTGGCTGACATCCTTTTTGGCTTCAATCCAGAATGAGTCGAGTTCCTGGGCCCAGGATTCTGCGAGTTTCTCTAGCGATGGCAGCGTCAAGTGCCCGAACCGGTTGTAGCCCTGGTTCTTTGAGGGGCCGGACGCGAGAAACCTATCCAAAGACTCCAAGAGTGAAACCGTTCGCTCGGGCCGGATATCCCAGTGTGCCAGGCCTTCCAGAGTCGGTTGGAGATCCTCGATCACAGAACTCAACTCTGCTTCCGTCGGCCGGGCCCGGTGGTTCCCAGACTTAACGGTAACACCATAGGCCTCACGCAGCAGCCTCGTCACTTTTGGCTGATCCCGGATGATTTCTTGGCGGTCATTGATCTCGCGGACGGCCAACAGTCGTGGCGGCAGATAAGACGCTTCGATCAGCGATGGTGAGCGCCCACCAAGCGCTATGATGGTCATTGGTGATTTGCCGGCGAGAAGACAAAGTTCAGCACCCCAAAGACTTTTAGGCTTGATGCGCTCCATGGACTGAAGGAGATCGTCTGGCAGCTTACGCCGCATGTCTTCGACCAGATCGTAGAGATTGTTTCGGCGAAGTGGCCGTGGCTTCTTGTGCTGCTCTAAGATCAGGTCCGTCAGGTCGCCGGCAGAAAACTCAAGATACTCGTCTGCGAGATCTGAAGCACCGACCCCTGAAAGCAGGGCGATGGATTCTATGCGATCGCGACCTTTTTTGTCAGACGACAGAACAAGCCCAGGAAGATCGAAGGTGGTGTAGGTAATCTTGGAATGCGGACTATCGATGCGGTCAATCCGACCAAGTCCCTGAAGCATACTTTTGATGTCTGAGGTCACGCCGACAATTCCGAGGGCACGTGCACGCTGGAGGTTGATGCCCTCTGCCATTTGAAAGGTCATGAACATGGCTCGGCGATGGTCGTCGGACGCCTTCTTTCCATCGAGAGCCAGGTATTCTTGGGCTTCAGCGCCATTTCGGGCGACGGTAATCCCGGTTCCGGGACCCAATTTGTGATTGGCAGCCACGAGTATCACGTCGGGCTTGGAGCCCTTTCGAGAGGAAAGGAGGCGTGCGTAGACCTCCAACACACCAATCCGCTCAGAGAGGAAAATCACCTGCCTATGCAGATTGAGCATCTCTGCCATATGTTCGGCGCGCTGCTCATCGATTGCATCAAGTTCCGAGCTCTGCAGCAGTTCCCCGATGCGGTCGCAAATTGGCGTAGTGGTCCGTTTGTCGAGGGGGAGTTCGCCGCTCTTTGGTGGGATAGTGATTGTTGCGATCTTCCCTCCGCGACTTTCACGTTCTGAGCGCCTCATGCTCTCGCCGATGGATTTGGGGCCGCGTCCATCTGCGTCCACAGCTCGTCTACGTTCCCAATCATCTTCAGCGAAGGTGATCGACGACCTTAAGATCGCCAAGAAATTCCGAATGTGGATCCGCGCCTTGTCGTGAAATCGGACCTCTGTGTGGCCCGCTCGTTTCGGGTCGGCAGACACAAGCGTGGTGCCCGTCGAAATGCTCTCGGCGAGTTTTCTGATTTCGCCCAGGATGGCTGATTGCTCTGGCGTGAGATTGGCGTCGATCCGGATGCTCTCGATCTCAGGGTATGCAAAGATTCCCAGTCCGCGTTTTTTGGATTCTCCAATGCAATGCCGCTGACGTCTAACGACATAGGGGGCCAGTGCGTCCGCCATGTCGGCCTGAATTTCGCGAGGATCTAACCGCTTGCCCGCAAGTCGTTCTTCGGCTTCCACAATTGGTTGTGCGAGGTCTGCTTCAGACAGGAACATGTCATCCATGCCAGACCGCTGACGGTCCTCAAAGTTCTGCCGAAAGTCGCGTAGTGCATTCAACTCTGATGCTCTCTCGCGTCCTCGTTTGAGATTGTCGTTGATCGTTGCCGTGATTTCGGGAGGCACGTAGATCGACGCACGTCGTTCATGGAAGGCGAGCAATCCGTCCAAACCCTGGTTTCCCATCAGTGTCGCCGACAAACACGATGTCCAGATCGCAGGGCTCTGTTCGAAGACGAGTGAACGTCGCGATGGTGCGAGATAGCGAGAATTAAGTCGATGGCTTTCGTCGACGATCATGGACGCCGCCGAGCGCGCGCCTCGGTTTATCTCTCCGAGCTCCTCGGCTTCATCATCCTTCTTCCTTGATAACTGGCTATGTTTGATAAGGGAGAGGTTCGTGGGCTTGATTTTGTCCCAGTTGTTAAGAACGCTTGCTGGAATAATACCGAGCGCGCCATTTCGTGTTTGATCAGGGCGTTCGCCGCCGTGTCGAAACACGACACCGGAGTGCATCGTCGGCAAGACTGTGGCGAGATGTTTGCCGATGTCGGTCTTTCCGGCACCAGTTGGAGCCTCTACGAATGCAAACCCGTGTTCGTATGTTGTGCCAGCAGCCTCGTAGACGAGATCGGCCTGAAACGGTAGCGGCGGACGCCCAGCCGCGCCGTCGCCGCCGACGCGCCAAGGCTCAAAGGACGTCATTTCATGAACTGTGCGAGCGAGAGCTTCTTCGGCACTCACAGGCCTCAGAAGTGCCCGCAAAATTTCGAGCGCTTGTTCCGTCCAATCTGTGCCAAGCGTCCAGAATCCTTCTGCGGCCTTGCGGCGTGTTGCAGCGAGATCAGGGTACGCTTGCAGATCGTCGACGTACTCAAGATTGCGACTTAGGCCGCCAACCGAAAAATTGGCGCTGCCCGCGAGCACGCCGACGTCACTGGCGAAGAGCTTTGCGTGCAACATCGCGTGGGAACGGCCAAGGCGCTCCTGAGCAAGCTCTGTGTCGAAAATACGAAGAGAAATAGCGCCGGATTTGATCGCATCGTAGGCTAGAACAGCCCGTAATTCGTCGAGTGAACGCAGCGAAAGCCCACGTGTTTCAAGAAAGTAATCGCGGGCTTGTTCAGACAACCCACGTTCACTTCCATTCAACCGACTTTGGTTGTCGGTGTTTGTCCCAAATATGATCCGGATCGTTTTGGGAGGTTCTGTTGCTATTCGCGGCCGAACACTGAGAATGATGGACATCGCAGACAGGAAGTCCTGGTATCCGGTGACGACGAGAGCATCTGAGCCATTCAGAATGCGCTCAACGAGCTTTCGGACCGGCCGTTCCCCATTTGTCGCCCAGACTAGCTCGTTTTCCTCAACGTCATCGATGGCTGGCGCTGTTTCAGCACCGGTTCTAACAGTTTCCTGGTCGCGTTCCTTGGAACTACGGAACAAAAATCTCGATATGAAACTGTCTGCTTGCTCGCGCGCCATTCCAGTCACCTCAAGTTCAGTCTATCGCCGGTAGAAAATTGGCCAAGTACTTGATTTCCATAGTGTGACAAAACTGGCGCTTTGAGCCATCTCGTATTTACGGCCCAAAGCAATGCGGAACTTGTACTTCGAGGATATTCGTGTGTGCTTCTTTGAGCCGCGACAATTGAGCAGCACTAGAAGTTCGAAACCCACAGTTTCCTATGCAGACCAAACGGCGGCATTTTGAAAGCCAGGATAAGTCTGGGAACTGGATGTTATGTGAAACCTGTGCGAGATGCCTCAATTGTTGATCCTAACAGCCAGCGTAATTCTTGTTTCCGCTTGCTGTAATCGTATAGGTGCCGCCTCTTGGACCGGTGTAACAACGTGATGCTGACGTTCTGACTGCCGCAGAAGGTCGGCGGTATTGTGAAATCCGCCTGATTTGAGTGCCCCACTCGCAAGCAAGTCCGTCACCATCTCCATCCAGGTTGTATGGATCAGATATGGGACCGCCGGAAGCCAAGAAGAATTTCTGTGCCGCCGCCCCACTGGAGAAATCGCCACAATCATAGTCAGTTCCAGCCACAGAGTTTGAAGGGGAGCTAGAGCGTTGGTAGGCCTTGGTTCCGAACGTCGAAAGGCTCACTTGACCGTAACTCCCCAAGTTGCATTGGCTTACCCCTCGGACTGCCAACTCAGCTTCAATCATGAGCTTACCTCTCGAAGTGGTTTGAGGTAACAAGTAGGCTGAACACAACTCATAGGTTGATGCCTGTGCAACTCGCGATGACAGTCGTTCAGGCGATTGAATGTCGGCTGTGCAAGCAGCCAAGACCAAGATTATTAAAGAAAAAGACTTACGCACAACAATTCCCTTTGGTCAAAAATCAGAACAACCTTAAGTGCATATGAGTATCCAGACTAGGCTTATGCCTCAGTAAAATGCTTTACCGGCTTAGTTCCCCGCGCGGATCAATTGGTCCTGGTAGAGAAACGGAGCATGAGTGTCATCCTGAAGTCTTGTCGAACATCCCATATGAAGATTGGGCCTGGTTGCCACCGAGGATCAGAATCCTTTCCTAGGAATTGATTTCGCAATGTCATTGGACAGTCGCGCTGAATTCGCCGACAATCACATCATGGAACTGACAGACACCACACCTGTCCACCTCATCCATGTTGACCCGAATGTTAACATGGCGCGGTTCTATGGAATTGAACTGCAGCCGACGCTGTTTGGGGAGATGTCTGTCCTTCGTACCTGGGGACGTATTGGCACAAACGGGCAAGCCATGATGGTGACGTATGATGACGAAGCCCAGGCTAGTGAAGCGCTCTATAATCTCGAAAAGCAAAAGCTCCGTCGAGGGTATGTTCCGGTCGGTGAGTGACTTCGGGTTACAGTCTGTTTCTTTGGCAAATCCCAAGCCTGTCGGCTCGTGACCGGGCTCTAGGTTCCAGCCGGCACGCCGGCTTCCACCCAGAACACCCCAGCATGATCTCCCTGACGCAGTAGCCCCTGAACCGTTTCTTGCGAGCCGGGGCAGGGGCTTTGGGTCATGGTCGGTTCATGCCGTTGTGATCTGCCCATTCGGGTGACGATCTCTTTTGCGCTTCCGCAGGATCAAAGATCCCTTGGCTTCTTTTGTGGGTCAGGCGGGATTTGGACAAGCCAAACGCCACCCGACGTCAGGGGGAAGGCGCGGCCTCCCCCCTCGGACAAGACAAATAGACAAGACCGTGTCCTCGCGCGCCTGCGCTGCGGGCCGCACCACTCTTGTCGATTTGTCCTGTCTCGCCCCTCTCCGCGTTCGCCACGTGGCAGG